>JAHFNJ010000008.1 GCA_023267375.1 Candidatus Nomurabacteria bacterium | reverse complement strand
CTTCTCTTGAATGGAACGCTCGGTATCGCGGTTGGTATGGCGACGAACATTCCGCCACACAATCTCTCTGAGGTTCTCGATGCTTGCGCACACCTTATTGAAAATCCTGAAGCAACAACTGAAGACTTAACTGAATTTATTAAAGGGCCAGACTTTCCGACTGGCGGTATTGCGTACGGCGCACGTGATCTTTTGCATGCGTATGCGACTGGCCGTGGCGGTGTTGTTTGTCGAGGAGAAGCGGAAATAGTGGAACAAAAAAGCGGCACGTTCCAGATCATTATCACTTCTATTCCGTATCGCGTGAATAAAGCTGATTTGATTATGTCGATTGCATCACTGGTGCAAGAAAAGAAGCTCGAAGGCATCAAAGGTCTTCGCGATGAATCATCGAAAGATATCCGCATCGCTATCGACTTGAAAGCAGGGGTGCATCCACAGAAAGTGTTGAACTACCTCTACAAGCACACACAGCTTGAATCCAATTTCAATTTCAACATGGTGGCGCTCGTTGATGGCGTACCACAGACCTTGTCGCTCAAGGCGATTCTCGAAGAATTTATCGAACATCGTCAGATTGTTGTCCGTCGTCGCAGTGAATTTGATCTACGCAAGGCAAAAGAGCGTGAACATATTTTGCTCGGTCTTAAAAAAGCACTCGATCATATTGATCGCGTGATTTCGGTTATTCGCGCATCGAAAGATACCGCAACAGCAAAGTTGAACTTAATGAAGGAATTTAAATTCTCCGATCTACAGGCTGCTGCGATTTTGGAAATGAAACTCCAGAAGCTTGCTGGTCTTGAACGCAAAAATGTTGAACTCGAATTGAAAGAAAAACAAGATCTCATCAAAGAACTTGAGGCGCTCTTGGCGAGTAAGAAAAAGATTTTGAAAACAGTTGCTGATGAGCTTATCGCTATTAAAGAAAAATACGTTGATGTCCGCCGTACACGCATCGTCAAAGGAGATGTAAAACAGATTTCCGATGAAGATTTGATTCCAGAAAAAGAATCAATGCTCGTATATTCAGCTGGTGGCTATGTGAAGCGTACTGATCCGTCTGAATACCGCACGCAGAAGCGCGGTGGTGTCGGCGTGATCGATCTTGAGACCAAAGAAGAAGACTTCGTGACTATGCTTGTCTCTGCAAACACACACAGTGATCTTCTTTTCTTCACCAATATGGGCAAGGCGTATCAAATAAAGATGTACGATATTCCAGAGGGCCGACGTGCAACCAAGGGAAAATCAATCATGAACTTCCTCTCGCTTGGTGATGAAGAAAAAGTGACTTCAATTTTGCCAATGCCAAAAGAGGCAAAATCAAAAGTACTGTCGCTCATGTTGGTGACTGAAAAAGGCGTGGCAAAGAAAATGTCTGCAGAGAGCTTCAAAGATGTACGTCGTAGTGGTCTTATCGCTATCCGTCTCGATAAAGGTGATTCGCTCGTTTCAGCATTGCTTGTTGAAAAAGCTGATGAAGTTATTTTGGGAACAACCGAAGGACAATCAATTCGCTTTAAAGAAGCAGACATTCGTGAGATGGGCCGAGCAGCAGGGGGTGTGCGCGCTATCAAACTTTCAAAGAACGATGCAGTTATTGGTGTGGATCTCATTAAGAAAGGGGAAACAGACCGTGCATTTTTGACGATGAGTGAACATGGTTTAGGTAAGAAAACAAAAATAGGCGAGTACAAAACGCAGAAGCGTGGCGGTTCAGGTATTAAGACGGCAAAGGTGACTGCAAAAACAGGCAAGCTCATCATTGGACGAGTTGTGGGCGCAGAAGGTGAACTTATTGCAATTTCAAAGAAAGGGCAGGTGATTAAAGTTGATTTAACGACAATCCCATCACTCGGCCGCCAGACACAAGGTGTGTCTATCATGAAACTTCGACCCGGGGACAGCATTGCGTCGCTTACGTGTTTGTAGAAAGTGGATAATCATGGAGATGATGAAAAAAATAAATAACCTTGGGATTTTTCAGTTGCTTGCAACAGCCTTTTTTGTATTTTTTTACTTTATTACTATGAGTCGTGGAGGTATTTTTTCGTCTCTTAATTTCTTCTTCTATGCTGGATGGCAAATAGGAATCTATGGATCTATTTTGAGTGCTTCTATCCTATTTATAATAAGTTTAAAAAATATAAAAAATCTTCAACAAATTGATAAAATTCAGCGAAATAAGAATTTTTTCTACTATTTTTCTTGGCTAGTTAGTACCGTTGTTTTATTGGCGTTAGTTTATTTTGTTGTTCGTGTTATAGCGAAGTATATATAAAACATATATTCTATTCGTAGATTCGTGTCGTGTCTCGTGGTACACTATTTTCATGACGTTCTCCGATCCTGAAAAAAATTTAAAACAGTTTGGGCTTTCTGGTGCACACAACGTTGCTGATCTCGGCGCCGGTTCAGGTTTTTTTACCTTTGCAGCGGCAAAGATGCTTCATGGTGGTTTGGGTAAGGTGTATGCCTGTGAGGTTCTGCCTGAAATGGTTGAGACTGTTCGTGCTGATGCTGTGCGTCACAAACTTACAAATGTAGAAGTGCTGTGGGCGAATGTCGAGGCAAAAGGTGGCACAAAATTGGCTGATGAGAGTATGGATGCAGTTATTGCTTCAAATATTTTATTTCAAGTTGAGGATAAGAATGCTTTTTGCAAAGAAGCTGCACGGATTTTAAAACCGAAAGGACGATTACTTCTCATTGACTGGACTGAATCTTTTGGCCATATGGGGCCACATCCGGATGAAGTTGTTTCAAAAGAAAAAGCACTCAAACTTTTTGAACGTGCAGGGCTTACCCCATCGGGCGCCATTGATGCGGGAGCGCATCATTATGGTATAATTTTGAAAAAGAACTAGCGATATTTATGGCACAAAAGTCTTCCTCAAATTTTCAAATCATTCTTACTGGGCTTTTTATTATATTTGCGGTTGTTGCTGTACTTATTTTTTCTGGGATCATAAAAATAGGTAGTTCTGGCACAAATAGTGCTGCTACTGGAAATGTTGTACTTTGGGGAACATTGCCAAATGCAAGCATGGGAAAGTTGTTGCGTGAGTATCTACAGGCAAAAGAAAGCACCTTTTCTATCACCTATGTGCAAAAAAATCCGCTAACGATCGACAACGATCTTGTTGAAGCAATAGCTTCTGGAACTGGACCAGATCTTGTCTTTGTTTCGAACGACAAAATTCTAAAGTACCGCAATAAGATTATGCCGATTCCGTACACGAGTCTCTCTCAAGCAACATTTCAAAGTACGCTTATACAGGAAGGGGATTTGTATCTTGCCCCTCAAGGTATTTTGGGTATTCCGATAATGGTTGATCCTTTAGTAATGTATTACAACCTCGATATGCTTCAGTCGGCGGGTATTGCGCTTCCACCGGCAACATGGAATGATCTTGTGGCGCTTGTACCAAAACTCACTATTCCTGATGTTGCAGTAAATTCTATTAAAAAGAGTACTGTAGCACTTGGGACGTACAGTAACATCACTCACGCAAAAGATGTTCTCTCCCTCTTTTTCTTGCAAGCTGGCAATCCCATTGTAATGCGCAAAGATACTGAACTAAATTCAGTGTTAGCAGGAAGCACAAACAGCACTCTTTCTGATGGTTCAAAAAAGGCTTTACAGTTTTACATGTCTTTTGCAGACCCAGCTCAAGCTGCATATAGCTGGAATCGTTCACGACCTGATTCGCGCACCTCATTTATTCAGGGAGACCTTGCATTTTATTTTGGTTACGCGAGCGAACTGTTCTCAATACAGACGCAGAACCCAAACTTGAATTTCAATGTAGCGCTTATGCCACAACCAAAAGATGCACAAGCAAAAGTCACCTTCGGTCGGATAACAGGCATATCAGTGCTTAAAAGTTCAAAGAATATTCCTGGAGCATTTGCTGCGGCAAGTTTAATGGCTACCGCTGACTTTGAAAGCCAGCTTGTTGCGTTACCAGATATCTCACTCCCACCAGTTCGACGTGATCTTCTTTCTGCTCGCCCAACAGGCACCACCCAACAATATGTTTCCACCTTCTATAACTCTGCGCTTATTGCGCGGGCATGGCTTGATCCTGACATAACAGCTACTGATAAGCTATTTTCTGATATAATAAACAATAGTTATTCGGGATTACTTACCTACGATTCAGCACTTAATCAAGCAAGCAATACCCTCGATCTTATTCTACGGGCGTTACCACCTGTTACCCCATCACGATAATGAAATTTTTTTATAAAAATAGAAAAAGAATAATACAAGCACTCTCTCTTGTGGCACTAGTGGTACCAGTTTTTGTTTTTGCTGACAGCGCACCACTTGTTCCTTGTGATGGGGTGACGGTTCCTTGTGATTTCGGTGCGCTTATGCGGTTGGTAAACAATGTTATACAGTTTGTATTGATTGCAGTTGTACCGCTTGCTGCGATTATTTTTGCATATGCTGGTTTTGTACTACTTACTTCCGGTGGATCAGATGAGAAAAAAGGGCAAGCAAAAAAGATTTTTAGCAATGTTGCAATTGGGCTCGTTATTGTATTAGCCGCTTGGCTTATCATTGAAACAGTTATCCACGCTTTGGGTTGGAATGGTGCTTGGATCGGCTTTTAGCATGCGGTATAATTACCATGCGTTAAAGAATATCATGCTCACAAAAATCTCGAACCTTAGTAGTCTTTTTATGCCATACGCGTTATTAGTGGTTTCTTTTTTTCTGTCGCCCCTTAGAGTACTTGCAAAGACTGGGAATCCAAGTCCTCCTCCTTGTCCTGAAGCAGCGGATGGTAAACTATGCAACCCACTGCAAGGGATTACCGACTTAAACACTTTCATTAAAGCAATTCTCGATATTGTTCTCACTATCGGCATACCTATAGTCGCTCTCGCCATTATTTATTGTGGTTTTCTCTTTGTCTCTGCGCAAGGTAAGCCAGAAGAAATTTCAAAAGCAAAGAAAGCACTCATGTATACGCTTATAGGGGCTGCTGTTCTTTTGGGTGCTTGGGTTTTGGCGCAGGCGATAGGAGACACTGTCGATGAACTAAGAAAGTCAGTTCAATAAAAATCATGATGAAAAAAATAAAAAAACAAATACTCATTCTTTTACCCCTTACTGCATTAGCTATCCCAAACCTGACTTTTGCTGCGTACTGCGATAGTGTCGGTATTCAACTACCAAACTCACCAAAAATTGCTCAGCTTATTGATTTTTTCACCTGTCTTCTTTCCCGATCAGTCGTCCCGCTACTTATTACTTCTGCGATTGTTATTTTTATTTGGGGAGTAGTGCAATTTATCGGAAATGCAGACAATGAGGAAAAGCAACAGAAGGGGCGACAGTTTATGATGTGGGGTATTCTGGGGCTTTTTGTGATCGTTTCTGTGTGGGGGTTGGTGCGTATCCTTACAAACACATTCAATATTGAATTCACCCTTCCACAACTTCCTACACACTAGAACTATGGTATACTTTATTGGGCATTTATGAGTTAATTATTATTAGTAGTAAGGTCGTTTCATTATTAGCAAATTTGTTTCTATAATTATTAGAATGAAAAAATTTATTTCAAAAGTAACAGCATTTTCACCAAAGGTCGTTTCGCTTCTCGGTCTCGGACTTCTTTTGCCACGTCTTGCTGACGCAGTGGTATGTAATCCATATCCTGTTACAGGAACTGTTGAATTCATCATTTGTAAAATCAATGATATCTTAAATATCATTGTTCCTGTGCTCATCACGCTTGGTGTTGTGTATTTCGTTTGGGGTGTTATTCAATACATCACTGCAAAAGATGAAGAAAAGCAGGGTGAAGCTCGTAAGATCATGATCTCTGGTATTATTGGTTTGTTCGTCATCGTTTCTATCTGGGGATTGGTTGCTCTCATCAGTAAGACATTTGGTACCGGTAACGGCGCTAACACGCAGTATACGGCTCCAGTTTTCTAACTAAAAAAATGAGTTTGCTTGTTCACACTGCCTATGCGGCTGAGAAGGTTGATAAGCTTGTCCAAACTATCGACAGGCTTATCTTGAACCCGCTCATCATTCTTATGTTCGCTGCTGCCTTCGTTTACTTTCTTGTTGGCATTGTCCAGTTTATGGCCAATACCGACAATGAAGAGGAACGAACGACAGGGAAGCAACATATGATGTGGGGGCTTGTAGGGATGCTGGTGATGATTGGTGTCTTTACTATCCTAAATATCATCATGAGTACATTCAACATCCAAGGTATCAATGTGCAGACGGGGAATGTGAATCTCTAGATTCTAAAACTCGAAACAAAAAACACTTCGCTTGCGGGGTGTTTTTTGTTTTAGGTAAAGAAAAAAGCAGCCCCGGAAAAATCCAGAACTGCTTTTCATTTTACTATTTAGCACGAATCATTTACTTACCGTTATAGACAAGTGTCTTTTGGGTAATCTCTGACCACCAGTACACAACAACTCTGCCGCTTTCACCGTGTCCCCCAAAGACGTATTTCCCTAGGGTTGGTTTGGCGTTTTGTTCAATGTAAGGTCCCGGCTCATCATATATAAGACGTGAATCGTTTATTGTGTATTGAATTTTACACCTTGGGTCAACCACGATCTTAACTATATTTTTTGCCGTAAGTATTACGAAATCTTTAGTATTCATAACACCGTCTTTAACATCCACAGACACACTATCAAGGATTACCAGTGGGTTTATGATAGTAGTTGCTTTCGCAAGAGCAGCTTCTTTTGCAGCTTCTGCTTCCTTGGCTGCTTTTTCGGCAGCCAGTTTATTCATCTTTACCTGGTAGCCGACATAGCCGGCTGCCAGTGCAAAGAGAAGAAATGCAACAATTACCCATCCCCAACCTTTTTTCTCCTCATGGCTATGACCGTGACTGTCGTGACCACCACCATGGCCTGCTTTTTTTGCAGGAGCATGGTGATGCTCTTCTTCGTGGCCTGAGTCTTTCTTTTGCCAGAATTTCAGGCTACCGGTCATAAAATAACCAATAATAAAGGTGACAATAGCAAGTGCTATTAAGACACCCAAAAAAATAAATAACTTTTCCATTTTTACCTCCTTTTTAATTGTTAACGTTTAACGTAGGAACGAGCTTTGTAGTATCAAGGACCAATGTATGGTTCTTTGCTTCCTTAAGAGCGGTAGCAATTTCCTTAACATTAGGATCAGGATTTCTCTGAGTTGTTTTACCATCTTTAACAGTAATCCATCCTTGAGCTTCAAGCAGGGCTTGTTCTCCTTTTGCTTTGCCTTTCAGTTGATTTTCAGCCCTAGCACCTTCTCCTGCTCCTTCTATTCCTGCAGCTTCAGCTTTTTGGTAAGCAACAAATACTTCATTGATGCTTCCAATAACTTTTTTGTCCTCTTCCGTTGTTCCTTCATAACCCATAAAATTGGTAATGTGAAGTTTTGCGCCAATATTTACGACAACACCATCAGTGTTGTCGGGCTCACTTGCTTCGTTAATGTACTTCATAAACTTAGAAATACCTGTAACTTGGCTTTCTTCACTATCAATTTTATTAAAGTCTAAAATGGAAGTTCCACCGGTAAAGGCTCGCATGCGAGCATCAAAAGAACCAAAGAACGCCTTCACGTAATCATCTATTTTGTAAATCATCTTGTAAGGATTTACTGATTCAACGATGTTGTTTGTACGTGTGTTGACCCCGATAATTTGCGGAACTAACACATTTTTTTCTTCGAATTTTTTTAATGCTTCATCAGAGATTCCGTGGCCGGTAGTTGCGTGGACGGTTACGCGAGCATGACTTGCTCGCCAGGGGACATAATTAGTTTCCCTTTTCCTCCGTACGATTGCCGTACCTTCTTTTGGTTTACCGGGATCACTATCCCAGATAATTGCATCACCTTCGTCCATGCGTGTTTTGTCCACAGCTTTTTCGTAGGTGATATCGTATTTCTTAATACGATAGATGCCATACCAAATAAAATACCAGTTGTATTTTTTTTGAAGGTATGTTCTGCCATCATATTTACCAGTAGGGTCTGAGAGAAGTTCCCAGGCATCAGTAAATTTTTTAAACTTACGCTTTCTGCGAGGATCATTAATGGAAATACCCTCATTGCTCCCACCGATTATATGGTGGAAATTTTTGAATAATTCCACTGCATAATACTTGCTTGATTCTGGCAAGAAGATTGATTTCTTTACATACCATACAATCAACCAAATAATACCTACGATTGCAGCTATTATGAGGCCAAGAATAAATCCGGCCAGCAGCGCTTCATCCCAGGTTAATTTCTGACTTGTACTTGAAGAGGCTGCTACAGCATTCAAGATAATTAGAGTTTTCATTACGCCGGCCCTCCTTCGCCGTGTTTTTAGATTGTTATTATTGTTTACTTACTATTTTTTGTCTTTATATTGGTTCGTGCTGTCAAAGAGCACTACGTGTATTTTCTATTCGGATTATACACTAAAACAAGCTAAAAGTCAAGTGGCAGAGAGTGTAAAAAACCCTTATTTGTAAGGGGTTTTTAGGAGGAAGTTATACAGGAGAGGAATCTTGAATCTTACAGATTCTGTACACCTTTCGCGTGTTCTCGTCCACTAATGTGGACTGCGAGCACATGCTCAAGGTTTTCAAGTCCTCTCACGCGAAGCACGCAGGTGCTTCACTCCCGGCACAAATACAAAAAAGAGCGGTAAATACCGCTCTTTTTTGTATTTGTGCCGGGGAGAGGACTTGAACCTCCATGGATCACTCCGCTTGCTCCTAAGGCAAGTGCGTCTACCAATTTCGCCACCCCGGCAGTTTTTATAAGGATTTTAAAAATTCTTTACCAATGCCAGATTTTAAATACTTCTCCCTTATTCTAGCCTCTGGTCTTGAATGATACTCTTCTACTAGTAAAACATCAAATGGTGCATAGGGTTTTGTTGTTTTATTGTGTTTCTCGTTATGTTGACTAATTCTACGGGTTACGTTGTCAGTGAGACCGACATAGATATAGTTTCTTATCTGGCTTTTTATCACATATACGTAATGCATAGTTGTCTACCAACCTGCCTGCCGGCAGGCAGGTTTCGCCACCCCGGCAACGTCTTAGAAAATACGATACCATATTTTCCCCATTCTCTCTAATTTTTAAGCTATAATAAATAGGTGAAAAATTTTCTCCGTGCACTTCCTGTTGAGGCATACGTACTTCTAGTCCCGGTATGTATTTTTTTTCTGTGTATAACGATATTTGCTCTTACCTGCCATGGAGGTTGGGGTGCTTGTGGGGCAGAATTTTTACAGGGGCACTTTCTTGCAACTATTTTCGATGGCAAAACATTTACGGCAATTATTGTGCCTCTTTTTGCGTATACAGCATGCACTCTTTTTATAATGTGGTTACGAAAAAATAAAGAATCTACTGCAACAGTTATTGTACAGAATTTACGAAGTTTCTTTTTTGTTTTTGGGATTTTTTATCTTGCTACTATTGCTACTGCCTTTTCAGTCCAACTTCTCTTCAATGGAGTTGACCCAATCCATGCGGGGGTTGTTTCAAATAAACTCATGGCTCTCGATAAAATTTTTTTTGGTGTCTATCCAACATTTTATCTACAGACACTCATTACAAATGATGTCTTAGGTTTTGTTATTGTGAAGGCCTATGCATACCTGATCCCCGTAGTTCTTTTACTCACGGTGGTACTTGTATTTTCGAAGACGTTACTCTTTAGAAAGTTTATTCTCGCATACTTTATCGCTGGAGCTATTGGTATACCATTTTGGATTCTAGTCCCAGCAGTATCTCCAAGCTCTATGTATCGATTGAATGAATTACACATGACGCCGCCGGTTGCTGTTATGCAGTCTCTAGAGGAAACAAAGTTTACGCCGTACATGACAAGCGTGTTTGAAAAACTCGATACCTATTGGCGAGATCCTTCAGGAAAATCTCTCAATATCACCGCTTTTCCATCTATGCATGCAGCGTGGGGGATTGTGGTGGCTGTTATTGCTATTGAACTTTGGGCACCACTTGCGCTACTCGTTATTCCTTGGGTGCTCGCTGAGCTTGTCGGCACGGTCTATACGTTACAGCATTACGCTATTGATACAGTTTTTGGAATACTTGTTGGTTTGGGTGCTCTCTATCTCAGTAGGAAGATTTTGGGTGTAGAGGGTCGATATTTTACTGATCGGTATGATTTATTCGCATCTCTACGTGAATTTCAACGACAGGCAAAGAAACTGTTTTGTAGAAAAAAGAAGACAGGGTGATATTTTTGTCGTCACTCGGAAAATCTCGCGACCCCGCCTCAGCTAGTTCGCTTACTAGCGAAATATGCTTCCGGGTCGGACAAGTGTACAGAAAAGTAAAGCAGTCCTGTGTCGTCACAAGTATTTTTTGCACCGCCGTGCAAAAAATCTCGCGACCCCGGCTCGCGGGTTTTGCCCACTGGCAAAACATCGCTGTGCCTCGGACAAGTATACAAAAAAGTAAAGAAGTTTACTTTTTTAATCTTGTCCGCCCTGCAGGGATCGAACCTGCGACCTTATCCTTAAGAGGGATCTGCTCTACCAGCTGAGCTAAGGGCGGATATAAAAACTAAAATAATACTAGCACAATTTCTGCAATTTACACGTCAGTTTTCAACATGCTTTGTGATCGGGGGAATCTCGGCTACCGCCGCGGGTGCTTTTCAATTTTGCTTCACAAAATAATGAAAAGCCTTTCGATTCCCAACACGAGCGAAGCAGTTCGCTCGCTCCTTGGCAAAAATAAATAACTATTTATTTTTTGTGCCCGAGGTGGGAATCGAACCCACACGGTCTTACGACCACGAAATTTTAAGTCTCGCGCGTATACCAATTTCGCCACTCGGGCAAATAAATAAAAGCACTGGGAATCTCGGCTACCGCCGCGGGTGCTTTTCAATTTTGCTATCGCAAAATAATGAAAAGCCTTGCGGTTCCCACACGCACGTGAAGCAGTTCACGTGCTCCATGTGCTCTACGCTCGCAAACATTTGTTTGCTCGCTTGAGGCCTGGGTGGGAATCGCACCCACGTATAACTCTTTTGCAGAGAGTTGCCTTACTACTTGGCGACCAGGCCTTTTATATTTTCAATCTACAAACTATACCACTATTCTCTCAATAATCCCTCAATCTTCTGCCTATTCTTTTCTCCCTGGTCGATTTGAATATCCAAGAAGGGAACCATCCCCATTTTTGCGTGTTCGCGGATATAATCACGCATTTCGGTCAAATTTCGCTTCACAAAGTCGAGTACGATACTTTCTTTGCTGTCGGGGAACACTGTAATAAAAATCGCACATTTTTTCAAGTCGTCGGACATTTGCACGTCAGTAACCGTAATCATTGAAGTTTGATTACTAATTGTTTCAATAAATTGAGCAGCCATTCGCTTTATGAGTGCATTTCTTTTTTCGTGACGTAGTTCGGCCATATAATTATTTTTCTACTGTTATGAATGATTCAATCATATCGCCTGGAGCAAGTTCTGTTTTTGATTCCATTTGCATACCAAATTCAAGTCCTTCTTCAACCTCTTTGGCGCGCACTTTACCTTGCTGGAGTTCAATAATCTTTCCACGGCCGATTTCAAAGTCGCGACGGAGGATTTTTACCTGTGCGCCAGCAACTAATTTTCCGACAAATACTTTACCACCGACAATCTGGCGTTCCTTGGTCTTACTGAAGAGTTTTTGTATTTTTGCAGTGCCGGTGGCTTCTTCTACGTTTTGTCGTGGACGCTTTGCCTCGATTTCTTCCTTGAGCCAATCGATCATTTTGTAGATTATTTCAAACGTCTCTACGCGTACATGGAGCATTTCGTTTAGGTCGCGTGCTCCGTTATCGAGCTTGGTATTGAAGCCAACAATAATCGCATCCTTATCTCCTCCTGCCAATTTAAGGTCTGCTTCGCCGATTGCGCCAACGCCACTTGTAATAACCTTGAATGCAATAGTTTCCTGTGCAAGTTTTGCTACTTCTTTTTCAATAGCTTCGAGTGTGCCTGATACATCAGCTTTGATGATGAGCGGAATCGTTTTTATCTCTCTTCCGTTTGTATTATTTTTGTTCGCAACTTGTTTCTTTTTGTTCTCAATAAATGTTTCGCGTGCTTTTTCAGCTTCTTTTTTAGAATCATATGCTTGGAAGGTCGCACCAACCTCTGGTAAGGCATCGAATCCGGTGATGCGAATAGGGGAGGAAAACGTTGCATGCTTGATCGGTTCGCCTTGGAAATTTTCGAAAAGACGCGTTGTTGCAAGGGCTTCGTTTGAAAGTATAAACATACCACTTTCTACCGTGCCATTTTTTATGATGAGGTTTGCAGAAATACCGCGTTTTGGATCGCGGTGCGCTTCTATGACTACTCCTTCTCCGGGTGCTTTCTCATTACCTTTGAGTTCAGCAAGTTCAGCAACAAGGAGGATGGTATCAAGGAGCTCGGGTACGCCTGTGCCCACCTTCGCTGAAATTTCAGCAAAAGGGATATCACCACCGTATCCTTCAAGATAGATGCCTTTTTCCGCAAGATCCATTTTTGTTTTCTCGACGTTTGCTCCAGGTTTGTCGATCTTGTTGATGGCCACCATGAATGGGGTCTTGCTCGAAACAATGGTGTTCCAGGCTTCAAGTGTTTGCTGTTTGACTGAGTCTTCTGCAGAGACAACCAAAATAGCAATGTCTGCAGCAGTTGCTCCACGTTCACGCATTTTTGAGAAGGCTTCGTGTCCTGGGGTGTCCAAGAAAGTAATACGCTTCATGATACCTGCTTCATTTTTATGCTGTACTTCGTACGCAGAAATATGCTGGGTGATACCACCTGCTTCTTTATCAACAACGTTTGTTTTACGAATGTAGTCGAGGAGTGTCGATTTTCCGTGGTCGATGTGTCCCATGACAACAACTACTGGTGATCGCTCAGTCATATTTTTTTGTTCAGTTTCTTTTGCCATACAAAATAAAATCCAACAGTGGGGATTTTTTTAAAAAGTTGAGAGAATAGTTGATGAAAATTTACCGGGTCGCTTTTTGAATCACGCCTTTTTCTTCGGTAGTTAGTTCAAAATCAGAGGTACCTTTTTTTACCGGCTTTGCAAAGATACTCATGCGATCTCGAGAATAGAGAGAAGAGAGCACAAGACCATCACCTTCTTCGTTCATGAGTGCAATCGCAAAACTTTGATTACTACCAGCCTCTTGAAATGGGTTGAATCGGGTAAGCTCAACACCACGAATTGATGTCTTTATGCGCCCGTCATGTTCGTTCAAAAGTCTGGTGATCTCTTTGTTTGCCTGTTCGAGCTTGCTGATACCTTCGGCAACATCTTTGAGCATTCCTTCTAAATCTTCTGCCCCTTTGCCCCGAAAGACCTTCTTAAGTCGTAGCTCTGTCATTATGATCCAGGCAAGCTGGAGGACAATAACGCCGCAAGCGGCATATAAAATGATCAAAGTGGTGCTCATACGATGAAGCAGTATACAACTAAAAAACCATTTTTGCAATTTTCCCGGTAGTAGATTTTGGTCATACTCCGACTAGGATCGGAGCGCACAAATGAAATTTGTGCCTGACCAAAATTCACTACTGGGTTTTGAAAAATCTATGGTCTGCGCTACTATGCAACTACAATGAGTGGTAAAAAGAACAAACGAATTTACCCGCCAAAATTTCCCACCAAAGGGCGGGTTTATCTCGACTTTGCTTCTGCTGCACCGGTGGATGAGGACGTCAAAAAAGCTATGAGTAGCGCGTTGTCGCTTCATGGGAATCCGAGCTCGCTCCATAAAGAAGGTGTAGAGGCCGGGAAAGCTATTGCTGTTGCCCGAAAAAAAGTTGCCGATTTGTTGTGTGCACACCCAGAAGAAATTATTTTTACGACGGGCGGTACTGAAGGCGATAATATCGCTATTTTGGGCGTGGTCCGCGCTTTTCGTGAGAATAATCCAGAAGCAACATATCAACCACATATTGTAACGACTGCGATTGAGCATGCTGCGGTTCGCGAAACATGTCGGCAACTTGAAAAAGAAGGAGTGTCAGTGACCTATGTTATGCCCGATGAAAAAGGAATTATTAATCCGAAAGATATTCGCGCTGCACTGAAGCCTGAAACTATTTTAGTTTCAGTCATGTATGCAAACAATGAAATTGGCACCATAGAGCCAATTGGCGAAATTGCCAGAGAAGTACGGCACTTTAGAAAAACGCAGAATAAAAATTCTCGTTACCCACTCTTTCACACGGATGCAGCACAAGCGATCAATTATATGCCTATAGATATGCGTAAAATTGACGTTGACCTCCTTTCATTCAATGGATCGAAGATCTATGGACCACGCGGCAGTGGAGTGCTCTATAAACGTCGTGGAACTCCATGTATTGGGGTGTACTCGGGTGGCAATCAAGAATTTCAAATGCATCCAGGGACGGAAAATACGAGCGCTATTGTGGGGCTTGCTGTCGCACTTCACAAAACAATTCGCATGGTAGGGAAGGAAGCGAAACGACTAACGACGATCCGAGACTACGCATTTACAAAACTGCAAAAACAATTTCCGAAGGTACGCATCAATGGTCATACCAGTGAACGTCTGCCAAACAACATAAATATTTCTTTTCCAGGTATATCAAGTGAGCTTTTGGTGATCGAGCTTGATGCAAAAGGCATTGCTGTTTCTTCCAAGAGTGCCTGTAAAAGTGATGATCCTGATGAATCCTATGTGCTTGAAGCGCTCTACGGCAAGAAAGACAACCCGGAAGACGAGGGAAGTATCCGTATTAGTTTAGGGCGAACAACAACCAAAAAAGATATCGATGCGCTCGTAAAAGCGCTCACTGAAATATTTCAGAAAATGAAACCGTGGCTGTAGGAGTGCGCTTGACGCACATGCTATAATAAAAAAGTAAGAAGAGTAGCAGGTTTTAGATATACCCCTATGGATTTCAACGACCTTAACAAATCACAACTTATTTTGTTGGCACTCCTTGTGGCCTTTATTGCGTCTATCGCGACTTCAATCGCTACAGTGTCGCTTTTGCAGGTTGCTCCGACAAATGTCACCAATACAATCAATCGTGTGATTGAAAAAACAATTGAACAAACAACCCCTGCTACTTCCTCAAACAATAAAGGTGTGCAGACAACGGTTATTGTAAAAGAAGATGATCTTATCGTCGATGCTATTGCGCGCTACAAAGATGCGCAGGTAAAAATTTCTGTAGGTAAAAATCTTGATGCACTGGTTGTTGATGTGATTACGGTTGGTTTCGTTGGGGGTCCCGATAAATTAATTGTCGCAGACGGCAGAACAATTGAAGCTGGTAAAAAATATATTGGCAGTTTTGGAACTAATTCTCGCTTGGCGCTCGAACTTTTGTCAAATGAGCAGGGTATAGCTGTGTTCCGATTTGCTCCGGCATCTCCAATGCCGACGATTCCTGCTTCGCTTACGATTGCAGATATAAATACGATAAAGATTGGACAGACACTCATCTTTTATTCTGAGAGTATTAGTAAGGTGTTGAAGCGCATCGCGTCATCATTGACGAGAGCGACAACCTCGGGCACTGGAAAGAAGACTGACCAGGGTTCGATTACGCTCAATGATGATATCTCGGGAGATTTTATTGCATCACCAGCACTGACGCTTGATGGGGAAGTCGCTGGTATCGCGGTACTTTCGCCCGATGGCACGATAAAGCTTGTTGATGCTGATGCCGTCAAAAACATTCTAAGACAAGCCTTACAGTAGAAGTATTGACCAATTATTAAAAAATGTTACAATGTTGAGACATTTGAACCAATAACACGCCGCCAATCGAATGTATTACTAAGACCTTATAAATGTAAACTTAATTTTATGCCACCACTTCACAATTTTACAACTCGTGCCAAAGAAGCAATTCGCAAAGCTCATGAGCTCGCTATTGAACGTGGTCAGAATCACGTAAATACCTTGCATTTGATGACAGCGTTGCTTGTGCAAGAAGAATCGATGGTGACCTCTATTCTTGATCGTTTGGAAATTGATACTGTACTACTCACTGATTCACTGCTTGAAGCAATTGAAGCACCGGAAACACGCACAACAGTCTCTCCTTCATATCAACTCTATCTTACTCCTGACTTAGCACAGGTTATTGAGAATTCCCAGAAAGTTGCACAGGTTTTGAAAGATGATTTCATTTCCACTGAACACCTTTTTGTGGCAGTGCTCGATGTGCCATCAGAAGCTCGTGAAGTTATCTCTCGTTTCCGTATTACAAAAGAGCAGGTTATTAAAATCATTGAAGAATTCCGCAATCAAAATATCACTGATGTCGGAACACCCAAGAAAATGCGCATGCTTACTAAATTTACTCGCAATCTCACCAAACTCGCTAAAGAAGACAAACTCGATCCAGTTATTGGTCGGGATTCAGAAATCATGCGCATCATGCAGATTCTTTCTCGTCGCACCAAAAATAATCCCATCTTGATCGGTGAAGCAGGCACGGGGAAAACTGCAGTTGTTGAAGGCCTGGCGCAGCGTATTGCAAAAGGTGATGTCTCTGAGTCACTCAAAGACAAAGAGCTCGTATCGCTTGATCTCGGATCCCTTCTTGCAGGGACAAAGTACCGCGGAGAATTTGAAGAGCGACTAAAGGCTATTATGAAGGAAATTGAACGAGCCGATGGAAAAATAATTCTGTTCGTCGATGAAATTCACACGATTGTTGGTGCTGGTGCGTCTGAAGGATCACTCGATGCATCAAACATGTTGAAGCCTGCGCTCGCCCGTGGGGAACTTCGTGCAATCGGCGCAACGACACTCAAGGAATACCAAAAGCATATTGAAAAAGATCCTGCGCTTGCTCGTCGTTTTCAGCCGGTATACATCGATGAACCATCACCAGAAGATGCTATCGCTATTTTGCGTGGCCTCAAAGAAAAGTATGAACTCTACCACGGTGTTCGTATTACTGATGATGCGATTATTGCGGCGGTCAATCTTTCAACGCGCTACATCACCAACCGTTTCTTGCCTGATAAAGCAATCGACTTGATTGATGAAGCTGCGTCAGCACTCCGCATCGCGCTTGAAAACAAGCCTCCGGTTCTTGAAGATGCACATCGAAAGATCATGCGTCTTGAAATCGAGAAGGAAGCACTCAAGAAAGAAATTGAAACCCATCCTGAAGCAAAGGAGACTCGCGCACGTATCAAAGGTATTGATACTGAAATTGCCAATCTGCGTGAGAAGACTCGTGAGATCGAGCTCAAGTGGCAAAATGAAAAATCAACGGTGGTTGAAATTCGCGCTATCAAGAAAGATCTCGAGTCGCTCCGTCTTGAAGCTGAAAATGCTGAAATGCGCGCAGATTTGGGGCGTGCTGCGGAAATCCGCTATGGTAAGATTCCAACACTCCAGAAAGATCTTGAAACAAAGTTGACTCGTTTGAAGAAATTGCAGAAATCTCGCCGTATTCTCAAGGAAGAAATTACCGAAGAAGATATCGCAGAAGTAGTCGCTCGATGGACTGGTATTCCGCTCGTGAAGATGCTTGAAGAAGAGCGTGAGAAGCTTGCTCGTATGGAAGATGAGCTCAAGAAGCGCATCATCGGACAGGACGAAGCGATTCATAAAATTTCTGATGTTGTGCGTCGTGCACGTGCTGGTATCTCTGATCCAAACCGTCCAATCGGCTCATTTATTTTCTTGGGTCCTACTGGTGTCGGTAAAACAGAACTTACTAAGACAT
Source organism: Candidatus Nomurabacteria bacterium (assembly GCA_023267375.1). GTDB lineage: Bacteria > Patescibacteriota > Minisyncoccia > Phycocordibacterales > UBA9973 > JAHFNJ01. Next base: position 19,250 of record JAHFNJ010000008.1, on the reverse strand, counting down.
TGGCACAATTCATGTTCAATGACGATAAAGCACTCATCCGTGTGGATATGTCTGAATACATGGAACGTCATAGTGTCTCAAAACTTTTGGGTTCACCGCCAGGCTACGTTGGCTACGATGAAGCAGGGCAGCTGACAGAGGCTGTACGTCACCGTCCATACTCGGTAGTGTTGTTTGATGAAGTCGAGAAGGCGCATCCGGAAGTATTCAATATCTTACTCCAAGTACTCGATGAAGGTCGCCTCACTGATGGTAAGGGTCGTGTCGTGAACTTCAAAAATACGATCATTATTCTGACCTCAAACATTGGTTCCAACTTCATTGAGAAAATGGAATCAATTGGATTCAATAGCGATAGTCAGAAAGATGAATACAACAATACGAAAGAGAAAGTGTTGGCTACATTGAAAGATCATTTCCGTCCAGAATTCTTGAATCGCTTGGATGAAATTATTGTCTTCGACATTCTTTCAACCGATGCGATCAAAGAAATTGTAAAGATCCGTACACAAGTAGTCAGAGAACGTTTGGCTGCTAAAGATATTTCACTTGAAATTTCTGAAGAGGCTTACGCATATCTGGCAAAGGAAGGGTATGATCCACATTACGGCGCTCGACCGCTCAATCGTTTGATTCAAACAAAGATCTTAAACCCTGTTGCATCCTATATTATCGCTCATGGAGTGGTGAAAGGGGATTCAGTCTCTGTCACTGTGAAGAACAATGAATTAGTGATTGAAACAAAAAGAAAAAAGAGTCGCGGTACCATGCGTACTAATACTGCTTCAAAAGCAACGATGTAAACAAAAACCACCCAAGAGGGTGGTTTTTGTTTTGTTGTGCTCCCGACAGGAATCGAACCTGTATCGTAAGTTCCGGAAACTTGTATTCTATCCATTGAACTACGGGAGCGTTCATTTGTTATATCACATTGAAAATCAATAAAAAATGTGTATACTTATCGTTAATGCGTCGGTGGCGGAGTGGTCAATCGCAACAGACTGTAAATCTGTCGCCCATAGGGCTACGAAGGTTCGAATCCTTCCCGGCGCACATAAAAAAAACGGCTTTTGCCGTTTTTTTGTTTGGTGTCGGGAGGAAGCCAACTGCTTGGCTTCCGTAAGGATTCGAAAGACTTTTCCATATGAGCGAAGCGAGGCGGAAAAGTACCCGCGACCGTAGGGTGAGAATCAAGTCTTCTTTACGGGTAGCCTGGCTTGCTTTTTCAGGATTTTCTGCTACTATAGAGCAGTTGTCGGTACTATTACCTAAAGCCCGCAACCAAATCATCTATGTCTCAAGAACGACTCATAAAACTTGCTTGCGGAAAATGTAAGCGCATCAACTACTGGAGCAGTAAAAACAAGAAGCTCGTAGTAAAGAAAATTGAACTCAAAAAATACTGTAAGTGGTGCAAAAAAGTAACCCCGCACAAAGAAGCTAAGAAATAACAAAAAATCACCCATATGGGTGATTTTTTGTTATCGAGTATTTAAATCCAATTTGCGGGCCCACGAGGATTCGAACCTCGGTCAATCGTTTTGGAGACGATTATTCTACCACTGAACTATAGGCCCAAGCGCTCAAAATATAGCATAAAAGCCTCATTTTAGAAACTTCATCACCTCAGGTCCCGCCATCTTGCTCATCTGTTTTGCGTCGATCCAGTTTATTTCCTTATTGCGCTTAAACCAGCGTAATTGACGCATTGCATACTGGTAAATTTTATCCGCGAGGGTTTTTTCCAGATCTTCTATTTTTAGTTTTCCTTGAAGATGGAGTGCCACATAGCGATACTCAAGGCCAAGATCATGGAGCCGTTTCCATGATACTCCTTCGGCACGAAGCTTTTTTACTTCTCCTAGCATCCCTTGCAAAAGGCGTGCGCGCAGACGTTTTTCAATTCGCTTACGGAGTATGTCGCGATCGGCGGTCAGTCCCATCCAAAGTACTCGATACGGCAGTGCTACCTTTTTTTGTTTCGGGACACTCCCCAAGGCAGTTGCAATTTCAATCGCACGGACCAGGCGGACGTTGTTGTGTTTATCGATTGTTTTTGCTCGCTTTGGATCGAGTTTTTGTAAGTGTTTAAAATTTACTTCGGCAGATTGTGCTAGAAATTTTTTCCGCAACTTTTTGTTTGGTGGTACTTCAGGGATGACATTTTCACCTACGAGAGCATCAACATAAAATCCGGTTCCACCGACAATGATAGGGGTTTTACCACGAGCTACAATATTTAAAAGAATCGGCAGGGCTTTTTTCTTGAAATCGTGCACGGAGAATACTTTTTTGGGTGAAGCCACATCAAGCATGTAATGTTGAATGCCGTCCATTTCTTTTTTGGTGATTTTCCCCGAGCCAATATCAAGCCCTCGATACACTTGTCGGGAATCAGCAGAAATAATCTCCCCACCAATTTTTTTGGCGAGCGTGACAGCATAGTCAGATTTGCCAATAGAGGTAGGACCAACTACAGCGATAACGAGGGGTTTGATTTTTAGGGTTTTGGTGGACATATGGATGAAGGTCGGGAGGGGAGACTCGGTCACAAATAATTGCTCGTCGTCACTCGCAATTTTTGCGACCCCGGTTCGTGGTTTTGCCTGCTGTCAAAACATCACTGCGCCCTTCGACTCTCCACACACGCAAAGAAATTTGCGTGCTCCTCCGGCACAAAAACGCTTCGCTTATTTTATTGTGCCGGGAGGGAGAATCGAACTCCCATGGATTGCTCCGCACGATTTTGAGTCGTGTGCGTCTACCAATTCCGCCATCCCGGCATATTATTTAATTGTATCTAAAAACGCTCTTCCTTTGCCGCTCTTCAAAAATATTTCACGTTTCCTCGCACTTTTATAGTCTGGTGCTTCTTCATTATAGACTAAAAGAAACGGTTTATAAAACGAGGTGGAAGCATTTTTCCCCGCATTGTGTTCCTCAATTCTGCGCGCAATATTATTCGTTATTCCGATGTATCTAAAGTTGTGGTTGCAACTTTTGAGTACATATACAAAGATCATAAATGTGCGGTCGCCTGAGGCGACTAAATCTACCTCTTCCGCTTTACCCGCCTACGGCGGGCACTCCGGCAATGAGCGTATACTACACTATTTTCAACAGGTTTTCCAACATTTTCATACTGGATACAAAATACTGAATGCTATATACTATCCCCATGTCCGAACTATACACCAACTCAATATTTCTCATCGATACCGATAAGATCAAGCCAAACCCGTATCAACCTCGTCGTGAATTTGAAGAAACAAAGCTTCGCGACCTTGCTGATTCAGTTCGCCAATATGGCGTGCTCCAACCACTCGTGGTTTCTCGCGTAGAAGTTGAAAAGCCGGATGGTGGACTCGCTACTGAATATGAACTTATTGCCGGTGAACGCCGTTTGCGTGCTTCGAAGCTTGCAGGACTTTCACAAGTGCCGGTCATTATCCGTGTTGGCGATAGCAATATGGAAAAGTTGGAGCTTGCTATTATTGAAAACTTGCAACGTGAAGATTTGAATGCGGTTGAACGCGCTCGTGCCTTTTTGCGACTGACGGATGAATTTAAGTTCACCCACGGTCAGGTGGGAACAAAGGTAGGCAAGAGTCGCGAATATGTTTCAAACACACTACGCTTGTTGACGTTGCCTGAAGAAATATTGAATGCTCTCTCAGAAGGAAAGATTAGCGAAGGACATGCACGTCCGCTCATGATGCTCTCTGATCGTCCCGACGAGCAGATGGTACTATTCAAAGAAATTCTCGTAAAACGTATCAGTGTGCGTGAAGCCGAGCGTATTGGCCGAAAGATTGCCTACGACAAGATCCGTAAGAAAGAGTACGTTCCTGATCCGGAACTTATGGCGATTGAAGAGAAATTACAGGAGAGCTTGGGTACACGCGTCCATATTGAAAAGAAAGATTTTGGCGGGCATATCACCATCGATTTCTTTTCCAACGATGATCTCCGTAGTATTTTCGCCATCTTTAAGGCAAACCAAGAAAAGATGGGAACTGAAATGCTTGATGCGTACCTCGTCAAAAATGCTCCAACACCTACAGATGTTGTGCTTTCTGAAACAAACACGGTCACTGATCAGGAAGTTCCTCCTACTATCGCTGAGGATGACCGTTCCGCAGATGAGATAAAACAAAACGAAGAAGAAGCCGGGCTATATGATATAAGTAAGTTTTCTATTTAATTACTTAAAGCGCTTAAAGATATATTTATCAAGTAAACTAGTCTCGTGTGTATCGAGATACTGCTTGATGTGTTTCTTTGCCATGGTCGTCTTTGCATAGCTTGACCATTTTGAGCTTGGGTGCGCATCTTTTTTGGTGGTGATTTCAACAATATCACTATCTTTGAGTTTTGCTGAAAGTGGCACCATCTTACCATTCACTTTTGCAGCTGAAGCATGCTGACCGATTTCAGAGTGAATAGAGTAGGCAAAATCAATCGGACTTGAGTCTTTCGGTAAATCGATAACATCTCCTTCAGGAGTAAAAACGAAAATACGGTCGGTAAAGAAATCCATCTTAAGGTCATCGAGGAATTTTTCCGGTTTATCAGTATTTTTTTGCAGATCCTTGAATTGATCGATCCAGACAAATTTGTGTTTGGCTGCGGCCTTTTGTTTTTCAATAGATTCTTTATATGAGAAGTGCGAGGCGATACCGTATTCAGCCTGACCATGCATTTGTGGGGTACGAATCTGAATTTCAGCAATACCCCCATCACCGGTAAAAATCGTTGTATGGAGCGATTGGTAGCCGTTTAGCTTCGGCAGGGCAATGTAGTCTTTGATGCGGTTTGGTAATGGTTTCCAGATACTGTGGATGATACCCAAGACTTGGTAACAGTCTTCAACCGTAGGGACAATAATGCGCAGAGCAACAATGTCATAAATTTTGTCGATATCCATATCGTAGCGTTTCAGTTTTTTCCAGAGCGAGTACGTATGCTTCATGCGCGCAGAAATTTTTACCACTTTGATATTTTGTTTACCCAGTTCTTTTTGGAGGTCACCAAGTACTGTTTCTAGATGGTGCTCAGTGGCTTTTGCTTTTGATTTTAATATTTCTTGTACTTTTGCGTAATCTTTTGGATAGACATACGGGAATGCTGCATCTTCAAGCTCACCCTTCAATTTTCCGATACCCAAACGATAGGCGAGTGGCGCATACACTTCAAGTGCTTCAAGCGCGACACGTTTTTGTTTTTCTTGAGGTATGTATTCGAGTGTTTGTAGATTGTGGAGACGGTCGGCAAGTTTAATCATAAGCACACGGAAGTCTTGAGCAACGGCAATAAAGAATTTGCGTAATGATTCAACGTGGCGTTCTCGGCCACGGTACTTCAATTTACCGAGTTTTGTTACGCCATTTACCATAAAGAGAATTTCTTTTCCAAACTCTTTTTCGATTTCTTCCTCGGGGGTTCCGGTGTCTTCGATTGCGTCGTGGAGGAGTCCAGCAGCAATTGTCTGTGAGTCCATGCCATAGCGGGCAAGGTTTTTGGCTGTTTCAAAGACGTGGGTAAAGTATGGGTCGCCGGATGCGCGGAGTTGACCTTCGTGCTTTTTCTGCGCGAAATCATAGGCATGCTTTATGAGCGCCTTATCCTTCTCGGATGGAGGATTCTCCTCCATGAGTTTAAAAATCTCATCAATGGATGTCATGTTTAGAGTGTAGAATAGAATCTATAAAAAAGGAAGTCACCCATTTGCCGTCAGAGAGGCTTACTCATTACAGATTGAACATTATTTTTCTGTGCCGCGGGGGAGACTTGAACTCCCATGGGATTACTCCCGCTACGACCTGAACGTAGTGCGTCTGCCAATTTCGCCACCGCGGCATTGTTTACGATTTCTTGTCCAATTTGTCTGGTCGGTGGTTAGGACATTTATTGTTGCTGCAGCGTTCTGGAATTGTCTTCGTTCCTTCCATCATCAAGCTTCCGCACATCGGACAGATTCGGCCAGTTGGTTTTGCTTTGATCGCATTTTTGCAGTCAGGGTAATTTGAACAGGAATAGAAAATACCGAAGCGACCGCGACGTTCCATCATTTCGCCTTTTTTACAAATAGGACACTGTACGCCAGTCATTTTTTTCTTCTTTTCTTCCTCATCTTCTTTGATGAATTTGCATTTTGGATAGCGCGAGCAGGAAATAAATGCGCCAAATTTCCCTTGGCGGATGACGAGTTTGCCACCACCTGATTTTCCTTTTTTGTCGCCACACAGTGGGCACATTTCACCTGTTTCTTTTGGTCCTTCAAGTTCAAGGCCTTCCATGGTTCGAGCGCCAGCACAGTCTGGGTATCGCGAACACGAATAGAACTTGCCGTTACGTGCAAGTTTGATAATCATTTTTGACCCACATTTTGGGCAGAGCATATCCTCTGGGGCATCACCCATGTTGGTCGCTTTCGCGAGCTTATCCTTTTCTTTCACTTCTTTCAAGAATGGTCCATAAAAATCTTTGAGTGTTTTTACATACTCACGTTTGCCTTCGGCGATGTCGTCGAGTTCATCTTCCATTTCAGCGGTGAATGTATCAGAAATATAGTTAGCAAAATTTTCCTCAAGGAATCCTGAAACCACTTCGCCGGTATCGGTAGGGAAAAGAGTGCGGCCTTCTTTGGTGACGTAGCCACGTTCTTCAATTGTGCGCATGATCGATGCGAATGTTGACGGACGGCCGATGCCACGGGCTTCTAGTTCTTTCACGAGTCCTGCTTCAGTGTAGCGGTTGGGCGGTTCAGTTGCTTTTTCTTCACTCGCAAGGTCGATGAGCTTCAATTCCTCGCCTTCTTTCACTTCCGGGAGTTCAACATCTTCTCCGCGTGCATCAGAATCTACCGTCAGCCAACCTGGGAAAAGAACTCGAGAACCGTTCGCACTGAATTCTGGAATATCATCGTGTCCTGCGACTTTGGCAATAATTTTTGTTTTCAAGAGTTTCGCGTCGGTCATTTGCGAAGAAACTGCACGTTCCCAAATGAGTTTATAGAGTTTCTTCTGTTCTTCATTGTGTCCGGATGAAAGCACTTCAACGTGTGTTGGGCGGATACCTTCGTGGGCTTCTTGGGCATTTTTTGATTTTGATTTGTAGACGTTTGCTTGGGCGTATTCTTTTCCATATTTCTTTTCAACGAGTGCCAGTATTTGTGCTTGAGCAACCGCGGACATGTTCGTACTGTCAGTACGCATATAAGTAATGTGGCCGGCTTCATAGAGCTTCTGAGCGACTTGCATCGTACGTGACGGCGAAAAACCAAGACGAGTACTTGCTGTTTGTTGCAGTGTTGATGTGGTAAATGGTGCACGCGCCGTACGCTTTTGTTCCGATTCTTTTACTCCGGCGACATTCCAAGTGCCTTTCTTGCCGATCTCAAGAATTTTTTGTACAAATTTTTCATCACGTGGCTCTTCGCTACAAGTAAGTAAGAGATCTACATTTTTCTTTGTTTTAAAGTTTCCTTTAATAACCCAGTATTTCTCTGGAATAAAAGCGCGGATTTCTCGCTCTCGTTCCATGATAATGCGCAGTGCAGGGGATTGTACGCGTCCAGCCGAAAGCCCGTAGCGAACTTTTTTCCAGATAATACCAGAAAGATCATAGCCTACGAGGCGATCGAGGACACGGCGTGCTTCTTGGGCTTTGACAAGTTTTGCATCAATATCACGAGGTTCCTTGAGTGCTTCAAGTACGGCTTCCTTGGTGATTTCATGAAAGGTGACTCGTTTGATCGGAGCTTTTACTTTTTTATCCTGATCAAGCAATTCTTTCAGGTGCCATGAGATAGCTTCTCCTTCACGGTCTGGGTCTGTCGCAAGAATAATTTCCTTTGCTTTTTCAGCTAGGCCTTGTAATTCATCAACCACTTTTTCTTTGCCTTTTGAAATCTCGTAATGGGGAATAAATCCGCCAGGGATATCGATGGCTTTTTTGTTTGATTTTGGCAGATCGCGAATGTGTCCGACCGATGCGCGTACAGTAAAAGCGCCATCGAGATATTTCTCAATGGTCTTTGCTTTCGATGGAGATTCGACAATCAGTAATTTCATCCGGTTAGTGAAAAATGGCATTATTGGTTCGCGCCATTTTTAGTTACAAACATAGAAACAAAATGATTCTTACAAAACTATCTTAACATTTCCAATGCTCCAACGGGGTAGATTGGAGCGATGCCATTTTCTACTACCGGATTCATTGTGCCCTAATTAGTAACATCAATTATTCTTTTTTGCAAACAACTGAACTTATTTTATAAAAAAGTTATGCACTAAAAAGTATTTATTTTTTTCATGTTATTATTCAAATATATGTGTGGAATTGTTGGCTACATTGGTAAAAAACAAGCGCGACCGATTTTGATCGGCGGCCTTGAGCGATTGGAATATCGCGGTTATGACAGTTCTGGTGTCGCTTTTTGGGGCGACAAGGGAATTAGGGTGTATAAGAAAAAAGGAAAGGTGGCGGAACTCTCTTCGTTCCTAAAAGAGCAAGATAGTACTGGCACAATTGGGATTGCACATACAAGATGGGCAACACACGGAGCACCCTCAGATGCAAACTCACATCCACATCTTTCTATGCATGGCGAAGTTGCCTTAGTGCACAACGGTATTATCGAAAATTATCTTTCTTTAAAAAAAGCACTTACCGAAAAAGGATATATTTTTAAAAGTGAGACTGATACTGAAGTACTTGCCAATTTGATTGAAGATATAAAAATAAATGCGAATGTGCCTGTGGATGAGGCTGTACGTCTCGCACTTTCGGAGGCAGTCGGCGCTTATGCTATCGCAGTACTCTCTACAGATTCTCCCAACACACTTATCGTCGCAAAACGTGGGAGCCCTGTTGTTTTGGGTGTTGGTGAAGATGAATATTTTGTTGCTTCTGATGCCACACCAATCGCCGGCTATACTGATAAGGTGGTGTATCTTGATGATGGTGAGATCGCCATCATTAAAGACGGTATTCTGACAGTCAAAACAATTCAAAATGAAATAAAAAGCCCCTATGTCCAAAAACTTGAAATGAAAATTGAGGAGCTTGAACGTGGAGGGTTTTCACATTTTATGCTGAAGGAAATTTATGAACAGCCACGGTCTATCTTAGATAGTATGCGTGGACGAATGAGTGTGAGAGATGGTTCTATTACACTTGGGGGATTGGAAAAACGAAAAAATGAATTTCTAAGCGCAGAACGTATTGTTATTTTGGCATGTGGAACTTCGTGGCATGCAGGACTCGAAGCAAAATATTTTTTTGAAGAATTAGCGCGGGTTCCTGTTTCGGTAGAGTATGCATCAGAGTTTCGGTATCGAAATCCAGTAATTGGGAAAAATGATTTTGTTATTGCAATTTCACAATCAGGCGAAACTGCCGACACCTTAGCTGCGTTACTACTCGCAAAAGAAAAAGGTGCAACTATTTTTGGAATCTGTAACGTTGTTGGTGCTACTATTCCACGTGCAACTGATGCTGGATCGTATACTCATGCGGGACCTGAAATAGGTGTGGCTTCTACTAAGGCTTTTACTGCGCAGCTCACCGTGCTTCTTTTGTTATGTCTTTTGCGTGCACGTGAGACGGAGGTGCTTTCAAAAGAAAAAATTAAAGAAATTCTTTCTGGTCTTGAGACTATCCCTAAAAAAATTGAAGAAACATTATTGATAGATAAGGAAATACAACTCATTGCTGAAAAATTTAAAGACGCGAAAAATTTTATTTATCTCGGGCGTGGTTATGGATTTCCACTCGCACTTGAAGGCGCACTGAAGCTTAAAGAAATTTCTTATATTCATGCTGAAGGATATCCGGCTGCAGAAATGAAACACGGACCAATTGCACTTATTGATGAAAATATGCCAGTCGTTTTTATTGCGACCCGTGGACACTCGTATGAGAAAGTAATTTCAAATATGATGGAAGTAAAAGCACGAAAAGGTGTCATTATTGCGATTGTTACAAAAGGGGATATTGATGCAAAAAAGATTGCTGATTATTCGATTGAAATTCCAGAAACGTCAGAACTACTTACGCCGTTTACGGTCTCTGTTCCACTGCAGCTTTTGGCGTACCATATTGCTGTGCTTCGCGGATGCGATGTTGACAAGCCGCGCAACTTAGCAAAGTCGGTAACCGTTGAGTAGCTAATTATGCCCGACGGATTTCACCCAATGATTCTTTAATGAGTCCTTTGATTTCCATAATTGAGAGCAGTGCATTTGCTTTGGCGATCGGAATACCAGCTTTACGCATGAGATCATCACGTGGACATGGTTCAGCGAGCAATTCCCAAATCAGTTTTTCTTCGGGTGTACCATTTTCCAATTCTTGATTTTTGCGTGCTGTATTTTTTGTTTCATTTTCGCTAACCTCAAACCCGAGTGCTTCAAGAAGATCGTTGCTGTGACGGATTGGTGTGGCACCAAGACGCACGAGCATATGCGGACCTTGTGAGTTTTCTGAAAAGATAGAACCAGGAACGGTAAAAACATCGCGATTATAATCAGTTGCTAGGCGAGAAGTGATGAGTGCGCCTGATTTTTCTGGCGCTTCGATTACGAGTACTGCTTTGCACATACCGGCAACGATACGATTGCGTTGCGGGAAGGTCCAGACTGCAGCGCGAAAATCTGGTGCAAATTCTGAAAGCAGACAACCTCCTGATTCAACTATTTTTCGAGCGAGCCCTTGATTGGCTGATGGGTAAAGTACTTTTGGATCAAGACCTGAACCTGGCACGGCGATTGTTTTGAGTCCTGCATCAAGCGCGGCTTTATGGGCGATAGCATCAATGCCAAGCGCAAGACCTGAGACGATAACAATGGGGTGTCCGCGAAGTCCGGCAATTAGTTTCTCGCAGACCTCTTTCCCGTAATTTGTGTACTTTCGTGTGCCGACAACTGCGAGGTATATATATTCCTCAGGTGAGGGAAGCTCTCCTTGGATCCAGAGTTCTTTTGGTGGCTGCGGGATTTCAAGAAGTGGTGCGGGGAATTCTTCATTTTGTAACTGACGAATTTTGTATATTGCATCAGACATATATAAGAGTATACTAGCAAAAAACAATCAAAAACAACTGTGTCATGAAAAAACTAATAATAAGTATTTTAGTAAATACCCTCATAGACTTGAGGCAGTACTATTATCGTAAAGTAAAAAAGTATGCGGTTAACACTACCTTTATGCCAACTGACTATGAATCATTGGAAGCGTTGGTTGAAGACAATAAGCAATTTTTTTTCGGAGCAGCAATGTTTCTTTCCTCAAAATACAATAATACTATTCGTGGGTTCGATTATGTAATGTGGTGTGCGGCAAATCCAAGAGAAGCAGAACGAGCATTTGCAACTGTTCAAATGCTTTGGATCGTGTCTATTACCTATCGAAAATCTTACGGGTCAGACACATTATATGTAATGACCATAGAAGGGTCACGTACAAAAAAGCAAAGAGAAGACTTTGATGCGCGAATAGGAATGTTATCGTAGGGGGTAATAAGATTAAAAATTTCGGGTTTCACGTACATTGTATGCGAAACCCGATTTTTGTTCAGCCCTTTTTTTATTCACCTATTTTTGCTACTATCTACGGTATGTTAGATATCCATTTCATTCGGGAAAATAAAGACCTCATCAAGATGGGTTCTCAAAAAAAGCACATCTCATTTGACGTGGACGCGCTCATTGCGGTAGATGATAAGCGCCTTGAGTTGCTTAAGGCAGTAGAACTCATGCGTGCTGAGCAGAATCGCACTAGCATGATGATCGGCAACAATCTTGCGCAAGAACAGAAAGCACAGCTCATTAGCGAGATGTCGCTCCTTAAAGAAGACATGAAAGCGCGCGAAGAAGAATTGAAGACCATCATGAAAGAATGGCAGACATTGATGCTCCAAGTGCCAAATATTCCAGACGTGTCGGTGCCTGAAGGCGCGAGTGATGAAGAAAATCAGGAAGTGCGGGTTGTTGGAGAAAAGCCAACCTTCTCATTTCCAGTCAAAGATCACACTGAACTCATGGAAGCACGCGACCTGGTAGATTTCGAACGTGGTTCAAAAGTTGCTGGATTTCGTGGCTACTTCTTGAAGAATGATGCTGTGTTGCTTGAGTTTGCGCTCTGGAACTATTTTATGAACGCAATTGTTGCAAAAGGGTATTCGCCGATGGTTGTGCCATCATTAGTGAATAAAGAAACACTCTTCGGTACTGGTTATCTTCCGCAGGGTGAAGAAGATTTATACAAGACGCAGGACAGCGATTATCTCGCCGGTACTGGCGAAGTAGCGACAATGTCATACTATTCAAATGAAGTGCTTGATAAAGCAAAGTTACCGCTGAAATTTGTGGCATTCTCGCCTTGCTTTCGCCGTGAAGCAGGTTCGCATGGCAAAGACGTGAAAGGGCTTATTCGTGTCCATGAATTTTATAAACTCGAACAGGTGGTGCTCTGTGAAGCGAGTCACGAAGCATCGGTACGTCACCATGAAGAGGTGACGGCGAATGTGGAGGAACTCTTGAAAGAACTTGGGTTACACTACCGTGTTGTGGTGAACTGTGGCGGGGATCTTGGTCTTGGGCAGGTGAAGAAATACGATATCGAAGTGTGGATGCCGTCACAGAATAAATACCGCGAAACACATTCAGCATCGTACTTCCATGACTTTCAGACTCGCCGACTCAATATCCGTTACAAAGATGACGACGGCAAAATGCGCTACGTGCATTCACTCAACAATACGCTCGTTGCTACGCCGTCACGTATCATTCCAGCGATTGTCGAAAATTTCCAGCAAGAAGATGGCACGATTCTCGTTCCCGAGGTACTCAAAAAATATATTGGAAAAGATTTTCTAGGGAAGTAGCAGAGAAGTCTCTCCTAAATTGGTGTACAATAGAGTAGTACGCCAATTTTTTTTATGCAAAACAAGCGAGAAATTTTAAAACCATCTCGAGTACTTGAGTTGAGGCAGAAGCGACGCGCAAAGATACGCCGAAGGTTTTTTGTTATCCTTTTTTCTGTTGCCGCTTTTGTTGCTGGTCTTTCGTATCTTTCAAAAATAGAGCCGACCCGAATTGAGCAGGTGGTTATTTCTGGTAATGACACTATTGATACTGATGCAATTTTAAAATCGGTACAGGATAAAATTATAGGGAACTATGTGTATCTTTTTTCAAAACAGAATGGTCTTATTTACCCTCAAGAAGCAATTCGCGAGCATGTGCTTGAAACATTCAAGCGACTGAGTGATGTTGCCCTTGATCTTTCTGATTTGCATACGCTCCATGTTTACGTGACTGAACGTGATGCACGGTATCTGTGGTGCGGGCATGATTTCAATGAAGCAGCGGGAGAAACAAGTCGGGCAGATTGTTACTATATAGATGCCAATGGATATATTTTTTCTGAGGCGCCCTATTTTTCCGGAGATGTTTTTTTCAAATTCTACGGGACAGGGCTTTTCAATGACTCACTCGCTCCTGTTGGACAACAGTTTTTGTCACCCGATGATTTTCAGAAACTGCTCGATTTTCGAGATAGTATCATAGCTCTTGGTCTTCAGACCTATGGACTCGTGTTGAGCCCCGACGGTGAATATAGCCTCTATATTGCTCCGCTATCGGCAGAACGTCCCATCCATACGAAGATTGAGTTCAATAAGAAAAATGATTTAACGAATATTACAGAAAATTTGCGTGCTGCACTTTTGACTGAACCATTTGCAACTGATTTTAAGAAAAAGTTTGATTCGCTCCTCTATATTGATTTACGCTTCACGAATAAGGTATATTACAAATTCGCACAAGCGGGTGGGGTGCCGATGATTAGTACGCCGGATGCTTCGTCGGCCGCAACGGCAACTCCACAGTAATATATGGAAAAGAATTTTTGGCAAAAACTGAAAGAAAAGAAGGATGGCTCAGGTGAGCCCTTTTTCGTCTTGGCGCCGATGGCAGATGTGACTGATGCGGCGTTTCGTCGGCTCATTGCAAAATACGGTAAACCAGATGTGACGTGGACAGAGTTCGTGTCTGCTGATGGCTTAGCGTATCCTACTGCGCGACCAAAACTACTGACCGATCTCATTTATACTGAAGCTGAGCGTCCAATTGTTGCCCAGCTCTTCACCTCAAATCCTGAGAACATGCGCGAAGCAGCGAAGCTTTGCGCAGAGCTTGGTTTCGATGGCATCGATATCAACATGGGCTGCCCTGATAAGAGTATTGAAAAGCAGGGTGCAGGTGCGGCGATGATTAAGACACCAGAGAAAGCAGTAGCAGTTATTCGCGCGGCAAAGGAGGGTGCGCCTAATCTACCCATCTCAGTAAAGACGAGAATTGGGTATAGTAAAAATCAGATCAGTGAATGGATTCCAATTATTCTTGCTGAGGATGTTGCAGCGCTTACGGTGCACTTGCGTACACGCAAAGAGCTCTCGCTGGTACCGGCACACTGGGACCTTATGAAAGAAGTAGTGGCGTTGCGAGATAAGCTTGCGCCAGCGACGCTCATCATCGGCAATGGTGACGTAAAAGATGTTGATGAAGCGCGCGCAAAAGCTATAGAAACCGGGTGTGATGGCGTCATGCTTGGTCGGGCAATTTTCGGCAATCCATGGTTGTTTGCAAAAGATAAAACAAGTATTGCTTCCGTACAAAATACTGATTTAGTAGATGAAGCAAAAGAGAAATTTTGGCTTCACCGAGAAGTTGGAGTACCGATAGAAGAAAAACTTCGTGTGCTCGTTGAGCACACGAAACTGTTCGAAGAACTCCTTGGTGACAAAAAGAATTTCGCCATCATGAAAAAACATTATAAGGCCTATGTGAATGGTTTTGACGGTGCGAAAGAATTGCGGATGAAGCTTATGGACGCTGAAAATGCGGCGGAAATAGAGCAGCTGATCAAGGATTTCCTTTTAGAGCATAGAGAATTCTAGTCTGTGGATAAGTCCCGCTTGCACGTATCCATCACACTGGTATAATCCTTTCCAATGTATCAAACAGGGAAAAGAATTGCGTGTCGACAGCCCAACAATTTTTCTTTTTTGATTTTTTATTAAAAGCCCTTCAGTGGGCTTTTAATTTGTCCAAACTATATGCAATCAATACTTAAATTAAAAGATGGCAGTAAATACACGGGAAAAAGTTTCGGCGCTCCTGTTTCACTCTCTGGCGAAGTGGTGTTTGCAACCGGCATGGTGGGCTACCCAGAAGCCCTGACTGATCCATCATTTCGCGGACAGATTCTCGTGATGACCTATCCGCTTGTCGGCAACTACGGCATTCCTAAGAAAGAAATGTGGGAGTCTGGAAAAATTCAAGTTGCAGGACTTATCGTTTCAAGTTATATCGATACGCCATCACATCATGCGTCAAAACAGACGCTTGCCGAATGGCTGAAGAGTGAAGGAGTGCCAGCGCTTGAAATTAAAGATACGCGCGGACTCACTGAGAAGCTTCGCAATGAAGGAGTGATGCTTGGAAAAATTTTGGCAGGCAAAAAAGATGTCGCCTATGATGATCCAAATAAAAGAAATCTTTCCGCTGAAGTTTCAACGAAAAAAATAGAAACTCATGGCACTGGTAAAAAAACAATTGTCGTTATCGACTGTGGTGAAAAGAGAAATATGGTACGCCGACTCGTGGCTCGCGGAGTAAAAGTAGTTGTTGTTCCATGGGATACAGATGTGACGACACTTTCATTCCCGGTTGATGCGGTCCTGATTTCAAATGGTCCAGGTGATCCAACAAAAGTGACGAAGACAATCGAGAATGCAAAAAAGATTCTTGCGAAAAAGATTCCAACGCTGGGTATCTGTCTTGGTAACCAAATTCTTGCCTTGGCGGCAGGCGGTTCTACCTACAAACTCAAATTTGGTCATCGCAGCCAGAATCAGCCGTGTGTGCTCTCTGGAACAAATACAGCATATCTTACAACCCAAAATCACGGATTTGCAGTGAAGAAAATCCCGAAAGGTTTTACTGAGTGGTTTTACAATGCCAATGATAATACCAACGAAGGCATTATTCATAAGACACTTCCTGTGATGTCGGTGCAGTTTCATCCAGAGAGTTCGCCTGGCCCGCTCGACACGGATTGGATTTTTGATTACTTTCTTGAGAAAGCAGGTTTGGTAAAGAATAAGAAATAATATGAAAACTGCACATACATTCAAAAAAATATTGGTCCTCGGAAGCGGTGCGCTCAAAATCGGCGAAGCGGGGGAGTTCGACTATTCTGGCAGTCAGGCGATCAAAGCGCTCAAGGAAGAAAAAATAAAAGTGATTTTGGTAAATCCAAACATCGCGACTTTTCAAACATCAAAAACACTTGCTGATGAAGTATATTTCCTGCCAGTCAATTCGTACTTTGTTGAGAAAATAATCAAGAAAGAGCGACCAGATGGCATCATGCTTTCATTCGGTGGACAGACAGCGCTCAACTGTGGACTCAAGCTTGAAGAAAAAGGCATTTTAAAAAAGTACAACGTAAAAGTGCTCGGCACTCCAGTGAAATCAATTGAACTCACCGAAGACCGTCAGCTCTTTGCTGATCATTTGCGTGGACTCGGTATTCCTACAGCACCATCAGGAGCAGCGACGACTCTCGAAGGCGCGCGCAAGCTCGCGAAAAAAATTGGCTTTCCACTCATGATCCGTGCAGCTTTCACGCTTGGCGGACAGAAATCTGGCGTTGCGCACAATGATGAAGAATTTAAAGAAATCGTCGACGGTGCACTGGCTGTTTCTCCGCAGGTACTTATTGAAAAATATCTTCACCACTGGAAAGAAATTGAATACGAAGTTGTGCGTGATAGTTTCGGGAATACAGTAACCGTCTGTAACATGGAGAACCTCGATCCGCTCGGTATTCATACCGGTGATTCCATTGTTGTTGCACCATCACAGACACTCGACAACCATGAGTATCATGGGCTTCGTGAGGCATCCATTAAGATCGTGCAAAGTTTGAAGATCGTCGGCGAATGCAACGTGCAGTACGCACTGAACCCAAACCCCAAGGAGGGGGAACTTGATTATTGTGTTATTGAAGTGAATGCGCGTCTCTCGCGTTCTTCAGCACTTGCGTCAAAAGCGACGGGCTATCCGCTTGCGTACGTGGCGGCAAAGCTTGCGCTCGGGTATAGTCTGCTTGAAATAAAAAATAAAATTACGAAAGTTACGCAGAGTTTTTTTGAACCAGCTCTCGACTATGTGGTAGTGAAAATGCCACGTTGGGATTTGGAAAAATTTAAAGGCGCAGAAGAAAAAATAGGTAGCGCGATGAAATCAGTGGGGGAAGTGATGGCGATCGGCAGAAGCTTTGAAGAAGCGCTCCAGAAGGCGGTGCGTATGCAGTCAGGATTGGTGCAGAGTGTAACTGACAATGGTTTTGCTAATGCGGCTGAATGTGAGCACTTTCTATCAGTACCGACACCGAAGCGTCTCTTTGCGGTAGCTGAATCCTTACTCAAGGGAATGACTGTAGAAGCGATCCATAAAAAAACAGGCATTGATTTATGGTTTTTGTATCGCATCGAGGCAATAGCGAAAGCCGAGAAGAAATTTAAAACAAACAAGAAACTCACCCAAGAAACAATGCTTGAGCTCAAGCAGCTTGGCTTTTCTGATAAAAAAATTGGTTTACTTTGCAACAAAACTGAATTCCATATTCGCGAAATGCGTAAGAAGTTTGGCGTCAAACCATCGGTATTCCAAATCGATACACTTGCTGGAGAAGTTCCTGCACAGACAAACTACCTGTATCTTACGTATCACGGTGCGCACCACGATGTTGTTCCACTAGGAAAAAATGCAATCATGGTGCTTGGATCCGGCCCGTACCATATCGGTTCGTCAGTAGAATTTGATTGGTCGTCTATCCATGCCGCACTCGCACTCAAACGCTATAAGAAAAAATCTGTCATCGTGAACTGCAATCCGGAAACCGTTTCGACCGACTACGACATGTCTGATCGTCTGTACTTTGAAGATGTCTCATTTGAAACAGTTGCTGATATTTACGAATTTGAAAGTGCTGGCGGATTAGTGGTCTCAATGGGTGGACAACGTCCAAACAATCTCGCACGCAAGCTCTCAAAAGAAGGATTCACGCTCTTAGGAACAACCGCCGACAATATCGACCGCGCAGAAGACCGCAATAAATTCTCGGCCATGCTCGACAAGCTTGGCATTGCTCAGCCAAAGTGGCAGAGCTTCAGTACAATGGAAGGGGCCGAAAAATTTGCTGATAAGGAAGGCTACCCAGTGCTTGTTCGTCCGTCATTTGTGCTCTCAGGGAGTGCTATGAGCGTGTGCTACAACAAGCGTGAGCTTCACAATTTCGTGATGAAGGCGACAGTGCTTGGCCCAGAATATCCGGTCACCATTTCAAAATTTGTAGAGAATGCAAAAGAGCTTGAGTTTGATGCTGTTGCGCAGAAAGGGAAGCTCATCATCTATGCAATTTCTGAACACATTGAAAATGCTGGCGTGCACTCAGGTGATGCAACAATCGTGTATCCGACACAGCGCGTGTATGCCTCGACCGAATTCCAACTTCGCCAGATTTCAAAAAAGATCGCCAAAGAACTCGATATTACTGGACCATTCAATATTCAGTATCTGGTGAAAGACAACAAGCCGTCGGTTATTGAAGTAAACGTTCGTGCGAGCCGCACGTTTCCATTGCTTTCAAAAGCGATGGATGCAAACTTCCCAGAACTTGCAGTTGATAGTTTCTTTGGCAAAGCAAAGCAGCATGAGTTCGTCTATCCAAAAAGTGTTGTTGTAAAATCACCACAGTTTTCATTCTCGCGCCTGTTGGGGGCTGATCCAATTCTCCGTGTTGAAATGTCATCTACTGGTGAAGTGGCTGCCTTTGGTAAGGATTACGACGAAGCGCTTTTGAAATCAATCATGAGTGCCAATAAATTTTACTTCAATCGCAAAGCAGTACTGTTGTCGCTTGGCGGTCTGGTAAACAAAGCAAAGTTTTTGGATGCAGCACAAAGTTTAGCAAAACTTGGGTATGAAATATTTGCAACTGATTCAACAGCAGAATTTTTGAACGAGAATGGCGTAAATGCAAAAGTGGTCCGCAAGGCGTTTGAAGAAAAGCCAAACGTACTCTCCATTATCGATGGTAAGCAAGTTGCCTTTGTGGTGAACTTGAGTTCTCCGCAGACGACCGCAAAAGAAAGTGTTGCTGTACGACATGTT
>JAHFNJ010000014.1 GCA_023267375.1 Candidatus Nomurabacteria bacterium | reverse complement strand
ACCGATGATAGGATGATTGATATATTTCATATGAACGCGGAGCTGGTGCGTTCGGCCGGTTTTAGGCATCAATTTTACGTAGGTATACGTTCCCTCTTCGGTACTGCCATTCTTTCGGCTCTCCTCCCATTTATCTTCAGGTATACGCTTCATGACTTCAAAATCAGTCCATGCCTCACGAATAGTCCCACGCGCGCCCTTCCCGGTCGTCCACATACGAATATCACCAGCACTGCGCCCTATCGGCATATTGATCGGACCCTTATCATTTTTGAGCCATCCATAGGTATAGGCGTAGTACACTTTTTCTGTTTTGCGATCCTTAAACTGCTGTTTCAAAAAAGTGAACGTCTCTTGATTCTTGGCGACAATAATCACCCCTGAAGTATCTTTATCAAGACGATGCACAATACCTGGGCGCGGAATCAATTTTATCTTCCCTGCTTTTCCCTCTATCTTCATCGGTTCTCCAACGTGCTCTAACTCAGGATACTTTTCGAGCAAAAAATCAACAAGTGTTTTCTCGTCGCTTTTTCCATCACCATGGACCGTGAGCCCTGCGGGCTTATTGAGTACAAGTATATTTTTGTCTTCGTAGATAATTGGAGGCATATTAAGCGGCAATTTGCTAAGCTTCATCTTCAAATTTCTTTAATAATCCACTGAAACGACGAGAAACTTCATCTGTATGCCGAACATCCAAAATTCCTTTTATATTTAAATTTTTTTCCGCTATGGCAGTAAGCGCTTGCAAGACCCGATCATACTCAACACTTATTGTATTGTCGTGCTGTTTTGCAAAATGTGACAACTTCTCACATTGCATAATAATTTGATTCATAATTTTATCTTTAAACGCGCTCTGGATAAATTCCTGTTTTGCCTTTGTATCACCAGTATTCTTTAGAAGATACATAAGATTTCGGACATCTTTTACATCAAAGCTCAGCACAATTTTTGGAACAGGAAATTCTTCAACTGGTTCACCATTGCTATTCGTATAATATTTCACTTTTGTTTTCTCGTTATTACGTATCGATGAAAGGAGTTTAAAAATCTTGTCCTCATATCCCCGTCCACGGAGTCCAGTGTATGTCACATCGATTCCCATTCCCAAGAACTCAGTTTGTGTACCTGGTGCAACAAATTCCATTACACTATCGACTCCTCGCATGATGTCATCATATTTTGAAGTACTACCGATTCGTATATTCTCTCCATAGAGTCGGAGCTCAGAAACCACATAATCAAGACCAATTTCAGTCATTGTTGCAATCTTTTTTTGTTTCATAATATTTTCAGAAAATTCTTTTTCTCGGACACGCAACGCAGTAAGATCTTTCCGTACTTCTATGGCTCCTCTTTTTACTAATCCCAATTTTGCAAACTCAAGATAGTAGTCATCCGACTCTTTATTTCGCTCTTTTTCAAAGGTGAGGGCATCAAGATACATAGCATTCACCTCTTCTTCATTTTCCATTATTGATCCTTTCTCTTCCTTCAAATCTTCTGCTCTCTGGAATGTGGCAAAATTTTCGAGCAAAGTAGTATCCTCTACAAAATGGAGTTCCTTCTTAGGGATTTCAACAGGAATAAATTCTGGCTCTTTTATAGGTATAATTGGTTTTTCTTTTTTAACAACAACAGCTTCTGGTACAGCTTGCATACTCCGAAGCATTTTTATCACTTCCCCGAAGAATGGGGCACCCTCTTTTACTATCCCACTTTCTTCTAAAGCTTCTTTTATTTTCTCGTCACTAGTAAGGGTTTCTTTATTAATTTTCCCACTTTCCAAATACCGTTTCGCAAAACGTTTTGCATAATCCGCCGCCTGTCGCTCTTCCTTGGAAGCGAATACTTTTGGGGGATTTTCGAGAAAAGACATAGCTCCATACTACCGCCAAAATGAAGGGGTGTCTACCGGGTTGATAAAGAGATAAAAATGATGTAATGTAGGTTCATTGCGCGATTAGCTCAGTTCCCGCCAGAGGTCGGGCAGGGTCCGAGCAATCAGCAAATTGTAATAAATAAGAAACAGTTTTTATGCGCGATTAGCTCAGTTGGTAGAGCAATCCGTTTACACCGGAAAGGTCGCAGGTTCGAGTCCTGCATCGCGCACACGGTTCCGCCTAGCAGGCGGAGAGTGGCGCGATAGCGAGTGAACTGCTTCACTCGCGGCAGGACTCGAAAGGGTTTTGTATATTTTTAAGGACTTCGTCCGCAAAAATACAAAACCACTCGCGACGGTAGTCGAGAGTCCTGCATCAAAAATATTAAGATTCACAAATGCCTCTTTATAAAATCATAATCAGCATTATTGCAGTTATACTCTCCTTTGTCGGATACGGTGTCTATGTTCGTGATATTTTAAAAAGAAAAACAACACCTCACACATTCACCTTTCTTATATGGTCAATTTCAAGCTCTATCACCTGGGCTCTTCAAGTATATGGTGGAGCCGGGGCGGGCTCATGGATTACACTAGCAGTAACTTTAATTTGTATTGCTATTTTCTTTATTTCTCTGAAATATGGCGAGAAACATATTACTCTTTTAGATATTCTCTTTCTTGTAATTTCACTAGTAGCACTTTTTCTTTGGCTTGTCATTAAACAGCCAGTTTGGTCAATGATACTTCTTGTAGCAACAGAAGTTATCGGTTTTGGTCCGACAATACGAAAAGCATGGAATAAACCGCACGCAGAATCTCTATTCGTTTGGGAACTTACATCTTTTCGACACGGGCTAAGTATTTTTGCATTACAGAAATTTAACATCTTAACAGTCCTGTATCCAGTTACTTGGGTAGTCGTAAATGCATTGTTCAGTTTATTGTTAATCATGCGCCGTAAACAATTAAAAACAAGAGTTGCTTCTTAGTGTCCCCTTTCTCCTTCAAGCACCTCCTCCCCTTCAATTTCCCTGCCTGCCGGCAGGCAGGTCCGGCAAAATATTACTTACTTATTTTTTTCTTACTAGTTTTTAAGTATGTTCTGCCTTTCAGTCTTTCAGGTAAAAGATCCTCCTTCGTATACTTTTCATACCCCTCTCCATAGCCAATATTTTTCATGAGCTTTGTTACGGGATTCCTTGTCTTCATCGGCACCGGCAGATTGCCAAACTCTTTTACATCCTTAGTCGCTTCAAGATACGCATTGTATGCACTTCGATCTTTCGGGGCTTTGCAGAGGTACACGACGCCATGCGCTAAATTGATACCGCACTCCGGAAGTCCAATTGTTTCCACTGCTTTGAATACCTCATTCGCGACAACAAGCGCTGTAGGCTGTGCCATGCCGATATCCTCGGAGGCAAATATCACCATTCGTCGTGCGATAAACTTCGGATCTTCCCCAGCATCAATCATGCGAGCCATATAGTAGAGCGCGGCATCCGGCTGCGAAGCGCGCATACTTTTTATAAATGCTGAAATCGTATTGTAGTGCTCTTCACCTTTTTTGTCGTATCGTAAAAATTTTGACTGGAGCGTATTCTTTAAATTCTCTACAGTAATTTCTTTGTAGAGTCCTGCAGTATTTTCAATCATCGCAAGCGCTTGGCGCGCGTCACCGTTTGCCATGCCAATGAGCCACTCAGTTGCTTCTTTACTAAGCTTGTAACCAGTACTCTGTATTATTTTCTTCATGTCGTCCGAAGACAACTCTTCGAGCACAAATACGCGGCAACGTGAAAGTAGCGCTGGAATTACTTCAAACGATGGATTCTCAGTTGTTGCTCCAATTAATGTCAAAATACCTTTCTCGACATACGGCAACAAAAAATCCTGCTGTGCTTTATTGAAGCGATGTATCTCATCTAAAAAAAGAATTTTGGGACCAAATAGTGCCCCGCCGGTCCGCGCATCAACAATTTTCCGAATATCATCTTTCCCTGCAGATACAGCCGAAAGCTCATAATACTCGGCATTGAGCGCCTCGGCATAAATACGCGCAAGCGTGGTTTTCCCAACACCGGGTGGTCCCCATAAGATAAAAGAAAAGAGATGTTTCTGTTCTATGGCTACTCGAAGAGGGCCAGCCGGCTTGCCGGCTTTTTTCTTTGCCACCAAATGTTCCTGCCCTACAAATGAATCAAGGCTTTTTGGTCTAATTTTTGAAGCCAGAGGTTCCATACCTATGGACTATACTCCTCTCTTAAAACTCGGCAAGTATATAGAAAAAATCCCAACCAAAGTTGGGATTTTTTCTGACTGCCATTATTTAAAACTTCAAATGTTTGGCAAAATCGCCAATGACGGGAAGCATTTTCTCTTCCCCTTTTGCAGCATGAACAATACCGATAATCACGAGAACAAGCATAGCGAGATGCAGAATTTGATACAATCCCCAGAGTGGCCACAGGAACATTGGGAATAAGACCCAAATGATCACTTCAACAATGAGAAGGACGAGTCCTTGTTTAATGTGGAATTTTACAAATGGCTCATCTTTGGCAACCAAGTATGAGACGATGATAAGAATGCCCAAGTAAGCGAGTACCGCCATAAGGATATTCTTATGGGAACCAGCAGCATGAGTCTGTGCTGGTGGAGGAGTAGTGGTGTTTGGAGTATCCATAAAATATATAAGGTTAACTAATAAATAACACCCTGATTATACCATTTTCTAAGAATCCCCCTCAATCATCTCTCCGACGATGTATTCACATCCATCAGGACCAACAATGGCCGTGTGCACACCTCCAGGAGGAACATCAAAACGATCTCCGGTATGTACCAACTGTTTACTATCACCAAACGTAAACTCTATTGAACCTTGTATGATATAGAGCACAACTTTCCCTTTGTGTGCATGTGAAGCATACGACTTCCCTCCTTCATCTTTCCATTCATAAATATGAACGAAGCCTTCATCGATAAGTTTTTGTTTTATCTGGTCTTTGGTCATAGATAGTTATTTCAAAGATTCAATAATTTTTTGGTGAGTAATTTTATTATTCGCAATAACAAAAGACCGCTCCCAAGCTGACGCCGGTTTTGTATAGTCCAGCTGATTGCCATCAAGATCAGTTATAACCCCTCCAGCTTCAGTCAAAATAATACCCGGAGCAAGTGTATCCCACTTGCTCGCCTTAAAATTCGTATTCACATGCGCTTCAGCTTGTCCACTTGCTACCAAAGAAAATTTCACCCCCATCCCCCCTTCAGGTATCTGCTCTTTAAAAGGCATTTTATTTATTTTTTCTTCAAGGGGACGTATTTCACTGCTTGGATTTCTCGTCACTAAACGTGATTCTTCAATATTTGTAATAGTATTTACCTGCAATTTTTTAAAAGAATTCCCAATTTTTTCAAATGATCCTTTGTCTTTCTCTGCATAAAAAAACTGATTGCGCGCGGGAATTGCAACATAGCCAAAAATCGGTACCCCGTTTTCTAGCAATCCAACGTTTATACCGAAAGATGTCCTCCCTTTCAAAAAATCTTTCGTTCCATCAAGGGGATCAACCATCCACACACGCCCGCTGTAGTCAGCGGGAACAAATTCATTTTCTTCAGACAAAATAAGATCTTCCGGAAATTCCTTGTGCAATTGTTCTCGGATTAAACTATCTGCTTCTCGGTCTGCGATTGTAACTGGATCAAATTCATCTTTTTTGTAATCAACATTTAATACCTGTTTATAGTATTTCATGAGAAGACTGCTCGCCTGGTCCGTTATTGCAAAAATCTTCTCTGCAAGGATGGAGGGAGTAAACTCAGGGCTGTTATTTTTTTTATATTCCATGTGTGCCCCTGGTAGGAATCGAACCTACATCGACGGCTTAGAAGTCCGCTGTTCTATCCATTGAACTACGGGGGCAAGCGAGTAGACTATATCAATGAGGGAGCGCTGGGTCAACGACCTGTGGTTTTGCCAACAATACCTCTTCGGCTCGCTTAGCCCGATTGTCAAAATAATCGAGAACAGCTTCGAGGCGAGACTGATTTACTTTTGGTACATTTACATCACTCGTATCAGTGACCGTAAAAATTGCTTCACGATTTATCTGGTGCAACACATAGACATTGAAACCGATGAGCACAACGACGAGCACAAAAAAGACAGAAAGAAGTATGGACCAGTAGTGCCCGGTATTTGCTTGGCAATTTTTTGCTTCCTTACTGAAATGCACTTCTTTTTTTGTTTTGTGTGAAGAAAAATGTAAGTCCATAATTTATTGTTTCGTGGTAATAAAACTGCGAACAGTGAGGGTAAAATCCCCTTCCCACGGACCTGAGACAGCAATCACTGCTTCATTTGTATTTTTTCGAAGCATGAGAGAATTTATATCCACTTCATATGGCAAATTCTCCATTAGCAGCAGAAACTGATACACATTTACAAATGACCCGCTCGCCTTCAGTGTTACAGTAAGACTTTGCGTATTCACCACTCCAGATGGCATAGGGGTCGTCGGCTTCCCAGTCTGTGCATCAATAGGAGTGGCCGTACCTGACTTAGCTGGTGTTGTATTTTTATTATCAGCGAGAGTAACGGTTTGTATTTCGACAAGTGCCTGCGCATTCTTCCCTTGTGCTTCGAGGTAGTTCAAGAAATCAACGACGTGATCATAGCTCACAAAATGCGAATCAAGTTTGGCGCGTGCTTCTTCGGTACGTTCAAGGTTTGTCTTTATAAGATGAAGCTCGGCTTCCTTTTTTTTCTGGAGCGTAATATCGTTTTCAAGACGAGAAATTGTCTGGTTTTGCGCACGGACCGCCAAGAAAAAATAGCCATATGCGGCAACTGCCGCGACACAGAGAAGGCCGATCAAGGTAAGCTGTAGAATGTTTCGTTTCAGTGGTGTCATATACTTTTATTTCAGCGTACACGTGACCTTGTAATCAATGTCTTTGTCTTTCACGAAGTTTGAAATCGGCAGATCAACTTTTGCGAATTGCGGATGCGTTTGCAGCTTCTTCACAAACAGATCGAGCGTTTGACGATCCTTCGCAATCCCTGAAATTTCAAGTGTCGCTGGTGTATCGTTTTTGAAGGACACTCCGGTAATCGCGACCCCGGATGGCGTCAACGTAAAGAGAGGCTCAAGCACCTCAGTAGAAAGTAGTGGTGCAGTATTCGGGACAGTAAACAGGAATACCGATTTATTGATATCTGCGATAGTTTTGTTCATCGTCTGTTCAGCGCCAGCACTGTCACCCTTTTTAAGGAGTTCGAGTTGTGCTGAAAGGTTCTTTTCTTTCAGGGTCGAAAGTATGGAAGCAGGGACAAGCAGTACACCAGCAATCAAGACCAGTAAGAATAAAAAGAAAAAAGTTGTCGTCACAAGACGAAATTCACTGATCTTCTTTAAAAAATCCTTGTATTCAGCTGGTAGTAAATTAATCATGGCAAAGATCTCCAAGCGCAAGGCCTAACGCAGTAATATATGAAAGCGACTCACTCAAACGAATTGGCGGTAAATCAGCATCAATGAGTGGAATATTCACCCATGCATCGGCACGCTCAACCGGCACTTTCATACTAGCACTCAAGTATTCAACGAGACCGAGCAAGTTTGCATCACCACCGCACAGGATGATTTTTTCAATCCGTGGACGAGTGATTCCCCCTTCGTTGGCATGCACATGCCAGTACACATAGTGCTTGTTGATTTCATCGCGCAAAATCGAAACACCATTTAACAAGACTGAGAAGACTTCCCTCTTTTCGGCGTTGCGGCGAAGCCCCTGCTCTTTTTTCATCTGCTCGGCTTCATCGTAGGAGATCTTCAATTCTTTTTGGATCATTCCCGTCAATGTAGTCCCACCGATATCAACAGTCGAAGTAAAGGAAACCTTCCCCCCTGAAACAATCGCAATCCCCGTACGCGCATCACCACAGTCAACGAGCATGTATGTTCCTAAATCCCCATCAGCAACCGCGGCCCGGACAATCGCTTCGGCTTCAAGTTCCAGCGAAAGCGTCACCAACCCGGATTCTTTAAAAATGGAAAGATAACTCTCCGCTACTTGGCGCGAAAGCGCTGACACGTGTATATCGTACCCCTGCTCCGTCTCGTTAATAAGTTCGTAGTCAAAAATAGCTTCAGCGGCAGAGATAGGAATATGTTCTTCAAGGGAAAGTTCGATAGCACTGCGGATATCTTTTGGGTCAATTTTAGGTATTACTAAACGGAAAAGATACACCTGTTCTTCTGGTAATGAGACGCGCACAAACTCAAGACCGAGTTCGCGTTTTAATTCACGTAAAATATCTGTCAGTTTTTTTGTATCTTTTATTTTTCCTGATTCGATAACGCCAGAAGGGATTCGCTTTTCGCCAAACCGGCCGACTTTCACTCCTTTCGTCGTATGGACAAGCTCTGCATATTTTATTGAGAGATCAGAAATATCTAGTCCCATTGAGGACATAAGTAGATACTTTGGTGGTGGAAAAAAACGGTTGTACGTGTGGCGCATTTGCATCACTTTTAATTATACTAAAACCCTTCGTTAAAACGAAGGTATAAGCTACACAGTATTCTTTTTTTTCAAAACAAGACGACGGACCCCTTGAAAAACGACAGGAAGCGCAAAAACGACGACAATCACGAGAACTCCGGGGATAATGTATTGATCGATATTTGGAATTCTACTACCAAAAAAATAGCCGATGCCGATAAGGGAAGCTGGCCATAGGATCCCCCCTAAAATATTCCAGAACGCGAAGATATGGTAGGGCATCTTCCCTACACCAGCCATTGGCGCAGCGAAGGTGCGCACGATCGGCGTGAAGCGCGCAAGAAAAATTGTTGTCCTGCCATATTTTTCATAAAACCGCTCCGTACGCTCAATGTGCTTCTTATCGAAAAAAAATGAGTCATCTTTTTTAAAAATTGCAGAACCAAACCGTCGCCCCAAGAAATATCCAGTTGAATCACCCAAAATTGCTCCGAGAGCCGCGGCGATACCGAATGTCCACGGATCAATATATCCTTGTGCGGCCAAAATACCGATCGGAACAAGCAGTGAATCCCCTGGCAAAAAGAACCCGAACAGAAGCCCGGTTTCGGCAAAGACAATCATAAAGATGCCGATCATGCCGACCGATTGAATAATATGTGCTGGATCGATGTGTAACATACACTCTATCTGACGCACGACCCGGGATTAACTTCCACTTCTGGGACAAGAAAAACAGGCGATCCCTCTTTACCATCGACCGCCATCAACATCCCCTGCGATTCCACCCCGCGAATGGTACGGGGTTCAAGGTTCACAAT
>JAHFNJ010000001.1 GCA_023267375.1 Candidatus Nomurabacteria bacterium | reverse complement strand
GCTGATGTAAATTTCAATGAACGTAACGGGAAAGAAGGTTGTACATTGCTTGAATCTCTTCTTTTACTCATGTTTGAAAAATGGAAAACAGGCATGTTCCCTGAACGAAGAATTCCTGCGTTTGAGGAAGACGCAAAGAATAATAGTTGGATGGGGATAATGTGTAATGGTTCTATGTCAGCGCAGCAGTACATGCCTCCAAGTGAACCTAGTAACCTCCTGCCAATTATAAAAATCGATGACGACAAAATTAAATCTGTTGTTGTAGATGGTTATAATTTCCCTGGAATGCCTCAACGTTATCACTTCTATGAATTTTGCGGAAGAATTACATAAGTAGTGAGTGTTTTTTTAAATTAAAAATCCCCCCGATGATAATCGGGGGGATTTTACTAACCACCAACCTCAATCGTGTCGTCTTTCTCTTTCTGGAGTGCTGCCAAAAATTCGGTAAGTGTTACCGACTCTTTTTTTATTGCGAGCGCGTTGTCGATGCCAACATAGCGGTAATGCCATGGCTCATACATATAGCCGGTAATGAGTTCTTTTCCCTCTGGATAACTTCGGACAAAGCCGTACGTTGCAGCGTTATCTTCAAGCCACTGTGCCTCCGGTGAAGTGCCGAAGAGATCTGCTGCTGAAGTGTAGTTGATTGATTTTCCAGAAAGATCAATTGTCATACCAAGCTGGTGCTCTGAGTAGCCTGGTTTTGCAACGCGAAGATATGCTTCCTGCCCGCGGAGTTTGATCCATTCTTTCAATATTGATGATTGAGTTCCGTAATCTCGGAATGCAGAAGTGGCACGGATGGTGAGCTTGTCTCCAAGCGCGGCAGCGATCATTGCTTCAAATTCATCTGCTGCTTCTTGGCGTAAACATAAATCAGGGTGGAGTGTTGCGTCTTTCGAAAGCAATACTAAATCATTCGGAATATAATCACTGTCAGGGATAGCTGTATTTTGCCCAACATTTTCCATGCCGTAGTCAGGAAAATCTTTTTTTGGTTTCGGGCAAGAGTAAGCGACCTTTTTAGGCGCTTGAATGACAGCTTCTTCGTTTGGGTAGCCTGCTTGTTTTTGTTGATTTTCTTGAGGTATCTGATCCTCTGAAAAAATATTACTTGTGATTGTGACTGGAGTATTTTCTACTGGGATATTTTCCACTGCCGATAATGGAATTTGAACTTCAGTTGTAGTTGTTTCTGATGCTGAAACAATGGACGCTGTAGTATTTTTTGATAGGGAAGCATAGACCGCACTTCCTCCTTGAACAAGGACGAATGCGCCGCCTAAACCAACTGACATTGAGAAGATGGCCCAGAGTATTTTTTTTGTCGACGTATGCTTCATTCAGTTGCTTTGCTTAGTAGTTCGCTTGGCGCGTATTGTGAACTTGATTTTATAGTTTTTAATTCAGTTGAAAGAATGCCTGTTGTATCTAATGAAATTTCTAAAAATCCTCCTTGCATCGTATCTTTTGAAAATGGTTGGTCGAAGATAAAATTACCGAGACTGTATGCAATAAATCCACCGTTGTAATTTTCTGTATCTCCTATGACGTGTGGGTGGTGGCCGATAATAATCTTTGCACCATCATCGATTGCTTTGTGGGCGAGCAAGGCTTGTCGTTCTGTATGCTTGCCTACGTTATATTCTACACCGAAATGAAAAGAAACAATAAGGAAATCAACTTTCGTCGAAGCATTTTTGATAATGGAATCAAAGTTTGGATCATCCGCGAGCAATACCCCGGATTGTTTTTCTCCCGCAGGCATCCAGTGCGGGCCAACATCAGTAAATCCTAGGAATCCGATCGTTACGCCATTCTTTTCAATGATTGTTGGTTCTATTGCTTTGGCATAATTTTCACCACCGCCAGCAAAGAGGACTCCTGCATCAGTGAGGTATTTCAGTGTGTCATCATAGGCAATACGTGACCAGTCGCCCTCGTGATTGTTTGCCACCGAGACGATATCAATACCGCTTGCTTTAAGTACGGGCGCGATTTTCGGTTCAAAATGAAATGAGAATTTTGAACCCATATCTCTTCCTCTGTCTGAAACAGGGCCTTCAAGATTGGCGAAGGTAATATCATCAGCAGTAAAGAATGGAGCTGTGTATTCAAAAAGCTTTGCGTAGTCGCCGGCAAAATTTTTATATACCGATGTCTTTACACCACGTCCGAGCATGATATCCCCAACGAAGGTAAGGTGCACTGCAGGTGGCTTTGGTTTGAGTATGTTTATGGCCGCAGCAGTGCTCGAGAGTGAATTGTATGAAAGTGTTGTGTCGCGGAAGGCTAGAAATGCTCCAGAAAATCCAACAGCCAATCCAAATAAAGAAATTACAATTTTTTTTGTCGTATGCATATGTAGGTTAGAGAGTCTGTATCTCCTTTGGGTCGATAATGGTGTAGCCAGCATCCTTGATTCCTTTAATAATGCCGGGCATTGCTTCCGCTGTCCATTGGTGTTCGTGTAATAAAATGTTGGCGCCTGGTTGCAATTGTTCTAGTACGTGTTTTGTGAGCGCATCTTTTGATTGATACTGTTTGACCCAATCCTCGCCGCCGAGCGACCAGTTCATGAGGAGCATTCCTTTTTCTTTTACATAAGCATCCACGTAATCATTGTGTGCACCGTAGGGCGGACGGAAAAACTTCGGTGCTTCTCCAAGTACTTTTGTGATAGCTGTAGTTGCTCTGTCGATTTCACTTTTCGCATCTGCTTCGGAGATCTTTTTTAAATTTGCATGATCCCAGGTGTGATTGCCGATAGCGTGTCCTGCATCCTTTGTTTCCTTTAAAAGCTCTGGGTGAGCGGTGACGAGTTGTCCGAGATCGAAAAAGATAGCATGCACATTTTCATCAGTCATCGCTTTCAATAGTGATTCGAGGATTTTTTTGCTTGCTGGTCCGTCATCAATGGTTAGCAGAACTATTTTTTTATTACCAGCGGGATCAATCGGGGAAACACTAAAGTCTTTATTGATAACATAGCGAGGGGTAGTAGTTGCTGGGGTAGTGGTAGTTGCTGTGGTAGGAGTTTTTGGTGTAGTAGATTCAGTGGATGATTCTTGAGTTGGTGTAGTGTTGACTGGTTCAGGCGAGACAGGTTTTGGTGTTCCGTTGGTGTAATACAAGATGCCACAGACAACAAGGATAGTCCCTGTTACTACATTTTTGATCGCTTTTTTAGATTGTGTTTTCTTAGGATTTGTTTGTTCCATTTTCTGAAATAAGCACATAGTCGATCATTTTTTTATCACGATCTGCTGCGCGCACTTTTATTTTAACATGGTCGCCGATTCTGTATCGCTTTTTATATTTTCGCCCGATAAGCACCATATTTTTTTCATCGAGATTATAGAAGTCATCGGCGAGGTCTCGGACGCGGACAAGGCCTTCGCACTTTGTTTCTTTTTCTTCAACGAAGATGCCCCATTCAGAGACGCCGGTAATAACGCCATCGAATGTTTCGCCCACGCGTGATTCCATGTATTCCGCTTGTTTGTATTTGATTGATGCACGTTCAGCTTCAGCCGCATATTTTTCGCGCTCCGAAGAGTGCTGACAAATCTGTTCGAATTCATGCCAGCGTTCTTTCCCGATGTGCTTTCCTTCAAGATATTCCATCATGAGTCGATGTACGGTCACATCGGGGTAGCGACGAATAGGGGAGGTAAAGTGCGTGTAGTGCTCGAATGCGAGTCCGTAGTGGCCAATGTTGCCAGTTGAGTAAATTGCTTTTGCCATTGAGCGAATAACGGCTGTCTGGATCGTGCCTTTCTCGTCTTTGCCGTCGAGACTTTCCAAAATAGCATTGAGTTCATTGCGGGGGATAACACCGTCTTTGAGGGTCACCTTATAATTCATTGTTTTCAACATGTGTGCAAGGTCCGCCATTTTTTCTTTGTTTGGGTCTCCGTGAATACGATAGACGAAAATGCGATCATCTTTGCCCTTGCCTTTTCCTTCGGTAATCGATTCTGCCACTTTTTTGTTTGCAAGCAGCATGAGTTCTTCAATAAGTTTGTTTGTATCGCCGCGGACTTTTTTATAAACACGAACCGGTTTGCCGGCGTCATCGAGAATGAATTTTACTTCTTCCTGATCGAGTGACATCGCGCCTTCGGCAAAGCGCTGTTTCAGTAATTCTTTTGCAATGGTGTTGAGTGTCAGCAGTTCGTCGTAGAACGGACCGTTTTTTGTATCGAGCACTTTCTGCGCTTCTTCATAACTAAAACGTTTATCAGAATGGATAACGGTGCGACCAAACCATTGGTCGAGTACCTCACCTTTTTTGTTCATCGTAAAAACGGCACTCATGGTAAGGCGATCCACGTTTGGTTTCAAACTACATAAATCATTTGAGAGTACTTCAGGAAGCATCGGGATGGTGCGGTCGACGAGATACACCGATGTACCACGGCGATATCCTTCCGTGTCGAGCGCAGTGCCTTTTCTGACGAAATGCGAAACGTCGGCGATGTGGATGCCGATTTCAAAGTTGCCATTTTCGAGTGTGCGAAGCGAAATCGCGTCATCGAAATCTTTTGCATCTTCGGGGTCGATGGTGAATGTGGTTGTTCCACGGAAGTCGCGACGGTTTGGTATTTCGGCAGCAAAGTCTGCTGCTGCCCCCGCTTCAAGTGCTTTGGCTTCTCGCTCGACATCTGATGGAAATGATTCATCGAACCCGCGTTCAAGCGCGATGCCTTCCATCTCAGCATTGTTTTCAAGCGGCTGGCCTAATACGCGTTCTACTTTTCCAATCGGAGCGGTTTTTGGATCATCCCATTTCGTAATCGTCACAAATATTTTTTGCCCCACTTTTGCGCCAGCCAGTTCTGTTTTTGGAATAGCGATATTCATGTACATTTTTGAATCGGAGGCATTCAAATAGTACACATTGCCATCTTGATTGAGTGTGCCAGAAAAACCAACTTTTGCCCGGCGGATAATATCAACGACTTTTCCTGAGGCAGGCGCACCTTTTTTCTTGGCGATCTCTGCTTTGACGATGTCGCCATTAAGCGCGGTGTTTAAATTTTCGAATGATACTTCTACATCATCTTTTCCTGCTCCGATGCGCAAATAGCCCGTGCCTTTGCCGGATACGGAAATGATGCCTTCAAACGAGCTCTTAGCACCTGACTCCTGGCTTCTAGTGGAATGCGGAGTGCTGCGAGGAGAATGTGAATGTATTTTTTTATTCGTGGTGTGCTTCTTGTGATTGTGGTTCCGGTGGAGAGGGGAGTCAGAATGCTGTTTTTTGCGTTTTTTCATTGCCTATAAAATAGCACAAAATAGTGATATTGACAAGGTGTAGGATTAGGTGTCTCGTTTGAGTCCAGTATTTTCTTGCCATTTTAATCGGTTTCTGTTAGTATATCGGGACACATGTTAGCAATCAGATTACAACGTATTGGCCGCAAGAACGAAGCGCATTTCCGCGTCGTTTTGACCGACCACAAAAATTCAGCAAAAAGTGGTAAATTCCAGGAGATTTTGGGTTCATACAATCCAAAGTCTGGTGAGGTTCTTTTGAAAGAAGACCGCATCAAGCACTGGATTGCCAATGGCGCCCGACCATCTCCAACACTCCATAACTTTATGGTTCACAAGAAAATGGTTGAGGGAAAGAAAAAGAACGTTCTCTCAAAGAAGGCTCCAACAAAGAAACGAAAAGAACTCAAAGCAGCAAAATAAAAATCGCCCACAGGGCGATTTTTATTTTCCATACTTGATACTTTATACCCTATACTTTATACTATTTGATAGCAGTACTTTGTCGAAAACTGCACGATTATTAAACGATTATAAGGTTAGTACGATATAAATTATTATGGAAGATCAAGCATTTCTAGAATACGTAGTGAAGGCTTTAGTAGATAACCCGAACGATGTAAAGATTAATCGCACTGTTGATGAAATGGGTGTACTCATTACACTTTCAGTCAATTCTGCTGATATGGGCAAAATCATCGGACGTCAGGGTAATACCGCTAAGGCTATTCGCACCCTGCTCCGCGTTATCGGTATGAAGAACAACGCTCGCGTAAACCTCAAGATCAATGAGCCAGAAGGTGGCCGTCAGGATGGTGGTGGTAGCATGTCTACTTCTTCAGCGACAGTAAATCAGGCAATGGAAGACCTTAAGGGGATCTAAAAACTAGGTTCTAGTTACTAGGTTTTAGGTTATAGAAAAAAATAAATGCAAAAAAACTCCCCCAGGGGAGTTTTTTTGCATTTTTCACTAGAAACTATAAACTAGAACCTATAACCTAATTTTCATGAAAATCGTTAATCTAATCTTTTTAATCGACGGAGAAAAAATATTGCTCGCGATGAAGAAACGTGGCTTTGGTATTGGGAAATGGAATGGCTATGGTGGAAAGCTTGAGGAGGGCGAGACGGTTACGGAAGCTGCGGTGCGAGAAGTGAAAGAAGAAGCAGGCGTCGATATTACTGAAAGCGACCTCGAACATAGTGGAACTATCGATTTTTATTTTGACGATAAACCAGAATGGAATCAGCGCGGTGAAATATATACAATTGAAAAATGGATGGGGGAACCGCAAGAAACGGAAGAGATGAAGCCTGCTTGGTTTTCATTTGAACAGATCCCATATTCTGAAATGTGGGTGGGTGATGACCAATGGCTCCCATATTTGCTCCGTGGGGAACACTTTACCGGCGAGGCGCATTTTGTAGACGGGGGAGCGAAACTTGTTTCAATGAAGATATTCAAAAAGTAGTGCCATTGTTTTTTTATTTTAAAACTGTAATCTAGCAGTATGCAATTCCATGTCATTACATTATTCCCCGAAAGCTTCGACTCATACCTCAAAGAGTCTATTTTGGCGCGAGCAATAAAAGAAAAGAAAATAAAAGTTTCATTCTATAATCCACGTGATTTTGTGACGGGGAAGTATAAGAAAGTCTGGCCAGATGGCAATGTGTCTCGAGTGGTTGATGATCGACCATATGGTGGTGGTCCCGGAATGATTATTCGTGCGGAGCCAGTACTGAAGGCGGTAGAGAAAGCGGTAAAGAAAATTACGAATAAAAAAGCAAAAATCAAGATTATAAATTTTTCGCCAAGCGGTAAAAAGTTTACGACAGAGTATGCAAAGACTTCAGTAAAGAAATATACCGATATTATCTTGCTGTGCGGACGGTATGAAGGTATCGATGCGCGGGTAGAAAAAATATTGAAAGCTGAAGCAATTTCAATCGGTGATTATGTGGTAACTGGCGGCGAATTGCCAGCCATGATTTTGATCGATTCCATTGCGCGACAGGTTCAAGGCGTGCTTGGTAAGTTTGAATCACTTGAGGAAGAGCGCGTTTCATCCGCAGAGTTCTATACTCGCCCAGAAATTTTAGAATACAAAGGCAAGAAATATAAAGTACCGAAGGTATTATTGTCGGGAAACCACAAAGACATTGAAGATTGGAAAAAATCAATAAATAAGAAATCATAAAAAGATGTGCCCCGTAGTGAGCTCTGCTCTACTACTGGGGTAGAGGAGTGGAAAACAAAAAAGAATCAATAATTTTATAAGCTTAATCAACTAAAAATAAATTACATGTCTATCAAAAATTTTTACCCAACACTTGTTGTATTTGTTTTTCTATCTTTACTCTCGCCAGTATTTTCTCAAAAGGCATACGCGTGTTCCTGTATGACTCCCGGAACACCACAAGAAGAATTGAAAGATGTTGATGTGGTTTTTATGGGGAAGGTAACGCAAGTTGAGGATACTCAGCAATTTGAACCTCAAAAATCAGTGAGCTTTATTGTAGAAAAAGCCTGGAAAGGTTTATCAAAAGAAGATTTTAATTCACCACTCCAAATAGTTACTCCTGGAAACAGTGCGATGTGTGGTATTGATTTTACTGAAGGAGAAACATATGTTGTCTATGCAGGGACTAATTCTGAAAACGGTAATTTACAAGCAGGTTTATGCAGTCGTACAGCGCTTGCCTCACAAGCGACTGATGACCTTGCACAATTAGGCGATGGAATTTCATCTGATACAGAAAGTATTCCCAATCAAAATAAACCGAAAATAAATACGATCACGTTGTTGATTGTCGGGACGGCAGGGCTTATCCTCGGTAGTATCTTTGCGAAGAAACGATAGATAGAAATGAAAATTAAAAGAACCTGTTGCCGTAAGGTTTCAGGTTCTTTTATTTTCTCCTCGCATTTAATATGCGAGTGCGTAACGGTAAGCGTCTTTAATACCACATTTAATCTCAGTCCTTTCATCCAGGATTTTTCCAAATTGCTTATGGAATCTCATTACCTGATTCTTGGGTCCACGGAATAGAGAGTCATTTCGCAGTAACGGATATTTTTCAACATTTGCCAGATACAATAAATTATATAAAGCAAAAGCAGAAAAGATGAGAATAACTTCATCAGATTGCTCCCGTAAATATTCCAGATAATGATTGTATAAGAATTTGGAACATCTTTTTCTTATCGCAGGATTTTTATCACAACGGGCATTTACTTTTCTCCATTCTGTTTTAGGTATAAGCCCCATAAGTAAGTCACTTACAGGAGGGTTAACTCCTGCTTTAACTAAGTCTAGTAGGTCTATATATACCTCAGAACGTTTCGGTAAATACAACGTAGCGGCAGCAAGAATATCAGGTTTACCTTGGCCGTAATATTTAAGGATCTCAACTACAGCAAGACTAATATCAACATTCTGTTGGTTTTTAGCCTTCTTTCTGTCCCTGAAGAGTTTAAATGCGAAGAATGTGGGTAGTATGCGCTCCCAGTACCCCTCTTGAAAGAACGAACTTTCAAGAGGATTTTTTTCATTTGTTTTCATCTGCTTTTATTTTTAAGTAATTTTTTTCTTCACAGTACAGAAAAAAGCGGCATATGTCAATAATGCAGATTCTTGACATTTGACATGAAAAGGGAAAGAGAGTATACTCATCCCGATTGAAAAAGATTGAGTTATTGGCGTATTCAATCCCTCTATTATCAGGTTTTTTAGCAAAGTCTTTGGCTTGCTAAAGAAAAGTTGCACAACACGAAATGTCTTACGATGGTAAGGCAATTTTCGCCGCTTTGTGCTTCTTTTATTTTGCAAGCTAGCAAAAAAATGCCTATGCACAGCGAAACTGGTGCGCGTCCGAAGAAGTACTTTTCGAAGTACAAGAAGCCCTTGGTTCCGTTTCCGTCTCTTCTTGAGACACAAGTGTCCTCTTTTACCTGGCTCATTGAGAAAGGGTTGAAAGAGGTTTTTAAAGAGTTTTCTCCGATCAACGATTATTCGGGGAAAAAGTTCCAGCTCGAATTTTCATCGTTCTATCTCGCAGAACCAAAATTCGACGAACAATACGCTAAGATTAACAAACTTTCATACGAAGCTCAGCTCAAAGCTCGAGTAAAACTCACCAACAAGACAATGGGTGGTTTTAAGGAGCAAGAAATATTCATGGCGGACATTCCGCTCATGACTGCACACGGTACGTTTATTATAAACGGCGTGGAGCGCGTGATCGTGCCACAGTTGGCGCGTTCTTTCGGCGTTTTCTTCCCAGACCAAGAAGTAAAGGGTAAACGTTACTTCGGTGCAAAAATCATTCCTGCGCGTGGCGTATGGATTGAAATCGAATCTGAAGCTGACGGCGTGCTCTACGTCCGCATCGACAAGAAGCGTAAGTTCCCAGTTACTTCGCTTCTTCGCGTACTCGGTATGCATACCGATGAAATGATTCTCAAGGCATTTCCTGGCGAACTTGATCAAAAGACTATCAAGCTCTGTCTCGAAAAGGACCCTGCAAAGAATTTGAACGACGCCTACTCCGAAATCTACAAGCGTCTCCGCGATGGCGATTTGGCTACCGCTGAAAACGCAAAAGAATTCATCGACTCTCTCTTTTCTCCTGAACGCTACGACATTTCTCCGGTTGGTCGTTTCCGCTTCAACAAGCGTTTCGACAAAGACATGGGTGATAAGGAAATGGAACGCCGCACTATCTCTAAAGACGATGTTGCTGCGATCGTTTCAAATGTTGGTTTACTCAACAATACTCCTGGTGCAAAAGCAGACGACATTGATCACTTGGGTCAGCGCCGTGTCCGTTACGTAGGTGAAATGCTCCAACAGAAAATTCGTGTTGGTATGACTCAGATCAAGCGAAACATTCAAGATCGTATGTCGACTATCGACGTGGCGACTTCGCTTCCGATTCAGATCATCAACCAGCGCCCACTCCAAGCTCGTATCAAAGAATTTTTCACGACGAACCAGCTCTCACAATTTATGAGTCAGGAAAACATCTTGGCTGAGCTTGAACACTTACGTACGCTCTCTGCGCTTGGTCCCGGAGGTCTTACTCGTGAACGCGCAGGTCTTGAGGTTCGTGACGTGCACACATCCCACTACGGTCGCGTCTGTCCGATCCACACTCCAGAAGGTCCGAACATCGGTCTTATTCTTCACCTTTCTACATACGCGAAAGTAAATGATTTCGGTATTATTGAAACTCCATACATCAAAGTAAAAAATGGTGTTATCACTGGTGAAATCGTGTACTTAAATGCGCTTGAAGAAGAAAAGTACAACATCGCGCACGCAGGAGCATCGTATGACGAAAAAGGAAAATTGCTCGATGAACGCGTTGAAGCTCGTATTAAAACAGAACCAGGTTTCGTTGAACGTGAAAAAATCGACTACATCGACGTTGCGACAAACCAAGCATTTTCTATTGCTACATCAATGGTTCCATTCTTGGAACACGATGACGCATCTCGCGCACTCATGGGATCAAACATGCAAAAGCAGGCACAGCCGTGTATCGTTCCAGAAGCTCCGCTTGTTGCAACTGGTATGGAAGAGTCTGCTGCTGCAGATTCAGGACGTCTGGTTGTTGCTGGTTTTGACGGTACGATCACCTATGTAGATGCGAAGAAAATTACCTTGGAAGGAAAAGGAGAAAAAGAGCACACCTACAATCTCGTTACGTTTTCTCGTACCAACAACTTCTCTGCATTCCATCAGCGTCCAATTGTCTCACTCGGACAGAAAGTAAAGAAGGGTGATGTGCTTGCTGATACTTCTACGTCTGATCATGGACAAATTGCGCTCGGACAAAACGTCTGTGTTGCATTCATGTCATGGGCAGGTCAAAACTACGAAGACGCGATTATTCTCTCTGAGCGTCTCGTGAAGAAGAGC
The DNA here is from genome assembly GCA_023267375.1 of Candidatus Nomurabacteria bacterium. Taxonomy (GTDB): domain Bacteria; phylum Patescibacteriota; class Minisyncoccia; order Phycocordibacterales; family UBA9973; genus JAHFNJ01. The sequence continues at coordinate 142,956 of JAHFNJ010000001.1, read as the reverse complement.
AAGTTCACTTCGATTCACGTTGAGGAATTTATCTGTATCGTTCGTGATACAAAGCTTGGACCCGAAATCACGACACGCGACATTCCAAACGTCGGTGAAACAAAATTGAAAGACCTCGACGAAGAAGGCATCGTTCGTATCGGTGCAGAAGTTCGCGAAAACGATATTCTCGTCGGTAAAATTACACCAAAGGGCGAAACTGAACTTACCCCTGAAGAGCGCCTCCTCCGATCTATCTTTGCTGAAAAAGCTCGTGATGTGAAAGATACATCACTCCGTATGGAACACGGTAAGCGTGGACGTATTATCGGCGTGAAGATTTTCTCTCGCGATCAAGGACACAATTTGGAATCTGGCATCATCAAGAAAATCGTTGTTGAAGTTGCGCAGGTTCGTAACATTTCTGTGGGTGACAAACTCGCAGGTCGTCACGGTAACAAAGGTGTTATCTCAACTATTCTTCCGGAAGAAGAAATGCCATACATGGCAGACGGTACTCCTGTCGATGTGATTTTGACACCGCTCGGCGTGCCATCACGTATGAACCTTGGACAGATTCTTGAAATGCACTTGGGTATGGCTGCAAATACGCTTGGTTATCAGGCGATCGTGCCACCATTCTCTGGCGCTTCAAATGAAGAAATTAAAGCAGAACTCAAACAAGCAGGATTCAATGAAAATGGACGTATGACACTTTACGATGGCCGTACTGGTGATGCATTTGACCAGGACATCGCAGTTGGTTACATGTACGTCTTGAAACTCCACCACATGGTTGAAGATAAGATTCACATGCGTTCGATTGGTTCATACTCACTCATTACGCAGCAGCCATTGGGCGGTAAGGCACAAGGCGGAGGACAGCGTTTCGGAGAAATGGAAGTGTGGGCGCTCGAAGGGTATGGAGCTGCTCACGTGCTTCGTGAAATGATCACTATTAAGTCTGACGATATCGCCGGTCGATCCCAGACATTCGACTCTATTATTAAGGGCCAAAAAATCGAGGCGCCAAATGCTCCTGCATCATTTTCTGTGATGTTGAACTACTTGCGCGGTCTCTCGCTTGATGTCGAGCTCATAAAAACAAAGATTAAAAATTAATTCATTATTATTAATCTTTAATCTCAAAAAACTATGAAAACTATTGATACAACAGACTTCAATGCAATAACGCTCAAACTCGCTTCACCAGATCGCATTCGCGAATGGTCATACGGCGAGGTCACCAAGCCTGAAACAATCAACTACCGTACCGGACGCTCAGAGCGCGGCGGTTTGTTTGATGAACGCATCTTCGGTCCTGAAAAAGATTACGAATGTTACTGTGGAAAATACCGACGTATTCGCTACAAAGACATTATCTGTGAAAAATGTGGAGTTGAAGTAACTCGCTCTATCGTTCGCCGTGATCGTATGGGTCACATCGAACTTGCGACTCCCGTTGCGCACATTTGGTTCCTCCGCGGTGTGCCATCTCGCATGTCTATTCTCTTGAACATTCCGGTTACTGATCTTGAAAAGGTTGTGTACTTCGCTGGCTACATCATCACGAAAGTGCATGAAGAGGAGAAAGAAGAGGTTATCAAAAGTCTCGAATCTGAATACAAATCAAAGGCAAAGTCAGCTTCAGATGAAGAAACAAAAGAAAAATTAAAAAATCTTTTGACCAATACCAAGAAAGAAATCGGTGAAATCTACGAAGGTAAAGTGCTTTCTGAAATTCAGTACCATCACTACTCATTGAAGTACGGTGGCTGTTTCGATGCGAACATCGGTGCGGAGGCAATCTACACGATTTTCAAAAATCTTGACCTTGAAAAATTGAAGGTAGCAACTGAAGCAATGCTTGAAAAAGCATCTGCAATCGAACGTGAAAAACTTCAGAAGCGTCTCTCGCTCATTCGTTCAATGCTCCACTCACGCATTCGCCCTGAATGGATGTTCCTCTCTGTTATTCCAGTGATTCCTCCAGCACTCCGTCCGATGGTGGCGCTTGATGGTGGCCGTCACGCTACGTCTGACTTGAACGACTTGTACCGCCGCGTGATCAACCGAAACAACCGCTTGAAGAAATTGAAAGAAATCGGTGCGCCAGATGTGATCTTGCGTAACGAAAAGCGTATTCTCCAAGAAGCAGTTGATGCACTTATCGACAACTCTATTTCCGGAGGAAACGATTCACAGGCAATGAGTCAATCTCAGCGCCGTGCACTCAAGTCGCTTTCTGATAACTTGAAATCAAAGCAAGGTCTCTTCCGTCAAAACCTCCTCGGTAAACGTGTAGACTACTCTGGCCGCTCGGTTATCGTGGTTGGTCCGCAGCTCAAATTGAACCAGTGTGGTTTACCAAAACACATGGCACTTGAACTTTTCCGCCCATTCGTCATTTCAAAAATTCTTGAAGGTGAACTTGCTTACAACATTCGCGGTGCAAACAAATTGATTGAAGAAGGCGCACCAGAAGTGTGGGCAATTCTCGAACAGGTGATCAAAGGTAAGTACGTGATGCTAAACCGCGCACCGACCTTGCACCGTCTCGGTATTCAGGCATTCAATCCGATCTTGATCGAAGGTAACGCTATCCAAATCCATCCACTCGTCTGTACTGCGTTCAACGCGGACTTCGACGGTGACCAGATGGCAGTATACGTACCACTTTCTGATGAAGCGCAGTGGGAGGCAAAGGAGCTCATGGCTGCAAACAAGAACCTCTTGAAGCCGCAAAATGGTGAGCCAATCGTTACTCCATCACAAGACATCGTGCTTGGTTGTTACTGGATGACAAAAGAGAAAGCTGGAGAAAAAGGCGAGGGCATGCTCTTCGCAAGTCCAAACCGCGCAATCGTTACCTATGACTTGGGTGAAGTATCGCTCCGTGCAAAAGTAAAAGTGCTTCCATCTGATTCTCCAAAGTATGCAAAATTTGAAGGAAAAGTATTTGAAACGACAATTGGCCGCTTGCTCTTCAACAGTGTGCTTCCTGAAGAATTCGCATACCTAAACGATGCGATCACCAAGAAGCGTCTTTCTGCGCTCGTTGATGAACTCATTCTTCACTTCGGTATCGATGGCACTCCTGCAATCTTGGACAAGATAAAGAACTTCGGCTACAAGTATGTGACACAGTCAGGTATGACCTGGGGTATCGACTCAGTTATGGTGCCGAAAGGAAAAGCTGATGCGATCGAGCGCGGCAAAAAGCGTGAGTCTGAAGTAGTGGCGCAGTTCAACGAAGGTCTGCTTTCTGAAGAAGAAAAGTATCGTAAGGTCATTGAAATCTGGGAATTCTCAAAGATTGAAATCGAAAAAATGCTTCCAGAAATGCTCGAATCTGCACCAGCGACTGCTGACATGATTTACTCACAAGCTCGCGGTACGATCTCAAACCTCTCACAGATGGCGGGTATGAAAGGTCTCATCATGAACTCTGTCGGTAAGACGCTCGATTTCCCGATTATCCCATCATATAAAGAAGGTTTGTCTCCGCTTGAATACTTCATTACGACGCACGGTTCTCGAAAAGGTTTGGCCGACACCGCGCTTAACACCGCGAAGGCAGGGTACCTTACTCGTCGTCTCGTTGACGTTGCACAAGATGTGGTTATCCGTGAAGAAGATTGCGGAACAAAGGATGGAAAGATGGTTACGAAAGAAACTGTCTCCGGTATTGAAATTCCACTCGCAAAGAATTTGCGCGGACGTGTTGTTGCTGCTGATATCAAGGATGCAAAAGGTAACACACTCTACAAGCGTGGTTTCTTGATTACGAAAGAAGAAGCAATCAAGATTGAAGGCCTTGGAATCACTGAAGCGTTTATCCGCTCACCGCTTACCTGTAAAACAGTGCACGGTCTTTGCCGTATGTGCTATGGTCTCGATCTCGGACGCAACCACTTGGTAAAACTTGGTGAAGCTGTCGGTATCGTCGCTGCGCAAGCTATCGGTGAACCAGGAACACAGCTTACACTTCGTACCTTCCACGCCGGCGGTGTCTCGACTGTCGACATTACAGCAGGTCTTCCTCGTGTTGAAGAAATTTTCGAACGCCGTATTCCAAAGAATCCAGCAATCGTCGCCCATGCTGACGGTACGGTGCTTGAGATAAAAGATATGGGTAAGGAAAAGATCATGACCGTCCTTTCTGATATCAAAGATGAAGCGCCAACTGCATCATCTGGCCGAAAGTCTACTGCAAAGAAGACTGGCAATCAGATCGAGTACACTATTGCATATCGCCGAACACCGCTTGTAAAAGCAGGTGATAAAGTGAAGAAGGGAGATCTGTTGACTGACGGTTCTGCTGACATTGCAGAAATCTTCAAATTCGCAGGACATGAAGCTGCAGAGGAATACATCATTCGCGAAATCAACAAGGTGTATGAACTTCAGGGTGCATCAATTTCTCGAAAGCACATTGAAATCATTATCCGCCAAATGTTCTCACGTAAGAAGATCAAAGATTCTGGTGACACCGCATTTTCTCCGGGTGAAATTGTTGAGTACACAGAATTTGTTGAAGAAAACCGATTGGCTGCCCTCGAGAATGGCAAAGAGTCAAAAGCTGAATCTATTGCGCTCGGTATCACTGAAGTATCGCTTACGACAAAGAGCTGGCTCTCAGCGGCATCGTTCCAGAATACAAACCGCGTGCTTATCAACAATGCGATTCGTGGAGGTATCGATCGTCTCCGTGGTCTTAAAGAAAACGTTATTATCGGCCGCCTCATTCCAGCTGGTACAGGTTTCCGTGAAGGGGTAGCTGCAATCGAAGAAGAAATCGAGGTAGAGGAAGTAGCTGAAACTAAAGCATAAAAAGGGAAGTAGAAAAATCTCTTCACGTACAACTCTAACGTGAAGAGATGAGGGTAGAGGTTTATTGCAAATATGTCTTCTCCCGTAGAAAAAATTAAAGAGCATCTGACTATTACGGACGTTGTTTCGTCGTATCTGAAACTTGAAAAGGCCGGCGCGTATTTCAAAGCGCGCTGTCCCTTTCATAATGAAAAATCGGCATCATTTTTTGTTTCGCCGGCGCGAGGGAGCTATCATTGCTTCGGCTGCGGCAAGGGCGGAGATATTTTCAGTTTCGTTGAAGAGATTGAAGGTATTGCTTTCAAGGAAGCGCTGCGTCTTTTGGCTGACCGCGCAGGTGTCACGTTAACCAGAGAAGATACCGAAGGGAAGAGCGAAGAATCACTGCTCTTTAAAGTACTTGAAGATGCAACTCGTTTCTACGAAGCAGAATTGCCTCGTCATAAAGATGCGCTTGCGTATTTAAAGAAACGCGGACTGACCGATGAGACTATAAAAGAATTTCGTGTCGGCTATGCTCCTGATGGCTGGACGCCGCTTGTTTCATATCTTTCAGGGAAAGGCGTACGCGATGCTTCGATCGAAAAAGCTGGGCTCGGTATTCCTGGAAACAATGGTCTCTACGATCGATTCCGCGGACGTATCATGTTTCCGATTGCGAATTCACAGGGGAAAGTAGTCGGATTTTCTGGGCGTGTTTATCCGGAACCGAAAGCGGGCGAAAAAGAAATGGCGAAGTACGTGAACTCGCCTGAGACAATGCTCTATAACAAATCTGCTATTTTATTCGGCTACGATAAAGCAAAGACTGCATTTCTGAAAGAAGGTGCCTGTATCTTAGTTGAAGGCCAGATGGATCTCTTGATGGCGCATCAGTCAGGTACCAAAAACGTTGTCGCGGTTTCAGGTACAGCACTTACTGATATGCACTTGTCGCTTATCAAACGTTTTACCGACAAGTTATTGCTTGCGTTCGATGCTGACTCTGCCGGACTTCGTGCTTCCGAACGCGGTGTGCGTGGAGCCCTTACTTTCGGTATGGATGTGAAGATTATCAAATTGCCGAAGGGGATTGATCCCGCAGAAGCGATTTTGAAAGATCCTGCCATCTGGAAAGATGCTGTGGCGCACGGGATGCACATCGTTGATTTCTATCTTGAACATTTGAGGGAGATGGGCTATGATGAGCGCACCTTTAAAATGGAAGTCTCGAAGCGCGTTTTGCCCTATGTGGCAGCGATCAGCAATTCCATTGATCAAGCACATTTTGTTCATGTCATCGCGGGTGCTATCGGTACGCCTGAAGACGTTGTAGCGGCTGAGCTTAAAAAAATACCAAGCTTCACAGAGGAGGATCGTGGTGGTCCGCCGGTGAATATTCCACACAAAGAAGCCTCGCATAGCATCGAAAATACGCTTGTGGGAATTCTCTTGTGGCAGAAGACACTAACAACGCCCACTGTCGATATAGCTGACCTTGAGAAGAAATACGAAGCGATTATCGGTGTAGGGGTAGAGCAGAAAATCAGTATGTTGTCAGAGAAAGAAAAAGAAGGGCTCATTTTGAAAACAGAAATGTATTACCGTGATCGTCCGACACTCTCGCTTGATAGCAAAGGACTCTTAAATGGTCTTGAGCGGGAAATTCTAGGAAATCAATTTTCAATGCTGCTCGCCGAACTTCGGATCGCAGAAGCTTCAGGGAAAACCGAGCGGGCGCGGGAAATATTAGAAACATGTCAAAAATTATCAGCACGCATTAATAGCTTAAAACAAGAAAGTCGATAATAGGAAACAAATTTTATATATGCCAAAAAATACTAAGAAAAAAATCGTAAAGAAAGTGGTAAAGCCAAAAGCAAAACCAAAAGCGAAGCCGAAGCCGAAGCCAAAAGCTGTCAAAAAGCCAAAGCCGGTGGTGAAGCACCAGAAGAAGGTTGTAAAACAAACAGCCAAAGAGAAGAAACGCATCAATCTCTCTTCCGTGTCGCACACCAAGGCAAAGAGTACGCTCAATAAATCTGAGCAGCTTGAAAAAAAAGCAGAAGAGCTGATTGCTCGCGGTAAAAAGCGCGGCTTCATCACCTACGATGAGATCCTAAAGACATTTCCTGATATCGAATCAAACATCTTGTTCCTCGATGAACTCTATGAGAAGCTTTCTGTTGCTGGCGTTGATGTGCTCGAAGGCGGAAACTTGCTCGACATGGATGGCACGGATGCCAAAGGGGAGAAGATTCTCCGCGAATCACCAGCCTACGACTCTATTCAGATTTACTTGAAAGAGATCGGTCAGTATCCGCTCATCCCAGCTTCGATGGAAAAAGAGCTTGCAAAGCGTATTGAAAAAGGGGATGAAGAAGCAAAAAATTTGCTTGCTCGTGCAAACCTCCGTCTTGTGGTGTCTATTGCGAAAAAGTATGTTGGTCGTAGTTCTGACCTCACACTCCTTGACCTCATTCAAGAAGGGAACTTAGGTCTTTTTAAAGCGGTAGAAAAATTCGACTGGACAAAGGGTTACAAATTCTCAACCTACGCTACTTGGTGGATCCGTCAGTCTATTACCCGCGCACTTGCAGACCAATCTCGCACGATTCGTATTCCAGTGCACATGGTTGAGACAATTTCAAAATATAAACAGGTTGTACGCCGTTTGTCGCAAGACTTGGGACGCGAACCATTGGCTGAAGAAATTGCAACGGAGATGGGTATTGAAGTAGAAAAAGTACACGTGATTGAAAACATCAATCAAGAAACTCGCTCACTCGAACAGCCAATCGGTGATGACGATGAGAAATCAACCCTCGGTGAATTTATTCCTGATGACAAGATTCTCCGTCCCGACCAAGACGCTTCACGCCGTATTCTCTCTGACCAGATTCGTGAAGTATTGAATGAACTTTCTCCAAAAGAACGAAAGATTCTTGAACTCCGGTATGGACTCTCAGACGGTATTCAACACACGCTTGAAGAAGTAGGGCAGGAGTTTGGCGTTACTCGTGAACGTATTCGTCAGATTGAAGCGAAGGTGCATGACAAGCTTCGAGATAATGATAAGATATCGAGACTCAAAAATTATTTTGACTAACCCTTAGGAAGGACAGTCCTTCCTAAAAAATGTGATTTGGGAAAATAAAAAGGACTGCATTTTAATTTGCAGTCCTGGTTAAACACATTTAGCTATTACAAACATTTTCCTAAAAGGAAACTCATTCTCAACTGGGTTTCTGTGTTGTATTTCTACAACCTCAAATCCTTCCAAGTTAAGACCAATACGTATTTCATCATCTGAAAATAGATTGAGAAACAATGCAAGTTCTGGCCTGTAAGGAACCGGAAACTTGCCTTCACTTCCTATACATAATGTATCTGAAGAGTCGCACTGCAGGGCAAGATATAAATATCCTCCCTTCGGCATGAGTTTTCTAAAATCCGCAAGAACATGGCCAATCATGATTTTTTGCAGATGAATTAATGAATACGCAGCAATGATGCCATCACATATAAATCCCTCCTTCACTAATTTTTCACTATCAGCATTCAAGTACTCAATGTTAGGATATGTTTCTTTCGCAACAGACAGAAAGTCGTTTGAAATATCAGATCCCACACACGAGTACCCTTGCTGGTTAAGGTTTGCAGTTAGTGTACCCCCACCACATCCATAATCTAGTATTTTAGATTTAGGATTAAGATAGTTTAAAAAATTTGAGATGAAAGGTTGATCTATCGTTTCAGCATGAATCGCTTGCTTATAATCATTAATTATGAGCTGGTACGTTTTCATGTTTAATGAATCTGTACTTTTTTGCCAAATTAATTTTCTTAAAAATCTGGCAATTTCACTTCTATCAAACATGTAATCAAGCTTGGAGTATCCCCAAGCGTATAGAACACTAACAAGTGTTCCTATTGTAACAAGGAGAATATCCATAATTTTTTATATTTTATTGGTTACCACAAAAGGGAATGCCTCCTCTGGTAACCAATAAAATCTTAAATATCGAGGAACTCATACGTTTACATGTTAACACAAATATTTATACAAGTCAATGTTCAGGTTGAAAATAAGAGCTTTTTATGCTAAAATGAGTGCTCAGTTAAAAAACCCTTATGGTTACTGTGCCAAACGCCATTTTCTATGTGTTCACCTTCCTGTCTATTTTTATACAGGTCTTTTTGATTGTCACTTTTTTTGATAAACGCAAGCAGATTGTGATTCGTAAAGAAGACATCACACTTAAGAAATATCCGAAAGTTTCAATCATTGTGCCGTGCTATAACGAAGAAAAAACAGCGTACAAAACGATCCGCTCACTTTTAAATCTCAATTATCCGCAAGATAAGTTGGAAATTATTTTAGTTGACGATGGTTCTACTGATGGCACATGGAATGTGCTTGAACGTTTTAAAAATTATTCCAATATCCAGATGTTCCGCAAGGAAAATGGCGGTAAACATACTGCAATGAACCTGGGACTCGAGCGTGCGACTGCTGAATTTGTCGGTGGGCTCGATGCAGATTCATTTGTGCATCCCGAAGCATTGAAACGCATCATGACGTACTTTGTCGATCAGAAAGTCATGGCAGTAGCGCCTGCGGTAGTGGTGCATCAACCAAAAAATGTTCTCCAGAAAGCGCAAAAAGCAGAATATGATTTCGGTGTGTTTATGAAAAAAATGCAGGGATTTCTTGGAGGTATCTACGTCACTCCTGGACCATTTTCTATTTTCCGCAAATCGGTATTTGAAAATCTTGGTCCGTATAAAAAAGCACACAATACTGAAGATCAGGAAATTGCCCTTCGCATGCAAAAACATCACTACACGATCGAGCATTGTCCTGACGCATATGTGTATACGACCAGTCCCGACACGATTGCAAAATTGTACCGTCAGCGCGTGCGCTGGATCTACGGCTTTCTCAAGAATGCCGCCGATTACCGCGAACTCTTTTTCAATAAAAAGTATGGCAATATTGGTTTCTTTGCGTTACCGGCAGGAGTGATTTCTATCCTTACTGTTATTTATGTTTTTACGTCGCTTCTCTATACTATTGTTACAATGGTCATTGATAAGATCGCGCAGGTCAATGCTGTAGGTTTTTCTTCACTATTACATATCCATGCGTTTGATTGGTTTTTCATAAATACCGCGGCTATCAACTTGATTGCAGTACTGCTCTCCCTGGCGCTTCTATTTTCACTATTGCTCGGCAGGAAGATGGTTGAAGGAAAGATGCGTCCCACAATGGGCATTGCGTATTTCTTTGTGCTCTCTGCAACATTGGCCCCTATGTGGCTCTGCAAGGCTGTCTACCGTGCAATTTTTGCTAAACAAACTAACTGGGCACTTGAACGTGCCAACTAAAAAACCTATATGAAAATTGATTGGACAAAATATATTCTTTCGTTTTTTATAACCCTCGCCATTTTCCTTGGGGCGATTCTTCTTTCTAATTACTTCAGTAATAAGAAGCTTTCTCAATTGCAGAATATTCAAGACAAGATCGCGACAGATATTCTTTCGTCAGAAGTTGAGAATTCACTTCTTGAGGAAGAATCCTGTACTGATGTGACAAACTCCGTGCTCTCAGGAGAGCTTGGATCGCTTGCAGACAAGATCACGTATAGCGAGAATAATATCGGTTCAAGTGACGAACTGACAAGTCTGAAAAAGAATTACTCACTCCTTCAAATCAAGGATTATCTGCTCACTAAAAAAATCGCTGAGCGCTGCAAGCTCAAGTTTGCATTCATTCTCTATTTTTATACGACGGCAGATGACTGTACTGAATGCGTAAAGCAAGGTTATTCACTGACCGAGCTTCGCAATAAATACCCTGCGCTCCGCGTGTATTCATTTGATTACGATCTTGACCTCTCTGCAATTCGTGCATTGATTTCAGTGTATAAGGTGCCCAAAGAGCTTCCAGCGCTCGTCATCAACGGCAAAGTCTATAGTGGTTTCAAGAGTGTGGAAGATATTGAAAAGATAGCGCCAGCACTCAAGGACACGTTACCAAAAGAAGAAAAGAAGGCTGCTGCAAAAATTACTCCAACTGTTTCGCCAAGCGAACAACCTGTTGCTGATACTACTGAACCAAAGATTTAAAAAAAAGAACTTCCCACAAGGGAAGTTCTTTTTTCTGGAGCCGCCTCTCGGAATTTCACTACTCGCTCGCAGGCTCACTCCGTTTTGGAATCTTACAGATTCAGTACACCTTTTGGATTTTGTTCGTTTGATTACAACCTCAAAAATCTCAAAAGGTCTTGCGCTCGGGTCCCACCCCGAGCTCACCGTGCGGTTCCAACGGCTACGCCTGCCTCCACTACGGGAAAACTCCCGTTTTCCCGAGTGCGCCTCCCGGCACGATGTACTCATCGCCTTTCCAGGTTCAAGTCCGAGAGGCTAAAATAAAAAACCACACTTGCGTGTGATTTTTTCTGGAGCCGCCTCTCGGACTTGAACCGAGGACCTTCGCTTTACAAAAGCGTTGCTCTACCAACTGAGCTAAGGCGGCAATCAAACAAAATCCTAAATCCTAATGTCTAATTTCTAAAGGAATTCTGTTAGTCATTAGAAATTAAGATTTAGACATTTGTCTTCTTCTTATCATCTACTTCACGGATCTTCTGCTTAAACTTCTTTACTTTCTGCTTGTATTCAGCAACACTGTGAAGAAAAAACGAGCCCGTCGCACCTTCTTTCGGTGTCTTTGGTGAGGCCTTAAAGAAGGCGACGGTCTTCGGGAAATACTGTTTGAACTTCTTTGAAACTGAATGGGTTAATACTACCCAGCCCTTTAGCGTCCACATAATAGCGAAATGTACGCCTTTTTGCAATGACCGGCGCATATTTGTCTTCATATGCTTGATTGCTTGCTCGTGAAGCAAGTCGGGCACTGATACTTCTTTTGCCACTACCACGCCTGCACGCATCCGCCATGACTGGTAGGATACCATGAAAAGGAGAATGAGGAGACTGGCAAAAAATGTAATAAGGGGGATAACCATACGTGTTTCGTACTATGCGAGAGATACTCGAGTGAACTTGTTTATTTTCACATCTTGACCCGCTTTCTGCAAGAGGGCACTGATGGTCATATCAGGATTTTTAATGAACGGCTGGTCAAGCAGTGTTTGTTCCTTGAAGTAAGTGTCAATTTTTCCTTCGAGCATTTTTTTCTTGATCTCTTCAGGCTTGTTGCTCTCAGCAACTTCTTTTGAGAAGAGCTCAGTTGCTTTCTGTTTCATTTCTTCTGGCACGTCACTTTTTGCGAGGTATACAGGCTTCATTGCCGCGATGTGCATCGCGATATCACGAGCAAGCTCTTCGGTGCCTCCTCTGAGCGATACCATCACTCCAGACTTACCATTGTGTACATACGTACCAATGACACCATTGTCGTACACCGTAACTTCACCAAGTTCAATTTTTTCACCTACTTTCTGAATGACAGGATTGATGATTTCAGCTGCTTCTTGCTCAACTGCTTCTTTACCTCCCGCAATTGCTTTGTCGGCAAGTGTCTTTGCGAGTGCTACGAAGTCTTCATTTTTTGCTACGAAGTCAGTTTCGCATTTAAGTACGAGCAATACTGTCTTTCCGCCTTCTGTCTTGGTAGCGACGAGTCCGTCGTTTGTTTCGCGGTCAGATTTTTTTGCTGCGATCTCGCTTGATTTCTTGCGAAGAATCATAAGCGCTTTTTCCATATCGCCCTGTGCTTCTTCAAGAGCCTTTTTGCATTGCATGACTGAGACGCCAGTAGAATCACGCAATTCCTTAATCATTTCAGTTGTAATGTTCATAGATGATGTTTAAAAATTTAAAATTGTTAAATAAACAGTTTATAAAGTCACAACACTTGTTGTGTCTACAAAACTAGGCAGCTTTTTCAGGGACTGCCATTTTGCCGTCTTTGTATGCTTTTGCAATCGCATTTACAAAGTGGGTGATTGATGAGATCGAAGCGTCGTTTGCAACAATAGGGTATTCAACTCCTTTGACGTTACAGTCGGTGTTCATGAGAGCGATAACGGGAATACCAGCATGCTTTGCCTCAGCAACAGCGATGTGTTCACGCTTAGGATCGATAACGAAAAGTGCATCTGGGGTCTTTTTGAGTGATACGAGACCAGAGAAATTCTTTGACATACGAGCGATATCTTCATCAATCAAGAGGCGTTCCTTCTTGGTGTACATATCAAGACCGCCTTTTTCTTTTTTGTCGCGGAGATCTTCAAGCTTTGCAATACGCTTCTTGATTTCAGGGAAGTTGGTGATAGCACCGCCAACCCAGCGTTCAATAACGTACGGCATGTCTACATGCAAAGCACCTTCATAAACAGCTTTCTTTGCTTCTGGCTTCACGCCGACAAAGAGAAGGTTTTTGCCAGATGCGGCAAGTTCCTTTACAAAGGCTTCTGCTTTCATGAGAAGCGCTTCTGTTTTTTCGAGATCGATAATGTCATTTTTATTTTTGGTCGCGAAAATGTACGCGGCAGTTGACGGGTGGCGGCGAGTCTTTGAGTACCCAAAGTGTGCACCAGCCGTAAACATTGTTTTCAATACCTCTTCCTTAGTTTGTTCTGACATAGTAAATATACTTATTAATTAAATGCATACCTCGACAGGTATGGCCTCCGTTTTTAAGCATTACAGCTTGGTCGCCTGCGGCGACCTTGGCTACCCTAAAGCAGCACTGTTTACAAAGGGCTTTTCCCTGCCCGCCTTTGGAGGGGACTAAAAAAGCTCCTTCACGGAGACGTCTTGATAATAGCAGAAAAAGGGGGAATTGGGAAGGGTTGACAATAAACCATATTATTTTAAAATAATAAAAAATCTTTAAAAGACGAAATACTATGAAAACTAATCAAAAAGATTACGACGAGCTAAAACCCGAGCGTGATGCTGTGCGTATAGTTAACAATGCCTTGCATAAAGCAAAAACCATCTCTAAACGCAAAAAGGTCCTTTCGGAGTTTGAAAAAAAGCTAACAGCTTCTCTTAAGGAGCGGGTGGAAAATGGTCACCCGAAAATAGATGCATTTGAAGCATATATATGGCTTATCGTTGCATACGCGCTGGTGGCTAAGAAAGATAAGGTTCGTTTCCAACGGTGTCTTCTTTTATGGTTGTATGCAGTCGCCCAGGAAAATATCAGAAAGAAAAAGAAAAAAGAAGATTCACAATTGCTGAAACAGGCTCTTAAAGCAGCTTTTATCAGCGTGGGAAGAAGGGAATGGAATTATTACATTCAGAATATTTTCCGTTACCCGGTGGAAGGAAACATCTTCTTAAAAAAGCCGTCCTAAAATAAAAAAGTCCCCGGAAATCCGGGGCTTTTTTTATTACTCATTTTAAGGTAGTATGGGCACTATATGAAACAATCACAATTGTTTACTAAAACCAAGAAAGAGTCTCCAGCGGACGAGATTTCGAAGAATGCTGAGCTCTTGATCAAAGGAGGCTTTATTCATAAGGAAATGGCTGGGGTCTATGCGTTTTTGCCACTTGGTCTTCGTGTTATCGAAAAAATTAAAACAATTATTCGTGAAGAAATGAATGCAGTGGGTGGACAAGAAGTCTACATGACGACACTTCAGCCGCGCGATATTTGGGAAAAGACTGACCGATGGGATGACAAAAAAGTCGACAACTGGTTTAAAACAAAACTAAAAAATGGAGAAGAAGTTGGTGTTGGTCTTACCCATGAAGAGCCGATTGTTGATGCGCTTGGTGGGTATGTTTCATCATATCGTGATCTTCCTGTTTCTATCTATCAGATTCAGAATAAGTTTCGCAATGAACTTCGTGCGAAGAGTGGTATTTTGCGTGGAAGGGAATTCATGATGAAAGACATGTATTCGTTTGCACGTACTGAAGAGGAACACTTGAAGATTTATGAAGAAGTCGCACAAGCATATCACCGCGTCTATCGACGTTTAGGCATTGGTCACATTACCTATCGCACGTATGCTGACGGTGGCATCTTTACCAAAAAGTTTAGTGACGAATTCCAAACAATTTCAGGTGTCGGTGAAGATACTATTTATGTCGACGAAGAAAAAAATATTGCAGTCAATAAAGAGATTTATACTGACGAAAATTTGGCGAAGCTTGGACTCGATAAAGCAAAGCTCGTAGAAAAACGAGCAATCGAGGTTGGAAACATCTTTCCCTTAGAGAGTAAGTATACTGATGCACTCGGTGTGTATTACACCGACGAACACGGAGAGAAGAAGTCTATTATTTCAGGTTGTTACGGTATCGGCGTGAGTCGAACTATGGGAGTGCTCGCAGAAATTTTTTCCGATGATAATGGGCTTATGTGGCCAGAATCAGTAGCGCCGTTCCATGTGCATCTCTTGGTTCTTGGTGACAAAGAAGAGCCACAGAAAGCAGCAGACAAGCTCTATGCTGATTTAGTGAAGAAGGGAATTGAAGTACTCTTTGATGATCGTACCGGTGTTTCTGCAGGAGAAAAATTTGCCGATGCTGATTTATTGGGAATGCCGTATCGTGTTGTGGTATCAGAGCGTAGTTTGAAAGACGGTGGCTATGAAGTGAAAAAACGTACTGAAGAAAAAGGAAAAATCGTTACAGAAGACGAATTACTGAAATTACTAAAAGCTAAAAGCTAAAGAAACTAAAACCTGTATTTATTTATGTTCGACAAATTCTACCAATCATTTTCAAACGACATCGGCATCGACTTGGGCACGGCAAACACCTTGGTGTATTTGCGCGGTCACGGCATTGTCATCAATGAACCGTCTGTTGTTGCCGTGAATCAAAAAACCGGACAGATTGTTGCTGTCGGCGCCGAAGCGAAGCAAATGTTGGGACGTACACCTCCACATATTAAAGCTGTACGCCCGATTGTTGATGGGGTGATTTCGGACTTTGAAGTGACCGAAGAAATGCTTTCGTATTTGATTGGTAAAGTCGAAAAAATTTCGAAGAAATTTTTTCGACCGCGTGTCGTCGTCGGTGTCCCTTCAGGAATTACAAACGTAGAAACTCGTGCGGTCTACGATGCGGCAAAATCTGCCGGTGCCCGCGAGGTGCACATCATCGAAGAGCCGATGGCTGCAGCTATTGGTATTCGACTACCGATTAAAGATCCAGTTGGTTCGATGATTATTGATATTGGTGGTGGGACCACTGACGTGGCCGTGATTTCGCTTTCTGGTATTGTGCGTTCAAACAATTTGAAAATTGCTGGCGACCGTTTGAACAACGACATCATTTCCTATTTGCGCGATGAATTTAAACTTTTGATCGGTGAGAAAACTGCCGAGAGTGTAAAGATTGCGATTGGTGCCGTAATTTCTGGGACATTTATGGAAGCTGAAGTTCGTGGCCGTGATTTGGTTACTGGTCTTCCACGCGAAGTGATTGTGACAGATTCTGATATTCGCGAAGCAATGTCGCAATCAATCAACAATCTTATCGATGGGATTCGAGAAGTACTCGAAACAACACCACCTGAAATTCTTTCAGACGTCATGAATCGTGGCATCGTTTTGGTCGGTGGTGGAGCGCTCATTCAAGGACTCGATGCGTTGCTCCAAAGTGTGCTTAAGATTCCGGTATATGTAGCACAGGATCCGCTCTCTGCTGTCGCTCGTGGTGCCGGTATCGTACTTGAAGATTTGTCATACTATAGTGAAGTGCTCGTGAACACCCAAGATGTACTCCCTCCGCGATAAACAAGAAAAGAAAAAAAGAATCACGGTTATCGTGGTTATTGTTGTGCTCGCCCTTATATTTATTGCTGGGCATTTTGGCGCAGGGAGAGGATTGGCGTCTGTATTCCATGCGATTGTCAGACCTTTTTGGAAAAATGAAACAGCATTGGTGAATCAAACAACGCTTCAGTCAGGCGCACTTCGTTCAAAGAGTGAAATCTTAGCGGAAAATGAAGCCCTCAAAGCAGAGAATGAAAAATTAAAAATACAGATGTCAGACTAT
Organism: Candidatus Nomurabacteria bacterium; assembly: GCA_023267375.1. Classification (GTDB taxonomy): domain Bacteria; phylum Patescibacteriota; class Minisyncoccia; order Phycocordibacterales; family UBA9973; genus JAHFNJ01. Next base: position 126,165 of record JAHFNJ010000001.1, on the reverse strand, counting down.
CAGACCATTAAAGATGATAACGAATCATTGAAAGCGCTCATGGGTCGGGCTGATAAGCCAAATTTTGTGATTGCGTCTGTTATTTCAAAACCTCCACACTCACTCTACGACACGCTTATTATTGATGCGGGATCTGCTGTCGGTATTGCCTCTGGGATGAAAATTTATGTTGATGGCACTGTCCTTATCGGTACCGTTTCTGAAGTGTATACGAATTCTTCAGTCGTTAAACTCTTTTCAACTTCAGGCGAAAAATTGGAAGTCACTGTTTCTGGTAAAAATATTACCGCAGAAGCGACTGGTCGCGGCGGTGGCAATTTTGAGATGACCTTTCCGCACGATGTCGAAATCCCGAAGGGGACAGAGGTTATTGTTCCTGGTATCAACCCATACTTAGTTGGTATTGTGAATGAAATTATTTCTGATCCACGTGACCCATTACAGAAAGTACTCATGCGTTCACCGGTGAATATGCAGCAGCTGAAATTTGTAGAGATTGAAAAATAGCTTTTTCTCTAAAATAAAAAGAAGGGGTCACAATGACCCCAACTTTTTGTTTTTGATATTTTATTTTTTCTTTTTGAGTGCCTATCATATAACCAAAGACGCCAGTTGTAGCGGCTAAAAGAAATCCAGCAAAAAGAATAAGAAGGAAAGATTCTCCTGACATAGGTTCACCCAAAAATCTTTCTTGTGGTTTTTCTTCAACAATTTTTCTTCTGCGTGTCGGCGCAGGTTTTCTTTTTTTACTTTTCATAGTGGTTAAAATTAAAGAGGTGAAATTTTATAAAAATTATCACAATATCTACACATTGTCAATGAATCATTGATTTGCTATAGTTTGAATCTTGAAACCAGTCAAATTTACAATCGAAAAAAAGTTAGACGGCAAGCTTGGCCGTGTCGGGATACTTGAAACACCACATGGGAAAATTCTCACCCCATCGTTTGTTGCTGTTGGCACAAAAGGAACAGTAAAGTCGCTGACGCCAGAACTGATCAAAGAAGCGAAGACTCAAGTGGTGCTCGCCAATACATACCATCTCTATCTGCAGCCGGGTGATGAGATTGTTCGCGATGCGGGGGGCTTGGGAAAATTTATGAACTGGGATGGTCCGACGATGACAGACTCCGGCGGCTATCAAGTTTTTTCTCTCGGTGTGGCGTATGGAAAAGATATGTCGAAAGTGTTGAAGGTTACTGATCCATCACTCATGATTCCCGAGCGCTTCGATGATTCCGATGCGCCGCGACTCGCGAAAATAGGGAATGACGGTGTTTCTTTTAAATCACATCTTGATGGGTCGCTGCACTATATTACTCCCGAGAAATCAATTGAGATTCAGCACAACTTGGGCGCTGACATGATTTTTGCGTTTGATGAATGTACTTCACCTGTAGAAGATGAACGGTATCAAACTGAAGCGCTCGATCGCACGCATGCGTGGGCAAAACGTTGCTTGGACTATCATAAATCAAAACCAAACGCAGAAACACAAGCGCTGTTTGGCATTGTGCAGGGCGGGCGAGTAGAAGAGCTTCGCCGGAAGTCTGCAGAAATTATTGGTGCTATGGATTTTGATGGCTTTGGTATCGGTGGATCATTTGCCAAAGAAGACATGTCGACTGCGGTGAAATGGGTGAATGAAGTCTTGCCTGAAGAAAAACCTCGGCACCTGCTCGGTATTGGTGAGCCGGAAGATTTATTTATGGGAGTAGAAAATGGTGTTGATTTGTTTGACTGCGTAACACCAACGCGCCTAGGACGCAACGGTACTATTTATACGAAGTCTGGAAAGATACATATCGAGAACTTGGAATTTCGTAAAGATTTTTCCCCGATCGAAGCTGATTGCGAATGCAATACGTGTAAGCACTATACCCGCGCGTATATTTCGCATCTGTTTCGTGGTAAGGAAATGCTCGCTGGTACACTTGCTTCAACACACAATCTCTATTTTTTAAACAAACTCGTGGCAGATATGCGCCAGGCGATACTCGACGGTACGTTCCAAGAACTCAAAGAGCAATTTTTGGCCAAGTATTCACCATCTAAAGATTCGTGATAAAATGTGACTAATTATGAAATTCGATACTAACTACTACAAGCATCTTTTTGTCTCTGGTGAAAAAGACGATCAGGATTTTTATAAGGAATTTTTAACTCACCAATTTATCTTGCGTGATCACTTGGCGATTGATCGCACGCGACTTGCAAACGAATCCACGTTTTTGGCATATATTCGTACCGGTCTTGCAGTTGCTGCTGCTGGTGCCACTCTCATGCATTTTTCTGATATCTCTTTCTATAATTTCATTGGCGGAGGTCTCCTTTTTATCGGTTTCCTTATATTTTTATTCGGAACAAATCGTTACAATAGGACGAAGAAAACTATTTCTCATATTCGCGACAGTAAAGAACGCGAAGAGATGATTCGACGTCGGAAATCGTTTAATGGAGTATAAATACGATATGCAACAACCAGAAAAAGGATTTTACTATCACTATAAACACGATTCAAGCGGGTTGATTAACAATTACGCTTATGAGGTCGTTGGGGTTGGGCATCACACAGAAGATGATTGTCGTTCCGTCGACCAATACATGGTCGTGTATCGTCCATTATATGAAGCATTCGTGTATAAGAATGGCAAAATGTTCGATATTCGCCCACTCGGTATGTTTATAGAAGCAGTGACAAAAGATGGCAAAACTTTCCCACGATTTCAGAAAATTACCGATAAAGAATTGATTGCAAAACTTGAAAAAATCCGCGATGAAATGTACTCCTAGGTCTCATTGACTTGTTTTCTGTTCTATGGTTATCATGAATTGAGATCTAGTTCTCAAAAAAAAGAAAATGGACTTATTACATAAGTTAAATCCGAAAGAGGCAGGGGAAAAATGTAAGAATTTTATTACCGGTTGCAAAGAAGCGATTCTCACTATATACAAGGATGAGGACGATGATAACGGGCGTCCGTATCCTCCCATTCCGTTCTTAGCGAATAGCGGAAGCTTTCCTAAAGTACAGGTGACCATACCAGATGAAATCTATCAGGTATTGTTGAAGACGAAGCGATACAGGATTGCGATATCAAAAGGTCCTGATCATCGCGCGTTTAGTATGCGCGATGTCGTCCTTACAAGTGTGCCAGCGAGTGTTGATACCTCTGGACAAAGTATGCGAGTATTCCTGATGTTAGAGGAAATGTGGTATGTAGACAAGAGTGAGAAAATCAACCAGAAAGTATCATTTGAAACTTAGTTTTCCAAACTGCCTTAAAAGCTCCCCACTTACACTGCGGAGCTTTTACATTTTTCAGGACTTACATAGACGGCGCATTTCTTCGTTGGCAAGCAAAATGTTCTCGTTACCGTACAAAGTAGTACGGCGCCTCGCTCATTTCACTTGCCGCCTCGAACTGCATCCATCTATGTAAGTCCTGTCCCTAAACGTAAATACTTTTTTTATTTGCATCTTTAGGGTACACTCTCCTTTATGGGTGTATTTAAACTACAAAGCGACTGGGCTCCAGCAGGTGATCAGCCTAAGGCAATAGAGCAACTTATGACAGGTCTTGGTAAGGGGATGCAAAAACAGACCCTTTTAGGCGTGACCGGCTCAGGAAAAACATTTACTATTGCAAATGTTATTGCACAGTACAATAAGCCGACGCTCATTATTGCACACAACAAGACACTCGCAGCTCAGCTTGCACAAGAATACCGTGAATTTTTTCCCGATCATGCCGTGCACTATTTTGTTTCCTACTATGATTACTACCAGCCGGAAGCGTACATGCCGGTAACTGATACGTATATTGAAAAAGATGCGCAGATCAATAAGGAAATCGATCGCTTGCGTCACGCCTCGACACAGGCGCTTTTGACGCGTAAAGACGTGATTATCGTCGCATCGGTTTCGTGTATCTACGGCTTGGGTTCTCCAGAAGAATACCGTGAAGAAAATCTTGAGCTTTCTGTTGGTATGAAAATGGCGCGCAATGACTTGCTCTCAAATCTTATCTCTATTCATTTCACGCGCACGAATGCCGACCTTGAGTCTGGGCAATTTCGTGCCATTGGCTCAAAAGTAGAAATTGTTCCAGTTTCTGAAACATTTATGTTGAGCATCGAAATGTTGGGCGGGCAAATTTCTAAGATTTTGAAAATTGATCCGGTTTCTTCGCAAATCCTTGAAGAACCCGAAAGCATTTTTATTTTCCCAGCCAAGCACTTTTTAACGAACAAGAGCAAAAAGGAAAAGGCGATGAAGGCGATCAAGGCTGAGCTTGCGGCACAACTTAAGCATTTTGAGAAAGAGGGGAAGTTGCTTGAAGCAGAACGAATCAAACGCCGCACGACGTACGACCTCGCCATGATTAAAGAGATTGGTTATTGTTCTGGCATCGAAAACTACTCCCGGCATCTCTCTGGTAAAAAAGCGGGGGATCCGCCAGAGACACTGCTCTCATATTTTCCACATAAGGCAAACGGCAAAGCAGATTTTCTAACTGTCATCGATGAATCACATGTGACCGTGCCACAATTGGGTGGTATGTATGCGGGCGATGCATCACGCAAGAAAACACTCGTTGAGTTCGGTTTTCGTTTGCCTTCAGCACAAGACAATCGTCCGTTGAAGTTTCCAGAGTTTGAAGAGCGTATCGGGCAAGTGATTTATACTTCGGCGACACCGGGAGATTTTGAACGTGAAAAAAGCGAACAGGTCGTGGAACAGATTATTCGCCCCACAGGGCTTATTGATCCAGTCATTGATCTAAAGCCTATTATTCCAAAAGGAGAGTATCCGGGGCAGGTGCAAGATTTTATTTCGGAAGCAGAAAAAACAATTAAAGGTGGCGGACGTGTTATTGCTACAACACTCACTAAAAAAATGGCGGAAGATTTGGCTGCATATCTGAAGGAGCGAAAAATAAAGTCTGAATATCTACACAGTGATATTAAAACAATTGATCGCATTAAGATTTTGACTTCATTCCGCAAGGGTGAATTCGATTGCTTAGTCGGTGTGAACCTGTTGCGTGAAGGGCTCGACTTGCCAGAGCTTGAGCTTATTGGAGTGCTTGATGCCGATAAAGAAGGATTTTTGCGAAGCGAAACATCGCTTATCCAGACGATTGGTCGTGCAGCGCGAAATGTGCTTGGTCGCGTGATTCTCTACGCTGACCAGATGACGGGTTCAATGGAGCGTGCAGTAGGGGAGACAAACCGACGTCGTGAAATCCAGATCGCCTTTAATAAGAAAAATGGCATTACTCCCAAGACGATCAAGAAACAGATTAAAGATATTACTCAACAACTTGAGAGTGAACACGCGAAAGCGGTCAACAGTGAACTCGCGCTTGATGTGCAGATTTTTGAACGAGCAAGCAAGGCACTCAATAAAAAAGAAGAGAAAAAACTCTCGCGTCTCTCCGATGAAGAGCGTAAGAATGTGGTGTATGAAAAGATAATCAAACTGAAAGAAAAAGAAATGAATCGTGCAGTGAAGGAATTGGATTTCGAAACAGCCGCGATCTTACGTGATGAAATAATGGTGTTGAAACAGAAGATGGAGAAATAAAAAAAGAAGGCGGATCCATGCAAGCATGTTCCGCCATTCTCCCCTTATTGGGCGCACTTTGCGCCAGTAGCATTATTCTTAAATCCTTACTTTTACCTCAGGTGCTGATTTCTTGAAAAAACCAAGACCTGTGCCAAAAATAAACATTATTAACAATGCAGATGCAGCTTTCACTGCGAACATAGTTGTTATCATAATCAATGAACAATTGGTGAGCCTCCATAATAAACTATTATAATTATTTTGTCAAGTGTCGCCAAAAAGTGAAGTGTATTGATTTACGACACTATAGAAAATAAAAAAAGCGATCCAAGATGATGTCTTGAACCGCTTCTTCGTGGTTGTCCTCCTTTTGATTATGGTATATCAGGTTTCTTTATTTCATTCTCATAATTTGGAGGGAAATTATGATGAAAGCCCTTAAACGGTTGCTCTTCATCTGTGCCAATACTCTTTAATAACTGAATTATTTTTATTGCTGATGCAATAAAAACGATTAATGTTATAGCGGTATGTACCTTATCGTCAGGTGACCATATCGCTAAAAAGTAGAATCCACTGAAGGCAGAGGTGACTCCTAGGATGAACATGATCATCGAAAATGTCTCTACGTGGTCGTGGTCGTGGGTGAATAGAAGTAGCAATCCCAGAACCAAAAGTGAAACATCAAGGATGGTGTTATTCATCGGAGTAAGTGGGGTGAATGTGAGAATTTTAATTCCAATCCAGCCTGTAAGGATGCATATCGCAATGCATGCAAGAATTTTAAGTGTTTTCATCGGGATTATTTTTTTTTTGGAGTTATTTATTTAAAAGTAACATCTTGAATTATTTTGTCAATGATTGGCCATTATGCTATAATGGAGCCAATAGAATAGATATGCACCCCCATAGACTCTATGCGGGTGTCGTCTTTGTCTAAAAATATATGTCAAAACAAGGAGAAAATTCATTTGAGGGAGGAAAAATCATTGTCCGTGGTGCGCGTACACACAATCTGAAGAATATCAGCTTGGAGATGCCGCGCAATAAGATGATCGCGATTACGGGGATGTCGGGCTCGGGCAAGAGCTCGCTTGCTTTTGATACCATTTTTGCTGAGGGTCAGCGTCGGTATGTGGAATCACTTTCGGCCTATGCACGGCAATTTTTGAATCAGATGCCAAAGCCGGATGTCGATGAGATCTCCGGTCTTTCACCAGCTATTTCTATCGACCAAAAATCCCGCTCCAATAATCCGCGTTCGACCGTCGCAACTATCACAGAAATCTACGACTATCTTCGTGTGCTCTATGCACGTATCGGTCATCCACACTGTCTTATCTGCGGCGATGAAATCAAAAAACTTTCCAACGAGCAGATTCTCAATTTCATTTCTGAAAAGATTGATCACTATACAAAAGCTCAAAAAAGTAAAAAGAAAGTCATGGGTGTCGAGTGGGATGAAACACCGATCCAGATTTTTGCGCCGGTAGTCCGTGGTAGAAAAGGGGAATACTACCAATTGCTCTATGATCTGTTAGGCAAGGGATATAACAAAGTCCGACTTGATGGTAAGGTTATGAATCTCCGCGACCGCATCGACCTTTCAAAAAACAAGAAGCATGACATCGACGTACTGGTGGATCAGTTTGCCCTCCATGAATTTAAGGATGCTCCAGCTGACGCCAAAATGCGTTTGTCTGAAGCGGTGGAACGTGCACTCGCTGAAGCTGAAGGATTGGTGACGGTAAAAATTGCCGATGAAGAATCACTACTCTCTAGTAAGTTTGCTTGTCCAAAAGATGGCTTCTCTTTTCCTGAAATCGAGCCACGTCTTTTTTCTTTCAATTCGCCGTATGGTGCGTGCCCTGATTGTAATGGTTTAGGAACAAAATATTTTGGCGGCACAGAAGTGTGTGATACCTGTCATGGCGCACGTTTGCGACCAGAAGCACTCAATGTATTTCTTGGTGGCAAAAAAACAAATATTTTAGACGTTACGAACTTTTCTATTGAAGAAGCAGTTGATTTTTTTGTCGATATCAAGCTGACTGCGCAAGAACGGGAAATTTCGAAAGTAGTCATCAAAGAAATTGAAGCGCGACTCGAGTTTATGCTAAACGTTGGCCTCAACTATCTATCACTTAATCGTAAAGCGAACACGCTCTCTGGCGGGGAAGCCCAACGTATTCGTCTTGCCTCACAGTTGGGCTCACGTCTTGTGGGTGCGCTCTATGTGCTCGATGAGCCAACCATCGGACTTCATCAGCGCGATAATGAACGCTTGATCCGCACGCTTGAAAATCTTCGTGATCTTGGTAACACCATCATGGTGGTAGAGCACGATGAAGACACTATCTTTGCATCAGACTTTATCGTCGACATCGGACCGAAAGCTGGTGTCCATGGAGGCAATGTAATTGTGTCAGACTGGTTGCCAAAACTGCTCGATGCCAAAACTAATCCTTCAAAATCTCGCACACTCGCGTATTTGCGCGGCGAGGCGAAAATCGAAATTCCGGATAAGCGTCGTGATAATGATAAAGGAGCACTCAAGATTACTGGCGGAAAAGTATTTAATATCAAAAATTTGAACATTGAAGTACCGCTTGGAAAACTGGTGTGCATCACCGGCGTATCTGGCTCTGGCAAGAGTTCGTTCATGTATGAAATTCTTCACAAAAATCTACAAGCTCGCTACGAGCGGGCATTTCGTAGTGCCAAGATTCACAATTGTGCATCATTTACGGGTACTGAATATTTATCTCGCGCCATTCTGATTGACCAATCTCCGATCGGACGTACTCCACGTTCAAACATTGCTACCTATACTGGCACCTTTACCCACATTCGCGATTTGTTCGCAACAACTGAAGAAGCGCGTCTACGTGGCTGGAAATCAAATCGTTTTTCGTTCAATGTCAAAGGCGGGCGTTGCGAAGCCTGTGAAGGTAATGGTGAAATCGCGGTAGAAATGCATTTCTTGCCGACGGTGTATGTGACGTGCGATGTCTGTGGTGGAAAACGTTTCGATAAAGAAACGCTTGGGGTGAAGTATAAGAAAAAAAATATTTATGAAGTACTTCGGATGACCGTCGAAGATGCCGTGAAGTTCTTTGAGGATATTCCAGCAATCAATGACCGCTTGCAAACACTCGTAAACGTAGGGTTGGGTTATGTCGAGCTTGGACAGAGTGCGACAACACTCTCTGGTGGGGAAGCGCAACGTGTAAAAATTTCTTCAGAACTTTACCGTCCCCATTTAGAAAAAACGATTTATCTTTTGGATGAGCCGACTGTGGGGCTTCACTACGATGATGTGGCAAATTTACTTCATGTGTTGAATCAGCTTGTGCAGAAGGGGAACTCGGTGGTGCTTATCGAACACAACTTAGATATCATTAAAAATGCCGACTATCTTATCGACTTCGGCCCCGAAGGTGGTGTCGGCGGGGGAGAGCTTATCGCAAAAGGAACTCCGGAAGAAGTCGCGAACCATAGGACTTCGCATACCGGTAAATACTTAAAGCGAGTGTTGAAAAAATAATAAAGTTACCACTTCCTGTCCCGTAGTGAGCCGAGTACGCATTCGGTACGAGGATCTACTACTGGGATGGCGAATAATCCAAAAAGTCATACAGGAAAGTACCTGAAGAAAGTTTTGAGAAAATAAAAGAGGTTTGATGTTTCCACCAAACCTCTTTTTATTTTTTTGATTTAATTAATCACAGTTTGTGCAGAAGTCACTTTTATAGATGGGGCAAACTTCACCTATAAAGCCAGTATTGATAACTGATTTTCCTGTGGTACTGTCGAAAATTAATTTAACCTCCTCTCCACATTTGAATTCGCCTGGATGTTGAAGAAAGTTACTGCATTTAACATAGATGTCAGGTTTGCCGTCTTTCACTTTATTTGTGTCAACAGGATAAAGTCCTGCGGGGGAACTTTTCATGTTGCATTCAGAACAGATGCGAAATTTTGTTTGACTGTCGTCAGTACATCCTGTGAAGTAGAGGATTCCTGTAAGTAGAATAATAGATAACTTTTTCATACGCTATTTTTTTGTTTGATTTATTTGACAGGAATACTATAATAAATTTTATGAAACGTCAAGATTTAGCAAAACTGAAAAAGTTTGCAAGAAAATTACGAAAATAAAACAGCCGCTTACTTTTAGTTCGGCGACTGTTCTTTAAATGGTTTAGAAATGAGAAGGAGAATTAAGATACCATTACAGGTTCCAATTCGTGTTGGGTCAAAGTTTCTTCTTTGACCACTTCACCGGCATCATTGTACGTGGTGATTTGCAGGATGATTTCGCGTTCGGCTTCGTTCTGGTAGATTAAAGCCATACACTCTTTGTATTTATCAAAAAATGCACGAGAGAGCATATTTATACGCTCGAAATGATCTGCTACGGTGTCGGTCCAACGGCCGATAAAAATGACTGCTGGAATTCCAATACCTAATCTTACTGCCCACAATAAAGCGGTTGTTAGTGTAGCACTCATCGTTGTTTTTACGATGCCTGTGCTGGAGTAGTAAAGTGACACTGCTTCAATTGCTAAAAACAATAAAGCGGCCACAATAACTTTCCACCCGACGCCTCTGATTGTTATCAGGTGTGCCTCGTGTAGTAACTTCAGGATTTTCTTTCCTGCTTCTGTTTCCTCAAGCTTTTTCCAGAGCGCTTGGAGCTCGACTAATGATGACTGTTTTTTCTTCATTTCTAGGGGGTTATTTAATTTTGATTTTACCGGTTCATATGTTAGCATACTATTAATGAAACGTCAAGATTTGGCAAAACTGAAGATTCCAGAGAAACCTGGCGTGTATTTTTTCATGTCTGGTAAGAAAATCCTCTATATCGGCAAGGCGACCTCCCTCCATGATAGGACAAAAAGCTACTTCGCTAAAGACCTTATCGAAACCCGTGGTCCGCTCATTGTAGACATGGTCTTTAAGGCCAGTGCACTGAAATGGCAAGAAACAGATTCCGTGCTTGAAGCACTTATCCTTGAAGCAGCGCTTATCAAAAAACACCAGCCGTATTACAACACTAAAGAGAAGGATGATAAGAGTTTCAATTACGTGTGCGTTACAAAAGAAAAAATACCAATGATTGTGATTGAGCGTGGTAGGACAGTTAAAGACGCGACTTTTGATGAAGTGTATGGTCCGTTTACGAGTGGTCCACAATTGCGCGAGGCAATGAAAATCATTCGTCGTATTTTCCCCTTTATCGATAAAAGTTCTGCAAAGAAAGATAATTACGAATTTTACCGACAGCTTGGACTTGCTCCGGATATTTCAAATGTACACGCCAGTGCGATATATAAAAAAAACATAAAACACATCAAACTCTTTTTTCAGGGTAAGAAAAAGCAGATTGTTCGTTTGCTCGAAAAAGAAATGAAAGCCTTGGCTAAGGACAAAAAATTTGAAGAAGCTGCTCGTGTCCGCAATCAGCTTTTTGCGCTACAACATATCAATGATGTGGCATTGCTCAAGGATGAAGTACGAAGTTATGAAGCAAAGGCTTCTGAATTTAGAATCGAGGCATACGATATTGCGCATATGAGTGGGAAAAATATGGTGGGTGTGATGACCGTGGTCGTAAATGGAGCACCAGACAAAAATGAATATCGTAAATTTATTATCCGCACCCAAAAAGGTGCCAATGATACTGGGGCGCTTGAAGAAGTGCTTTCTCGTCGGTTTCGTCACATGGAATGGGGACTTCCGGAACTCGTCGTCGTGGATGGCGGACAAGCACAAATCAATGTGGCACAACAAGTGCTCAATCGGTATCAGCTCTCAATTCCTATTGTTTCAGTCGTAAAAGATGATCGTCACAAAGCACGAGAAATCTTAGGAGAAAAAACAGTTTTTGGTGGGAAAGAAAAAGCCATTATTCTTGCCAATAGCGAAGCGCACCGTTTTGCAATTCGTTTTCATAAAGAAAAAAGAAGTAAGAGTTTTTTGAGTTAGATACTTCATACCTATTACTTTATACGGTATACTTATTCCATGATCAAAGTCGGTGTCATGCGCGGCGGTGTAAGCTTGGAGTATCCTATCTCTATCCAAACAGGGGGTGCTGTTTTAAGTGCACTTCGTGAAAAATTATCTGACAAATATAAGCCGGTGGATATTCTTATTGATACCGAGGGCGCACTCCATGTAAATGGCCGTCCGGTTACAGCAGAAAAATTGCGTGAAAGCGTTGATGTCATTTGGAACGGTCTGCATGGTCTCTATGGTGAGGATGGAAAGATACAACAACTTTTAGAATCACTAGGTGTTCCGTATACGGGTTCAGGTCCATTGGCTTCCGCGCTCTCCATGCACAAAATTAATACGAAGCAGGCGATACAGCATCTTGGTATCAAAACGCCATCTCATTTTATGGTGGCGCACTACAACGAGGTGTTCGATGGTTCTCGTGAAGAGTATGCGAATAGAAAATCTCGGGAAGTCTATGAAAAAATGTCCCCACCGTGGGTATTGAAACCAGTATCAGGTGGTTCATCGATCGCGACTTTTTTGGCAAGAACGATACATGAGCTCTATGACGCATTTTTAAATCTTTCGCAACTTTCAGATGATATTTTGATTGAAGAATATATTGAAGGTAGGGAAGCGACGGTTGGAATCATTGATCGTTTCCGTAACGACCGCCACTATGCTTTTTTGCCGATCGAAATTGTAAAACCAAAAGGCATTTGGGACTATGAAGGAAAATATAGCGGTGAGACGCAAGAAATTTCTCCCGGACGATTTACTCATGAAGAACGCAAGCAGCTTGAAGACCTTGCACGTGCGGTACATGCTGCACTTGATCTGCGGCACTATTCTCGCTCAGATTTTATCATCCATCCGAAGCGGGGGATTTACTTCTTGGAAGTAAATGCGTTGCCAGGCTTGACCTCAGAATCTCTCTTTCCAAAAATGATCACCTCTGTCGGATCATCATTTCCAGAATTTGTGGATCATGTGCTGACGCTTGCAATTAAAGGTAAATAAGGTAGAATATGCGTCGTTGGTTGCTTGGGCCCTTAGCTTAGTTGGTAGAGCGCCTCATTTGCAATGAGGAGGTCATCGGTTCGAATCCGATAGGGTCCACAAAATACACAACAACCTGCCCCGCGGCAGGTTTTGTGATTTTGTGGAAGGCGGAAGCATATTCGCACTACTGTGCGAATGCTGAGCCGGGGTCGCGAAATTTTACTTGCGACGGCAAGTAAAATATTTGTGACCACAGATAAAACTCTCGAGCCAGGGTCGTGAAAATTTTCTTGCGACGGCGAGAAAATTATTCCTGACCACGCACATCAGTTTTGTATATTTCCCAAGAGTCACTGTTTTGCACCACCACATAATCCATCGGTTCATCCCATTCGTTTCTGGCCAGGGGAGTAGAGGAGAAGTGCTCTTTTGTTGCAATACCGATGCGTAACCACTCTCTTGGAATTTTGGAGAGAAAACGATCATACCAGCCACCGCCTTTGCCGTGGCGGGTACCATGCATATCAAACTTTCTACCGGGGATGACAATACACACTTTTTTGCCGTTGTATTTTTCTATACATTTTTCTGCCCAGTAAAATGGGTCAGCATTTTTATCAGCCGGTACGGTGACGGAATCTTGTATTTTTAAAAAAGGAATGATAGTTATATCAATTTCATCGCCGATAGGTTGATAGAGGATCGCAGCATCCATATCAGAGAGTATTTTTTTCAGATCGATATCCATAGCGAAAGTATACACAATACAAAAGAAAAGTGCCCGCCACCATACAATACGGGGCAGGCACTCTTTTTTAAAAACGATTGTGATTACTTCCTAAACAACACTATGGTACCTATTGGCAACTTAAAGTTATCAACGTCATCGCCAGTATATATTTTCCCATCAGGGAAACGATAGTAGGTTGAAGGAAGATCCCAGTCAGCCCCAACAATGTTGTACGCACTTCGATGCTGATTTATCTTTCCACCATAAACATAACCGACAAGCACCTTCGTCCCTTTGGAAAGCGATGTGAACTCTGCTTGCTGCAGTTCTTTTCCTGTCTTTATTTTTCCGTCGGTTAAGAAATAAATGGTTGTTGCTGCATCATACTCTTCACCAGCAAACGAGTAGACTCCTTCAGACCCGATTTCTCTGAATCCTTCAAAATCATCATCAACCTCGGGTTGCGGTAGCGTCTTGATTGGCTTGGTTTCTTCTTTTTTGGCATATCCATGCGTCACATAGATGAGTGTCGCCAAAAATTCATCAGCATTAATTAATCGTTTTGCTTGCACATCCGGATCAATCGTAAAGACATTATCTAGCCCCATTTTCATGCGGATGTCTTGAGTGGTAAACAGCATGGCACACCGTTTTCTCCCGCGGTGTTTTTTAGAGAACCACTTGTTTGGCGTACCGTATGCAACCATGCAATGTGTTACGACTGCTTTATCAGAGAGTCGATAGAGCTTCTGTAATTTTGCCAGCAACGTTTTTAGCGATGCAAGCTGTGCGGTAGTTGGTTTTTCGTCATGATCACCAACCACTTCAATACCGATTGAGAAATTTGATACATTCATCATTCCATTCCACATACTTCGGCCGGCATGTTTTGCTACCTTGTTGTGTTGTATGATGTTGTATACAGTACCATCAGTTTCAACAAGATAGTTGCATGTCCCTTGCTTGGTCACAGAGTTCAATGATGATCCATTCTCCGCCTCTGTTGTGTGAAGAACGATCAGTTGAGTTGTCTTTCGTACAGGACGTTTTTTGTCCCACTTGCTCAAGTTTTTCTTTTCTACGTAGCCGTAGGCATTCGTAATAAAGAATATGAGCGTTGTCATAATAACAATAACTTTTTTCATAGTGTCAGTAGGTTTTTAATGAAGTTAATTTTTTCGCATCATACACTATATTTTATAAAATGTCAAATAAAACTAAGTCACAAAATCTTTATTTTTAAAGGTTTTTCGGTATAATGATTGCTGATGCTCTGGGCCGTTAGCTCATCTGGTAGAGTGCATCCATGGCATGGATGAGGTGACCGGTTCGAGTCCGGTACGGTCCACACATTTCAAATGTTTTCATTTAAAAAAATCCTCAATCATATTTGGCCCCACATTAGAAAATACCCAGTTTCTTTCTGGTCACTTTATGTCGTGTATTTTTTAAGGGTATTATCGTTGGGTATTCTTCCACCGCTCCTGTTACAAAAAATAATTGACCTGCTTTCAGGTGCCGGAGTAGATCGAATAGTCTACACACAAGAATTGACATACCTTATTTTTTTGATGTCGATGAGTCTTGTTGCAGGTTTTGTCCTTGGAAGAATTGGTGGTTTTACTACTACGTATTTTCAAAGTAATACAATACGTGAATTGCACAATTATGCTTTTGAAAAATTAACAAAACACTCGTACAGTTTTTTTACTAATCAGTTTTCTGGGAGCTTGGTTTCAAAAGCAAAACGTTTTGTTCGAGGTTTTGAAGCAATGCATGATGTTTTTACGTGGGATTTTTACACCACATTTCTATCGGTAATTGGTGTTTTTATCATTTTGTTTATAAAAGCTCCCAGTATTGCTGTTGGCTTTGTTGTGTGGACTATCATATACGTTGTCATCACACTTTTCTTTATTCGTTACAAAATAAAATTTGACTTGCTTGAAGCTGCCGCAGATTCAAAAGTAGGGGGAAGTTTAGCTGATGCGCTCTCAAATATTTTTAGTATAAAAATATTTTCTGCTCGTGATAGAGAAATTATCCACTATAAGACAATTACAAGTAGTGAGTTTATTGCGAGAAATAAGTCATGGTATTTAGGGAATGTTTCAGATGGTGTGCAAAGTTTACTGATGGTCGGTATCCATATTTTTATCTTGTATAAAATGGCGCATGGGTGGGTTGAGGGGGCTGTATCAACTGGCGTATTTGTGTTGGTTGAAACCTATATGCTCAATCTATTTGACCGTCTTTGGAATTTATCTAAAGCAATGACACGTTTTGTAAAATCGGTGACCGACGTAAAAGAGATTACTGATATTTTCGATCAGCCAATTGATATTGCTGACCCCGTGCACCCTGAGCCAATTACAATGAATGGTGGGTGCATAAAATTCAAGAATATTTCGTTCATTTACAAGGATGGCGTGTCAGTATTTAACAATTTCAATCTTGAGATCAAACCTGGTGAACGGATCGGTCTCGTCGGTCATTCTGGTGCAGGTAAGTCGACAATCACAAAACTCTTGCTTCGCTTTGCCGATGTGACTGCCGGTTCTATTACCATTGATGGTCAAGATATACGGAATGTGACCCAAGATGATCTACGTGGGGCTATTTCCTATGTGCCACAGGAAGCAATTTTGTTCCATCGAACGATCCGTGAAAATATTGCCTACGGCAACCCTGGCGCAACGAATGAAGAAATTGAAACGGTTGCCAAGAAAGCGCATGCACATGAATTTATTTTACAGCTTCCGCATGGGTACGATACGTTGGTTGGTGAGCGTGGGGTAAAGCTCTCTGGCGGAGAACGTCAGCGCGTGGCTATTGCTCGAGCGATGTTAAAAAATTCACCAATCCTTATTCTTGATGAAGCGACTAGTTCACTTGATAGTGTCAGTGAGTCGTATATTCAGGAAGCATTTGTGGAGCTTATGAAAGGGAGGACAACGCTCGTTATTGCGCACCGGTTGAGTACCATTCAAAAAATGGATCGGATTGTCGTCCTTGAGCAAGGGGTAATCATCGAAGAAGGGTCGCACGCAAAATTGCTCAAGAAAAAGGAGAGTCTGTATAAAAAGCTCTGGGACATGCAGGCCGGTGGTTTCTTGGCTGGAAACGGCAGTGAGAAAAAGGAAAAAATGGAGTATAATGACGAATAATGGCTCGAGCCAATAAAATCCAAATAATCAAATACGCGTCTCCGCCACCAGAACTACCGATTCATGGGCAGGTTCGACCTGAGGAAATTTCGTTTATTGGACGTACAAACTACGTTGCAGCGCTCGAAGAAAAGAAATTTATCTTCGGCATAAAGCGTGTTGATCGCCGTCGTCACCTCTATATCATCGGTAAGTCTGGTGTTGGTAAGTCAAAACTATTGGAACTCATGATTCGCCAAGACATCGCGTATGGTCATGGACTCTGCCTTGTCGATCCGCACGGTGAAGCGATTGAAGATATTCTTGCGTTCGTTCCCGAGGAGCGTATTGATGACGTCTGTATCATTGATCCATCTGACTATGAATATCCAGTGTCATTCAACCCGCTTGCAAACGTTGATCCAACATTCAAACACCAATTGACCCAAGGTCTCATTGAAGTGATGGAAAAGCAATTCGGTGCGAACTGGACGCCGCGTCTTGAGCACGTATTTCGTTTTACTGTGCTCGCACTCCTCGACTATCCGCACGCTACCATGCGCGGCATGATTTCGATGTTGACTGATCGTAACTACCGTCAAAAGGTGGTGGAATATATCGAAGACGATATGGTGAAGCGCTTTTGGGCAATCGAATTTGCTGACTGGTCTGAAAAATTTGATACGGACGCGATCATTCCGCTTGTGAACAAACTTGGACAATTTCTCTCTGACCCAATGCTTCGCAACATCTTCGGACAGAAAGAAAACAAAATTGATATTGAAAAGCTTATGAATTCGAAGAAACTCATTTTCATCAACCTTTCAAAAGGAAAGATCGGTGAAGAAAATTCAAGCTTCTTTGGTTCGATGTTTGTCACGAAAATCAAACAAGCTGGAATGGCGCGCGCCAAAATTGCTCATGACAAGCGTGATGATTTTTATATTTACGTAGACGAGTTTCAAAACATCGTGACTGATACATTTGAAAACATTCTCTCTGAGGCGCGTAAGTATGGATTGAATCTGACCGTGGCACATCAATACGTCGGTCAATTGCTTCCAAAGGTGCAGGCGGCGGTGCTCGGTAACGTCGGTTCGATCATTTCCTTCCGCGTGGGTGGTGACGATGCCGTAAAATTGAAGCCTGAATTTGCGCCAGTATTCGATGTAAAAGATATGATCAACTTGGGTATCGGCGAATTTTTTATCAAGATGACAATCGATGGGGAATCGTACGATCCGTTTTCTGCTGAAACATTGAAAGTATTACCGCCACCGCATCCATCGTACCGTGAGCGCATTGTTGAAGCTTCTCGTAAAAAATATTCCATTCCGATGGACATGGCGAGAAAACTTATTGAAGAGGAAGAATCCACCATTATCCGCAGCGCCCAAGAAAAGGCCGCGATTACTGGTAAAGGACGCGGAGAAGTAAAAGCAGAAGTGAAAGTAGAAGAAAACGCTGAGCCGTTAATCTAACTTATACTACATACGTATTTTCATTGTTCCATTCTCCTTTGAGAACAAATGATGCTGGTCCGAGAAGCCATATATTTTTATAGGTGCCGTCATTTTCTTTTTGAAAACTGACCTCGAGTGTTCCGCCAGGCATCTTAATAGTCGCAGTATTACCTCCCAGCATATTTTGGTTTGCGAGATAAATAGCTACTGATGTTGCGCCCGTGCCACAGGCAAGTGTTTCATCTTCCACTCCGCGCTCATAGGTTCGGACATGAAAAATATCTCCCTTTTTCTCGACATAGTTTACGTTTACGCCATGAGCGTCACCATTTTTCTCACGTACCTTCTGTGCTTCGGCGACCACAGGAAATGTTTCTAGGTTTACGACTTGCTGAATGTGGTGCGGGGTTGTTCCTGAATAGAGGAAGGGAAGACCGTTACGTTCACTAATAGCTGAAACATCCGCCATCTTTAGGCGTACCATGTTATTTTCTAAAAGTTCCGCTTCGTGTAGGCCGTCGGCTGCCAGGAATTTTATTTCTTTTGGATTTTTGATAATTCCCAGCTTCTCAGCAAAAGAAACGATACATCGTCCTCCGTTGCCGCACATTGCGCCGTAGGAGCCATCAGAGTTGATATAAATCATTTCAAAATCATATTCAGGGTGATTTTGAAGGAGGAGCATTCCATCTGCGCCAATACCAAATCGACGGTGGCAGATCTGTTGGACTAGCTTGCTGTCGGCCCTATCAAATGAAAGATCTCGGTTGTCTATGACAACGAAGTCATTTCCAGCCCCGTGGTATTTATAGAAGGTAAGCATAAATGCATTATATGACCTTTGTTCCCTAGCTCAAAACTGCTACAATTTCGCTATGCAAAAGACCTGCGCCTATTGTAAGGTAGGATTTGATATAACTGACAGAGAGAGTGGCATGTACGAAAAAGTCGGGATTGAAGTTCCTGATATCTGTGTTCCATGTCGTTGGAAACACCATTTTGCCTTCTGGCCGTTTGGTAAATTCCGTGCAGGTACCTCTAGTCTTTCTGGGGAAAAATTTATTACAGTATTGCCAGAAAATCCACGTTATCCTATCTATACTGCCAAAGAATGGTGGAGTGATGCCTGGGATCCAATGAGCTACGGACAAGACTATGATTCCAGTCGACCGTTTTTTGAGCAACTCAAAGAACTGCAAGAGAAAGTGCCACGTCCCCATCAAATGGGGACTAATAGTGTCGGCTGTGAATGGGCTGATGATGCCTGGGATTCCAAAAATTGCTACCTTTCTCGTTCGATAGCAAGATCAGAGAATCTTCTCTATGGCTATCGTGCCATGGATTGCAAAGACTCAGCGGACATTTCGCATGTATTTACGCTCGATCAATGCTATGACTGTGGGTACTGTTTCAATTCCTATAGCCTTCTTTTTTCAAGGAACTGTAGAGATTGCATAGAAAGTGCATTTTTATTTGATTGTCGTAACTGCCAGCACTGTTTTATGAGCTGGAATCTGAGAGGAAAGTCATACTGCATTGAAAATATACAATACACTAAAGAAGAGTATGAAGAAAAAATGAAGGGAATTAACTTGGGTTCCCATGTTCAATTGGAGAAATATAAAAAACAATATGCTGAACTTCTGAAATCAAATGCAGTTCATCGAGAGAACTTTAATATTAAAACTACAAATTCTACGGGTACGTACATGTCTAATTGTAATAACTGTACAAATGTTTTTTGCTGGGAAGAATCAGAAAATTGTACCAACTGTCTTCGTGGGTTAAAGACAAAAGACGCAATCGATCTGACTGGTTGCTGGACGCTAGAAAATTCTGGAAATAATAGCTGTTGTACCAATGGGTATCAGCTTAAATATTCCATTTGGTGTGATGGTGCTCGTTATAGTGAATACTGTGACCAATGCTTGGAAGTGGATTACTGTTTTGGATGTGTCGGACTACGAAAGAAAAAATACAGTATTTTGAATAAAGAATATACAAAGGAAGAATATGAAGCTTTGAAAGAAAAAATAATTGCAGATATGAAAGTACGAGGAGAGTATGGAAAGTTTCCGCCATACTCACTCGGATTGTGTCCGTACAATCTTTCAACTGCAGCTGTCTATTTCCCTGAGGTAACAAAAGAGTATATAGCTGAACGCGGAGGGTATTGGGAAGAGGGTGAGGGTAAAAAAGTAGAAGGTATTCCTACGTCAGAACTTCCTGATTTAGTCACCAATGCTGATCCATCACTTCCAAAACAGGCGCTTATCTGTCCGGTTACTGGTTGGAGATACAATATTGCAGAGACAGAATTGCAATTTTTAAGGCGGAAAAATATCGCGTTACCGCGAGTACACTTTGATGTGCGAACGAAAGAGCGATTGTTGCCGATGAGTCAAACTAAAGGGGAACAGTATAGCTGCACGTACTGTGCGAAGGAGGTGGTGGCATACTATCCAAAATCATGGGGCTATCAGAAGATCGCCTGTATTGATTGCTACCAACGAGAAATTTCTTAGTGTATGAACTCTCAAACAAAAACCTGCCAAAACTGCAAACAAGACTTCACAATAGAACCTGAAGACTTTGATTTTTATACGAAAATTAAAGTGCCGCCACCGACATTTTGTCCGGAATGTAGAATGATTCGTCGCCTAACATGGCGCAATGAACGGTCTCTCTTTAAACGCACCTGTGCGAAAACTGGCAAACAGGTGATAACCATGTTCCACCCCGAGGCGCCGGTAGTAGTCTACGATCGAGATATTTGGTGGAGCGATGAATGGGATCCAATAGAGTTTGGTCAAGAATATGATTTTTCCCGACCATTTTTTGAGCAATTTCAAAAGTTGCTTTCTCTCGTACCTCTGGCAAATTTAGGAAATACAAATGTCGTCAATTCTCCTTATGGCAACCATAATGCTGATTGCAAAGATTGCTATTTAACATTTGCCTCGTTTAACAATGAAAGAGTGGCATACTCTCGTGGTGCTGTTGAACTTAAAGATTGCATGGATATAGACACGGTTGAAAAATCTGAGCAAAGCTCCAATGATGTTATTTGTACTGGCCTTTATCAGACCCATTATTCATATAACACAGATGAATCAATCAATTCTTTTTTTCTGCAACACTCTAAAAATCTTCGAGATTGTATCGGCTGTATTAATCTTCGCAATAAACAATATTGCATCTACAATACTCAGTACACTAAAGAAGAATACATGGATCAAAAAAAATCCTTAGATTTTGGAAGTTACAAAGCGCTCTCCAATTTTGAAGAAAAATACTCCGATTTTGTACTAAAGTTTCCACATAAGTATGGCAATATCGGCAAATCGGTTAATGCAACTGGTGACAATATCGGAAATTCAAAAAATGTTAAATACTGTTTTGATGTTTTCGGAGAAGTTGAAGATTCAAAATATATTTCCCATGTCATCGACCTGAAAGAAGGATATGACGGTTATGGTTGTGGTGGAGGGGCGACGCTTCTCTATGAAGGAATTGATTCGGGTATTAAAGCTGCAAATCAGTATTTTGCCGTTTTGACACATAGTTCTTTTAATACTCGTTATACTTACATGTGTTACAACTCTAAAAATCTTTTTGGATGTATTGGTTTGAGAAAAAAAGAGTATTGTATTTTGAATAAACAATATACTAAGGAAGAATACGAAACATTGGTACCAAAAATTATAGAGCATATGCGAGCAGTACCGTATCTTGATGCAAAGGGGCAGGTGTATCGATACGGAGAATTTTTTCCGAGTGAAATTTCGCCATTTGCCTACAATGAAACAATTGCCCAAGAATATTTTCCAAAAAAAGAAGAAGAAATACAGGCTCAAGGATACTTATTTCGAAAACCAGAACATAAAGATTATAAAATTACAAAACAAGCGAGTGAATTGCCAGATCATATAAATGAGCTGGAGAACTCTATTTTAAATGAGACCATCGCTTGTCTTGGAGGGGGAAGTGAACTTACACAGTGTACGGGGGCATATCGAATAACCAGTGAAGAGTTGTTGTTTTTAAAAAAGAATTCAATTGCTGCCCCTCGACACTGCCCCAATTGCCGACACTATAAACGCCTCCGTTTGCGTAATCCGCTAAAACTCTGGCATCGTTCATGTATGTGCGAAGAGGGAAGTCATGAGCATTCCGGTAAGTGTTCAAATGAATTTGAAACAAGCTATGCGCCAGAGCGACCGGAAAAAGTTTATTGTGAAAGTTGCTACCAAAAGGAAGTTATATGAGAAATGTCTAGTGGCTAATATTAAAATTTAAAGGGATGTTCGCAAAGCGAACATCCCTTTAAAGATTACATTCCTACATCCTTGCCTTTTTGTCCTTGTTCCATAAGATAACAATAATTTCTTCCATCAGTGCATCAAGGTTTTCTTCCGATGTTATTTTATCGTTTTCTTCGAGATACCAGAAGAACATTTTTTTATCGATTGTAAATGGAATAAACATGTGATTGCCGAGCGTGTCGTGGGTGGCTACCGCAAAGCCGACGGTTGTATCTTTGGGAAGAAACAACAAGATCACATTTTTATTTACATCACGATAACGATAAATTGTACTATTGTTTACTACATACGATTCCTGGCACGGGTCAGGAATGTAGTTTTTGATAGCCAACACATGTTTTTCTTTGAGTGACATTGGTGGGCGACGGTAATCTTCATCAGGAAGGGAAGGTGTAGTTTTGGGTTGTGCGTACACTGTTTGTGTCAGGACAACCATCAGAATGAGCAGTAGTTTCTTCATTTCAGTATAGTTTTGATTTTTGAAAAATTATACAGTATTTGCTTCTTTCGTCAATCAAATTGATTAGCTTTTTGAGGTGTATAATGAAAGCGTAAAGGTCGAAAGCTAATTAAGCCCAAAAGGCTCTATTTCTATGGTATTTGTCTATACAACATGCGAAACCACAGCCGAAGCGAAAAAATTGGGATCACTCATCATCTCGCGAAAAGTGGGGGCCTGTGTTGATTTTTGGCCTGTCGAATCGATATATATGTATGAAGGAGTAATGAAAGATCATTTGCAAGCGATTCTTTTGATTACGACACTCGAATCGAAATTGCAGGAAGTTGAGACCATTATTTCCCAAAATCATACATATAGTGTACCGCTTGTAGCTGGAGTTGATATTCGTCGATTGAATCACAGCTATAAAGAATGGATGGTTGAGACGATGCGGTGAGTATTCGATTTTAAAATGCTAAAGCGAGCCACATCTCGCTCATGGTTTCTTTTTATATAAAATGAATTCAGAAACAAAAAATTGTCAGAATTGTAAGAATCAGTTTACTATCGAACCTGATGATTTTTCTTTTTACGAAAAAATGAAAGTACCTCCGCCGACCTTTTGTGCAGAGTGTCGATTGCAGCGTCGGCTCGCTTTTTTTAATTTAGTAACGCTCTACAAACGTCCCTGTGATTTATGTAAGAAAGATACTATTTCTATGTATCCACTCGAAGCAAACTATACAGTATATTGCCCGACGTGTTGGTGGGGCGATGGTTGGGACCCGCTTTCGTATGCTCGCGACTACGATTTTTCTCGGTCATTTTTTGAGCAGTTTGATGAGCTTATGCACGAAGTCCCGCATCTTGCACTTGCGATTGAGCAGAATGTGATTGCGACATCTCCCTATACAAACTACACTGGTTCGCTTAAGAATTGTTATTTGGTTTTTAATACCGACTGGACTGAGGATGCATCCTATGGTGTTTATATTATGCATAGTAACACCATGCTTGATTCGTCACTCGTTATGAGCTCCGATCGATGCTATGACTCAATGCATATCTTTAAAGTGAGCGGTGGAGTCGGGTTGCGGAATCAAGTGACTGAATCAATGAATTGCCATTTCTTGCGCAATTGCGCTAATTGCCAAAATTGTTTTGGGTCGGCGAATTTGAGAAATAAAAAATACCACTATTTTAATGAACCTCTTTCCAAAGAAGAATATTCTAATAGATTGGATCAGATCGATTTTGGGTCGTATGCACAGTATCAAGGAATAAAAAAGGAAACGGAAAAACATTGGGATTCGTTTCCACAAAAAGCCTACTATGATGACATGTCTGTTGGCTGCACAGGGAACATGATCTTTGAATCAAAAAATTGCAAAGATTCTTTTGAGTTGGTTACGTGCCAAGATGGTAGGTATCTTCATTTTTTACATGACACGAAGGATTCATATGATATTACTGGGTGGGGAGGTGCTGAACTTTCTTATGATTCTCTCACTATAGGTGAAAATGCTCAAAATATAAAATGGAGTGTATTAAGTGCAATCGGGGGGAGTGACATGGAGTACTCATTTCTTACTATTGGTGGGAGAGGATTTTTCGGGTGCGTGAGTGTAAAAAAAGGAGAGTACACGATTTTTAATAAGCCGTACTCTAAAGAAGAATTTTATGCACTTCGTGGAAAAATTATTCAACAGATGAATGACATGCCATATACCGATAAGCGGGGCAACGTCTATCGTTATGGTGAATTTTTCCCAATAGCACTAAGTCCTTGGACATACAATGCCACAGTGGCCCAGCGAGTATTTCCAATGACTGAGAGTGATGCAGTAAGCTATGGTTATAACTGGCAAGAGAAAACACCGACTGAGCATGCAATTACTAAAAGAAGCGAAGATTTGCCCGACAATATCAAAGATGTGGACGAGACGATTCTAAAAGAGGTGATTCAGTGTACTTTATGTAAAAAAGGGTTTAAGATTGTGAGAGCAGAACTTGATTTTCTTCGTGGCCGACACTTTCCGCTTCCACGAGCGTGTCCTTTTTGTCGCATAGGAGAAAAGCTCGATATGTGGCTTGATGAATCAAAAATGACTACCTGCCAATGTGTGCAATGTGGTAAAACCACACCTGTCTCTAAATTACTCAAGAATAAACCGATCGTTTATTGTAAGGATTGTTATACAAAAGAAATTGTTTAATTATGGAAACTAAAAACTGCCAAAACTGTAAAAAAGATTTTACGATAGAACCAGATGATTTTGGTTTTTACGAGAAGATAAAAGTTCCTCCACCAACATGGTGCCCAGAATGCCGCCTAATCAGACGTCTTTCATTTAACGATGTCTGGAGTCTTTACAAACGGGATTGTGCCAAGTGTGGAAAAAAAAACATGCTTAGTGTTTTTTCTCCGCAACGCAAGCGAATTGTTTACTGTCAGAAGTGCTGGTGGGCTGATGACTGGGATGGTACTGAATATGCGAAAGAATATGACCAAACTCGTCCATTTCTTGCGCAGATGAAGGAATTTCTCGATACGGTCCCATGGCCAGCACTTGAAAGCGCTTATTTGACTCTTGAGAACAGTGAATACACAAATGCTGTAGCTTATCAGAAAAATACCTATATGACGTTTTGGGCAGATTACTGCGAGAACACCTTCTATTCATCGTATCTTATGACTCTCAAAGATTCAGCTGATTGTTATCGCATGAAGGATTGTGAGCTGTGCTATGAAGATGTTGGTTGTAATAAGTGTTACAACACATTTTTTTCTGAAGAATGTGATTCATGTACTGATACTTGGTTTTCTCGAAGTTGTGCTGGGTGTGTGAATTGTTTTGGTTGTGTAAACTTGCGCAATAAAAGTTACTGCATATTTAATGAACAGTATTCTCGCGAAGGATATTTTGAGAAATTGAAAGAGTTTAACTTAGATTCTCGCTCGGCCCTCAATGGAATAAAACAAAAAGCACGAGCATTCTGGGATACATATCCGCGTCGTGCATACAGTGGTAACAGTTTAAATGTAAATGTTACCGGGGATTATGTGTATGAATCAAAAAATGCAAAGAATGCATATATGGTTTCAGGAGTAGAAGATTCGCGATACATTGGTTGGATTAGTGTTCCATCAGCACGAGATTGTTACGATTACACAGGTTGGGGAAATGGAGCAGAACTTATTTATGAATGTATGATCGTAGGAGAAGGAGCAAATAACGTTAAATTTTGTTATCAAAGTTGGCCGAACGCGCTTTATAATGAATATTGTATATATACAATTGCGTCTAAAAATGTTTTTGGTTGTGTGAGTTTGAAGCGCAAAGAATACTGTATTTTAAACAAAGAATATTCAAAGGAAGAATATGAAAAGTTGGCTGCGCACATTCGCGAAGATATGGTGAAGAATCCATATATAGATGCATTAGGAAGGGAGTGGAAGTATGGTGAATTTCTACCTCTTGATTTTTCGCCATTTGCATACAATGAAACTGTTGCGCATCGTTATTTTCCAAAGACACAAGAAGAAGTTGCAGCCTATGGAATGGATTGGCTTGAGCCAGAAACCAATCAGTACGCTATCACAAAAAAAGCAGATGAAATTCCAGATACAATAACCGGAACAAAAGATGAAATTGTTAACGAAGTGATTGCCTGTGAAAGTTGCAATAAGGCGTTCCGTGTTGTTTCCAATGAACTTTCGTTAATGCGTAAACTCAGTATGCCTCTACCTTCTCGGTGTCCAACTTGTCGACAGAAGGAGCGTTTTGATCGAACAAACCCACCGAAGCTCTATGATCGCAATTGCGATAAATGTGGCAATGCTATGAAAACGGGTTACGCGCCAAATAGACCTGAGATTGTGTATTGTGAAAGCTGTTATCAGCAAGAGATAGTTTGATTTTATGGAAACCCGCAACTGTCAAAACTGCAAAAAGGATTTTATCATTGAACCAGATGATTTTTCGTTTTACGAAAAAATGGAAGTCCCAGCTCCTACGCTCTGCTCACATTGTCGCAGAATCCGCCGCCTTTCATGGAGAAATGATTGCACTCTCTATTCTCGAGAGTGTAGTTTATGTAGCAAAAAATTTATTTCTATCTATGCACCGAACACACCATTTTCGTTATTGTGTCCAAAATGTTTTCATAGTGATAATTGGAATCCATATGATTATGGTATGGAGTATGATCCAAAGCGTTCTTTTATTGAACAATGTATCGATTTATATAGACGAACGCCGACACTTGGCGTAATAAATGACAATGATATAGCCAGTACGAATTGTCTGTATACGAACGATGTGGCGTTTTCAAAGAATTGTGCCATGGTTTTTATCGCATGGAAGCTCGAAAACGTTTTTAATTCTGTCTCTCTTGCGGCAGGGAAAGATTTATCCGACTGTTTTGGTATAGCAGAGGAATCACAGTATACCTATGATGGAGCGATGGCAAATGGCGTTTCAAATTGTAAAAGTGTTTACTGGTGTACCGCCTGTATCAATTGTGCTTTTTGTTACGACTGTCGCGGGTGTCAGGATTGTTTTATGTCATCGGGACTTCGGAACAAAAAGTACTATTTCCAAAATAAACAGTACTCAAAAGAGGAATACGAAAAAATAATAGCTTCATACAATTTACATACGCGAATCGGTTATAAAAGAGCAAAGCAAGAGTTTGGGGAATTTTTACAAGATAAGCCTCGCCAGTACGCAGAACTCCGTAATTGTGTTTCGTGTACTGGGACTGATATGATTCGTTCGAAAAACACCAAAAACGCCATGTTCGCATCTTTTTCGGAAGATTCAAAATATGTCTATAATGGCGTCACTTTTAAATCATGTTATGACTGTACAGTAGGAGGGGAAACAGAACTTTCCTATGAATGTATTACTCCAGATCATTCATACCATAGTATTGCGACACTCGAATCGTGGAAAAATAATTACGTTGCATACTGTTTTGATTGTCACTCTTCACAGTATTTATTAGGTTGCGTGGGTATTAAAAAAGGAGAATACTCTATTCTTAATAAAAAGTATTCAAAAGAAGAATACCTAGCTCTCTATAAAACAATTGTCGCTGACATGAAATCACGGGGAGAATGGGGGGAATTTTTCCCAACAAAGTATTCTCCATTCGGGGTAAATGAAACCCAAGCACAGAAAGAGCTTCTTTTTTCAAAAGAAGAGGCGCTTAATGCAGGGTATAAATGGCAAGATGAAATACAGGAAACAAGAGGTAGGGAAACAATTAAACAAGAAGATGTTCCAGATTCAATCAATGAAGTCAGTGATTCTTTTACGAAAGAAATCCTTGCATGTCTAAAGTGCCAAAGAAATTATAAGATTCTACCCGAAGAATTACTCCTCTATAAGAGACTTTCTATTCCTATTCCGACAGAATGTTTCTTTTGTCGACACGCTGAGCGTGAAGCTATGCGAGGTGGGTATGACCTCGTTTCTCGTCAATGTGATTGCCGTTCTGGAACTCACAATCATACAGGGCAATGCTCCAATACATTTGAGACCTTTTTTACGGAAAAAGAACCTCGTCCAGTTTATTGCGAGGAGTGTTACCAAAAGGAGCTATTGTAGCTTCAAATCGTTTGATGGGGATGCTATACTACAATCGATATGCAGCTCGATCCCAAAAAGGATATTACGTATTTTGCCAAAACCAATTACCGAAATAGCGACCGTCTCTTCGGCATAAAGCGAAAAGACCGCCGTCAGCACATGTATGTTTTGGGAAAGTCAGGTACCGGTAAATCGGTGCTTCTTTCCAACATGATTATCCAGAACATTCAGAATGGCGAGGGGGTCTGTGTTATCGACCCGCACGGTGAATTGGTTGAAGGCATTTTGGAATCAATTCCGCCGCATCGCGTCAAAGACGTGGTGTATTTCAACCCTGCTGATACGGACTACCATATCGGTTTCAACGTCATTCAGATTGATGATCCTAAGTACAAGCACTTGGTGGCGTCTGGCCTCATGGGCATCTTCACTAAGATTTGGGCAAATGCTTGGAGTGCCCGAATGGAATATATTTTGAACAACGCCATTTTGGCGCTCTTGGACACGCCCGGCTCCACACTCTTGGGTATTCCGCGTTTGCTGGTGGACAAGGAGTTTCGTCAGACGATTGTGAATAACTTGAAAGATCCGGTGGTGAAAGCATTCTGGATCCATGAATACGAAGCATGGCGCGATCAGTTCCGTAACGAAGCAATCGCTCCGATTCAAAACAAAGTCGGGCAGTTCCTGTCGACATCACTTATTCGAAACGTGGTTGGTCAGTCAAAATCGACAATTGATATTTTTGACATCATGAACTCGGGAAAAATCTTTCTCGTGAACGTATCGAAAGGACGCATCGGTGAAGATAACTCTGCACTTTTGGGAGGTATGCTCATTACGAAAATCCAGCTTGCAGCGATGGAACGTGTGCGTATCCCAGAAGATGATCGTAAGGACTTTTACATGTACGTCGACGAATTCCAGAACTTTGCAACAGATTCGTTTTCAAACATTCTTTCGGAAGCTCGTAAGTACCGCTTGAACCTTACGCTCGCGCACCAGTACATCGGGCAGTTGGTGACCGAATCAAATACCATTGTCCGCGACGCCGTGTTCGGTAACGTCGGAACGATGATTATTTTCCGTGTCGGTGCAGCTGACGCAGAATTTTTGGAAAATGAATTTGAGCCGGAATTTACGCCGCAGGATATTGTGAACCTGCCGAACTATAATGTGTATTTGAAACTGATGGTTGATGGCATAACGAGTCGGCCA
Source organism: Candidatus Nomurabacteria bacterium (assembly GCA_023267375.1). Taxonomy (GTDB): domain Bacteria; phylum Patescibacteriota; class Minisyncoccia; order Phycocordibacterales; family UBA9973; genus JAHFNJ01. Next base: position 96,660 of record JAHFNJ010000001.1, on the reverse strand, counting down.
TTTTCTGCGACAACATTACCGCCGATCAAAGTTGAAAACTCGAAAGAAGTGGTTGATAAGATTATTCAGTCTTCTCGCGATTTGTATACACGTCCACGGGGAGTGATCGAGGCAGAAATAAACAAGTGGAGTGGTATGACGATTACCGGGGAAGGTGATTTGGTTGAGGAAGGAAAGTTTAAAGCAGAATGTTCAAACTGCGGAAAGACAACCATGGTGCCATTTGAACCGATTCCTGGCCGACCTGTCTACTGCAAGGACTGTATGTTGAAAATTAAGAACGGCGAATTGAAGCCAGCGCAGGGATTCATGATGAAGGGGCGAGGTGATGACCGCCGTGCAGTGGCAGATCTTTCTGCTCTCGGTATTGAATTCGGCGCGCAAGAAACTGGTCCGAAAAAACCATTTGTCCCGCGAAGCATTGCTCCGACATTCAATTCAGGCGGAGCTCCTGCTGATAGTGGCGCGCCAAAAGTATTTAAAAAGAATCCGCCAATGAGTGGTCAGGCAGCTGAACGACCAAAGAAAGAATTTCCAAATCGTACCAATTTGAAGGATGCATTAACGGCAGCACTCAACAATGCTGGAGTAGTGTTTTCTACGCGTCCCAAGGAAGAGGTGAAAGAGGAAGTACAAGCGGAAATTCCAAAGAAAGAACCAGAACCGGTGTCACTTGCAGCTCTCAAAAAAGATCCTGCCCCAGTTAATGATGCTCTCAGTAAATTTTCCAAAAAAGAAGCATCCGAAGAACATGTTTCTGGATTGAAAGATGTTATTGCTCGAGCGATGAAAGCTAACGCACCAACAAGTGTACCTTCTTCTTCATCTGTTCCTGTTCCGCCACCAGCCCCTGCTGAAAGCAAAGATACTGGGGATGAAATAAAAAAGCGCGAGGAAGCGGAATTGCGCATACTCAAAGAACGCGAAGAAAAAGAAGAGAAGGAGCGACGCGAGCGAGTACAAAAAGAGCGTGAGCAGGAAATACAGGCACAAAAAGAACGAGATGAGAAAGAGTCTGCGTTACGTCGCCAAAAAGAAGAAGAGGAGCGTAAGAAGGTTGAAGCCGAAACAATTCAAAAATTAAAAGAGCGGGAAGAAGAAATCAAAAGAGAAAAAGCACGCCTTGATGAAGAGCGGAGGGTGTATGCTGAAAATGCGGCACGTATTGAAAAAGAAGCGGCAGAACAGGCAAAGAAACAAGCTGAATTGAAAGCAGAACCTGAAAAGGCTGAGGAAACACCCGCACCAGTCAAAACAAAGAAACCGAAAGAAGTACCTGAAGATGTGCTGCGGAAAATTTTGGAGTAAATAATTTATTTATAAAAATACTACGAAATGAGTATGAAGAAATATTTATTTTTTCTTATCGCATTATTTTTATTTACGCCTGCGCTTGCGAAGGCTGATGTCTTGATTAATGAGGTTGCATGGATGGGGGTTTCTGGAGCAAACGGGCAATATGGCGAATGGGTAGAACTGTATAACAATGGCACGACGGGTGTGTCACTTTCTGGTTGGACGCTCGCAAAGGCCGGTGGCAGTAAGCTTATCTTTACATTCTCGAAAACAATTAGTGCTGGCGGATATTTGGTTGTTGAACGGACAACAGCATCCATGCCTGATGCACTGCCTTCAATTACTGATGAATCTGGCAGCTTCGGTAATGGAGGGCTTTCTAACATAGGAGAAGATCTGGTGCTTAAAGATGCTTCGGGAAAAGTGGTTGATTCACTTGATTTTGCTAGTGGTTGGCCGGCGGGTGATAATACAACTAAAGAAACAATGCAGTTTGTCGATGGTTCGTGGGTGAGTGGTGAGCCAACTCCAGATGCTGCAAATCAAGGCGAAAGCAACACAGACAACAACAATAATGACACCCTACATATTGCGGGCAGTACTTTAGTGAATACAAATACCCAAGATGTACATCCAACTATTCTGTCCCCGATAGTTACAAAAATTATTACGAGTCAAAAAGCCGTAACGGGAATCCCTACAACTTTTTCAGAAATGACCACTGGAACGAAGCGCGAGACCTTAGATCAAGGTCGTTGGGTTTGGAATTTTGGTGACGGTACAAGCAGGGAAGATATAAAAGATCCAGGTACCTTCACGCACACTTTTGCATATTCAGGTGACTATGTGGTGACGCTTGAATATTACGAAACTGTTTTTGTTGGATCTTTGCCTGATGCGGTCGCGCGGACGACAGTGAGTGTGATCACTCCACGTGTTGTTATTTCGCATATTTCGTATGATGCGAAAGGTGGCATTGAACTTTCAAATACTTCAGGCATTGACATGGATATTTCAGGTTGGACGATTGGTTCAGGGCAAAGCAGTTTTGTGTTTCCTAAAAACTCGATTATTTTAAAAGATAAAAAAATTACTCTGGCTGGACGAAATCTAGGTATTGAAATAAAACCTGGGCAGGCTGTCGCGCTACTATATCCTGATACCACTATTGCCTCAGTATTTCCAGAACAAGCAAAAATAGCTGTCGCCGTTACAAAACCAAAAATAAAAGCGCCTGTAGCGGTAACGGATAGTCCAATAAAACCAGAAGTGCTTGGCGATAGTGTCACAAATGTTGTTCTTGCCGCGGCAGCGATGCCTACAACTCCTGATGTGGTGGTTCCGCAAAAAGAATCTACTACGCCCGCAAAACCAAATGACTTACTGTTTACCGGCGGGTTGATCGCCCTGGTTGCGGGTGGTATCGGTACCTCTTTATGGTTGCGCAGAAAAAAATCCATGGAGACATCACTTGCAGATGAATTTTTGATAGTAGAATAAGTGAAAGTATTAATACATTCTACTTGCAACGCAAAAGAGTGTGAGCACAATGACTCACACTCTTTTGTATAAAATAAAAAAAATTAGTGGAGAAAATCGAGTAATGAATTTGTTTCTTGAAGAGGTTTAGACTCTTTCATCTCCTGTGTATTGAGTAAGTCGCTTTCCTCCAATTCTTCTTTCATTGGAAAATCAAGTTTGGTTGTATTTCCGTTTTGGATTAATACTTCTCGTTCATCTACAGCAATTGTCGATTCGTTTTTTATGATTGCGGCAACATAATTTCCGGCAGGCAGTTCTACTTTGTAGCTGCCATCTTTGTCTGGATGAATACGTGTCACTTCTTTTCCTGTTTCTTTTTCAGAAATAATAATCGTTTGCGTTATGTATACTGTTGTATCTTCACATGATTTTTCATCGTCAGCACAAGGGGCGTCTGGTGCAAGAGTGCCTTTCAAGATACCAAAGGTGCTGTGAGTCGCATTGTCATTAGATGTATTCTCCGGAAGCACAACGCTCTGTGTTTTTTTAAGAGATGCAGCTCCTCGCATGAGACCAGCTGCATTTTGCGTAGCATTCTCGTCTGTAGCTACAGCGAAAGCATTTGTAGTATCGTCTTGTTTTTCTGCCTGTGCAAGAATCTTTTCCTTTTGTGTGTGAATTGTGAAAGCGAGCGATTTTCCTTCATGGTCTGGTGTATCTTTTTCTGTATCATCCTTTGTTTTTGTAGTGTCATCCTCTGGCTGTTTTTCTGCTGGTGCTGTATCTGCTGCCATTTTTGAGAGACTCATGGTTGTTGCTGTTGGTGGTGCGATAGCAATTTCCGCCATTGCTGCTGTCTCGGTGTCTACTTTTTCAAGTGTTGGGCGGAGTTTGTTCACCGCTGCTACGAGTACTTCGTGTTTGCCATCTTTTGAGAGAGCAGAAAGTGATACATTCAAATCATCGGTGTTTTTTGTGAAGGCAATCTGGGCTTCTGCTGCAGCACCATCTTTAAGCTGTCCTTCTTTTTGCAGTGTATTGATTTCAGTGATGCGTTTTTCAACGAGGCTTGATTGAAAAGCAACTTTTGCTTCCGTTCCGAAGGTTAGTTTTCCTTGAATATTTTCAAGATGAATTTTTACTGGGAAGAGGATTCCTCCTGGTAAAGCATCTTGAGAAGCAAGAGCAACGCCACTCGTGCCAACAAGCAAAACAATCGCTGCCAACACAAATCCTTTTGACAGTGGTGATCCAAATAAGAAGTGTCGTGCATACGGTGAATAGCGAGGTGTTTGCAGCGGTTCCATTATCTTTTGTGGAGGATGGGCTTCTATGAAAGACGCAACACGAAAACGCAAGGCACTTTTTTCTGCCCCTGTCATTTTTATGTTTTGTAATTTCTTTAGTTGTTCTTCGGTTTTATCCATTGTTTTGTAATTTTGCTAATTCTCGTATTTTCTCAAGTCCTCGATGAATGCGGACTGACACTGTGTTTTCGGTTTCGCCGGTAATTTGCGCTATTTCTTTTACTGAGAGTTCATCGATATATCGCCATATCACCACATCCCTATATTTCTGGTCCAATTTATCGAGCAACTTCATTGTTTCGTGTCCATCAAGCTGGTCCATCATTCGTTCGGTATTGTTTGTCCCATAATCGAAACCTTCTTCCATGAGGTGGTCGAGAGACACCGCGGACTTTTTCCGGTAACCATCGACAATTAGGTTGTGGGCAATCCTGTAGAGGAGTGCTCGCATATTGACGATCGGCTCACCCTTGGCGGCGTATTCCCAAGCCCTCGCAAAGGTATCTTGAGCTATATCGATGGCCTTGTTGCGATCGGATGTCTTCATGTAGGCATAGCGGAAAATAGCATCGCTATACAAATCGTAGCTCTCGAGAAAGGCTCTCTTTATGTTGTCAGGGTTTGAGGCGTTTTCCATATATAGTGACGCTTCTCGGGAGCGCGTCTTACATACCCTAGTATACTCTGTTATAAGGGTTTTTACACCTTTTTTGGTATACTATTTGGCAAGATGACACCTACTAAGGAGCGTACCATACTCATTGTTGGCGGCGGTTTTGCTGGAGTAGAAACAGCAAAAAAGATTGCCGCAAAACGGCTGCCGAACACTCGCATTATCCTCATTTCTAATAAGCACCATTTTGAATATTATCCAGCACTCTATCGAGTGGTGACAGGAAAGTCGCCGCTTGAAGTTTGTATCCCACTTACTGATATCTTTCGTGATAGGCGGGTGGAGGTCGTGGTTGACGATGTTCTCTCTGTGGATCCAGTAGAAAAAAAAGTAGTAGGAAAAAGCGGATCGTCGTATCACTACGAATACCTTGTGCTGGCGCTCGGCAGTGAAACGGTGTATTTCAATATTCCCGGACTTGCAGAAAATTCATTCGGATTCAAATCAATCAATGAGGCGTTGGTTCTTAAAGAACATTTGCACGCACTTTTTGATAAACACGCACGCCTGTCCGCACAAGAACTTGCGGCGAATTTTCAGATTGCGGTTGTGGGTGGTGGGGCCTCTGGTGTCGAACTTTCTGCTGAGCTTTTGTCCTATGTACAAGATCTAGCACGCCGGCATGAAATTGGCGCCGAAAAAGTGCGAGTGACGCTTATCGAAGCTGCTCCGCGACTCGTACCACTCTTGCCTGAAAAAATGTCTGAACAAATTAAAAAACAATTAGAATTGCTTGGTGTAACTGTCATGCTCAACGAGGCGGTAACCGCGGAAAATAAAACAGCACTTCTGATGAAGGATTTACCTACGGGCCATGCTGATGGAGCAATGCCAACCAAAACAGTTATCTGGACCTCTGGTGTAAAACCAAATCATCTCTATGCTACGATTCCTGGTATTCAAATGGAGAAAAATGGCCGTGTTGCGGTAACTGAAACACTTGAAGCAAAAGGCCTTACAAATATATTTATTGTTGGTGATGCAGCAAACACGCAATACTCAGGTATGGCACAGACGGCACTCTATGATGGAGGATATATCGCGCAAACGATTGCGAATACTTTGTTGGGGAAAAAAGTATCAGCGTATACTCCAAAGAAAGTTGCATATTGTATTCCAGTGGGGCGTGGTTGGGCCATTTTTAAAATGGGGAGTATTGAGTTTTCAGGCTTGATTGCATACTTTATTCGGGAGTTTATAGACCTGTCTTTTTTTATGTCAGTACTTCCACTCGGTACTGCTTTGGATGCCTGGAGAGGTGGTACGCAGATTTGTGAATCATGTCCTACGTGCCTTGAAGCGATTGACCACTCGGTAAAAAAATAACACTAGGGTTATTTTACTTCTCAGAATCCTTTTCAATTTTCTTTAGAATTTTTGGAATTTTTTTGAAATCTTCAATGAGTGTTTCTCTCATGCCGCCATTATATAAAGCGGCAGCGGGGTGGTAGAGCGCAAGAAAATGCTGTCGTCCGAGTCCGGGCCAGGTACGGATGAGGATTTTTCCGTGCACTTGAGAAATTTTTTCAAGCGGAAAAAAGTGGTTCATTGAGTGGCGTCCAAGAAAGACGATGAGTGTGGGTTTAATGAGCGCGAGTTCTTCGGCGAGCCATTCCTCGCATGCCTTGATTTCTTCAGGGAGCGGGTCGCGGTTGTTTGGCGGGCGATACTTGACGATGTTGGTGATGTAGATGTCTTCGCGTTTCATTCCGATCGATTCCAGCATTTCTGCAAGGAATTTTCCGGCAGTACCCACGAATGGACGACCTTCGATGTCTTCATTTTTCCCCGGAGCTTCACCGATAAAGACAATCGGGGAGTTTGCGTTGCCGTCGCCAGGTACTGCCTGTGTAGCAGTCTTTTTCAGCTCGCAGGTGCACTTTGCAAACCATCGCTCGTGTAGTGTTTTCAATTTTTCCTGTTTCTCCATATGGTGAGTATACCAAACTTGATACTTTATACCTGATGCTCTATACTTGGATGCATCCCAGTACGAAAACAAACGTGGTAAAGCGATAGCAAAACGCTTCGCGTGAAAGGGATGGGCTATTCGCCCCCGCGTTTTGCGGCAGGAATAGAAAGTTATGCTTTTTGTTGAGTTTTCTCACGAGATAGGTTGTTTGTTTCGTACGGGATACTCAAATTAATTATTCACTAACGTTCATATTAATTTGGTATGTTTAAAGATTTTTTATTGAAACAAATGTTAAAGCGGCAGCTGAAAGGAATGCCGCAAGCGGATCAGGATCGGATTATTAAAATTGTGACTGAGAATCCAGAACTATTTCAAAAAATAGCGACGGAAGCACAGGAGCATATCAAGGGCGGTATGGATCAGACTACGGCAATGCAGAAAGTCATGATGAAATATCAAGATGACCTCAAAAAGATACTCTAGAGAGTATCTTTTTGTTTTCCCCATAATCTATATTCGATAGAATATACTCGTGTGGTATTATTTAGGCGTATGAAAAAAAACCTAGCATCAATCGCTTCGGCGTGTTTTTTTGTTTTGTTTTTAATTATTGGAGTTTTTTCTTTTAATAATAAATTCGCAGTTGCGGAAGACATGCCAATCCGAACTGATGATACCACCTCAAAACAAACGACTGACTTGCGTCGTACTGCATGTGGGCTTGATGCTAAAGATCCGCAATTTTACTGCGGACCAGACATAGTCATTGCTACATGTGAAGAATTGCAGTTAATTGGAAATGATGTTGACTATCCAATCGATGCAAACTATGTCATGAATGCTGACGTTGATTGTTCTGCAACAAACCCAAATGATTCTGATAATGATGGGAGCTCTTGGGAAGATGGAAGTGGTTTCAATCCCATTGGCTCAGATGGAGCCCCCGACAATCCTTTTACTGGAACGTTTGATGGAAATGGTCACAACATAACCAGTCTCTATATAAATAGACCCAATACTGATTTTGTTGGTTTATTTGCAACAATAGATAGTGGTGCAACTGTACATGACTTAGGGCTTACTGATGTTGATATCACTGGTTTCGATAGTACAGGCGCTCTTGTCGGTAGTTTGAGTGGTACTGTTGAAAATGTGCATATTTCTGGATTTGTCAGCGGGGAAGATCATACTGGTGGAATCGCCGGACGACATATAAACAGTAATAGCTGGTACAATTCAAGCCCTTTAGTGTACACATGGAATGGTGATATCTACAAATATGTTGCCGATGTCGGGAATCTTCTGCCAAAAGAAGTTACGAGCCCTGCAGATGCCGCAACTATAGACAAGGGTGATCTTGTCCCTAAAAATGGTAAGTATTCGATGAAGATTTCCGAGGAGTACAACGAAATTGTCTATTATGATGAGTTGTCGCTTTCCACATACGACCATGCGCCTGGATACAGTATCGCTGTACCATTAAATAGAAATGCAACAGCAGCTGACGTAAAGACAGTGAGTGACACATCAACTAATCCGCTGCTTTCATGCACTGACGCAAGCGGAAACAACTGTCTCAATGATCTTAAAAATAATGATGACAAGTGGGCATATACTGGTGACAATTTTGTGAACAGTTATGTTCTTGATTTTGGTGATTTGTCGAACAAAGACAATATACAGCTTGTCATGCGCACAGCTCGCGATTATGAAGCGAGTGCAAAGAAGCGAGCTGACGGAACCTATCAGTCACTTCGTACTATTGCGGTAAAAAATGCTGAAGGTGCTTGGGTAGAAATTTATAATAAAAATGATTTAGGGTCTGATGGAACTCCACGACTCCGCACGATTGACCTCACAGGTAAATTCTTAACAAATGATTATCACGTAAAAGTCGGATTCGATACGATGTATGTGAATTATTTCGCAGTCGATACAGCTCCGCAGGTTCCGGTTACGGTAAGTACCTATCATCCAACGAAAGCAAACTTAGGCCTTCTTGGTTTTACGGAGATCAGCAAGATTCCTTATATTAACCATGATTACAGTAAGGTTTCCTCGCTACCAGCCGGGATGTTTAAAGGTCAGTATGGTAATTTCACCAAATACGGCAATGTTTCACCACTTCTTGAATCCACAAATGACCAATTCGTCATTATGCACTATGGAGATCAGATGGATATTGAATTTCCGTACGTAGCTCCAGCAGATGGGATGGAACGAAGTTTTGTTTTAAATAATGTCGCATACTACAAGCATGCTTCGAATGAAAGCATTGGGTTGCTTGGGAAGACGGTTACCCCACTTCCATATCAGGGGATGACGGATTACACAGTGGAAACGAATGGTTATCCTATGACGCCAGAAAATACTGCATACTTGAGTACATGGAATACACGCGCAATTGAAGGAACTCCTCGAGTAGATACCGTTGCTGGCAGTACGATTATCAATTCATATTCAAGTGCTGATGTATACGGTGATTGGTCCACCGGCGGGCTTGTTGGCTACAATGAGAAGGAAATCAGAAATTCATATGCATCAGGAAACGTCTATGGAACGAATTGGAGAATCGGCGGACTTGTCGGCAACAACGGCGATGATGGTTCTGTTGGCTGGATCCATGACTCATTTGCAACCGGTTCTGTGACCGGTACGGCTGGAGAAGTAGGAGGACTCGTTGGTTATAATTATGGAATAGTTGAAAAGAGTTATTCGACTGGTGCGGTTTCTGGAGGAGAGGGTGATACCCAAACTATAAATGGACTTATTGGGTACAACTGCGATGGTTGTGGTAGTACTGACGTAAACAATGTCTTTTGGGATAATCAAACATCAGGACAGGCAGTTGATAATGGCTATGGCGCAGGAACTCCAAAGACTACATCACAAATGAAAAGCATCACGACATTTACCGACACAGAGAGTGAGGGGTTGGATTCTGCGTGGGATTTTACAGGCACACAAAATGATGACGCTGGTACCGATGATATATGGGGAATTAGTCTAAGTAGTAATAACGGCTATCCAATGATTAATGGTCTTTCGTATGAAACTCCTGAATTAAATTACTTCACGCCATCACTCATTGGCTGGTGGAAACTCGATGAGAAGTCTGGTACAACCGCGAAAGATTCTTCAGACACTGAAAATGATGGATCTGTTGATGGCGCAGCAAAGTGGGTATCTGGGAAAATAGATAATGCTTTTTCGTTTAACGCTATTACTCAAATTCAAATAGACCGACCAGCACAGGATAATTTCTCTATCTGTGCATGGATAAAGACCGCTGCTGTTGGGGTAGGATTCGATCACTATACGGGTATGATGATACTAGATAGTGAAGTGGGTGGAAGTGCCGCTGATTTTGGTTTTGGTGTAGATGCTGAGGGGTACCTTATGTATGGGGATGGGGGTAATGGTGATGAGACGGTGATCGGCGAGACAGGAGTTTCAGATAACGAATGGCATCTTACTTGTGTTACTAGAAATGCTCGTAGTGGACTTGCTTCTTTGTATGTTGATGGTGCTCTCGATACATCAGGCACGACAAGCAGAGCGCGACTCAATGACAACAGTATCGCACTGATCGGTTATCCGCAGGATGGAGGTGCGGGGTTTGATGGCCTTATTGATGACGTGCGCGTCTATGGCGGAGTTCTTTCAGGGGATGATATTTCAGATCTCTATGAAGAAGGGCTTGCGCACAAGAACCGTTCAGGTGGCAGCTTGGGTGGATCAACGACAATTGCTGCGCATTTCTTTGCAACTCAGGATGACGCAGAGAATAATTCCCACAATAATACACCAACAACAGACCAAGCTATTCCAACGATTTCAGAAATTCAAAAAGTGATTAAAGATTTGAAGTTCGGCATGACCGATAGTGATGTTTCCATTCTTCAGCAATTCTTAATCGATCAAAATAAAGGTCCTGCGGCACTGGCGCTCAAAGCGCATGGCGTCACAAATTTCTTTGGTAAACTGACTCAAGCTGCACTCGCTGAGTGGCAAAAAGTAAATGGAATCACTCCAGCTGCTGGTTATTTCGGTCCAAAGACACGAGCTTCAATAAAAGCGCAGAATCTCTAGTTTTGTGTGGTATCCATTGTGTCCTTGTTCATCTCATCATTCTCGCTAAAAAAGAAAGTTTTGTTTATAATAGAAGCCACGAATGCTTACCATAAAAAGCAAAACTCTGTTTGTAACAAGCATACTTCTGTTTAGTATGCTTGTTGTGGCACCACTTGCTTCTGCGGACGACGTTATTATTCCAGTCCCGCAAATGAAAAGCCAAGAGGTGCATCACTATGTTCCGGATGAAGTTCTGGTGAAATACAAAGAAGAGAAAGTGAATTTAAAGACTGCCTCAGGGAGAGCTCTTGCTGATGCGCTCAGTAAAAAGCAAGCACTTTCTATTGAAGAGCATTTTCAAAAAGAAAATATTTCACTACTCAAAACGGATTCAGTAAAAACAGTAGAGGAGACTATTGCTGATTTGCAAAATGATCCAAATATCGAATATGCTGAACCAAACTACGTGCGAGATATTACAACGATTAGTTCGGATGATACCCATCGAGCATTACTTTGGGGACTCGATAACACTGGTCAGACGATAAATGGTGATTGGGCGAATATCACTGGAACCGCCGACGCAGATGTTGATGCTCCAGAAGCATGGGCAATAAATGAAGGAACAAATGCAGCTGTTGTTGTTGCGGTGATTGATATCGGTGTCTCATATACACACCCTGATTTGGCTACGAATATGTGGGATGGCACCAACTGCAAGAGTAATACTGGTGCGGTACTTGGTGGATGTAACTATGGGTATGATTATAGTGGTAATGACAAAACGCCATTACCAGGGACCAACTCGGATTATCATGGTACTCACGTTGCTGGAATTATTGCTGCAGAAAAAAATAACGGCATCGGAGTCTTGGGTATTGCGCCGCATGCAAAAATAATGGCACTTCGTTTTGCGCTCACAGTATCGTCCGAAGTGAAGGCAATTGATTTTGCGATTCAAAATGGCGCAAAAGTTATCAATGCTTCCTTTGGGGGTGGAGGATTTTCTCAAGCCGAATATGATGCAATTGAGCGCTTCCAAAACGCCGGAGGAATTTTTGTGGCTGCGGCAGGGAATGATACTAACAATAACGATACTTCTCATTTTTATCCTTCAGATTATGATTTGCCAAGTATTATTTCAGTTGCGGCCACTGATCAAAATGATGCGCTTACCTCATTCTCAAATTATGGGGCTACCTCTGTGGATGTCGCCGCTCCGGGAGAAAATATCGCAAGTACGATTACGCAAAATGCGTACGCATACCTTTCAGGTACTTCAATGGCGACTCCGTACGTCGCAGGTTTAGCAGGGCTTATTTGGGGATATAAAAATAATCTCACTGCGACACAAGTAAGAAGCATCATTTTAAATACTGGAGATACTAAGGCGGGATATTCCGGCAAGACTGTTTCTGAAAAAAGAATAAATGCTCAGAAAGCCTTGTTTGATGCTGATATTCTCTACGCCCAAGGTGTCCATGACAGCGCCGTTGAGGGAACAAGTCCAGGACAGTACAGTGTCGGCTCAAAAGCTACTTACCAAACGGCAATTGACGCCGCAACTGCAATTTTAGATGACAGTGATTCCTCCTCGAGTTTCATTGCCGATGGAGTCAGTGCGCTCGATGCTGCAACTGGAGTGTTTCTGTCAGGTATTGTTCCGGCTGATTTCGATGCTTTAAATGTTGAGATTGTGACCGCACAAGGACTCCACGATGATGCAATCGAAGGCACAACCCCAGGAGATCATGTGGTGGGTTCGAAGGCACTATTTCAATCTGCGATAGATGCTGCTCAAGCAGTGGCGAACACAATAAGCTCATCTCAATCAACAATAAATTCTGCACTGGCTGCATTAGTTAGCGCTGAAACAACATTTTATGCTTCAGTAGTGCCACCATCCGATTTAACTGCGCTCACTGCTGCAATTTCTTCTGCGCAAACATTATACGACGGAGCTGTAGAAGGTACGGCAACCGGACAATATGCTGTTGGTTCGAAAGCGACACTCCAAACTGCAATTGATACCGCCTCATCAATAACCAATGCTGTCGCGCAAGCAACTGTTGACGCGGCACTGGTGACTCTCAATGCCGCTGTCGCTACTTTTAGTAGCGGCATTGTTTCCCCGCATATTACTGCTTCAGCAGACGCAAATGGAACAATCACTCCAACAGGAGCCGTTACTGTTTCATTTGGTGGCAGTCAACTCTTTACAATCACTCCGGCACGGGGATACTCAGTAAATAAAGTGCTTGTTGATGGTTCATCAGTTGGGTCAGTAAAAAAATATACATTTTCGGGAGTGAACGAAGACCATACAATCAGCGTAACGTTTAAAAAAAATACTTCTAGTGGTGGTGGTGGAGGGGGAGGCGGTGCTCCAAAACCGGTAGTTCCCGCTGATTGTTCACTTGGTTTTGCTTTTAGTCCTTCGACTGGAAGGGCATGTCCGGCTCTCGCCAAGCCCGCTGATTGTTCACTTGGTTTTGCCTTTAGTCCGTCAACTGGGCAATCATGCACAGGCGGTAGCGCGCCACTGCAGTCACTGTTTTTAGGAAATCAAACGAGTGGTGGTGCACCCTATGTCTATGTTCGCACACTCAAATTTGGCATGATCGGGAACGACGTACTCCTGTTGCAAAAATATTTGAATACGCATGGATACCCCGTTTCTCTCTCTGGTACTGGCTCAAAAGGATTTGAAACAAATTCGTTTGGTACTAAAACAATGCAAGCGGTGCAACTCTTTCAACGAATGAACGGACTTCCTGCTGATGGTGTCGTTGGTCCAGTAACGGCAAGTAGAATGAAATAGTGTAGATCATTGATCTACTTACTTTGTTGCATACGCAGAGATTGCGTGCTCTTTGTGTGCGAGTTATCCCCATAAAATAATGACAAATAGTTCGAGAACACTTAAAATATAAGAGTTGAAGTTTTATTTATTATGAATTAATTACGCAGCGCTCAAAAGTGTTGTGTTAAATGTTTTTTGCTATGAAAAAATATACTTTTTTAATTATCTCTGCCGTACTACTTGTTGGTATTGGCATTTTTTCGATACATACGGCGCAGGCATCAAAAGCATCGGACCATGCAACGAGGAATGAGACTGCCGCGAAATCTCGCCAGGCTACTTCATTTAGCGCACGACACCCACAAGATGCGCGTTTAGCACAGTCAACATCTCGGTTTGTTGCTGAAAAAGCGCGCGAGATTTTGAATGTGGAGCGTGTTATCAGACATCTTCAATCAGAAGATGCTCGTAATACAAAAATTGCAAGCATTCAAGCACTATCGATTCATCAAAATGGTACAAAAAAAACAATTCAATCAAGTAGTGGTTTAATTTCGCAACTCCAGGCACTCAAGGAAAATATTCAATCTACTACAACCATTGATCAACTTGAAAACTATGAGACAGCATTAGCAGATATTATTGCTCCGGCGCAACAATAATTACTATGATTACCACAAACTTTTTTAAAAAATTCAGGAAGTTTTCATTTGTTCCAACGGGAATTTTTGCGATAGTGCTAGTTACCTTGGTTGCTGTCTACCCAAAAACATCGTTTGCTGATCCCGATGGTACTGCCGATAATCCTTATCTCATTACTACGTGTGAAGAATTGCAAGCAATTGGTAACAATGTAGCTCCAGGAGTTTACTATCAATTAAATGGTGGCGAAGGAGTTATTAATTGTTCGGGTACAACCACCTGGAATGATAATGGAGAAGGTGGATTTTATGGTTTTTCTCCACTTGAAAATTTCTCTGGAACCTTGGACGGAAACAGTAATACAATTACTGGCTTATATATAAATCGTCCAGGTGAGGATGGTGTAGGACTTTTCAGTGATACAAATAATGGTGCATATATTCATGATTTTACACTTACAGACGTTAATATGAGTGGAGCTTATAATATCGGAGCACTTGCTGGGTACCTTCAATATGATTCAACGGTTGAAAATGTGTCAGCAAGCGGAACTGTTCATGGAGTAAACTACTATATCGGTGGACTTGTCGGAGAAGTATATGGGGATGCTGCAAGTAGTGCTGTTTCAATAACAGGAGGATCTGTATCGGTGAATGTCACGAATGATGGTTGGGCAACAGGTGGACTTATTGGATATGTAAATATGTCCAATAATGCGAGTCTTACTGTTGATGATGTAGTGGTAACTGGTGATGTTGCGTCAGGTAGTAATGATGTTGGGGGACTTATTGGTTATGTATATCTTGATTCCTCGGCAAAAGCTACTCTTAGTGACACTTCTTGGGGGGATGGAGAGGCAACTATAAATGGTCAAGGAGAATTGGGTGGAGCTGTCGGTTATGCAGATATTGAATCTGGTGGTTCTGTTCTCACGCTTACAAACGTAGATACTAATGTACTTATAGATGAAGGTGGAATAATTCCAGGATATGATATTGGTGGACTTGTTGGAGAAGTAGAACAGTATCGTGGTGGTTCACTTGTTATTAATGGCGGTTCTCATGCCACTGTAGATATTGGCAATGGAGATAATATATATGATGTTGGTGGAATTATTGGTTATGTTAACAATGATGATTATTGGGAATCTTCCGCAGGTAGTGTTTACATAGATGATACAAGTGCCGATGGAACAATTGATAGTGCGTGGAGTGATATAGGAGGATTTGTTGGATACTGGGATGCACGTGATAGTTTGCTTTCAATAACAAACAGTACAAGTAATCTTCATTTAACTGGGGATAGTGATGTCGGTGGTCTTATAGGAGGATACGAGATGTATTACGATTCTTCTTTAACTATTTCAGATACTATTGTTGGTGGAGTTGATGGAGCTGTGCACGGTAATTATGATGTCGGTGGTCTTGTTGGATATGGAGATGCATACCACGGAGCAACACTCACGGTTTCAAATACTTCCGTAAATTATGGCACCGAAGGACAGCTTTCAGTAGATGATGGTCAGAATAATTTAGGTGGAATGTTTGGAAGATTGGAGCAGCGCTTTGGAAGTAATGTAACTATTTCAGATTCAGATGCTAACGTAAATATTTCTGCTACAAATAGTGGGTATATCGGTGGACTTATAGGTTATTCTATAATCCGTTATAACAGCGTGATTACTGTAGATAATAGTTATGTTGATGGAAGTATTGGTAGTACTTCAAGTGGTAACGATATATACAGTCTTGGAGGATTTATTGGGCAAGTAGATTCTCGTAATAGTTCTATAAGTATAGAAGGAGAGAGTTACAATAATGCAAGTGTAACTGCCACAGATAATGAGGGTACTACTTGGAATTATTATATAGGTGGCTTCATCGGACATGCATACTCAGAGGATATACCTTTTACTATTAATTTTGATGATGCAACAAATCAGGGAGCAGTTACAACAGGTAATGGAGAGGGAGTGGGTGGATTTATCGGAGAGTATGATGGGGATGATAATAATAGTGGAGCAATAACGATTACTGATAGTACAAATTCTGCAAATGTTATTACAAATACAAGTGAATCTTATGGTATAGGTGGATTTTTAGGTGAAATATACGATGCTGACATTACTATAGAAAATAGTACTTCAACTGAAGATGTTACAGGTAATGAGGAAGTTGGCGGACTAATTGGTTATGCTAATGTTGAAAATGGAGATGAGCTTACTATAACTGATAGTTCATGGACTAATGAAAGTGGGAACGTGGTTACCGCACCAGAAGGTTACGCTGGAGGTCTTATTGGTGAAATTGAACTTAATGATCAAGCAACAGCAGTGATTGATGGAAGTAGCGCTACAGGAACCATCTCAAGTACAACAGAAGATGGTGAATACATTGGAGGATTGATAGGAGAATTTTATACAGGTGGCGATACAGGTGAAACAAATACGCTCACCGTAACTGATAGTTATAGTGACGTTCCGATTGAAATTGGAAGTTCCTCTATCGGTGGGCTTATAGGTTATTCGATAAATAGTGGAGGTCACCAAGTTATAAACATTACCAACTCAAATGCTGTGGGAGATATTGGCGCGTCAGATGAACTTGGTAGTATTGATGAAGGATACGCTGGTGGACTACTCGGTTCAGTAGAGTCAGGTTGGTGGTGGGGTGAAAATCCAACAACAGTAAACATTGATCAAAGCTATGCAACAAATGATGTTTCAAGTATCTATGAGTATTTGGGTGGCTTAGTTGGGTGGACGAGTGATTTAGTAACTGTGAATATTACTGATTCTCATGCAACTGGTAATATAACATCTCAAATTGATAATGATTACTATGGATTCGGTGGACTTATAGGTGGAGCAGATGATGATACAACTATTACCACTTCATATGCGACTGGTGATGTTACTGGAGGTCAGGATACCGGAGGTCTTATTGGAGATTCAGAAGGTGTTCTTACAATCGATAACTCTTATGCGAGTGGTGATGTTTCAGGAACACGTTCGGTTGGTGGCCTCGTAGGGTTTGCTGACGAAACAATTATTGACCACTCATATGCTTCTGGTGATGTAACGGGAGATCTTACAGGGTTGCTTATGTGGGATGAAGATTTAGAAACAGATGTTCAAGAAACTGAATCTGAAGTCGGCGGACTTGTGGGTGAAACTGAAGGCGGTACTATCTCAAACAGTTTCTCTGCTGGTGCAGTTGAAGAAGTTTCCGGATTTGGAATCTTTACTGCCGGCTTTCTCGGTGAAAATGATGATGGCGCAACTCTCTCAAATAACTATTACGATATAGATCGAAGTGGACAGGATCATTGTTCGATATTTACTGACTGGATCGATCCTCCTGTTGCAAACGATACTGCAGGTGAATGTGAAGGAGTGAACGCGCCTGTTGCCCTTGGTGCAAACTATTTCTTCGGCGACGTCACCGCTAATCATCCATTTGATAATGGTAGCTGGAATTTTGACACCATATGGAAAACAAATGTTGGTGATTATCCTACACTCGTTCAAACGCATCACATTACCGCTACAACTGGTGGTAATGGAACAGTCACTCCAAGTGGAGTGGTGTCCGTTGCAGAAGGAGATGACCAATCCTTTACAGTAGCTCCAAGCGAAGGATACGCAATTGATGATGTAACTGTAGATGATGTTTCTGTTGGCGCAGTTACAACGTATGAATTTACAGATGTTACTGGTAACCATTCTATTCATGCAACATTTGTTTCGACTGGTCCTGAACAATTTACTTTAACTACCAATACTTCAGGAAATGGCACAGGCACTATCCATGTTGACCCAGAAGGACCTGATTATGATGATGGTACAGAAGTAACACTCTATGCAGTAGCGGCAGCAAAATCTACGTTCAAGAATTGGTCTGGCTGTTCTTCAAGTACAAATGCGACGATTACAATTACAATGGATGATGACAAGACCTGCACTGCAACATTTAATAAGTCATCGTCTGGCACCAGCATTAGTGGTGGAGGCGGTGGAGGATCATCACGTCCAAAAGTAACTCCTCCTGCAACCCCAGCAACCCCTCCAACAGACTGTGCTGCAGGCTTCCTCTTCTCTCCATCAACCGGTCAGTCGTGTGCTGGCGTTACTCCTCCATCAGGGAACAGTAATGCAGGAGCATCATCAAACGGTCATCCATACACTGGAGTATTGAAATACAAATCAACCGGTCCTGATGTAATGTTCCTTCAGCAATCACTCAACAAATTGGGATTCATCGTTTCAACAACTGGTGGCGGTTCTCCTGGTAATGAAAATGCATACTTCGGATTACAGACCGAAGCAGCGGTGAAAGCATTCCAAGCTGCAAAAGGTCTTGCTCCGGTTGATGGTGTTGTTGGTCCAGTAACCTGGGCAGCGATACTGCAAGCATTGGGGTTGTAATAAAAAAATAATAATAAGAAAAACCCTTTCTCCTCATTGAGTAGAAAGGGTTTTTCTGTTATATTTCTCCCATGTCACTATCAATAGGAATCGTAGGTCTTCCAAACGTCGGTAAATCGACGCTTTTTAATGCCCTAACAAAGAAAGGGGTGCCGGCTGAAAACTATCCATTTTGCACTATTGATCCATCAGTGGGTATTGTGGCGGTACCCGATGAACGTCTTTGGAAGCTTTCTACTTTTTCAAAATCAGCAAAGACAATTCCTGCAGCCATCGAATTTGTTGATATTGCAGGTCTAGTTGCAGGCGCCTCGAAAGGTGAAGGACTTGGGAATAAATTTCTTGCCAATATTCGCGAGACAGATGCTATTTTTGAAATGGTGCGTATTTTTCCACTAAAGGCAGAAAAAGGAAACGATGTTATGCATGTCTACGGTGACATTGATCCACTCCGTGATATTAAAGTAATTAATCTCGAACTCATTCTTTCAGATCTTGAAACAGTCTCAAAACGCATAGCGAATATTTCTCGCGATGTGAAGCGGGGAGACAAAGAAGCTATTGCTGAAAATGTGGTGCTTGAAAAAATACTCCAAGCTCTTGAAGCAGAACAGATGGCAAACACGGTGGTGCTTGATGAAAAAGAAGCTATACGCGCGAAGCAATTTAATTTGCTTACTATCAAACCGATTCTCTATGGATTGAATAAGCGAGGCGGATCAAAGAATCTCGATGAATCAAACCCGGAACTCTTCAAAGAGCTGACTGATTATATCGTTTCAACTGGTGCGCGGTATGTGGTGCTCGATGCAAAGATTGAAGACGAACTTAAAGATTTTGAAGGTGAAGAAAAAGATATGTTCCGTAAAGAAATGGGCGGAGAACATGATGGTATCAATGATCTGATTAGTGAGGGGTACAAACTGCTTGGACTTGATACTTATTTCACCACAGGCGAAGACGAGACTCGCGCGTGGACCATCAAGAAGGGGAGCACTGCGCCAATCGCTGGTACGGCAATCCATACCGACTTCAAGGATAAATTTATTCGTGCCGAAGTTGTTTTTTGGAAAGATCTACTCGATGCTGGTTCATACGGAGAAGCTCGCGCCAAAGGAAAAGTGCGAACGGAAGGGAAGGAATATATCGTGAAAGATGGAGATGTAATCGAATTCAAAATTTAAATAAAAAAAGCGGCCGTTATGCACGGCCGCTTTTTGTTTTTACACAATGAAGTTTTATCCCGTAACTCCAAATCGGAAACCAAAGTACAGGTACGATGCATCATTTTTTCGAGGAGCTGCTGCTCCGTGTGTACTCTCGTACGAGTCCCAGAATGATTTTATATATCCAATAAGTGGATTAAAAGCATACTTGGCTCTCGGGGTAAGGTTTGTGGTTAAGATCAATTCTAATCCCGTATGTGTTGCGGGATAGAATCCGGTCGTTGCTGGTCCAAAACCAAAACCATAAAAAAATCTTCCACCACTTCCCGCAATTTTTTGCAGAATAAGAGAAGTTGTAGATTTTGGGATATTGCCTCCAACGCAGACTTCAAATGCTGTTGCTTCTGCATCAGCATTCAGTTCATCTTCGGCGTTACTCTTGAGATCAGCGCGGACATAGTTTCCTTGTGAAAGCATTCCGACAACAATTATCCCTCTCTTGCCTAATGAAATAAGAGCGTTTGCTGACCAGTTTGGCCTGTAATCAATTGGCAGCAGCTTGCTGTTTAAGGAACTTCCTAAACTCAGTTCCAGTGCAAACTTCTCTTTTACGTACTGAGGGTGGTATTCGATAGGAGGTGGCAGTTTTTTGTTGCTGGTGCTATCCAGACTTTGTTCCGTTGTATCAGATTTTTCTTCTGTGTACTGAGCAGTAGTTCCTTTTGGAATAAAGAACGCTACTAATAGAGCACATGCTACCTGTAGCATGAAGCTTAAAGGATTGAACTTCTTCATAGATGTAGGGGGTATTTAATTAGACAATGAATGAAATAAGAATATTTGAGGTTAATAGTAGAGTATTGTGGATAAGTGTCAATAGACGGGAACTATGTTACTATCGTTATTATGGATTTGGTAAAAATATTAAAAAAAGGCGGAGTTGGTGTCATTCCAACCGACACACTCTATGGTGTTGTTGGCAGTGCGTTTTCAAAAAAAACAGTTGAACGCATATATAAAGTTCGTGGACGTGATCCAAAGAAACCGTGCATTATTTTAATTAGCTCCATACATGATTTACAAAAGTTTGGCATCTCACCAGAACTTATTCGTGCAAACAAAAGTATGTTAGAAAAAGTCTGGCCAGGGAAGGTCAGTATCGTGTTGCCGGTAGAAAAAAAGAGTCAGAAAAAAATTACATACTTGCATCGTGGGGTAGAGTCTTTGGCTTTCCGCTTTCCGAATAAAAAAGCACTGATCGCTATTCTTAAAAAAACAGGCCCATTGGTTGCGCCGTCGGCAAATAAAGAAGGATTTCCTCCTGCACTTACTATTTCTGACGCGAAAAAATATTTTGGCGATACGATTGATTTTTATATGTCAGCAGGCACTCGCAAATCAAAACCATCTAAGATTATTTCTTTAGTTACTGGCGTTCCTGTCGTTCTCCGTCCGTAGGTGTTACTTTTTTGAGTTTTTGAGCTCTTTTATTTCGCGCATGAGATCGGCCAAGGTTGTTTCAATTTTCTCCATCGTTCTATCATCGTCTGATTGAGTTTCTTCTTCGATGTCTTCGACATCCTCTTGAATTTCACTCACGTCTTCCTGGATTTCGTCGACATCCTCTTGAATTTCATCCACATCTTCCTGAATCTCTTCCACATCTTCCTGAATCTCTTCAATATCTTCTGATACTTCTTCAAGTTCTTTACTGTGTCGGTTCACCGTCATTTGGATAAATATGGAAAGATAGATCGCTTCAAGCGAGACGGCTGTGGTAAGGACGAGTAGTATTCTGTCAAAACCAACGCCCCAAAACGGAAGGGCGAGCATAATCGCAAAAAAGATCGTGTGGACGATCACAGATGGTGTTGAACCGATCCAGCGAGTAAGCTTTATCGAGGCTGTCTCTATACGTTTTCGGTTTCTTTCTGCGCGAGTCATTGTCTGCTATTGTAGCAAAAAAATGATATAATGCAGAATATGGAAACAAATAACACTATGGCTCCAAGTAGCCAGTCAGCGAAGAAAAATACAAAAGTCGTAAAGTGGGCGCTCATATTGGGAATTATTATTGTACTTAATTTATTTTTCAATTACACAATTCACTTGCTGTATGAAGAACCAAAATTTGAAACATTTTGCCCGAATGATTTAAACGTCAAAGTGTACCAAACAAGCGAGGAGTGTACTACTGTGGGTGGTCAGTGGGTTGAGACAACGGTGCCGGTAACAGCTGATGCCAAAGGGATGACGAAACCGCTGCCTGCTAATACTGTTCAGATTTCTGGGTATTGTAATGCAACGTACACATGTAGCATGCACTTCAATGATGCGCAGTCGGTATATAACCGCAATGTGTTCATTATCCTCGTAATCCTTGGCGTGATATCGCTTGTGCTTGGAATCACTGTCTTCTCAAGTGTGGGAGCTGTTTCTCTCGGACTAGCGTTCGGGGGAGTTGTTTCGCTCATTATCGGTTCGATGCGTTACTGGAGTGATATGAATGATGTCATTCGAGTGGTAATACTCGCAGTTGCTCTAGCCGCACTTATCTGGGTTGGAGTGAAGAAGATGAAAGAATAGTATCTTTCTTTCCACAGTCAAAAAATCCTCGAATTTTCGGGGATTTTTTGCTATAGTGGTAAAACTATATGAAGAATTACGATCACAAGAAAATCGAGGGCAAATGGCAGAAGGAATGGGAAAAGAAGAAAATTTATAACGCTCAAAATAAGCTTAAGGGTAAAAAATTCTACGGTTTAATTGAGTTCCCATATCCATCAGGTGATGGCCTTCACGTCGGTCACCCGCGTCCATATATAGGTATGGATATTATTTCTCGTAAGCGTCGCATGGAAGGCTATAATGTGCTTTATCCGATTGGTTGGGATGCGTTCGGACTGCCCACCGAAAACTATGCGATCAAGACAGGTATTGCGCCGGAGAAAGTCACCAAGAAAAACAGTGATAACTTTCGTCGACAGATAAAATCATTGGCAGTTTCGTTTGATTGGTCTCGTGAAGTAAATACCACTGACCCTGCGTACTATAAATGGACGCAGTGGATATTTCTGCAATTTTTTAAAAAAGGTTTGGCGTACAAAACCAAGACCGTCATTAACTGGTGTCCAAAAGATAAAATTGGTTTAGCGAACGAAGAAGTGATCAATGGTTGCTGCGAGCGCTGCGGTACGCTGACTGAAAAGCGTGAGAAAGAACAATGGATGCTTGCGATCACAAAATATGCTGACCGTCTCGATAAAGATTTGGATACGGTAGATTATCTGCCGCAAGTCAAAACACAACAGCGAAATTGGATTGGAAAATCAGAAGGCAGTGAAATTGAATTTAAAATTACAGATTCAGAATTGGGAATCAAAGTATTTACAACACGTGCAGATACTATTTTTGGTGCAACCTACGTGATACTTGCGCCTGAACATACATTAGTCGAAAGTCTAAAGTCGAAAGTTAAAAATTGGGACGAGGTTGAGAAATATATAGCTCTAGCAAAAAAGAAAGATGAATTGACCCGAACAGCGGCCGACAAAGAAAAGACTGGCGTGGAATTGAAAGGTGTAGAAGCAATCAACCCAGCAAATGGTGAAAAGGTTTCAGTCTGGGTGGCTGATTATGCATTGGTAAATTACGGTACGGGCGCGGTTATGGCGGTACCCGCACATGATGAGCGTGATTTTGCGTTTGCGACAAAATACAAATTGCCGATTAAGCAGGTTATTGCACCGATGTTTGAATCTGGAGAAGGTCATCCTGATAAGCCTGTTGCGGGTAAACCTGTAATTGAGCGTGATGTTGCCTATGCAATCATTAAACATTGGAGTGAGGATAAATATTTGGCACTTAAATGGAAACAAGTAGATCATTGGACGTCGCTTGTTATGGGAGGTATTGATACAGGGGAAGATGCAGTAAGTGCTATGAAGCGTGAGGTTTCAGAAGAAACAGGGTTTACTGATTTTAAGAAAGCATATGATTTACAGTTTGAAGTACATTCAAAATTTTATCAACACCAAAAAGGCGAAAACCGTTATGCGAAAGCACAAACGATAGTGATCGAACTTGGAAGTGGCGCGCAGAATAACGTTGATGAAGAGGAGTTAAAAAAACATGAGCCGCTTTGGATAGAAAAAAATAAGATGGAAGATTTTTTGGTGCATGGCAATCATAAACTTTCTTGGAATAAGTATCTTGGGAAAATAGGTGCCTACACTGAAGGTGGTGTTTTGATTAACTCCGGCCAGTTCAATGGTCTTTCTTCTCAAGAAGTAAAAAAGAATATAACTGAATTTGTCGGCGGAAAAATGGTGACGAAATTCAAACTTCGTGATTGGGTGTTCTCTCGGCAGCGTTATTGGGGTGAACCGATTCCGCTCGTCAATTGTGAAAAGTGTGGCTGGGTGCCAGTACCAGAGAAAGAATTGCCACTCAAATTGCCAAAAGTAAAAAGTTACCAGCCGACTGATACTGGGGAATCGCCACTTTCCGCTATTACTTCATGGGTAAATACGAAGTGTCCAAAATGCAAAGGTAAAGCAAAACGCGAAACTGATACGATGCCAAACTGGGCAGGAAGTTCTTGGTACTATCTTCGCTACACCGATCCGAAAAATAAAAAAGAGTTTGCGTCAAAGAAAAATTTGAAATATTGGACGCCAGTTGATTGGTATAACGGGGGAATGGAACACACCACACTTCACCTGCTCTATTCTCGTTTCTGGCACAAATTCCTCTATGATTTGAAATTAGTGCCGACGAGTGAGCCATACAAGAAGCGTACATCGCATGGACTTATTTTGGCTGAAGGAGGAGAGAAGATGTCAAAATCTCGGGGTAATGTAGTAAATCCTGACGATATCGTCAAAACCTACGGCGCTGATACACTTCGTCTCTATGAGATGTTTCTTGGTCCATTTGATCAAGCAGTGGTGTGGTCAACGGAGAGCATGATCGGTTCACGACGCTTTATTGAAAAAGTCTGGCGACTAGGAGAAAAGGTAATGAGTGCAAAAGCGAAGACAAGCAGTAAAGAGATAGAACGATTACTCCATAAGGCAATTAAAAAGGTGACTGAAGATATTGAAATCATGGGTTTCAATACTGCGATTTCATCGATGATGATTTGTGTAAATGAAATGGAGAAGGCAGAAAGCCTTTCGGTAAAAGATTTCAAGCTATTTTTGCAGATAGTCGCGCCATTTATCCCGCACGTTGCTGAAGAGCTTTGGCGAGAGATGGGAGAGAAGAAATCTATCCATCTTTCAAAGTGGCCAAAGTATGATCCGAAGAAAATTGTTGATGATACCTTTACGCTCGTCATACAGGTAAATAGCAAAGTTCGCGCCGAAGCAACAGTCCCTGTTTCACTATCAGAAAAAGAAGCAGAAGAAATAGCAAAGAATCATCCTATGATACAATCATGGATAGCAGGCAAGACGATTCGAAAAATAATTTACGTAAAAAATAAATTGGTGAACATTGTCGCTGCATAATCATGGTTAAAAAGATATTTGCGCTGCTCCACAAAGAATCAAACGGAATCCACGATGCAGCTTTGCTGATGGGATTTTTTACCCTCATTTCACAGCTTTTGGCGCTCGTCCGTGATCGTTCACTTGCGCACTTCCTTGGTCCTTCTGCTCATCTTGATGTTTACTACGCGGCATTTCGAGTGCCAGACTTTTTATACGTGTCTATCGCATCACTCGTTTCGATTACGGTTATTATTCCATTTTTGATCAAGCGAATGAATGGTAACGCGAGTGATGAAACCGGAAAAGAAGAGGGGCGAAAGTTTCTCAACCAAGTTTTTACGGTCTTTTTCGGGGCGATGGTTATTCTCTCCGCAGTCATTGCGATTTTAATGCCGTATATTGCACGCTATATTGCACCAGGCTTTGATGCAAAAGAGCTGGCTGAGCTCATCATGACCTCGCGCATTATGCTTCTTTCGCCGCTCTTTATCGGTATTTCAAATGTACTTGGTTCGATCACGCAGTATTACAAGAATTTTTTTGTCTATGCGCTGTCTCCCGTTTTTTATAACATCGGCATCATTTCCGGGGTGCTCTTTTTCTATCCACTGTTTGGTGTGTATGGATTGGCAATCGGTGTTGTTTTAGGTGCGTTGCTTCACTTTGCAATTCAGTTGCCAGTCATTATTAAACATGGTTTTGTTCCGCATTTTGTAAAAAAGATCGATTGGAAGCAAATACGCGAAGTGACAGCGATCTCATTACCGCGTACGTTGGCGCTATCATTGAATAGCATTACGCTCATCGTGATTGTAGCGCTCGCATCGCTCATCAAAGAAGGTTCTATTTCTATTTTTACGTTTGCCTACAATCTGGAAACCGTACCGCTCAATATTATCGGTACTTCTTATTCAGTGGCAGTTTTCCCGATTCTTGCCGAAGCGTATGCGGTGGGGAATATTAAGCGTTTTATCGACTACACCATGATTACCGCACGCCAGATGATTTTCTGGTCGCTGCCGATCATGGTGCTTTTTATCGTCATCCGTGCGCAGATTGTGCGCGTGATCTTAGGTTCCGGCGAATTCTCATGGTCTTCAACACGATTGACTGCTGCTGCGCTCGCACTTTTTTCAATTTCAATTGTGGCACAAGGGCTCGTATTACTTTTTGTCCGTGCGTACTATGCATCCGGGAAAACTCGCCAACCGCTTTTGGTAAATATTGTTGCCTCGGTCATTACAATTATCTTAGCCTACGTGCTGATGTACTGCTACGGTACTTCCGTGGCTATGCAAAATTTCTTCCGAACATTACTCCGTGTCGATAATATTCAGGGATCGGCAATATTGATGCTGCCGCTCGCATATTCTATCGGCTCAATCTTCAACTTCTTTGCGCACTGGATTTTATTCCGTCGCGATTTCATGCAAGGTCATCCATGGGAATTGTCACGAACTTTTTTCCAGAGTCTTACTGCTGCACTTTGTTTAGGAATTGTCTCGTACGCAACGCTCGCATTTCTCGGTCCGATCTTCGGTCTCTCATCGTTTTGGGGTGTCTTCGGGCAAGGTTTGATCGCGGGTATCTTGGGTATTTTGGTTGCCGTACTTGCGCTTAAACTTATGAAAAATAAAGAAATTGAAAATGTGCTGACGTCGCTCCACCACAAGATTTGGGGAACGAAAGTATTCTCACCAGGTCCGGAAGACCTTAGTTAGAAAATAAAAAAGCATCCCGCTTAGAAGCGGAATGCTTTTCTTTATTTTGTTTTTCGTTTATTCAGCGATGGATTCTCCGGGAGCTGGATGAAAGATGTGACCATTTCTATCGTGTTCTAAGTCTCCAAACTTCATGAAAGATACTTCTCCGTTGAAGTCGCAAAGAATCACGTCGCTACTATGTCCTTGTGTGCCTGGCTCAAGAATCTCGATGACACGTCCTTGGGTGTCTTTGCTCGGGCCAATGTTTCCATTCGACACCACGATATCGTTGAGCGCTACTCTATGTCCAGCTATATCCTGGAGAGATAAAATAATTCCTGAAAGCGGGCTAAGTTCTAACGTATAGCCACCATTAATTTTTTTAAAAGTTAAAGAATCCATAAGTGTTATTTTTTTAAGTGAATGATAGTATTTTTAAAAACAGTATCATCTTTGTAGTATTTGTCAATAAAAGCTGAAAAAATACTGATTTTCTGCTAGTATGAGAGTACTTTATGGATTTAAAGCACATCAGAAACTTTAGCATCATAGCGCACATTGACCACGGCAAGTCCACGTTGGCTGACCGGATGCTTGAAATGACGGGTACGATTGAGAAGCGCAAAATGACCAACCAAGTGCTCGACACCATGGAACTTGAAAAAGAACGCGGTATCACCATCAAAATGACGCCTGTTTGCATGAGCTACAAGTTGGACGGAGTGAGCTATACCTTAAACCTCATCGATACCCCGGGGCATATCGACTTCTCATATGAAGTATCTCGCGCTTTAAAGGCCGTAGAAGGCTCTATTTTGCTCGTAGACGCGACGCAAGGAGTCCAAGCACAGACACTAACTACACTGCAGATGGCACGCGATTCTGGGCTTAAAATCATTCCTGTATTGTCAAAAATAGACAGCCCTTTAGCCCGAGTTGAGGATGTGAAAAATGAAGTGGTGAAGCTGCTTGATTGCAGTGTCGATGAAGTGCTTTTGGTTTCCGGAAAGACCGGCGAAGGCGTAGAAAAATTGATTCAAGAAGTGATCAAGCGCATTCCGCCGCCAGAAGCAGAATTTACCGATGGCAATACGTTTCGCGGACTTGTCTTTGATTTTAAGTATTCAAATCACAAAGGGGTGATCGTCTATGTCCGCGTACTCGATGGTGTTGTCACACGCAATACACCGCTTCTTTTTTCTATCGCAAACGAAAAATTCATATCGCTCGAAGTCGGTATCTTTACGCCGTTTGAAAAAGAAACGGAAAAACTTTCTGCTGGAGAGATCGGCTATATCGTGACCGGAATTAAAAAACCAGGTATCGCATCAGTGGGTGATACGATTACGCTTCTGAAAAAGCCATTGCCGGCGTTGCCAGGATACATGCGGCCATCGCCGGTGGTTTGGGCATCTATCTATCCGGAGTCGCAGGATGATTTTCCTGAATTGAAAAGCGCACTCGGCAAGCTGCGTCTTTCGGATTCATCTTTTTCATATGACGAAGAAACATCTGGCGCCCTCGGCCGTGGCTATCGTTGTGGATTTTTGGGAATGCTCCATTTGGAAATAATTAGCGAGCGTTTGCGCCGTGAGTTCAATCTTTCTCTTATTGTTACCACGCCGTCTATTACTTATTACATCACCAATAAATCCGGCAAAGAAGAAATTATTTATTCACCGCACTTGTTTCCGGATGATAAGACCTATCTTTCTGCGCGCGAGCCATGGGTAAAGCTCACCATCATTACACCGATAGATTATTTGGGCGCCTTAATGCAGCTGTTGTACGAGCACGAAGCAGAAGTGGGTGCTACAGATAACTTCGGTGATAACCGCTCTCGTGTAGAGGTACAGATTCCGCTCCGCGAAATGATGCGTAACTTTTTCGATGAGCTCAAGAGTATTTCATCCGGTTATGCTTCAGTCTCGTACGAAGTAGCAGAACTTCGCGACGCGGATGTCACGCGTCTTGATATCATGATCAACGAGGAAGTCGTCCCTGCATTTTCTCGAGTAGTTTCAAAACGACAGGTTGAAAAAGATGCAGAAAAAGCGATTGAAAAATTGGCAGATATTTTGCCGCGACAACAGATTCAGATAAAGATGCAGGCATATGGCTTAGGACGTATTCTTTCAGCTAAAACGCTTTCTGCGTTCCGCAAAGATGTGACGCAGCACATGTATGGTGGCGATATTACGCGAAAAATGAAACTCCGTGAGAAACAGAAGAAAGGCAAGAAGAAAATGCAGGAACGGGGCAAGGTGAATATTCCACATGAGGTTTTTATGAAGATGATGAAAAGTGGGGAGTAGAATCTAACGACTAAATTTCAGAAACATGAAAAATCACTTGGGAGCCTGGCTCTCAAGTGATTTTTCTAATCAAGCTAAAAGCTATTTGAATATTGGGGTATAGAGCATTATCATTGAAATAATGATAAGCACGCAAATAACGGCCCAAACTCGAGCTATTTTCTTGCGGTGTTTTGGATTTAAAATCATGGTGCTATGATAGCATATATATGGCATCGTTTCAAAAAGAGAAAAAGTGGCCGCGGATACTATATTCAAAATATAGTCTTGTCACACTAGGTCTTTTGACTATCTTTTTTGCCTACAATGTAAGTGGTCTCATTAGGAAAAGCCATGAGACAAATAAAAATCTTGCCATGGCGCTTTCAGAGCTTGATACTCTTAAAGCAAAACAAGCCTCACTGCAATCTGCGGTGGATACCTTAAGCACTGATCAGGGTGTTGAAGATTCCATTCGGGAGAAGTATCGTGTGGTAAAGGACGGGGAAGGACTGGTCGTTATTACGGATGCGCCTAAAGATACTGATACTGGGCCAATTGATGGAGGTGTGGCACAAGAGCATGGATTTTGGAATTTTATCAAAGGAATGTTTGAAAAAAGGCCAGAAAATGCTAAAAAGTAGTAACCTGCGGAATTAGTTTAGTGGTAGAACTAGTGCTTCCCAAGCATTGGGCGGGAGTTCGATTCTCCCATTCCGCACATAAAAATCGAAGATTTTTATTGAGAGAATAGCGAGTGAACTGCTTCACTCGCGTGGGAGAATCGAAGAGCTTTTCGTTATGGATGAGGAGCTTTGCTCCGAATCAATCGAAAAGGTGTACTGAAACTGTAAGTTTCGATTCTCCCATTCCGCACAAAAACCAGGTACTTGACTCGTATGCTATACTAGAGAAGTAAGGAAATTATTAATCAATTATTTTAACTGTCATGCAAAAAGCATTCATATATACAACCCCGACATGCCACTTCTGCCAGCTGGCAAAAGTTTATTTTAAGGAGAATAACGTAGAATACGAGGAGTTTAATGTGGCAGCTGATACAGAAAAACGCACTGAAATGATCCAAAAAAGCGGACAAATGGGCGTGCCAGTTATTCAAATTGGCAATAATCTTGTTATCGGTTTTAATAAGCCTGTTATTGAAAAATTACTCAAGGGGGAAGCTGTCTAGTTTCATTTTTTAGCAGAAATATCCTATGATAGTAAAAGCACCGTCACAACGGTGCTTTTACGTTGCCCCCATAGTTCAATGGATAGAACAGTTCCGTCCTAAGGAATAGATCCCCGTTCGATTCGGAGTGGGGGCACCAATACAAAAGAGTGACTCAAAGTCACTCTTTTGTATTGGTGCCGGCCGGAGCGCGACGGCGCGAGGCGGGGTCGCGGAAATTTTCAGCAGAAAATTATCTGTGACCACAAGATTTAAGTTACCCACATTGCCCTCACTTTTTCTCATGTTACAATTTACTGTATATGGAAAACAATAACATTAACACAACGCAACCAGGTGCTGTGCCAAACGCTATTCCTAATATGACTCCAAGTACTCCGCCACCAGCTATGCCTAACATAGTACCGAACATGATGCCAAACAGTATGAATATGCCAGGCAACTTTATGGGTGAAAATACAAATGATTTGAGAAATATGGTTCAAGAAACACTGAACTTTGCTCGAGAGAACAATAATATTTTGAAAAAAATGCGCCGCGCACAACGTCGTACGTTTACGCTCCACCTCATCTATTGGATCATCATTCTTGGCATTAGTGTGGGTGCGTACTACTTTGCAAAGCCATACTTTGATAAAGCAATGGCTCTCTATACACAAGGAGCACAAAATTTCACGAATTTTAAAGATTTCTTTAAGCCAGCTCAAGGAGTGAATTAAAAAAACTAGTAAGAAAACTAGATATCGCAGAATGTCTAGTTTTCTTATGGGGTTTTTGCATATTTATGTCAAAATATGCTACTGTAGCATAGTTAGTTGCTTGGGTAGCTCAGTTGGTAGAGCGCTCCCCTGAAGAGGGAGATGTCACCAGTTCAAATCTGGTCCCAAGCACACACCGTAAATCAAAAGACGCCCGATGTGGCGTCTTTTGATTTTAAAGCGATTTAATTCGGAGGTTTGTCTTTCGCTCCTTGTCTATTTTCGGAAGCTTTACCACAAGCAATCCGTGTTTTTCTACTGCTTCAGCTTCCTCTGGGTCAATTTCTTGGGGAAGGAGGATTGTACGAGAGAATGATCCCCAATAGAGCTCTTTGGTAAAGTAATTTTCGTCGTTGATAGATCTATTTTCTTCGCGTTTACCGCGAATAGTGATCATGTCGCGGGTGATAGAGATACTCAAATCTTCTGGGCGAACACCAGCAACCATTGTTTGCACAACTATTTCGTTTGGTGTTTGGTATACATCCACCGTTAGCTGTCCTTCTTCAGCTTCTTCTTCCATCCAGTTTGAATCCTTGCTATGACCTCCAATACTTTTTGGTTTTAGTTCGTGTGGAGCCTCTTCTTCTATTTCGTCATCCATGCGAGCCGCGCCGGTGAGTCGTTCCAAAAAAGATTTTTTCTTAAATAACATAATTGTGTTTTAAAAGGTTAGAACTTCAATTTTTTTTAAGTTCTATTGATAATTGCTACTCCAGATTATTTAATCGGCGTAGCTTTTCAAAAAGAAGGAAGGTAATTATGGTTGCGACCCAGAGAAAACCAAAAATTCCAAAAAAACTTCCTCCGCTGTTTTTAATTATAAAGAAATTAAAGATACTATGCAAGGTAACTGCAGCGGCAAGTCCAATAAAAAGGTGGATTTTGCGTGATAGCCATCCCTGATAAAACGCAAGGCCAAGTGAAATGCCTACTAGGGCACTTGCTGTTGAGTGAAGTAGGTTTGCTCCAAGGAATCGAAGACTCCCGGTGAGCAAGCTGACTGTTGCTTGATCTGTTGTTAAGGGATGAATCAAGAAGAGGGTGTTTTCAAAAGACGCAAAGCCGAGTGCTGCGGTAATGAAATAAATAGGGTAGTCGATAGGTTCATCAACGGCAGCGCTTTTAAGGGCAACAACTGCCACAGCAAAGTATTTTATGATCTCCTCAAGTGCTGCCCACACTACGGTCAGGCCTGTGCTTTGGGTGAAGTTTGCACGCGCAAACTGTTCAAGTGGCACAATCAAGATAACCGACGCCATGCCGATTAAAAAAGTAATAAACAGAAGCCCTTTTGGTTCAGGGTGTGGGTCCTCGCGAAGCCAAAACAAGAGCCATAAAAAGGCTGGAATAAATCCGCCAATAACTGCTATCAAGATTGGATAATTTCCTATCATTCGGATGTGGTGATGTGTATGGGCAAACGTAAACTACTACGATTGAGACGGCCACGATTCAACGATGAGCATTTTGGAAGATGTGCTTGGCCCGCCTGTTTCAGTAGAAACATTTCGGGTAAACAACAAACCCCAAATTTCTTCAGTAACGAATGGCATGAACGGATGAAGGGCGCGAAGTAATGTGTTTAAGTGGCTTACGAGAATCCATTTTGCTGAGAGGATTGCTTGTGCGTCACCTTCAGCAATTTTCTTTTTACTTCGTTCAATAATTATATCAGCAAAGGTGTGCCAGAAGTAGTGGTATAACTTTTCGGCAACAAGATAGAATTTATACTCATCCATCTCTTTTGTAATTTCATCAATGAGTGATGAAAGTTCTTTGAGAGATGCCTCATCTTCTTCATCGAATGCTGGTGTACCGCTTGTATCGAGATCTGTGGTATTTTCAACAACGAATCGTGCGACATTCCACATTTTATTTGCGAATCTGCCGTAGCCACGAATGTTTTCTTCAGCAAGCTTGGAATCGTTACCGGGAGCTGTGCCGATAATAAGTGCCATACGTACGGCATCGGTCCCATACTTTTTAATGAGCTCGAGTGGATCCATAGCATTGCCGAGCGATTTCGACATTTTTTTGCCGTCTTTATCGCGTACTAAGCCGTGCAGGTAGACATTTTTGAATGGAATATCACCGAGTAAATACTGACTCATCAAAATCATTCGAGCGATCCAAAAGAATAAAATGTCGTAACCAGTTTCAAGGACCGTTGTTGGGTGATAGGTTTTAAGATCGGGAGTTTCATCTGGCCAGCCGAGTGTAGAGAACGTCCAAAGACCTGAAGAAAACCAGGTGTCGAGGGTGTCGGGGTCTTGAATCCAACCTTCCTCTTGTGGGGCTTCTGTACCGCAATAGAGCGCTTCATTTTTATACCAAACAGGTACTTGGTGTCCATACCAAATCTGTCTTGAGATGCACCAGTCGCGGAGGTTTTCAATCCAATTGTAATACACGCGTTCAAATCGATCGGGAAGAACTTTAATCTTTCCATCACGTACTGGCTCAAGCATAAGCTCTTTGAGAGTTTTGTTGCCGCGTGAAGCAATTGGTTTGTTTACGTTTATAAACCATTGGAGTTTTGGCAGTGGTTCAATAATTGCGCCAGTGCGTTCAGCTGTTGAAACATTTTGTGAGATTTCTTCTTCTTTCTCGAGGAGTCCTTCGGTGCGGAGCCATTCCACGACTGCTTCGCGGGCTTCAGTTGTTTTTTTACCAAGCACTGATTCATTACCCAAAATCATTTTGGCGAATTCATTGATGACTGGAACGAGCGGCAAGTTGTGCTTCTGTCCCATTTCCCAGTCAGCCATACTGTGCGCTGGTGTCACACCAAGTGCCCCCGTACCAAATTCCATTTCGACTGAATCATCGGCGATTATTTTTATATGAATCGGCGCTCCGCAAAATACAGCATCGTATTCTTTGCCAACAAATTCTTTATAACGCGGGTCATCTGGATGCACGGCAACAGCGGTATCACCGAGTTTTGTTTCGGGGCGAGTAGTTGAAATAGAAATAGGGAAGTCTTTTGAGTATTTGAAAGTGTAGAGTTTTGCTTTGCGTTCTTCATACACGAGCTCGTCATCAGAAATGGTTGTTTGGCCTTTAGGGTCCCAGTTTACGACGCGATAGCCACGATAAATAAGTCCGTCGTCATACATTCGCTTGAATGCTGTGTAGACTGCCTTCTCACGTTTTTTATCGAGCGTAAATGCTTCGCGTGACCAATCAAGTGACGCCCCCATTTTTTTTGCTTGGTTGATGATTGTGTCGTGAGACTCTTGGGCAAATTTTTCTACGCGTTTTAGGAATTCTTCACGGCCCAAGTCTCCTTTGCGCTTGCTTTCTTCTTTTTCAAGAATTTTTTCAACTTTTGATTGTGTGGCGATCGCTGCGTGGTCTGTACCAGGAACCCAGAGTGTCTTTTTACCCTGCATGCGTGCGTAGCGAACCATGATGTCTTCAATAGCAAGGGTGAGTGCGTGGCCAGTGTGGAGTGTTCCCGTCACATTCGGTGGCGGTAAAACCATCGAAAATGCCTCAGCTTCTGCCTGCGTGAATCCTTTTTCTATACAGACATCTGGGTTAAAAAAACCGCCCTCTTCCCAGAGCTTGTATATTTTGTCTTCAGTTTCTGCTGGGTTGTAGGGCTTGAGCAGTTTCTCCGGGGTTGTCTCGTTTTCTTTCATATGCCTTTAAAATATAACATTTTAGGCTGTTTTTGCACAGGTTTTTGGTAAATGAAAAGACAGCTCTCGCAATTGCTTAAGCCGTCTTTTTGTTTTCCACGTAGGTGTATTCTAAGGCAATCTGTATCTGATTTCTTCTTTTATTTCTTCGTAAAGATAGCCGGCAAGCATTATCAAGGATGTGAATCCAAGGGCAATAGCTACAAAGAAGATTGCAATTCTATGCCAGATCAGGCCAAATAGAAGTGTAAGGATCATTACGATAATGAATAAATACGGGTAATGACGGATAGAAAAGTACTTACTGGTGGCAGTAGTTACTCTTTTGATAGTCCTATTTCTCCATAAGAGTAAATGAGGATAGTTGCGGATAGAGAAGTATTTTTTCATGGCAAGGTAGTTTTTATTTTAACCATAGCATTTTTAAAGGTTTTAGTGAAAGATTCTTCTTCCTTAAAAGAATAGTGCTTAAATAAATACTCTTCTTTAATAAATTGACAAAGTATCCTAAAAAAAGTACGGTATGGAGAAATTCATTCTAAAAATTAAAATCCCCTATGATTATGGAGCCATTTATCAAACACCTAGAAGTGCACAAGTTTGGTGGCAAGGCTATCGCTGATGCGCATGCTATTAATCAAACTTTTGCCGTTGTAAACAAAAAACATAGCCTCTTTCCTTTACTGTTTGTTTTCTCTGCACCGGGCAAAACAACGAATGACCTTGAAGAAGTATTCGAATGTTGGAAAAAAGGCGATACAGCATGGATCGCTCTTTTTGATACCGTGGTGCAAAAACAGTACCGGCTTGTTGAGAGCCTGCATTTGCATTCTAAAAATAAACGCCAAGCAATAGGAAGCTTAAGAATGCTCCGCGATAGAATTGTCAGATTTATGGCATCTCAAGTAATCACGGAAGCTACGTACGGTGAAATTTACGATCGCATCGTTTCTTGTGGTGAGTTTTTCGCTACAGCTATTATGCATGAGGTTTTTGATTCAAACGGAATCAAGGTTGCTGTTTTTGATGCGCCAGAATTGATCAAAACCGACAGTGTGCACACCCGTGCACAAGTACTGCTTCCTGAAACAGTTGCAGCGATTACGCTCAGCAGTATTGAAAAAGCACTTTTTTTACGACATGTTGCTATGACTCAAGGTTTTGTTGGCGGAACACTGAGCGGTGTTACAACACTTGGTCGTGAAGGTTCTGACTATTCTTTGGCTATTATTGCGTATGCTCTTGGTGCAAAATCCGCTACAAAGTGGACAGATGTGCCGGGTGTCTATACAGAAGACCCAAATGTTAATCCGGACGCGAAGCGGTATGAAAATATTTCATACGATGATGCCTACATTTTGGTGACAGAAAAGAAAGCACAGATTGTACATCCTCAAGCAATTCTTTTAGCAAAGGAGAAGGAAATGACTTTGCATGTGCGATCGTTCAAGCATTCTGCAGACAGAGGCACTAGTATTTCAGGTCGCCCAACAGTGCTGCAGTAATTGTGTGTATGTAATTACAATCCTAAAAAAAGCCCGCTATAGAGCGGGCTTTTTTATTTATGTTAGAGCGAAAGATTACCAATTGCTTTGAGCGATGTAAGGGGTTTGCCTCGTTTTTTATTTTTCAAAAATTGAAAGTAACCGGCGATACCAATCATAAGGGAGTTGTCTGTGGAAAGGTCTTTGATTGGAAAATGAAGTATAATTTTTTCTTTCTGTGTTGCCATTCGTAATCCTTTTTGGAGTTCTTTGTTTGCAGATACGCCACCGCCGACAATCAGCGTTTTTGCTTTATATTTTTGCAGTGCGCGCATCGTTTTGGTCACGAGTACTTCAACTACGGCATTTTGAAACTCAAATGCAATTTCTCTTTTTGTGTCGCTATTTTGTAAAACAGCAGGATTTATTTTTGTCATGTCGCGTAAAAGGTAGAGCACTGCTGTTTTAAGTCCAGAAAAGGAAAAATCAAAATCTCCGCTTTGGATCATTGGGCGAGGAAGCTTGATCGTCTGAGGATGGTCTTTAGGGAATTGCGCGGCGAGTTTTGAAATTTCAGGCCCGCCAGGATAAGGAAGTTCGAGCATACGCGCGACTTTATCAAATGCTTCACCGGCAGCGTCATCGCGAGTCTGACCGATTTTTTTATATTTCAGCCAATCAGTTGCAAGTACAAGTTCGGTATGTCCTCCTGACACAAGTAATGACAAAGCAGGAAATTGTACCTGCTTGCCGGCAGGCAGGTTTTTTCCATTTTTTTGCATAAGCACTGAAAGAAAGTGTCCTTCCATGTGGTTTACTGGTATGACCGGGATTTTCCAAATCGTTGCAAGTGTTTTTGCGAAGTTGATGCCAACCCAAAGCGCAGGCTCGAGCCCTGGGCCGACGGTTACCGCGATTACATCAAAGCGAGGTTTCGCGAGTCTTGAAATTTTCTCTAAAAATAAATCGAGCATTTCAGGTTCACGCTCGAGCATTTTTTTGATTTTATTTTCCTGGACAGTGGTAAAGGTAGCTTTAGGGTTTATCTTCAATACTTTTGCTTCTTTGAGTACTGATAGAAAAAGCGGAACAATATTTTTTGAGTGTTCTCGTTTTGCCATCATAGGAAAGACGCCGCCATATTGTGCGTGGAATGCTGCTTGCGAAGCTATTTTATTTCCTAAAACACGAAAACGCGGATTTTTTAATCCGCCGTAGGCTTCAATTATTGAGATAGCTGTTTCGTCGCACGAGGTTTCGATAGCAAGGATGCGCATGTCCGGGCATTCTAGCATTTATTATTATTTTTTTCATTAAGTTGCCAGAATGCCTAATATTTTGTAATCTTACGGTATTGATTTGCGCGGTTAGCTCAGTTGGTAGAGCGACCCCTTGACGTGGGGTAGGTCACAGGTTCGAATCCTGTATCGCGCACACTTTTATAATAACGGCTGTAGTGCGCGAATTAAAAAAGAGAATAGTTTGTCATCCCATGTTATATTTTTTGAAGGAGTGGTTATTTTTTGTGCAGCTGATCTCCATCCATCGACTATTGCAAAAAGGTCATGGATCATTTTTTTATCATTAAAAAAAACTCCAACTTCTGCGTTGAAATCAAACGACATGGCATCGATATTTTGCGAACCGACAAGCGCGAGATTCTCATCAATGAGGAGCAGTTTTGCATGATTCATTTTTGGTGTTTCGAAAAAGGTAATTCCATCACCTGCGAGCAGATTTACAAAAAATCGATTTGCGCGCGTGATAAAAGTAAGATCTGTTTTGGTTGGTACAATCACTTGCACCTCAACTCCGCGCGCGACTGTTTCTTTGAGAAGTTGGATGAGCCATTTATGGGGGAGGAAGTATGGTGTCACTAGAATCAATTGTTTTTTTGCTTTGAGGATCGATTCTGTATAAATATCGCGCAATCGCGGTTGGCGCAGATCAGGGATGTGTTCAAAGAGCCATATACGCGTATGACCGAGCACTGCTTTTTTCTTGAATGAAAGAACGTATTGATCACGGCCTCCTGATGTGCGATAGGTCCGTTTAAATGAGCGGATAAGTGAGTGCACGATAGGTCCTTGTAGACGGATGAGGAGATCGCTCCAAAGTCGTGCTGATTGATGAATATTGACGCCCCCCAAGAATCCAACTTTTTCATCGACGATAACAATTTTTTTATGCAGTCTACGAAACCATTTTCTGAAAAAGAGTAATTCAACGCCGGCGTCTTCAAGTTCTTTTCGAGCTTTGTCTGAAAGATCCGCGCTTCCAAACATGTCGAGAATCATTCGAACCGATACTCCCGCGCGTGCTTTTGCGGATAAGAGGGAAATAAAGTCATTTTCTTTTTCGGTGTCATCGACGAAAATATACATTTCGAGATATATCGATTTTTGGGCTGCTTGCATGGCCTCAAAGAGGCCATCCCAGGCTGTTTCTGATGTTGTATAAAAGAGGTATTTCATGGTACCGTGTAGGCATTATTGCACTCATTTATTTATATAACAACGTATGAAAAAAAACACAGATACCAGCTTTAAAGTATTTTCAGGAACAAGTCATCCAGAACTTTCTGAAAAAATTGCAAAAAAGTTGGGTATTACACTCGGTGAAGTAGAACATATTCGCTTTCAAAATGGAGAAGTGAAAATATTTCCACTGGAGACTGTTCGCGGTAAAGATATTTTTATTATTCAAACTGCGCGTACTGGCTCAGTTGATGCAGACTTGATGGAACTATTTGTCTTTATTGATGCGATGCGCCGTGCAGCGGCGGGGCGTATTTGCGCTATTATTCCTTTTTTGCCATACATGCGACAGGATCGAAAGACAAAAGCACGCGAACCGATTACTGGCCGTCTCGTTGCAGATCTATTGAAAGCAGCTGGTGCCGACTATGTGCTCACTATGACGCTCCACTCCGATCAAGAACAAGGATTTTTCTCAACATACTGTGACAACAAGTCTACAAAGAGCCTCTTTATCGACTACGTGAAGAAAAATAAAATGAATGACCCGAAAAAGTTTAAAGTGGTTGCGCCAGATTTGGGTGGGGTAGCGAAGGCGGGAAAATTTGCTGAAAGTATCGGACTCGACTTTGCGATCGTCAACAAACGCCGTCACAGTGCAAAACAAGAAACAACGCCTATGCACTTGGTTGGTGATGTGACTGGTATGACCTGTATTATGTACGACGATATGATCGATACGGCTGGCACTGCATGTGAGGCAGCGAAGTTTTTGAAAGACAAAGGAGCAAAAGATGTCTATATGATGGCAACACATGGTATTTTTTCTGGAGCTGCGATAGAGCGACTCAAAAATTCTGAATTCAAAAAAGTAGTGGTAACCGATACGATCCCAGTGCCAAAAGAAAAACACTTTAAACAACTTGAAATTTTATCTGTAGCAGGGGAGTTGGCGGATAGTATTATGGGTATTCACAATTCAAGCTCAGTCAAAAATCTCGTAGAGCATCCGTAAAAAAGAAAAAACCTCCCAACGAATTTTAGTTCGAGTGGGAGGTTTTTTTAAAATTGATGAATAGGAAATCTTTTAGGCTGTTGCTTTAGCCTTTGGATATAATCGTTCCTGTATTTCCTTAAATTCGGCAAATTTTTGCGCCAGATATTTAGAATCATTTGCTTTCATGTACACAAACTTGAGAGCTTTTTCAATTACTGGTTCAAGCCTACTCAAAATTAGTGTTTTACCGTTGCTGCTTAAATGTTTTCTTTCGGCGATCTCAATTACATAAGGCAGTACAGCGGAAAGTTTCTCTCCACCATATTCATGCATGTATTCATTCATTTCATCCTGACGGCTTCGCAAATTCGATGTAGCGATAGCGTCGGCTTTTCTTTGAAGAATTTCATACCATGGTCCAGTGGAAATACTGCTGTCAACGCCCGAAATGTGATAGTGAAAGAATGTTTTTCCTTTAACTAATTCAAAAGCATAATCCACTTCATCCGCATCTCTTACTGCATCCTCCACATAAACTTTCCATATTTCCATGACCCTGTCTTCAAGTCTTTTGGTTACAAATTTTGAAAGCAAGTGTTTGGTGTCAAATTCAATGATGGCGCTCAGAGATTCGACTTCTGCCGGAAGTCCCATGATGAATTTTTCAAATAAGATGCCTTGGAGTTCAAGGAAGAATTCTCTTAATTTCTTTCGCTCATCTTCTTCAAGAGTTCTATCCTCAGCATTCTTTTCGTTCTCCAAATTTGTAAGAATCGTTCTTACTGTTGGTAAAGAGAATACTTTATACTCAGCATGAGATGTAAAGAGGTCGTTATACCATTTCAGCTGGTTGAGTCGATGCTCTAATCGATCAACAGCGCTAATTTTCAGTTTTTCCTCTACCTTAATTCTGCTATTCTTTTTAGCAATAACAAATCCAAGCACCACTATCGTGACACAGAGGACAATAATAATCCAAGTTTCCATTTTTTTTTATTCTGATTTAAAGATTAGATTTATTTTTTAATAAAATAACATACATAATATAAATAGTCAAACAAAAAACAAGGCCCTTTGCCTTGCTGTAGTATTTCAATTTGTTGCGGAGAGGGAGGGATTTGAACCCTCGATGAGATTTCTCCCATGCTGGTTTTCGAAACCAGTGCCTTCAACCACTCAGCCACCTCTCCAAAAACCAAAAAATCCCCACTTCTTCTGTAGCAGGGATTTTTAGTGGTGTGACTCCACGGGGAATCGAACCCCGATTACCGGCTTGAAAAGCCGATGTCCTAACCGTTAGACGATGGAGCCAAATATAAATATGTAAGTTACTTTCCCATTTTCCCTGTCCTAGGCTTTTGAAAAGCCGAGTCCGCTATCCTTTAACTTGGTTAGACGATGGAGCCAAACAAAAAGTAACGCCTGAAAATATAACACTTTTTTGAGAAAATTGCAAAAAAGCAGTAAATACGCTCTATTTTTAAAACATGATTGCCGGTGTATAATGAGCAGACTTAAGCTATGGAAATCCCTAAAGAACTAATGATAAGCATTTCCGGTATTCGCGGACATGCTCCTGAAAAATTAAGCCCTGCGCTGGCATACGCATTTACTCTTGGTTTCTCGAAAAGTATTCCATCGGGGCCGATTGTTGTCTCTCGTGATTCGCGCGCATCAGGCTTTGCGCTAAAGGCGGCCGTACTGGCAGCGCTTGCGGAAGAAGGTCGCACTGTGCTCGATGCTGATCTTATTCCGCTTCCGACGACACAGATTGCGGTGCGTGAGTTCAAAGCTGCTGGTGGAATTGATGTCACTGCCAGTCACAACCCCATTGAATACAACGGCCTCAAATTTTTGAATGGAGAAGGTGAGTTTGTTGATAAAACTATTTTAGAAAAAGTACGTACTTTTATTGAGGCACTTCCAGAAGAAACTGCCGTGGGTGAGAAAACTGCTCAAGTAAAAAATATCCAAGAAGAAGCAATGCGTATTCACCTAGATAAGGTGAAGGCAACTATTTTCCCGGGCCGGAAATTGATTGTGGCGCTTGATGCCACAAACGGTGCCGGTTCATTTATTGTGCCAAAATTTTTGGAAGAAATCGGTTGTGAAGTTGTACCAATTGCGACGGATCCCTCCCAGCCTTTTCCGCATATTCCAGAACCAAAACCAGAAAATCTGGTCTGGACGCAAGAAAAACTGCAAGGACTTTCATATGATTTGTGCGTAGTTGTTGATCCGGATGCTGACCGACTCGTGCTCATCGATGAGGCGGGGAATTTGCTGCACGAAGAGACAACGCTCCCGTTGGTACTCCAAGAAATGATCGCCGAAGGGAAACAAGGGAAAGTCGTAATCAATCTTTCAACGAGCCGCATGACCGAAGATGTCGCGGAAGGGAAAGGAGTAACGGTGCTCCGCGCCCCAGTTGGAGAAGCAAATGTGGTGGCACTCATGAAAAAGGAGCAAGCATTTTTCGGCGGAGAGGGAAGCGGTGGTATTATCAATCCGACTATAAACTATGGCCGTGATTGCATGGCAGGAATTGTCGCTGTGATTAGTCTTATGCGTCGCACAGGCAAAAAATTGAGTGAGCTTGCAAACGAACTTCCGAAATATGAAATGTCGAAAACAAAATTCGATATCGAAAAGGGCGCTGACTACAACATGCTGTATGAAAAAATAATCGTGCTATTCCCAGAAGCTTCGATAAATCGCGAAGACGGTTTACGCCTCGCTTTTCCAGATAAGACTTGGGTGCATATCCGTCCGTCAAATACTGAGCCGATATTGCGCTTGTTTGGAGAAACAAATAAAAAAGAAGTGCTTGATGAGATTTCGGTAAAGATAAAAGAGTTGTTGAAATAGAAAAGGAGTGAATCTTGTCGATCCACTCCTTTTTTAATTTAATCCTCATTTTTTGCAACTTTTTTATCAAAGAAGCAATCCATGTAAGATAATCCTGCGATAAGCCCAATTGCGAGTGCTCCAAAACTGGCAAAATAACTAATATTTTCAATACTTACGTTAATTAAAGTAAGGTCGCCGATAACGTATTTAAGTGACATCAATCCCGCCATTATTATGAAGCAAATTATATAATAATTAAGAGGCGTTTTTTCTTCTTCCGATAAACTCTTACGGAAGTTTGCGCGGATAAATGGAACAATGATTCCATATACATAACCCACTAAAATTTCTGCGATAA
The DNA here is from genome assembly GCA_023267375.1 of Candidatus Nomurabacteria bacterium. GTDB lineage: Bacteria > Patescibacteriota > Minisyncoccia > Phycocordibacterales > UBA9973 > JAHFNJ01. The sequence goes on along the minus strand of JAHFNJ010000001.1, from coordinate 53,618 downwards.
TGGGCGGGGCAGTATTGATGGGTATCAATACTGCAAGTGGTAGTGAAATTAATCCTACAGCACCTAAGATGATTAGAATATTCCTCTTCATTTTATTATAGTTTTTAGTTAAAGAATTTGAAGAAATAATAGCATATAATATATAATAAGTCAAGGATAAAAACCCTTAAAAATAGGCATTTTTTTATGATATACTGGACAAATTATATGTCCCAACCACTTTCGTATATCGAAATATCAAGAGAAAATCTTGTTCACAATGTGAAGCAGTTTCGGGGACTCATCTCAAAAAAAACAAAAATTGCCGGGGTCATCAAGGCTAATGCGTATGGTCATGGACAAAATGAAGTCGCGGAAGCGATTCTTCCGTATGTCGATTATTTTATTGTAAACCATGTCGATGAATTGGAATTACTTCGCAAGCTTACCAAAAAACAAACATTTGTTTTTGGCTATGTGCAAGAAGCCGATATCGCACACGCAAGTAAACTTGGTTGCGTGATCGGTGTGTTTTCGCTTGAGCAAGCACGAGCTATTGATGCAATTTCCGCAAAGAAAAAAACGATTCAAGAAATACATTTAGCAATTGATGCGCACTTGGGGCGAGAAGGCGTGATGGTTGGAGAGCTTCATACCGCGTTGCTTGAACTAAAGAAACTTAAGCATATTCGTATGACAGGGATGTATGCGCACTTTGCAAACATTGAAGATACTACCAATTTATCATTTGCCAAAAAACAGATTCAAACATTTGATAAAGCATTGCGTATTGCAAAAAAAATGGGTTATACAAAACTCCAGACGCACATTTCTGCTACATCGGGTGTTTTGGCATATGAACAAAAAAAGGGCATTCACGCGATTGCGCGTATTGGCATTGGTCTCTATGGCATGTGGCCATCAGAGCACCTCGAATTTTTATACGAAAAGAAAAAATTTAAATTGAGGCCAGTGCTCTCATGGAAAACGCACGTAGCACTCGTGAAGATGTTGCCACCAGGTCACACTGTTGGCTACGGGTTGACCTATATGACACGCCGACTGACAAAAATCGCACTTATTCCGCAAGGATACAGCGATGGCTTGCCACGTTCGCTTTCAAATAAAGGCATGGTGCTTATTGGCGGTAAACGCTGTAAAATTATTGGTCGTGTTGCTATGAATATGTTTGTGGTTGATGTGACGCACGTACCGCAAGTGAAAATTGAAGATGAAGTAGTTATTATCGGACAACAGGGTGATGAACAAATTACGTCTGAACAGTTTGCGGAAACGATCGATACCATCAACTACGAAGTCACGACTCGTATTTCGCCGCTGTTAAAGAGAATACTTATATAATTCTATGTTACTTTCAGACATTTTAAATAATATTTCATATATTGCGACGGAAGGTTCACTCGAGAAAAATATTGCTTCGCTCGCTTCCGACTCAGCGAAAGTAACCAAGGGGGGATTGTTTGCGGCAATAGTTGGTACACATGTCGATGGACACACCTTTATCGACAGTGCCATTCAAAATGGCGCAACGGTTATTGTGTGTGAAAAAATGCCTGCGTCACCCATATCGGGGGTGACGTACGTGCAGGTGGCACATACACCCGAAGCACTTGGGTTCATTGCTGACATGTTCTACGGACATCCATCGCAGAAACTCGCTCTTGTTGGTGTGACTGGGACAAACGGCAAGACGACTATCGCCACGGTACTGTATAAGCTCTTCGAGTCGCTTGGTTATAAAGCTGGATTATTTTCAACGGTTGAAAATCGAATTCATGAAACCGTGCTTCCAGCGACACAAACCACTCCAGACTTGATTGTGCTCCATGAACTTTTGGCAAAGATGGTGGATGAGGGGATTACCCATTGCTTTATGGAAGTGAGTTCCCATGCGGTAGATCAAAATCGCATCGCCGGACTCCATTTTACGGGCGGTATTTTTACAAATCTTACGCACGATCATCTCGATTACCACAAAACCTTTGAAGCATATTTTGCTGCCAAGAAAAAATTCTTTGACGATTTATCCGAAACCGCATTTGCACTGACGAATAAAAATGATGCGTACGGAGAAAAGATTCTCGCAGATACACGTGCAAAAAAATATACGTACGGCGAAATCGGTTATTTTTCAGGAAAAATTGTTTCTATGAATATTAACGAAATGGCGCTCTCGATTGAAAATGAAACTACGTCGTTTGAGCTTGTGGGGAAATTTAATATGTACAACATTTTAGCTATTTATGGCACAGCAGTGCTTCTTGGCGAGGAAAAGAAGAATGTACTCGCACATCTTTCAAAACTTCAGGGTGCGACAGGTCGTTTCCATAAGATGAAAGCACCGAATGGGAGTACGGTTATTGTCGATTATGCGCACAGTCCTGATGCCCTTCAAAATGTTCTAGAAACGATTCGTGGAATTATAGATACGAATGGGCGTATTATCACTGTTGTTGGCTGTGGGGGCGATCGTGACCCCTCAAAGCGCGCTCCTATGGGAAGTATCGCTGCAAAACTCTCCGATGCGGCTATTTTTACCGCTGACAATCCTCGCAGTGAAGACCCCGCTGTCATTATTTCGAGTATGGGAACGTCTCTTACTCCGGATGAAATGAAAAAAGTGGCCACAGAGCCAGACCGCCGGAAGGCAATTGACATGGCTGTCAAAATGGCTCAAAGTAATGATGTGGTACTAATTGCTGGGAAGGGGCATGAGCTCTACCAAGAAATAAAAGGGTTTAAGCAACCTTTCTCTGATTTTGAGGTAGTAGAGCAGGCTTTTCGCAGTTAGTTTTCTCCACAAACTATGATTCACCCTGACTATTTTAAAGGGAAAAAAGTAACCGTAATGGGACTCGGGCTTCTTGGGCGCGGGATCGGCGATATTAAATTCTTGGCGGAAGCCGGGGCGATTCTTACCGTTACCGATTTAAAGAAAAAAGAAGAACTTGAACCGTCGCTTGCAGAACTTACACATCTCCCGAATATTACGTTTGTTTTGGGCGAGCATCGCATGGAAGATTTTGAAAACAAAGATTTTATTCTCAAGGCTGCTGGAGTGCCGCTTGATTCACCGTACATTGCGCACGCACGAGAAAATAATATACCGATTGAAATGGATGCATCGCTTTTTGCAAAGCTTGCGAAAGGTGTGACGATTGTCGGCGTAACGGGTACGCGTGGCAAGACCACAACCACACTTCTCATTTATGAAATACTAAAAAAAGCTCATGGAGAAAGTGACACAAAAGTTTTTGCTGCGGGCAATCTGCAGGGCAGGGCGACTTTGCCCTTAATCCGTGAAGTGAAGGAGGGGGACATTGTAGTGCTCGAACTTGATTCATGGCAGCTGCAAGGTTTTGGTGAAGACAACATTTCTCCACATATTGCCGTGTTTACGAATTTCATGGATGACCATTTAAATTATTATAGTGGTGACCGTGATCGGTATTTGGCCGACAAGGCAAATATTTTTCTCTATCAATCTGGCCACGATATTCTTGTGGTGACTGAAGGATTGTATGAGCATCTGAAGAAGCGATATCACGATGATATAAAATCACACATTGTCTTTGCGCACCATCTTTCTCCTGCATGGAAAATTACCGTTCCTGGTGAACACAATCGGCACAATGTCGAACTTGCTGTCGGGGCTGCGCGTGCACTCAATGTTGATGAGAGTATCATTCAGGTCGCTGTACAATCATTTAAGGGTGTGCCAGGCAGATTGCAGCGTGTCGGCGAGTACCGCGGTGTTGAAATTTATAACGATACTACCTCGACAACTCCTGATGCGACACTCGCAGGACTCAAAGCGCTTTCGTATGATGACAATGTGGTGCTGATCATGGGTGGCGCAGATAAACATCTTGATATGAGTGTCTTGGTAAACAAAATGCCGAAGTATGCCAAGCGATTGATTTTGCTTCCAGGGTCTGGAACAGAACGTCTGGAAACTGAATATGATCTTCAAGTAGAGAAGTATAATGCAGAAAATCTGGAGGAAGCGGTGCGCGAAGCCTTGCATCAATCTCTCCCCGGAGATATTGTGCTCTTTAGTCCTGGCTTTGCTTCGTTTGGTATGTTTAAAAATGAATACGACAGGGGAGAGCAGTTTAATGAAATAGTAAGCAGATTGCAGGGGTAGGAAATGACTAATTTCTAATATCTAATGACTAAAAAAGAAAAACTCGCGGTCCGTTTTCACGAATCGCGAGTTTCTATTTTACCAGTTTCATCAGAGGCTACCTTGGTGTAATTAACCTTTTATAGGTTGAGAAAGTTTTAACTCCTGTATCTCTGAAATGTTACAGATTTTTTGATAGTCTCTACAGTCAACGATATACGCTTCCTGATCACGTTTTTTCATGAGACTAAAAATGCCATTTGTAACAATTACTTCCCCTGCAGGAATACCTTCTTTTTTCTTTATTAAATCAAGTACGCCATAGGTGTAAGGTGAAAGATGAATTTCTTCAACAATGACTATTTTTTCATCAGGTGAAAATTCTACATCCACCTCTGTGCCTTTAAGATTCAATTTATAATTCATAATATTAAGATTAAATTGTGAGACTAATTTAGTAAACCATCTCAACTACCAAAAGGAGTAGGGATGGTTTACCAAATAGCTACAAAAAATCAAAAATATTAAAGAGCAATTACTGCGATATAATAGCATATTAATATGTATTTGTCAATAAATAAAAGACAAAAAATACGCTACAATTAAAGCGTTTTTATGGAAATAGACTTTGCAAAAATTGAAAAAGTGTACTTTATTGGCATCGGCGGAATCGGTGTTTCAGCCATCGCTCGCATGATGCTCGCTGAAGGCAAAACAGTCCGCGGATCTGATACCAGTCCCTCGATGATAACCCTCGAGCTTGAGAAAGCCGGCGCGCATATCGATATCGGGCAGGATGTGCATTTTATCGATTCTGATACAGATCTCGTGATTTATACAATCGCGATTGCTGAATACGACAAGCCGCTTTTGGAAAAGCTACAGGCATCATCTGTGCCGATTATTTCATACCCAGAAGCGCTTGAAATCATTTCTAAAAATAAATTCACGATTGCTGTTTCGGGAACACATGGCAAGACAACCACCACTGCCATGATTGCACACGCGATGATCGAAGCGAAGCTTGATCCAACGGTAATTGTGGGTTCGATGATGCTCGATGTCAAAAGTAATTTTATTGCCGGGAAAAGCAATTATTTTCTTGCTGAAGCATGCGAATATCGTCGCTCATTTTTACACCTCCATCCAACGATTTTAGTTATTACAAATATTGATGCTGATCATCTCGACTACTACAAGAATCTGGTTGATATTGAGAATGCGTTTGGTGAACTCGCTGAGCGAATTCCGGTAGATGGATATTTGATCTGTAATACGGCTGATACGCGGCTAGCATCCGTTATTGCGCGTTGCAAAGGAACAGTTGTTGATTATATGGAATATGGAGATAGTCCGATCGATTTATCATTACCCGGAAAACACAATCAGCAGAATGCAATGGCAGCACTTTCAGTACTTGCAACACTTGGTGTTGCCGAAGAAACAACTCGTGGCGCGCTTGAAACATTTGCTGGTACGTGGCGGAGATTTGAATACAAAGGAATGCTCAATTCTGGCGCACTCGTGTACGATGACTATGCCCATCATCCAAATGAAATTCGTGCGCTCATTGCTGGCGTGAAAGAAGAGTATCCAGGACTCGATATTGTGCTCGTGTTTCAACCGCATCTCTACTCACGAACAAAGTCGCTTTTCAGTGATTTCGTTGATTCGTTTACTGGCGTGAGCGAAGCACTTTTTGCGCCCATCTATCCGGCCCGAGAACCATTTGATCCATCAATCAGCTCACACATGATTGCTGAGGCACTTACCAAGAAAGGTGTCGATGCGCGTTCATTCGACAGCTTTGCTTCAATTGCTTCATACCTTGCTGAAACAGCGACTGATCATGATATTATTATTACAGTTGGCGCCGGGGATATATTCCAAGTCGCTGATAGTATTTTAGATACGACAGAACACTAAAATTATATGCAAAAAATTCAAATTGTTATTCTGGCAGCTGGTCACGGTAAGCGCATGAATTCTGAAATCCCGAAAGTACTCACTCCACTCCACGGGAAACCGCTCATTGTGCATCTTTTAGACTCAATCAAAGAGTCAGGAGTGTGTGCTGATCCGGTGATTGTTATTGGGCAGAAGGGTGATCAGGTACGTGCGGCTTTAGGCGATGGCTATACCTACGCCGTACAGGCTGAGCAGTTGGGTACAGGTCACGCTGTAATGTCCACAGAATCGCTTTTAAAGGACAAAGCAGAGAACATTATGGTGCTCTATGGCGATCAGCCCTATATGAGCGCGGAGACCATCAGAAAGCTCGCAGAGATGCATGTATCCTCAGGCGCATATCTGACCATGGCCACAACCGTGGTGGAGGATTTTGAGGACTGGCGTGGTGGTTTTACGAACTTCTCACGGATTATTCGTGATGCTGATGGAAAGATTTTACGAACAGTTGAAAATAAAGATGCGACTGAAGAAGAGAAAAAAATAACTGAAGTAAATCCGTGCTATTTCTGTTTTAATGCAGCATGGATGTGGAGAGAGCTTCATGGGCTCAAGAACAATAATGCTCAACAAGAATACTATCTCACGGATTTGGTTGAAGCGGCTTGTAATGAATCGAAACCAATTGCTTCGATCGTTATTGATCCGCATGAAGCTCTTGGAGTGAATACTCAAGAACAGCTCGAGTTGGCACACAGTATTGTCCATCCGTAAATATTTGATACAAATGAGCGCAAACGTATTGACGTTTGCGCTCATTTTGCTACACTCTTTGCAAAATTGTTCTCAACATTTTGTTTCACCTATAAAACCCCCGAAAAAAATGAAATCACAGCGATTAACTTTTCAGCCCGGAAAATTTAAAAAGAGAGGGCTTGAAAATAGATTAACTTCACTTGCTCAACAAATTATTGTTGGGACAAATGTTTCCGTTTCTCCAACTTTGCCTGAGGAAAGGCGAGGAGGAGAGCGAACTCCGTCCATTGATTTAACTCGTCCACAGTCGAAGAAAAAAATTGTGTTTCGATTTGTATTAAACGAAGGAGTAGAGTTAAGCTACTACCACCCAAGATTAAAATATTCTCCCACCAGGGAAATATTCGGCCATGATTTTCCTGCTGTTAAAGTGGGGAAGATGACTTCTCGGGTCTGTAAATTTTTTAGGATTAAAAAACCTATTGCAGCTTAGATATCTTAAATAAAAAAAGTCCCCGCTTTTGCGGGGATTTTTTTTTATTTTGCGTTCAGATAGAGGTAGATGTCTTCGAGTGCTTTAACTGCATCACCAGCAGCGATGTTGTTCTGGTGGTAGAGACCGTTGGTCGCATCGCCAGCGCACCAGATGCCATTTACGGACGTGCGCTGATTCATTGGGTCAACAATTATCTTCTTATTTTCATCAAGCTTTAAGAATCCATCAACAAAGCCGGTGTTTGGAATTTGTCCGATTTCAACAAAAATGCCAGCAACGGGAAGCGTGATTGTTTCTCCTGATTTTGCATCTTTGTAAATAATTCCTTGTACGAACTGATCACCCGTGACTTCAAGAATATCCACATTTTTGATTGCTTTCATTTTTGGATTTGAAAGCACCTTGGTGACGGTAATTTCATCTGCACGAAAACTGTCGCTTCGGTTAAGCAGTGTCACGCTTTTGCAGTAGGCAAGAAGCTGCGCAGCTGATTCGAAGCCAGCATTGCCGCCACCGACAACCACGACGTCTTGATCGCTAAAGAGTGGTCCATCACAGGAAGCGCAATAGGTGAGTCCTTTGTGTTCGAACTTGTCTGCATTTTTTGCAGGGAGTTTTCGGCGACCAGAACCAGTGGTAACGAGGACTGTTTTTGATTCAAACGTTTCGCCGTTTTGGGTACTTACAGCAAAATGGTTTTCTCCTTTTTGTTCAATTTTTTGAGCTCGTTCGCCTTCTTTGATATCGAGTACATCGCTCTTGTAAGCAAATGCATGCTCGCGGAGGTTTTTGGCGAGGTCTACACCAGAAATATTAATCGTTCCGATCCAGTTTTGGACTCCCATTGAGTCGGTAGACTGACCACCAAAAGATTCGGCAATAAGGAGGGTTTTTAAGCGTTTACGGGCAGCATACACAGCCGCAGCACAGCCTGCTGGTCCACCACCGATAATGATCAAATCGTATAACATTCGGGCATTATACCACGTGAGTCAAGAAATAAAAAAACACCCTAATGGGTGTTTTTTTAGTGAGTAGCTTACTTTTTTCTTCGGAGAAATGCAGGGACCGCACTCCAGTCACCAGTATCATCATCGTCATCGGTTAGAACTTCGATATCAGGTTTCTTGTTTGTTTGGCTGTTGTCGATTTTCTTAACATATTCGTTGACTGGCAGACTGTTGTGAATTTCCTTCTTTTCTTTTTCAGTGTTACTTGTTCCTAAGTTTACATCTTCGCGGAGAATAGAAGAGATGGTTTTTGGAGCTACTGCTGGAGCTTGTTCTCGCTGCTCTTTTTGTTGTCCGGCAAAGAGTGATTTCTTTGGAGCGTCGGTTGGGAATGCTGAAGCGATCACCGTAACTTTGATTTCACCTTTCTTTAGACGATCGTCCTTGATAGTACCAAAGATAACCCGTGCTTCTTTGTCGATAGATTCAGTGATAACCTTTGCTGCTTCCTGTACTTCAAGAATACCGAGGTCTTCACCGCCAGAGATAGCAAAGAGGACGCCGCGTGCACCGTGAATTGAAATGTCGAGGAGGGGGGAATTGATTGCTTCGGTAGCTGCTTTCTTTGCGCGATCTTCACCAGAAGCCATACCGATACCCATAAGTGCGCTTCCTGCATCAGACATGACTGCTTTGATATCAGCGAAGTCGACGTTGATGACGCCTGGGGTAGTGATGAGATCAGAAATGCCTTCAACTGCTTGGCGGAGCACTTCATCGCACATCGCGAATGCTTGTTTGAACCCAGTATCTTTATTTGCAATCAAAAGGAGACGGTCGTTTGGAATCACGATGATAGCGTCTACTTCTTTTGAAAGTTCTTCCAATCCTTTTTCTGCAAGTTTTGTACGTTGTGTTCCTTCGAATGAAAATGGACGAGTGACAACAGCAACAGTGAGTACTCCTTGTTCTTTTGCTGCACGTGCAACAATCGGAGCAGCGCCAGTACCAGTACCACCGCCTAATCCACATGCGATAAAGACCATGTCAGAGCCCTTGATGACATCTTGGATTTCAGCTTTGGTTTCTTCTGCTGCACGTTTGCCGACTTCCGGATTCATGCCAGCCCCCAAGCCTTTTGTCAAATTTTTACCAATGTGGATTTTCTTGTCTGCAAGAGAATTGTGGAGGTCCTGTGTATCGGTGTTCATTGCAATAAACTCGACACCTTTTACTTTCGAAACGATCATATGGTTCAAGGCGTTTTTACCTGATCCGCCGACGCCAATGACTTTAATTCGAGCAAATGTTTCTATTTCTGGGCTTATTTTTGGCATATAAAAATTGAATATAAATTAATTATGAATAGGACTTTCGGCCACGCTAAGTGTTAATAGGATAGCTTGTACGTGCTCTCCTTGTCAAGAAAAGACAAGTTGACTACGGGAGCAATTGTTTCCCTATATTTTTGAAGAAATTCTTGATTTCTTTACCGAAACCGCTCTCACTACCACCCATGTTTCGATGAGAATCATGAACACATAACCCTGTCGCTACAAACCATGACGAATCGCGAATCTTGCTCTTTGCATTACCGAAAAATTCAGCGACACCGATACGCGCTGGAAGTTTAAGAAATGATTTTGCCATCTCATCAATCATTGCAATTTGCGCACCGCCGCCGGTGATGATTATTCCTGCCGGTAAAAGTTCGCTACGTTTTATTTTTTTCAAATGATTGTCGATGAGTTCAAAAATATCTGAGAGTCGTGCTTCAATGATTTCATCCAGTTTCTTTTTTGGATAGTTGCCCATGACTGATCCAATTTTAATTCCTTCTGCTTCATCAAGCGGCACTTTCAGTCCTAGGGCGATGTCATTGGTGATATCAGTAGAACCGATGGAAAATATGTGGAGCGAGATCGCATGCCCGTTTTCAAAGACGGCGATAGAAACTGTTTCGGCGCCGATATTTACCAAAATAGACCCCACTGATTTCTGGCGGTCTGAGAGGGCGATTGCGCTTGCTGCAAGCGGAGAAGGCACAACGTCGACAACCTCAATACCTGCATCAGTTGCCGCTTCTACTAAGTCGTCAAAATGTTGTTCAAGGCAGGTGATGAAGAGTACGCGAACCTCGAGCTTGATCCCGTGCATGCCTTCTGGGCGACCGGTGATTTCTTTCCCATCAAGTTTGTATGCGACGGGGATTGTTTCAATTATTTTTTTATTAGCGAGCGAGAGATTATCTTCTGCTTCTTTTACGGCTTTGGCGATATCGAGTGAGGTGACTTCAGTATCAGCTTTTGAAATAATCGTACTGCCAACACTGAGTGCAGATCCGACGCTCACGCCGCCGATAGACAAAGCTGCGCGCTTAATTTTGATGCCAGCATTTTTTTCTGCGTCAGCGACTGCGCGGCGAATGCTTTTTACCGCTTCATCACTGTTGATGATATAACCGTGACGGAGGCCATTTGAAACGCTCATGCCAGTGCCTAATATTTGAGGGATTTTTTCGCCTTTTTTATATTCAGCAACAACAACGCGTGTCGCGTAGGTTCCCACATCTATTCCGACTGTAATGTTACGTATGGCCATGTGTAATTATGTAGACAAGGGAAAATTTCCAAAAAAATTGTCATTCCGGTTTTCTCTTCCGAAATCCAAATGTTTCATCTTAAACAAATGCTTAAGATCGAGACAATATTTTTTTAGAGCTCAAATTTCTTTAGAAATTTTCTCTCCTTACCCTCCATTGTACTACCATGTTGCATTCCTTTCAAATGGAGCATTCCGTGGATAAGTAAAAAACCGACAAATCGACGGTATGAACGCTCAAATTTAGGCGCTTCTTTTTTGATGAGTGCGAGATCAAGCACTAGCTCGCCGTCTTTTTTTGAAAGCGGGAAGCTTAAGATATTTGTTGGCTTATTTTTGCCACGGTAGGTGTTGTTTAGTTTTTTTGAGATAAGAGGAGAGACGCAGGCGATAGAGAGGTCGTAGTTTTTACCCAAAATAGCCTCTTTCATCTGCACAAAAGGCAAGCGGGGGAGCTTGCCTTTTGTCTGTATGTACGTTATTGAAACTTTTTCCTCGTACTTCATTTATTATTTAGATCCACGTCCTTCGCGTTCTACCATTTTGCCGAGTTTCTTGAGTTTTTCAATCTCTTTTCGACGAGCGAGCTTCTTCAAGGTTGCTGCTTTTACTACCAATTTTGATTTCTTGCGCTGTGCATAGCGATTTCCTTTTACTTTTGGCAAAAGGCTTGTTTCTTGTACGCGACGAGAAAAACGGCGGAGCAAGCTCTGGTTGTTTTCGTTGTTATTTTTACTGACTGCTATATTTGAAATCATGTGAGGGGATAATAACATACCAGTTGTGATTACGCAAATGTCTAATTATTAATTTCTAATGACTAAAAAATGTAGTAATCTTGACTATATGTTAAAAAATAGTATGGTTAGTTTGAATTGAACAGCCATGTTGCTAAGTACTATTCCGTAGTCGGGTGTCGTAAACCCATAAAAAAGAATAAAATGAAACCAGTAAATGAAAAAGCAAGTCTTGGTCAATTTCATAAAATGATCACTTGCCTATTGAGTAAGTATCCAGAAATGGAAGAACTCTTAAACAAAGAGGGAAGTCAAGTACTCATTAAAAATGATGAACGACTTGTAAAAGAATTCATCCTATTTGTTAACAATGGAGGGATGCCAAATGAAAGCCACATGATTTGTGGAGATGTTCAACCAGATCTCTTCCATCCCCAGGATGGGTATTATCTGAAGAAACATACTCCTCAGCCAGATTTTCCTTGGAATCCTAAAAAAATATCTCTTGTTCCTCTTATTAAATACAGAGATCATTTCGCAAGTAAAAAAGGGATCATTAATGGTTGGCTGATGCATGAATATTTCAGCAAGCATTTCAGCTTGTGCAACGGATGTATTGCTGATTATCTTTTTGATTTTCGTTACTTAATCCCTGAATCATGGAAAGAGTATCCTACTTTGTTTCTCAATACTATTTACGGTAAAAAATATGGAGGAACAGAGAACGGAGATGCATATGTTCGATTTATGGGATGTGATTATGAAAACCATTGGGATAGGCAGATAAAGTATTTTCCGAAAATGTACTTATCAGACGACATTCGTTTCTGTGGCAGATCTTTTAAAATTGAGAATGCGATGGTTGCGTGTTTCAAGTAACTAATTTCTTAAAATTAAAAAATCCCGATTCGTGAAAGCGAGTCGGGATTTTTCATTAGTCATTAGAAATTAGACATTCGTCATTTTATAAAAGGTCCTCCGGATCAATCTGAATAGAGGCTTCGGGGTCCAGGGAGCGTAAAATACGCTCTAGCTTCTTGTCATAGGTGTTGCTGTCGTTTAAGAATGATAGTATCCAGCGTTCGCGAGCTATTTTGAGTACCGCGTTGACGACATAGACGCCTTTTATTTTTGCCTCGGTCGATTGAAAAACAACTGGATGGTAGTCGTGGAGGGCAAGCAAAAATTCTGCCTTCGCTTTCTCGACTTCGTCTTTTATACCGCGGTAACTAATTTTCATGAGCATCGTAAATGGTGGATAGTGTGCCGCTTCGCGCATTTTGAGTTCACTCCGGTACCAATTGAGCGCATTTGAATGTTTGATAGCCATGATTATTTCTTCACGTGGATTTTTTGTTTGGATTATTATTTTTTTCTCTGTGTATGAATGAAGGGTAAGGTAGAGTTGGAGAATTTTTTCGTGGATGCGAAATGATGGCAATGAGAAGAGAGAATCAAATGAAACGATGACACTGTAGTCCACTTTATTATCAAGATGGAAAAAAGTCATTTCGGTACCCAAGAGAATTGCGCCTTTTGTTTTATAAAATTCGCGCATTACTTTTCGCGCAGCAGCATCCGTTTTTGTGATGTCTTTATCGACACGAAATAGCGGAACGTCTGGAAAATGAGAATGCAATTCTTCATAGACGCGGTCGGTGCCGATACCAAGCGCGATCAAATTCCAGCTGCCGCAGAGCGAGCATGGAGTCGTGGCGTCCTTTGTGCGCTTGCAGCGGTTACAGCGATACATGCGATCCCCGGTAGCATTTTGCACGAGCCGCATTGGCGAAGCGCACATATCGCACAAGAGTGCTTCACCACAGTCGTTGCAGAGTGTAATTGACCCTAAGCCTTTTTTAAGGGTGAAAAGAAAGACATGTTTTTTTGCAGCTATTGCCGAGCGGATGGTCGCCAGTGCTTCGTCGCTGATGATTTGGAATTTCTTTCGTACAACAACTGGTGCGTCGGAACGCTTCGTATCAACGATATCTATTTCTACGCCTTGTGGTAATCGAAAAACAGAAGAGGCGACTTCTCCCAATTCATGCACATCAATACGAAAGAGTGTTTCAACGCGGAGAAAGGTGTCTGCGAGAATATATTTTTTGTTTCGTTCACGGGCATAAAATTCCACAAAGAGACGCATATCAATTTGTGGGCGTTCGATCAGGCGATAGGCACTTGAGTTTTCGCGTTCAACGATATAGGTGCCAATGTCTTGCCGAGGGATGACCACATATGATGGTGTTGCAATAATGAGCACCGGATGCGGTTCGTCGAGGATTTGATTGTAGAGCAAGACAATTTCTTTAGCAGGCAGGTCGCTATGAAGCACAAATGTGTACGTCTCGATTCCTTTTGCGAGTGTTTCCGCGAACGTTTCGATTTCGTGAATCGTCGGTAGTGTAATAAACACTGACTGCTTGCGAGCGAATGATTCGCGGATGAATGTTTTGTAGTAGACTAGTCGATCTTCGAGTGGCGCTTGGAATGCCACTTTTTCTTGTTTGATGGTGGGCTTGTCACTCTCTTTTTCTTTTGCCGGATGATTGAGCGACTGTGCATGAGTCATGAGTACTTTTGGCACAACTGCTTCAATCATGGCACCAGTTTGTGTCAGGTAGTAGCGGCGAGCTAGATCAACAGTGTGAAGAAATGCATCAGAAAAGAGGGAAGTTCCTTTTACTTTTTCTATTTTCTTAAGCTGATAGGATGCTTCTTTAATTTCAGATTTTGTATTTTCAACGTCGCTGGTTTCAACGACGAGTGCATCAATAATTTTATTGCGAATCGGTACAGAAACAATCGTGCCAACAGTAATATCTTTGGCCGAAAAATAGGTTAAATGCTCTTTGCCTATCCCTTTTGCGATAGGGACAACAGTCACTGCTTTCATACGAGTGCTAGTGTATCACACTCTCCTTAAAGGAGAAGGGTACATTTAACCAGTAAATCCTTTAAATATTGGCATTTTAACGCAAAAGATGCTTGACTTTTTGGTATGGAATGCTATTATTTAGGCTTGTTATTTTTACAGTATAATAGTGTTCAACCCCCAAAAACCCCAAAAAAGTAAAATGAAAAGATTAAAAAAGCGGGCGAATATTGTAGTCGCTCAATTATTATGGAATTACTCCCAAGCAGTTACCGCTGGCCCCTCACCAATCGTGGTGATTCTTGATTCGCTGGTTTCTCAATTAAGAACTGGCTTCAAGAAATTGTTTGAAGTGCTTACCCCTGTTGGTGCAGGAGTTACTCTTATCATTTTCCTCAGTTATTTTATTGGAAGAGCAAATGATTTGGCTGTTGTCGAATCGTTTCTTTTTCCAATCGGTTTTATTCTTGTGATTGTTATCTCACGTTTCTTTGCAGGAATGCTAATGACAATCGAAGAAAATCGCCGCCACATCCTCTTTTTTAAGAAAGAGCTGGATGTATTACAAAAAAATAATTGAAAAAAAAGGGAAACAAAAACAAAAAACCCGTCTTGCTTACGCAGGGCGGGTTTCTTTTTATTTAATTTTTTAAAAACGTTCAATTTTTGCTCCGAGTAGTGAAAGTCGTTCAGCGATACGTTCATAGCCGCGATCGATTTGTTCGCTATTGTGAATAGTGCTTTCTCCATTTGCGGAAAGTGCGGCGATCAAGAGTGCAACGCCGGCGCGAATATCTGGAGATGACATGGTAATGCCGCGAAGAGAACTTTCATGATCGAGTCCGACAACAACTGCACGATGCGGATCACATAAAATAATCTGTGCACCCATGTCGATCAATTTATCAACAAAGAAAAGTCTGCTCTCAAACATTGATTGATGGATTAGCATACTTCCTTTTGCCTGTGTTGCAACGACGAGTACTACTGAGAGCAAGTCTGCAGGGAAGGCTGGCCACACTGCATCCATGAGTGTGTAGATTGATCCATCTAAGAATTTTTCTATAGCGTAGTGTTCTTGTGTTGGAATGATGATATCTTTTCCTTCCTGTTGTATCTGAATACCAAGTTTGCGAAATGTTGGAAGAATGTTTCCCAGGTGTCCGTAATCCGCATCTTTTATGGTAAGCGCAGAGCCGGTCATTGCGGCAAGTCCGATGAAGCTACCAATTTCAATCATGTCGGGCAATATGCGGTGCGTGCAGCCTTTTAATTTTTCTACACCAGTAATTGCAAGCATGTTTGAACCAATACCAGAGATCTGCGCGCCCATAGAGTTTAGCATTCTGCATAATTGTTGGACGTGGGGTTCGCACGCTGCGTTGTAGAGTGTGGTTGTACCTTCTGCGAGTACTGCTGCCATAATAGTATTTGCTGTTCCAGTGACAGAGGCATAATCAAAAAGAATATCTGCACCAGTGAGTTTGTGGGCCGAGATGAGGTATGCATTTGTTTTTTCTGAGCGTGCTACGGTCGCTCCTAATTTTTCAAATCCGAAAATATGAGCATCGAGTCTGCGGCGACCAATTTTGTCTCCGCCCGGCTTCGGCATGTATGCTTTTCCAAAACGGCCAAGAAGCGGTCCCGCAACCATGAGTGAGCCACGGATCGTTGCTGCTTCGGCGATGTCGCCATTACCATTTAAATAGTCAACGTTAATATTCTGTGCGCGAAACGTATAGGTGTGCGCATCTTCTTTTGTAATAGTTACTCCCAATTTTTCAAGCACCGTGAGAAGGTTTTGTATATCCAAAATATCCGGAACATTTTCGATCCGGATTTCTTCATCAGTGAGTAATGTTGCGCACAAGACTTCGAGCGCTTCGTTTTTTGTTCCTTGCGGAATGATTTCGCCGCTTAGTTTTTTCCCGCCTTGTATCTTTAAACTTGCCATAAATTGATGTTGCGAATTATATAATATATTTTACGTATTATCAAACGATCCACTTTTTGTCTCTCGGAAGTATCGTGCTATATTCTATCTACTATATATGGCGCTTTTTACTAAAAAACTAGGTATTGATTTGGGGACCGCCAACACACTCGTGTTCCTTCCTGGAAAAGGCGTTGTGCTCAATGAGCCTTCGGTGGTAGCGGTTTCAGAGCAAGACAATCGAATTTTAGCGATCGGGGTAGAAGCGAAAGAAATGATCGGAAAAACACCGGAAAGCATTATTGCATATCGTCCTATGAAAGATGGCGTGATCGCCGACTACCGAGTCACTGAAGCAATGCTTCGTTACTTCATTACGAAAGCGCTCGGCCCATTCAATTTGTTTAAACCAGATGTGATGATTTCTGTGCCAGCTGGCGTGACATCGACTGAACGTCGCGCCGTGGTTGAAGCAGCAATAAAAGCTGGTGCAAAAAATGCTTACGTGGTGAAAGAGCCGATTTTGGCAGCGATTGGTGCGGGTATTCCAATTCAAGAATCACGCGGACACATGATCGTCGATATTGGCGGCGGTACGACTGACGTTGCGGTGATTTCCTTGGGAGGTATCGTTGCATCTACGTCAGTAAAATGCGCGGGAAATAAAATTGATGCTGCGATTGCGGACTATATCAAAAAAACATTCAACTTAGCGATCGGCGATAAAACTGCTGAAGATGTAAAAATAAAAATTGGTGCAGCCATTCCGCTTGAAGAAGAGTTAACAATGACAATCAAAGGACGCGATTTCATTCAGGGTCTGCCGCGCTCTGCTCAGGTCTCAACAAATGAAATTGTTCGCGCGATTGATAAAGAATTGAAGCAAATCGTACAGGCGATCAAAGCGGTGCTCCAGGAAACGCCACCCGAACTCGCATCAGACATTATTGATCAAGGCATCATTATGACTGGGGGAACTTCGCAGCTTCGTAATTTCCCGGATCTTGTGTATCGCAAGACAGGGGTAAAAGCACGTCTTGCCGATGAAGCACTGTACTGTGTGGTAAACGGCACCGGTGTTGCACTTGATCACCTCGATATGTATAAGAAGACAATCATATCAAAGCGGTAATTTTTATCTCAATGCTCGAAGAGCTTGCACAATCTATAGACATCAATTCTCTCCACCATGCATATTTGCTTGAGGGTAATTCGGAAGTTGTTTTGCCGAACCTGCTTATCTTTTTTGAAAATGCGAATATTGCTATTCACGGTAACCCTGACCTCATCATTGAAAAATATAGTACGTTTACCATCGAAAATGGTCGCCAGCTGAAAGCGCGGCAAGGGGAGCGAGCTATCGGAAGTGGTACGTCTATCCAATCGGGTAAGAAATTTTTTATTATCCAAACTGATTTTTTTAACAGTGAAGCACAACAGGCGCTTTTGAAAGTATTTGAAGAGCCCGCGCAAAATGTTCATTTTTTCATAATCGTTCCGCGTATTGGTGCGCTCTTGGAAACGCTGGCATCACGACTCGTGCATATCCGAAGCACCGAAGAAAATAAAAGTACAAAAGCGGGAAGTGAATTTTTAGCAATGAAAAAACCAGCACGATTGAAACATGTCGCATCTTTGATCAAAGCACATGAAAATGATGACGAATTTGGCGCGCTCCGTGCGCAGGCTGTTTCGCTTTTAAATAGTATTGAATTTGTACTCCATGAAGGTGGAAAAATGAGCATACTTACTGATACGGAAAAAATGGCATTTCAGCAAATAGGGAAGTCTCGAGAATATCTGCAGACACCTGGAGCATCAGTTAAAATGCTCTTAGAATCGGTGGCACTTTTGATGCCGGAAAAGTAAAAGCCCCGCACATGCGGGGCTTTTTTAAAAAATTAATTCAGTAAGATTATTCAGCGGTGACGCTATCTTTTTTAATTACCTGCTTCAGGGTTGATGTAAAAATGGGAGCCGCATCAGATTTGTGATTAAAATTTAGATCACTCCATACCGGATCGACATGTTCCCATTTCTGATGTTCCGTATTTGGCAGCTTGAATACGGTGATAGCAGAATGTAACATAATTTCTTCCAGTTTAGTTCTGGAGATAAGTATTGTATGCTGTTTAATCTCATCGCACCCATCGTTTGATTTTTCAAAAATCCATTTACGGTGATAATGTACGACACCATTGGCGGATAGTAAAAAGGTTTCTTCTTTGAGTGCGCTGTTCTTAATAGCGGAATCTGCAAAATGTGCACGAATGCCATTTTTTAAATCACCAAGTAAAACAGTCATTAGATTTTTAGAATCTTTTTTCATAGGGGTATTTTTTTAAGGTAAGACAATATAAAACAATTTGCTATACCTTAGAATATAAAAAACCACTTGTCAACAAATCACTTTTTTATTTTTTCTGCTATAATAGACACATGCAATATAACTTCGCACTATTTAAACAACAAGAAAAAAAGTCAGAAGAGTGGCTCGCCAAGGAGTACTCGCAATTACACACTGGTCGTGCAACGCCGGCCATTTTGGATGGCGTGATGGTCTCTGTTTATGGAGCCCTCCAACCGCTTAAGAATATTGGTTCAATCACTATTGAGGATCCAAAAACACTCCGCATTGCCCCATGGGACAAAAATCAGGTTAAGGATGTGGAAAAGGCTATCGTTGCTGCGAACTTGGGTCTTTCGGTTGCGACCGATGATGCAGGGCTTCGGGTGATTTTCCCAATGCTCACGACTGAAACTCGCGAACGCTTGGTAAAAATCTTGAAAGAACGTCTTGAAGAGGCACGCATTGCGGTAAAGCAAGACCGTGAAAAAACCTGGAACGATATTCAGCAACGCGAAAAAGACGGAGCATTGACCGAAGATGAGAAATTTAAGAGTAAAGATGAACTCCAGAAACTCGTTGATGAGGCAAACAAAACACTTGAAGCAATGTTTGAGAAGAAACAGAAGGAGGTAATGAATTAGGTTCTAGTTACTAGGGGCTAGGTTTCTAGTATGGATACAAAAATAAAATCATACAAAGATCTAATTGTTTGGCAGAAAGGATATGAGTTGGTAAAAATTGTTTACAAGATAAGTATTAAACTTCCAAATTCCGAAGTATATGCACTTCAATCTCAGGTGCGCCGATCTGCAGTCTCAATCGTATCCAATATTGCTGAAGGTAGTAATAGAAAAACAAGAAAGGATTATTGCCAGTTTCTGCATTTAGCGTATGGATCTGCTGCAGAACTTGAGACCCAACTACTTCTTTGCAGGGATTTGTATAGTATTTCTGTCGATGAGTCATTGCCGTTACTTGAAGAAGTAAGTAAAATGTTACGAACTATTATTAATAAACTAGAACCTAGCAACTAGAACCTAAAACCTAATCTAATGAACATATTAATCTTTTTACTTATACTTTTAGTGCTCGTACTTGTTCACGAGTTCGGGCATTTTATTACTGCCAAAAAATCAGGTATTCGTGTGGA
Source organism: Candidatus Nomurabacteria bacterium (assembly GCA_023267375.1). Taxonomy (GTDB): domain Bacteria; phylum Patescibacteriota; class Minisyncoccia; order Phycocordibacterales; family UBA9973; genus JAHFNJ01. Next base: position 33,733 of record JAHFNJ010000001.1, on the reverse strand, counting down.
TGAATTTGCATTCGGTTTTCCACCACGCCTTTTTTCTAAAAAGAAAGGGGAGACAACATATGCATTTAATGCGTTACCGCTTGGCGGGTATGTGAAAATTTTTGGAGAAAATCCCGACGATGAATCAATCTCTGGACCTGATGCCAGTCGTAGTTTTGTAAATAAGCCTGCTCGCGTACAGGCCATGGTGTTGTTTGCTGGTATTTTTTTCAATTTACTGCTTGCGTGGCTCTTGTTCTCTGTTGGATTTATTTCTGGTATGCCTTCTGCTTTAGATTCTGGCTATGATAACAAGTATATTGATAATGCTGCACTTACTATAACCTCAGTTTCAAAGGGGACACCTGCTGAACAAGCGGGATTGAAAATTGGCGACAAAATTTCTGCAGTGACGATTGTAGGAGAAAAGGATGGCGGGCTAGTGACGCCCGAAGTAGATGTCTTCCAGAAATTTATCGCAGCGCACGATACAGTCCCTCTTGAAATTGATGTCGTTCGCGGAACAGAACATACTGTTATTCCAGTGACACCGGCACAAAATGTGATTCCTGATGATAAAGAAAAAGCAGCAATTGGTATTTCGATGGGGATGATTGGTACACTTAAATTGCCAGTGCATAAGGCTATTTGGGAAGGACTGACGATGACAGCACGAGTGACTGGGGCAACAGCAGCATCTCTCTATCATTTGATTAAAGATGCTGTGACTGGACACGGATCGCTTTCTTCTATAACTGGACCTGTTGGTATCGTTGGAGTTGTTGGTGACGCTGCGCATTTCGGATTCGTGTATCTGCTTTCATTCACCGCGCTCATTTCTATAAATCTTGCGGTTATTAATTTTATTCCATTTCCTGCGCTTGATGGTGGGCGATTACTCTTTTTGTTGATTGAAAAAATAAAGGGTTCACGCATTACTCCTAAAATTGCCAATGCATTCAATAGTGTTGGTTTCGCACTTCTTATCATCCTGATGCTTGTGGTGACCTATCACGATATTGTGAAGTTGTTTTAAAAAATAATTGAATGAGAAATAAAAAAACCTCCCCATAAAAACAGGAAGGTTTTTTGTTTTAGTATACATTTTTACCATTTACTATTTTTACAAATCACCCCAGATTTCTCTGAAATTTTTAACTGCGTATATTGTTGCAATTATAATAGTAAACATAACTGCAAAAATGATTGCCATTATCCATCCTCCGCTACTACTCGGTGGTACTCCAAAACCAAATAGAAACAAGCATATCACTGTGGCATAGACAATCGCATTAGGATATATGATTACGTATGTCCATCTTGGCAGTTCCGGGCCGTAGTATGTCTTGCGGTAAACAAGGTAGTAGAGGAATAAAAGTAGTGTAAAACTGAAGGAGTGAAATAGTATTTTCTGAATAGTTGGTGTTACTCCTAACTGATCAGAAAAAAGATGTAGAGATAATGTAAAAAGTACAAGGTACATAAATTGGACGATTTCTTTCATGGCGGTAGGGGTTTGAAGTTTAGATTTATTTTTTTTAAAACTATAGCTTATTCGTAGTATATTTCAAAGTACGTTGCAGTATGGTGATGTTACTGATATTATTTTCTTATAATATGAGCAATCTCGAATCAAAGCAGTTTAATGATTCTACAAATAACGAGCATATAGATAAGTTCCCAGAAGAACCAGTGGTAGATAATTCTCGTCGCGGTTTTCTTAAGAAGTTGGCAATTTTGGGAACCGCTGTAGCTCTCGGTCCAGTTATTTCTAAGGCTGAGGGGGTGATCTCTAAGGAAAAAAATATGACGCCGGAAGCATTTATTGCTGATCAGGTTCAAAAAATAAAAGATATTATCTCCAATAAAAGGTATGAGAAAGTCAAAGACAATGCTTATTTGGCGTCGTTGCTGTATTACTCCCAACGGTTTCTTTCAGAAACAACAGACCCTTCGCGGCAGCATTTTATACCGGAAAAAATTATGGCAGAAGTGAAAAGCCTTATTACCCCTGACTTTAGAGCCGCATACTTAGGCTATCTTGAGCAAGTAACAAAAGACAAAGAACGTCTTAAGAATAAAAAAATATCAAGTAAGGAAAAAGTACCTCTTCAGAAATTTAGTTTTGGAAAAGGAGAAAATCATAAAGATGCAGTAGACTTGTTTACCCACGAACAAGCTCCAATATATGCTATTGGTGGTGGTATAGTTATGGTGGCAGATAGGGGGTGGAAACCAAATGATGAGACATCATCAAGTTCTATGAGAGGCGGCAACACGGTTATAATATTCAATTATCAAACAAAAGAGTTTTATCGCTACGCACATTTGAAGGAGGTTGCAGTAGAGCCTGGAGAATTGGTACTTGAAGGAGAGATATTAGGAACCGTGGGCCATACGGGTAAAAATGCAACCCTAAAAGGGCATGGCCAACATCTACATTTTGAAATAAATAAATATCTTTCTTTTTCACACAGTAACAAATCTCTTACCGCAGATGAGCTGAAAGTGCGGCTACAAAGATTACAGGATACCGCGTAGGGTAATTGACACGACTGCCACAGTCTTGCACCAATTCATTTTTGCTGGTATAGTAGCTACACAAAACAAGCCGTAAGGGCTTTTTTATTTTCTAGATTACCAATTTACAAGCTTACTTATTTACTTTTTCATGGATATTCGAAACATTGCGATTATTGCTCACGTGGACCACGGCAAGACAACTCTTACTGATGCGCTTATGCGTCAGTGTGGAATGGTTGAAGAGGGTGTAACAATGGACTCAAACGCACTTGAGCAAGAGCGTGGCATCACTATTTACGCAAAAAATACTTCTGTTAACTATAAGGGTACAAAAATTAACATCGTAGACACTCCTGGTCACGCTGACTTCGGTTCAGAAGTTGAACGCGTACTTCGTGCTATCGACGACGTGCTTCTTGTTGTTGATGCACAAGAAGGTCCGATGCCGCAGACTCGCTTTGTGCTCAAGAAATCATTAGAGCTTGGATTGAAGCCGATCGTCGTTTTAAACAAAATCGATAAGCCTGCAGCCGATCCAGCACGGGCGCACGATGAAATCTTGGAACTCTTTATCGAACTTGGCGCAACAAACGAACAGATTGATTTCAAAACCATTTACGCTATCGGACGACAGGGTGTTGCTATGAAAAATCTCGAAGATGAACGCAAAGACCTCACTCCGTTGCTTGATTTGATACTCGAAGAAGTTCCTGTTGCATCGGTTGATCTTGAAAAGTCTTTTTCAGCACAAGTATTTAACTTGGGCTATGACAACTTCTTGGGACGTCTTGCTATCGTGCGTGTCTACAGTGGGTCAATAAAGGCCAGTGATCCTATTATCGTAAAGAGTAGTGATGGTGTATCACGTAAGGCAAAAATCACGAAGCTATTCAATTTTGAAGGAATTGCACGTACTGAAGTAGATTCAATCAACTCTGGTGAAATTGCTATCGTTGCGGGTATTCCTGACATTTACATCGGCGAAACACTTGTTATTGATGAAGCAACACCTGCAATGCCTGCGATTGCAATTGATGAGCCGACTATCTCGCTTGAATTTTTGGTGAATGATTCACCGTTTGCTGGTCGCGAAGGAAAATTTGTTACTTCTCGCCAGATTCGCGAGCGTCTTGAACGTGAACTTGAAATAAACGTCGGATTGAAAGTTGATTTCGACTCAGGTGAATTTTTCAAAGTCTATGGACGTGGAGAACTCCACATTTCTGTGTTGCTTGAAAATATGCGTCGTGAAGGATATGAACTCCAGGTGTCACAGCCAAAAGTTATCATCAAAGAAGTTGATGGGGAGAAAATGGAACCGTATGAAGAGGTAAGTATCGATGTACCACAAGAAATGTCTGGCGCCGTTATCGAAAAGCTTACTCGCCGCCGTGGTCTTATGACCGCGATGCATGAGAAAGAGGGAATTGCCCGACTTTCATTTGAAATTCCAACTCGCGGACTTTTGGGCTACCGAGGGATGTTCGTTATCGATACCAAAGGCGAGGGGATTATGTCTTCACGCGTAGTTGGCTTCCGTCCATATGCCGGAGAAATTAAGAGCCGAGATGTTGGTTCAATGACTTCAATGATTGCTGGTAAAGCGGTTGCTTTTGCGCTCTGGAATTTGCAGGATCGCGGATTGCTCTATATCGGCCACGGTACTGAAGTGTATGAAGGTATGGTTATCGGTAACGTGCTCAAAGGTGGAGAACTCGCGGTAAATCCGATTAAAGGAAAACAGCTTACCAACATGCGCGCATCTGGTTCTGATGAAGCAATTACTGTGACTCCTCCATATACGCTCTCAATTGAGCGCGGTCTTGAGGTGATGGCTGACGATGAATACTTAGAAATCACTCCTGGGTCAGTCCGTCTACGCAAAAAATACCTTAATGAACAGGCTCGAAATAAGGCCAAAAGTAAGTCATAGCTCGTTTGGCGGAAGGGGGAAATCACAGAAAAAGCTTGTTAAATAAGGGTTTTAAAAATAGTTGACAATTTTTTACCATAGTGTAGAATGGGTTCACCGATTAATAAATATCATATTTTATAAGCGTTAATTTTATAAAACAAATGGCAAAAATTTCCTTCAAACCTAAGCAAGTTACTAAAAAGATTCTCTCACCACTTCAGAACCGCGCGTACGATGTGGTCTTTAATCGTTTCGGTTTAGGTGAAGATGCAGAACGAAAGACGCTTGAAGCTATCGGTCAAAAATATGGTATTACTCGTGAGCGTGTTCGTCAGATTGAAAACGCTGCGCTCGCTGCTGTTAAAAAGTCTGAAACATTTAAGGAAGCAACTCAGGCGTTTGAAGAACTCAAAACTGCTATGCATGAGCTTGGTGCCGTTGTCTCTGAGGATGATTTCCTTGAACATCTCTCTTCTGATAAAGCTACGCAGAACCACATCCACCTCTATCTCGTCTTGGGTGACGAATTTAAGAAAGAAAAAGAAGATGAAGAGTTCCGTGCACGCTGGAGTGTTGATGATGAAATTTCAAAAGAAGTGCATGAGTCACTTCGCAAACTCTACAGTTCTCTTTCTGATGATGAACTCATTTCCGAATCTGATTTGATCAGTCGATTTCTTGAGAACATCAAGAACGTTTCTGATAAATACCGCAATGAAGAAATCGCTCGTCGCTGGTTGAACATTTCAAAAAATATAAATCGCAATCCACTCGGTGAATGGGGTAAGGCAGAATCTTCAAATGTGAAGACTCGCGGTATCAAAGATTACGCATTCCTTATGATGCGAAAACATGGTTCACCAATGCACTTCCGTGAAGTTGCAAAAGCTATCGGTGATACGTTCAACAAGAAATGTCACACGGCTACCTGTCACAATGAACTTATTAAAGATGGGCGTTTCGTGTTGGTTGGTCGCGGTACTTACGGACTCTCTGAATGGGGATATAAAAAAGGAATTGTCCGCGATGTCATCAAGGAAATTTTGAAAAAAGAAGGACCGCTCTCGAAAGATGATGTTGTCGATAAGGTTTCCAAAGAACGTTTTCTTAAGAAAAATACAATCCTCGTCAATCTGCAGAATCCAAAATATTTCAAGAAGAATAAAAACGGACTCTATAGTGTAGCGTAAACAAAAATCTCCCTTTTCGGGAGATTTTTGTTATACTTGAATCATCTATGAAAAATGGCACGAGGGGGTTCACGCACGTCATACTCATTCTTGTCGGAGTAGTTTTAATATTACTTCTCTTTGGTTTTTTTGCAGTAAAGCATTCTGTAGTTAGTACTAATACGAATCCCTATCAAGTTCCTGAACGCTCACGTCCACTTAAGTTTGAACGACCGACTCATTTGCCGTGTGGAATCACCGTACTTGATCCAATGCCGAATCAGCAAGTTCAGATGCCTATTACTGTTCGTGGTTATATAAACGGCTGCGGTTGGAACAATGCGCCGATTACTGTTGGTTACGTGAAGATCTTAAATGAGCGCGGGCAACTTATCAGTGCAGAGTATCCGCTTTTGCGCAAGGATTCGAATTTTAATCTACCTGCATATTTTGAAACGACAATTCCTTCAATTCTCGGTGACCTGCAAACATCCACGGTACACATATATATATCAAGCGATCACGGTCGGCATCCAAGTGTTGTTGATGTGCCTGTTTCATTCTAAATGCTATAATAATTATATATGCTCGATATTGGTGTTTCTCAAATAACCCACTCACTTCTTTTCTATATTGTTGCCATCATACGATGGATTATCCCATTTGTTTTTCTCTGGTTCTTTTGGTATGCGGCAGTCCGCTTCTGGATTCACTATGTTCGTGAAGTGTATATTTCAAAATTGAAGTGGACACTCTTACAGATACAGCTTCCGAAAGATGTGTATAAATCACCGCTTGCAATGGAAGTTATTTTAACGAATGCGTTTTATCAAACAAGTGGTCTTGGTACATTTTATGAACGATTTTGGCTAGGGCTCGTTCGCATTTGGTTTTCTTTGGAAATTGTATCGATCGAAGGAAGAGTGTATTTTTTTATTTGGACTCCATCGCGTTTGCGCCGCGAAGTAGAATCACAAATATATGCGCAATATCCACAAGCCGAAATCCATGACGTTCCGGACTATACGAGTAACGTGCCACCGTATGAAAAAGGAAATGGTTGGGAAGTGTGGGGAACGGAATTTGGTTTCAGAAAATCGAATGTCTATCCTATAAAAACGTATGTTGACTACGGTCTTGATAAAACAACCGGTGAAGATACTGAACAGGAACGTATTGATCCGATTACAAGTCAGATCGAGCTTATGGGTTCGATTGGAAAAGGCGAACAAATTTGGTATCAGATCGTTATTCGTGCGCAACAGTCAGAATATCTGTACCACTTTTTTCATGGACACCACGGGTATATGGAAGAGGCGGAACACGTGATCGATGAGTTGAAAGAAAAGTACTCAAAGGGGTCAAGTCATGCGGTTGAAGATGATGAAGAAGAAGGGAAGTCTCCAGCTGGTATGACGAAAGGGCAGCGAGAAATTATTTTTTCTATTGAACGCAATTTAAATAAATTGCCGTTTGATGTAGGTATTCGTGTTCTCTATATCGCCAAAAAAGAAAATTACCACAAATACACCTCAAAAGGTATTGAATTGATGCTGAAGAGTTATGAGAGCAACACCTTGAATGGATTTCAGCGCGTAAACAAGACAAACTACGCGGATGATCCATGGCAAGACATTACGGGGAAGGTAGAAACAAAATTGAAGCGCGATATGCTCCAGAAATATAAATTGCGCGCTTTCTTTTATTTACGTATTCGTGATACATTTTCGTACGGTTTTTTGGAGAATTTCTTTCCATCTCAAAAGCCAGAGATTATGGTGATGTCTAGTGAAGAACTCGCCACACTCTATCACTTCCCCGGTCGTGTATCTGAAACACCTACCTTCCGTCGTCTTGAATCTCGTAAATCAGAACCACCACACAACTTGCCAATGTAGGCATCATTTCATGAACGATACTCAACCATCCCATATTAATCCACACGATTATGGCATAGAAAAGTTGCGCCCAGGAAAAAGAAAAGCAACTATCGCTTTCTTTTTCTGCCTAGCTGTTTTTGTGGCGTACTTCTCTCTCATTACTCCTCCGGGTGCGTTTGTAAAAGGAACTACCGTCACGATTGCAGAGGGTTCTTCGTTGACGCAAGCTGGCGAAGCATTGGCGAGCGCTCAGGTGATTCGTTCAGTCCTTGTTTTTAAATTTTTTGTGGTCTTGTTTGGTGGTGAGAAAAAAATTGCGCCTGGCGATTATCTGTTCGACACACGGCCGTCAGTTGTGCTTGTTGCGGAAATGATTGCAAGTAAGAATCACAATCTTCCTATGGTGAAAGTAACACTTCCTGAAGGGCTGACCAGATCTGAGATGGCGAAAGTTTTATCTCAGAAACTAGATGGCTTCTCCGTTGAAACATTTTTAAAACAAACAGAAGGGAAGGAGGGGTATTTATTCCCCGACACGTACTTCTTTTTTCCAGGAGCAACAACAGAAGTTGTTGTGCAAACACTTGAAGATAATTTTTTGGTAGCAACGAAAGAATTTAAAAACATGAACACAAACCAGTTTGCTGATATGGTAATCCTTGCTTCAATCGTTGAAAAAGAGGCAGCGGGGGACTCGGATCGCGCGACGATTGCAGGCATTTTTATGAATCGTTTAGCAAAAAGGATGCCGCTTGGAGCCGATGCCACACTTTCGTTTATAACTGGCAAATCATCAAGCGAGCTTACCCTTACTGACTTAAAAATTGATTCTCCGTACAATACGTATATCCATACAGGGCTACCTCCTGCTCCGATCGCCAATCCTGGGCTGGCGTCGCTTAAAGCGGCTGCGCATCCGGCAAAGACGCCCTACCTGTTTTATCTCCACGATGCAAATGGTACAATTCACTACGCTACAACATTCGAGGAGCATAAGAAGAATCAAACGCTCTATTTGAAGTAGCTCTTATGACCCAAATGAAACAACAACGGCTCGCCTTCATCGATACCGAAACAACCGGGCTCGATGTCGAGCGCCATGAAATAATTGAAATCGGTTGCGTGCTTGTCGAGCAAGATTGGGACACAGAAGATGGAGTGCCGTCTTTTCGTGTTTTCGATGAGTTTGATATAAAGATAAAACCAGAACAGTTGGGTACTGCTGACCCTGTGTCGCTTCGGGTAAATGGCTATACTAATGAAGAATGGGTAGATGCTATTTCAAAAGAAGAGGCAATGAAGCTTTTTTCTGAAAAGACTGTTGGTGCGATTATGGTCGGGCACAATGTTTCTTTTGACTCTGCTTTTCTTGACAAAGTATTGAAGTCGACTGGATACGGGAATCAAATGCATTATCTCAAACTCGACACCATCTCGATCGCATTTGCGAAATTGAATTTGAATGAAACGATTGAAAAATATTCGCTCCGCTCGCTCTGTGAGTATTTTGGTATTGCAAATGAACATTCGCATCGTGCGCTCTCTGATGCTCGGGCAACTTTTGAACTCTATAAGAAATTAATTGTTTTATAAAAAATGTATCCGGTAGTAGAAAATGGCATGGCTCAGACGAAAAGTCTGAGCATTGACTGAGAATAGGCATACTATACAATTATGACAATTCATTATCATCAATAAAAAATAGCAGAAATCAATAATGCCATTTTTCACTACCGGATGTACGCACAATTTGTACTGAGTTTCATAATAGGATTTATTATCGGCATGCTTTTTTCTCAGCGAAAACTAGGGAAGCGTGCATTTTTACGAGTCGTAAACGTGCGTATCTATGCTTACATTGTCCATTTTAATCACGGACACCTTGCGGCTCTCTTGCTTATTTTGTTGATTTTGTTTGGGTTCTATAATAGTATCCTCTTTGGTCTTCTGGGTGGACTAGCCCTCCAGGCACTTGTCACAAAAGACCTCTATGCAAAATCCTAAAAATACGCTTACCTGTCCCTTTTTGAGAACACGCGTATTTTTCTGTTGAAAAATCGCTATGCTCGTGCCGACGCACTGCGCAATGTTCTAAAAAGGGAAAGTCTCGCTCAAAGGAGCTGAGCCTGCTTCTAGGTTATTGTTTCAAATGAACGTACTTACTAATAATACAATGTCTCATAAATTAAAAAATAAAAAAGGCACTGTTTTTGTCGGTCTTTCCGGAGGCGTGGATTCTTCTGTTTCTGCTGCACTTTTGAAGAACGAGGGCTACAAAGTCGTCGGAGTTTTTATTCGCACTTGGACTCCCGATTTCATTGACTGTACGTGGCGAAGCGAACGGCGTGACGCGATGCGCGTTGCTGCGCATCTTGATATTCCGTTCTTAGAATGTGATCTGGAAAAAGAATATAAAGAAGGCGTTGCTGATTACATGATCCGTGAATACAAAGAGGGACGAACACCAAATCCTGATGTTGCTTGTAATCGAGAGGTGAAATTTGGTGCTTTTTGGAAGTGGGCAAAAGCAAAAGGGGCAGACTATATTGCCACAGGACACTATGCCCAAAACAAAATACAAAAAAATAGTAATACATTACAAATGGGTGCCGATCCTGCAAAAGATCAGAGTTACTTTCTTTGGACACTACAGCAAGAAGATCTTGCACACATTTTATTTCCTGTTGGGGGTTTTAAAAAACCGTATGTACGAAAGCTTGCCGAGAAATATGGTCTTCCTACTGCAGAGAAAAAAGACAGCCAAGGTGTTTGTTTCTTGGGGCCACTTGATATGAAGGATTTTCTTTCACACTATATTCACCCCAAAAAAGGAGTAGTTCTTGATCGGGATGGTATGGTTATTGGAGAGCATGATGGTGCTGTCTTTTTGACGCTCGGTACGCGGCATGGTTTTACGGTAACAAAAAAAACCGCGACAGAGGCACCTTATTATGTGGTAGCAAAAGATATCTTGAAAAATACAGTAACTGTTTCTCATGAGAAGCTCTCGCTACTCGACACTGCCGGCAGTACGATCTCGTTGACGCATACGAATTGGATTAGCGGTATCCCTGGTTCAAAAAAATATCGTGCCCAAATTCGCTACCATGGTGAATTCCTTCCGGTAACTATTGCTGTCACCGGCGAAACGTCTGCTGATATTATTTTTAAAAAACCAGAGCTTGTTTCTCCTGGGCAATCAATCGTTATTTTTGATGGAGCCGTTTGTGTTGGTGGTGGCGTCGTGGCCTAGTTGCTTGCCGGAGCGGGTAATACACTCTATAATAAAAGAACTATGCCACCCAAGGTGATGATAATCGAAGACGACCAGTTTATTCAGGATCTTATTTCAAGGAAATTCCTTACAGAAGGTTTCCAAACTATGCCTGCGCCAAGCAGCGTTCAGGCTTTTGATTATCTTATCAATAAGGGGATACTCCCCGACATTATTATTTTGGATATTATGCTTCCTGGTATGGATGGGTTTGAGATCTTGAAGGAGATAAAAGCAAATGCTACGTTTGCGCGTATTCCTGTCATTATTTTCTCAAATCTCGGTGAACAGAAGTATATCGATAGAGCACAAGAGCTTGGGGTGCAAGAGTACGTCATTAAGGCAAACTTTACGCTTGATGAACTTGTTGAAAAAGTAAGAGGATATTTGAACATTACTAAATAATTACAATAAATTTCATGCATCAATTTTTAATTACCAATAGTGATATTATTACCCGACTGGGCATTGCAATGGTTTTAGGTATGGCAATCGGAGCTGAACGACTTTTTGTCCACAAAGAAGCAGGAATGAAGACGCATGCACTGGTAGCTTTAGGAGCAGCGGTGTTTGTGCTTATTGGAGAAATGATTCCTCTCAATCATCCAGGGCTCTCTGGTTTTGATCCTTCTCGTATCGCTTCCCAGATTATTGTAGGCGTTGGCTTTTTGGGAGCAGGTATGATCATTCTTCGGGAACATGGAGCACATATTGCAGGGTTAACGACCGCTTCGGGACTCTGGGTTTCTGCAAGTATCGGTATTGCTTCTGGATTTGGCTACTTTAGTCTTGCCATTATTGTTACTGTTCTTGTACTTTTTATTCTTACCGTCCTTAATCTTTTGGAAAAGCCGATCAGAAAAATGTCTGAACAATTTCCTCCAGATCAAAAAAACTAATATATGCATTCAGATGAGATACGGAAACGATTTCTAGAGTTTTTTGAGAAGCGAGGCCATGCAATTATTCCCTCAGCTTCGCTTGTGCCCGAAAATGATCCTTCGGTGCTTTTTAATACTGCCGGCATGCAGCCACTCGTGCCGTATTTGTTAGGACAGAAACATCCCGCAGGTACTCGTATCGCCGATATCCAAAAATGTGTCCGAACTGGCGACCTCGATGATATCGGCGATAATCGTCACTTTTCTTTTTTTGAAATGATGGGGAACTGGTCGCTTGGCGATTATTTCAAAGAAGATGCCATAAAATGGAGCTATGAATTTTTAACGTCCACAGAAGAAGGTTTGGGACTCAATCCTAAGCAACTGTACATTACCGTCTTTGAAGGCGATGAAAATGCTCCAGAAGACACTGAATCAAGAAAAATTTGGGAAGCCTTGGGTATTCCATCTGATCGCATTTATGCGCTCCCTGCAGAAGACAATTGGTGGAGTCCTGGCGATAATGGTCCTTGCGGTCCATGCAGTGAAATGTTTTACGATGTAACTGGTACTGTTGGGGATCTTTCGAAAGAAGGATTTATTGATGCGGTCAAAAAAGAAAATGTCATTGAAATCTGGAATGATGTGTTCATGGAATATGAAAAGAAAGAGGGAAAAGTAATTGGCAAACTTTCGCAACGAAATGTTGATACCGGTGCTGGCCTTGAGCGTATTACGGCTGTGATGCAGGGCAAGAAGACTGCGTATGATACTGATTTGTTTGAAAATGTAATGAATGCTTTAAGAAATAATGCATCGGTAAAAGATGAAAGAATTCTTAGAATTATCGCTGATCATCTGAGAACATCTTTTTTCTTAATTGCTGATGGTGTAATCCCCGGTAATACGGGTCAGGGTTATGTTCTTCGACGTTTAATACGAAGAATGGTTCGATTTATGGAAAAAATTGGACTGGGAGACAGTACTGTAACTTCTTTGGGTATCGAAATTGTTAAGCCTTATACAAGAGAACCTGTCATGTATCCTAATTTAGTTTTAAATTCGGGTAATATAGCTCAAGTTATTAAAAAGGAAGAAGAAAAATTTAAAGAAACTCTTAAAAATGGCATAAAGGAATTTGAAAAAGGAACAGACCCATTTATTTTAGCGACAACGTACGGGTTTCCTATTGAATTGACGGAAGAATTAGCTCGTGAAAAAGGGCAAAAAATAGATCGTGAGGATTTCGAAAAAAAGATGGCAGAACACCAAAAGCTTTCTCGCACTGCTTCAGCTGGCATGTTCAAGGGTGGACTCGCTAATACGAACGAACAGACGGTAAAACTCCATACAGCGCACCACTTGCTCCTTTCAGCGCTTCAGGATGTCTTGGGTAAGGGTGTAAAGCAGCGGGGAAGTAATATCACTGAAGAGCGTCTTCGCATTGATTTTTCGTTTGATCGCAAGATGACCGACGAAGAAAAGAAAAAAGTGGAAGAGATTGTGAACTCAAATATCGCACGTGATCTCAAAGTTGTTCGCCGCGAAATGTCCAAAGAGGAAGCTGAAAAAATTGGTGCTGAAATGGAATTCGGTGCAAAGTATGCTGATGTTGTTTCTGTATACTTCATTGAAGATGAACATGGTAACCATATCTCAAAAGAATTTTGTGGTGGTCCACATGTAGAACATACTGGTGTGTTAGGAAAATTTAAGATCCAAAAAGAAGAAGCTTCCTCGCAAGGTGTGCGACGCATCAAAGCGATACTTGAATAGTTATTATTTATAGTATAATAGAACTATGAATTGGTTCTCGTCCAAAAAAACTCACCAAAAATTGGTTGCGGTATTTGATATTGGCTCTGCCTCTATTGGCGGCTCGCTGGTACTCCTCTCGCAGACACCAAAAGGTGTAGCTCCTATCCCGCCAAAAATTCTCCATGTTGTACGTCACCCGTTTATTTTTCAAGAAGATTTTGATTTTAGTCGGTTTGTGTTTTCAATGTTGCAAGCGCTGGAAGCAACAGGTAAAGATCTTGAAGCATTGAAATTGGGCGCGCCGAAAGAAGTGTACTGCTACCTCTCATCTCCATGGTGTGCTGGGCAGACGCGTGTTGTCACGTTTCAAAAAAATACACCGTTTACTTTTACAAAAAAATTATGGCGTGAACTGATTGGGCGGGAAGTGGCGACTTTTAAGGTGCGAGAGTTCACCGATTACATGGAAGCAGGTGATGAAATTCGCATTCTCGAGCAGAAAACGATGCACATGGCACTCAATGGCTACCCAATAACCGATCCTGTCGGCAAGAAAGCAACTGATCTAGCGATGTCCCTGTATGTGAGTATCAGTCCTGAGAAAATAGTAGCCGCAATTGAGCATTCTATTGAACATTTTTTCCGTGCACCACTCCATTTCTCCTCATTCGTATTTGGTACCTATATCGCTGTGCGCGATGCTTTTGCTGGGGAGAAGCAGTTTCTTCTCGTTGATGTCGCCGGTGAAGTGACGGATATCGGCCTTGTTCGTGATGGTATTTTATCAGAATCTGCTTCGTTTCCTTCAGGGAAAAACTTTGTCGTACGACGAGTCTCAACAGGACTCAATCGTACTGGTCCTGACGCGCTCGCACTCATTAATCTGGCAACTTCTGGATCAATCAATCAAAATATGAAACCAGACATGGACAAGCTGCTTGAAAAAGCACGGACTGAATGGCTCTCATACTTCCAGTCAGCGCTTGCGAATATGTCGAGCGATCTCTCGTTACCATCAACTGTTTTCCTTACCGCAGATGCTGATATGGCCGCGTGGTTTCAGAATGCAATTAAAACAGAACAATTCAACCAATATATACTTACGGAAAAACAATTTAATGTTATACTTATAGGAGCGGAATCATTGCACACGTTTGTTTCGACAGATTCAGTCAAAGAACGAGATCCATTCCTGATGTTAGAAACAATAGTTGTTAATCGAATTAATCAATAATTTTATTTACTAATAATTTTTTTAAGTCGTACTTTTTTATATATGGCAAAAAATATTTTAGAAGACATCAAACCTCTTTCTCGACCAGGACGACCACACGTTCCTGAATATAAAAACATTTCTGAACCACGACCGGCAGCTGAGGAGCATCTTTCTCCTCGTTTCTTTGAAGACGAACCACCAGTAACACGTCGCAGGAAAGGCCCGTGGATTATCGCAGGTATTGCGCTCGTGGTACTTTTTTTTGCACTTTCATTCCTTTTTGCTCGAGCAACAGTGAAAGTTACGCCAAAAACACAGCAAGTTGATCTGGGTAGCACCGTACTTGTTGCCAAAAAAGACTCGACTGACACCGAAGCGCTTTCATTCGAACTCATGACCCTCTCAGCTGATGAAGCAGCGACCGTTCCGAATGCCACGGCAAAGACTGTGGCGCAAAAAGCTTCTGGAAAAGTCGTTGTGTATAACAATTTTGGCCCGGCTGCACAAAAATTTGCTCCCGATACTCGCCTTGAGACAAAAGATGGGAAAATATATAAGATTTCTGGGGCTATTACTGTTCCTGGAACCACGATAAAGAATGGCGAGACTATCCCAGGATCGCTCGAGGTGACAGTCTATGCTGAAAAGCCAGGCGAGGCATACAATATCGATCTCTCTGACTTTACTATTTTTGGTTTTAAGGGAACGCCGAAATACTCTAAGTTTTATGCCCGTTCTCGAACACCAATCTCTGGCGGTTCAACTGGATTGATGTACGTAGCAAGTAATACTGATGGTAAAACAGCGTATGATGCTGCCGCGCTTAAACTTCGCGATAAACTCATTAAAAATGCACGAGCTGAGCTACCAAAAGGGTTCCTTTTGTTCGATACAGCGACGGTGACAGTCGTAGATGATGCTCCGACAGTATTTTCTTCTAAAGATCCGACGGTGCCAATTACCGTGAAAGGCACACTCTATGGATTTATCGTTGATGAAAAACAGCTAACGCAAAAAATTGCAGAAAACTCACTCTCACAGTACGATGGCAAACCAGTGAGCATTCCTGATATGTCGACAGTGTCTGTTATTTTGAAAAATAAGGATAAGAGCGCGCCTGCTGATGTTACTGAAATAACACTCGGACTTTCTGGAAAAGCAGGATTGGTATGGGACGTTGATCCAGGTACTATTGCGAATGCGCTTGTCGGAAAAAAGAAAAGCCAGTTCCAAGGTATTTTGGCAGGGTTCACAAACGTAGACACTGCAGATGTTTCTATTCGACCACTCTGGCGAGGTTCATTCCCAGAAAATACAAAAGATATACACGTGATCACACTTCCAGTGCAAGCTGATAGTGCAACACAATAATCTCCTTGTTGTATTCTTCTAAATTTGCTACAATCCACCTATACCACGAATGAGTGATCAACCACAAAAAGAGTCAACAGCAATGGGTATTGTGTCTGAAGCACTTCCCAATACTTCCTTTAAAGTTCTTGTGAACAAAGGCGGGGATGAGCAGCAGGTGCATGCATACCTTTCAGGAAAAATGCGAATGAATCGCATCAAGGTATTGGTGGGTGATCGAGTAGAAGTTGTCCTTGATATGAACGGCACAAAGGGCCGTATCGTCAAGCGAATGTAGGGTTTTAAGAGAATAGGTACTTACAAACACCCCTGTGGACGAAGGGGGTTGCGTTAATTTTTATAATAGTGTATTATTGTTGGGCTTGCTATCTTGATTAAGGGAAACCCCCTTAATTTTTGGCTATAGGAGCGGAACATCCCAGTATGAAAGTACGATCACGAGTTAAAAAAATGTGTGCGAAATGCAAGATGGTTCGTCGCCGTCGGCATCTTTATATTGTGTGCGAAAACCCAAAGCACAAACAAAAGCAATAATTTTTTATGAGAATCCTCGGTATAACCATTCCAAATGAAAAGCGTCTCGAAATCGGATTGACTGCCCTCTACGGCATTGGTCTCTCTCGAGCACGTCATATTTTAGAATTAGTAAAAATTGACCCTGCAATGCCTGCGAAGGACCTTACGGTAGATCAAGAAAATGAAATCCGTAAGATTGTTGAAGAGTATAAGATTGAAGGAAACTTGAAGCGTGAAGTATCTGCAAACATTAAGCGTTTAAAGGATATCAAAGCGTATCGAGGTGTTCGTCACTTGCGTCAGCTCCCCGTTCGAGGACAACGTACAAAGACAAACTCCCGAACAGTCCGTGGTAATGTTCGAAAGACCATGGGATCAGGACGCCGAAAAGAAAGTAAGACATAATCACTAACCATATGGGAAAACTAAAAGTCATCACAAAAGAAGAAGGAGCAACTGAGAAGGCTGAACCAAAGGTATCAGCATCAGCAAAACTGCCAAAGAAGAAAGTAACTTCCGGCATTCTTTTTGTTGAGGCAACATTCAACAACACAAAAGTTATTTTCTCTGATAAACAAGGGAATTCACTTTTCTGGTCTTCAGCAGGAAGCCTCGGTTTCCGTGGCGCAAAGAAAGGAACCCCATTTGCTGCTTCAAAAGTAGGTGATGTGATTGGAGAAAAGGCTGCTGCATTAGGTATTAAAGATGCACACGTTATTGTTAAAGGAGTCGGATCTGGTCGTGAACCGACGATCCGCGCGTTTATGGCTCGCGGATTCGAAATCACTTCCATTGAAGATCGTACACCAATCCCGCACAATGGCCCGAAGCAGAAGAAACCACGACGCGTTTAATCTTTCATTACTTAGCTACTAACTTTATTTATCAAAAATGATA
Source organism: Candidatus Nomurabacteria bacterium (assembly GCA_023267375.1). Taxonomy (GTDB): domain Bacteria; phylum Patescibacteriota; class Minisyncoccia; order Phycocordibacterales; family UBA9973; genus JAHFNJ01. Next base: position 16,354 of record JAHFNJ010000001.1, on the reverse strand, counting down.
TCAGGACCAAAATATAAAATTTGCCGCCGCTTGGGACCAGGAGTCTACGAAAAATGTCAGACTCAGAAATTTGTCATGTCTCAAGCTCGTCACAGTGCCGGTAAAGGCATGAAGCGCCCAAAGCAGCTTTCTGATTACGGCCTCCAGCTTATCGAAAAGCAGCGCATCCGCTTTACCTATGGTCTTACTGAGAAGCAGTTTGCAAACTACGTCAAAGAAGCTAGTACTTTGAAGGGAACAAGTGCTGCACAGGCGCTTCGTGAAATGCTTGAACTTCGTCTTGATAACGCTATCTACCGCATGGGTCTTGCAAACACACGTTCACTTGCCCGCCAGATGGCTTCACATGGACACTTTTTAGTAAATGGTAGCCGAACAAAGATCCCGTCATATCGTATCCGCCCAGGCGACATCATTTCTGTACGAGAAGGAAGTCGAAGTAGTGCACTTTTCAAAGAACTTGATAAGCGCCTCAAGAATTACAGTACACCGAACTGGCTCGTATTTGATCCAGCGAAAATGGAAGGCACAGTCAAAGGCCGACCAGATGGAAGTGACGGATTCCTCAACTTCAATTCCGTTCTTGAGTTTTACAGTCGTTAAATTTTAAAGTAGTCATTTTTATTAGTAATCCGGCACTTTATAGCCGGGTAAAAAGCAATCATATGTTAGATACCATTATTTTGCCAACAAAACCTCGCGTCGTCACTGAAGACGGCACAAAAGGCGTCTACGAGATAGATAACCTCTATCCAGGCTACGGACATACTTTAGGCAATTCATTGCGCCGGATCATTCTCTCCTCGCTTCCAGGCGCGGCTATTACGTCGCTCAAAATTGACGGCGTGAACCATGAGTTTTCAGTGATTGAAGGTGTCAAAGAAGATGTTATGACCATTCTTCTTAATTTGAAGCGCACCCGTTTTCGTATGGCAAGTGATGCTCCTCAGCAGGTAACTCTTTCTGTGAAAGGACAGAAGTCAGTAACCGCAGCTGATATCAAGACCACTGGTCAGGTAGAAGTACTAAATCCTGAACTCCACATTGCAGAACTCACCACAAAAGGTAGTTCTCTTTCAATCGAAATGACTGTTGAACGCGGACTTGGTTTTATTTCAAAAGAAACACACCAGAAAGGTAAGGTAGATATCGGCACTATTGCTGTTGATGCTATCTTCACTCCTATCCGCCGCGTATCATACGAAGTTGAAAACATGCGCGTTGGTGACAAGACAAACCACAACCGTCTTCGTGTCGCTATCGAAACTGATGGTACTGTCACTCCTCGTGAAGCCCTTGAACGTTCTATCGAAATCATGATTACACAGCTTAAGGCAATGGTTGATTTCAAGGATACTGATGAATCAAAAGATACAGATGAAAAAGCAGAAGCAGAAGTTGCTGGCGATGACAAAAAAGAAGACCTCACTGATATCTTGAAGACCCGCATTGATACACTCAACCTTTCAACTCGTACCTTAAACGCACTAAACGATGCAAACATTCGCACTGTTGGTGGTGTTGCTCGCAAGAAAAAGGAAGACTTGCTTGAAATAGAAGGTATCGGTGAAAAAGGCATTCAGGAAATTAAGCGAATCCTTTCAAATTACGGAATAACATTGAAATAATAAAGTACCATGCGTCACTCTAACAAAAACAGAAAATTCGGCCGAGAAAAAAATCAGCGCGTTGCACTCATGAAGTCGCTCGCACGCAATTTGATCATTCATGAAAAGATTGATACAACCGAGGCGAAGGCTAAGGAATTGCGCCCATATATCGAAAAGATGGTAACGCTTGCAAAGCGCGACACACTGCTTTCAAAGCGTCTCCTTACTGCACGTCTCTCTTCAGCACTTCAGTCAAAGAAACTGTACAAGGATATTGCTCCACGTTATGCAAAGCGCGCTGGTGGCTATACACGCATCATGAAACTTAACCGCCGACTTTCTGATGGCAGTAAGATGGCACGAATTGAATTTATATAATAAATAGAGTAGTATACAGAAACTATGAATTACACTATAGACGCAACAGGAATAGCATTGGGACGAACTGCAAGTAAGGCAGCTCACTTGCTCATGGGTAAAAATGACGCTTCTTTTGCAAGCAATACACTCTCTGGGAATAAGGTGGTTATTGAGAATGCTTCAAAAATGAAACTTTCTCTTAAACAAAAAACAACAATCCTTCACGAGAAATACACTGGCTACCCAGGAGGATTTTCACGCCACAGTGTTGCTGAGATTATCGAAAAGAAAGGCCACAAAGAACTTTTCCGCAAAGCAGTCTACGGGATGCTCCCTCCAAACAAGCTACGTCCTCGCTTGATGAAGAATTTAACCATTAGTGATTAAAACAAGTGACTAGGGGCTAGTTGCTAGGGAGCTAGTAAAGACTAGAACCTAGAACCTAGAACCTAGAACCTAATCTATGAGCGCAACAAAAACAGAAACTAAATACACAGAAGCAGTCGGTCGTCGCAAGACAGCTACCGCTCGCGTACGCATGACACCTGCGACAAAAGAAAGCTTTACCGTTAACGATAAAGACGTTAAGGATTATTTCCCAACCGAGGAACTTGCTACTATCGCTCACGATGCAATGGAAGTTTCAAAGAGTGGCATCAAATATGAAATTACTGCAAAGGTTATGGGTGGCGGTATTCACTCACAAGCAGAAGCAGTACGTCACGGCATTGCTCGTCTCCTTGTGATTTTCAATGAAGCACACAAGCCTCTTGTTAAAAAAGCAGGATTCCTAAAGCGTGATCCACGACAGAAGGAACGCCGTAAGTTCGGTCTTAAGAAAGCTCGTAAGGCCCCTCAATGGTCAAAACGTTAGTGATAAAAAAATTCCACCGTCTGGTGGAATTTTTTTTGACCATTGAGGGTGAGAAGGGGCGATGAGAACATCGTGTCGAGAGACACGGGGAAACTCCGGTTTCCCAGTGGAGGGAGGCAGCGAATGTAATCATGAGCGTTGGAAAACCGTGGGTTTCCAAAGAGTCGGAGCGACCTCATTGGAGTAAACGTTAACTCTTAGAAAAATCTCCCACTTCCGTGGGAGATTTTTTGTTTGAAAGACCCTTCAAAAAATGGTAGTATGTGCCTACTATGAAAGACGATGAACTAAAAAATGAAGAGGTAACAGCTGATATTGCTCCAGAAGAGGAAGATATTGTAGAGTTTGAATACAACGCGGACGGGGAAGAAGACCTGAAGGCGACTCTTAAAAAACTCCGTAAAGATTTAAAGACAGAAAAAACAAAGTCCCAAGAGTATTTGACCAACTGGCAGCGCGAGCGTGCTGATTTCTTGAACTATAAAAAAGACGATACAGCTCGTTTAGGACGAGTGAAGGAGGTTGCTACTGAAAAGCTTATCGAGGAGCTTCTTCCCGTTCTTGATGCATACGATATCGCTTTTTCAAACAAAGAAGCATGGGAGAAAGTAGAAAAAAATTGGCGCATGGGAGTAGAGTATATTCATGCGCAACTTCTGAAGGTGCTTGCCGATTATGGTGTGAGTGAAATTGCGCCAAAAGAGGGAAGTGCTATTGATCACAACTTACATGAAGCGATCGAGGTTGTCGATGCCACCGATGAGTCACAAGATCAGACAATCGCAAAAATAGTGCAGAAAGGGTATAAAAATAGTGATCGTGTCATTCGTCCGGCGCGAGTTCATGTGTTTGAATATAAAAAATAAATACTATGGATTTTGATGCAGCACCCGTCGTTGATGTAAGAGAAAAACAGGAACAGAAAGCAAAAACTCCTGACCATGCGTTTGGTATGGAGTTAGTGGCTATTCTTGTCGATAAAAAACCAAAGGAGGGGTTAAATGATATTTTGCAAGATGAACTTTACCTATCAATTTGGAATAAATATAATGAAGAAGTTCATACCGATGAAGAGAGAGATGCATTTCTTGAAAAACTGAAACCCAAGACGTTTGAAGAACTGCGAGAGCTCTACCCGTCAGTTCATTCACCTAAAAAAGAAACAGGGGATCATTCTTTTGAGCTAGAATTGGCATCCATTCTTGTTGATAAAAAACCGAAGGAAGGCTTGGGTGGTGCCATGCAGGATGCGCTCTACAATGTGATCTGGAAAAAATATCAAGAGGAAAAGGGAAGTCAAAATAAAGACGAGTTTCTGGAACAATTGAAACCAAAGACGTTTGAGGAATTAAAGACCCTCTACCCCTTTTAGCTAGTTTGCGATTTGGTATATAATAGAGGGTATATGGAAAACAATAAAATAAATCACTATTATGGTGATTCGGTTCGTACTATTTTTATTATAACGGGCGTTATTATGATTGCGACGTTGCCTTTCTTTAGTAAGCTTATCGCACTGCCGATTGGTTTTGCGATTACCGGTATTTTGATCCTTGCTATTCTTTCAGGACTTTTGAATCCGGTGAAGAAGTGGATTATCATTATCGATGCTATTGTTGCGACAGTCGCATTTTTGTCATTTGAGTATTCTGCAGTTTTTGCTTACATGCATTTGCCGCCGACAGAAACAGTAAACGTACTCTTTTTCTGGACAAATCAAATATTCTCACTGCTACTTTTCCTTGCTGTGTATCTGAGCACAAAAACACTTCGCGGCATGTATATAGATGAAGCAGAAGCAAATAAGAAAATTGAAGTGCCTTCTCTGATTAAATAGTTTTAAGAGATAATAACCCACACACTATATGGATAAAGTGCAACATTTTGAAATCCCTGCAGACGACACGGATCGGGCTCGGAAGTTTTACACAGAATCTTTTGGATGGAAAATGCAAGACTGGCCAATGGCTGATGGTTCAAATTACATTGGTATTCATACTGGTCCAATCGACGATAAGAATATGCCCATGGAGTCTGGTTTCATCAACGGCGGGATGTTCAAGCGCGGAGGCAATTTTGCGCCAACAAGTCCTGTTATTACCCCCGTTGTACAAGACATCGATGCCACAATTGCTAAAGTGAAAGCTGCTGGCGGGTCTGTCGTTGCGGATAAAATAGAAATCCCTGGTATGGGATGGTACGCCTACGTCAAAGATACTGAAGGAAACACGATCGGCCTCTTTCAGGAAATGAAGAAATCAAGATAATAAACATATGCCCCGATTTAATCAAAATGAATATGATATGCCTCCAGCTTCAAATGAAGATATTTTAAAAGAATCAGTGCCGTTAGAGGAGGCAAATACAGGACAGAATGAAGGAAGTGTAAAGAATAAAATCGAACAAGAATTAGCGGAAGAAAAAGAATACATGGATAAGGTTGATACTCTTTCTGGAAAAGAAGAATTTATAGGAGAAGTAGCTTATACTGAAAAATTGAAAGAAATAGAAGAAAGCCTCAGAGATAGCAATGCTATCTCTGAGGCTCAGAGTAAAATATATCGAGAGAAAATTAGTAATTTCTTAGACAAACAGGAGAAGGTGCTAGGAACGCTTAATCAAAAAATAGACAGTCTTGGAGCAGATAGGTATTCCTTTAAAAACGATTTGGAAGCTAAAATTAATGAACTTGCGGAAAACGCTGAAGTTGTTAGAAAGCATTTATACTATTTGGATCAAGCTCTAGGGGCAAAGAAATAACTCTTATTTAGGTAGAGTAAGGAGACTCCTATTTAGCAAATAAAAAACCATTCCCGAAGTTTACTTTTGGGATGGTTTTTTAGGATTCATGATTCTGGTGTGGTTGTTGCCATCTTTTTTGGGTGTTGTGTTTTTGTTTACTGATAGAAAGGATTTACCACTCAGTATTCTTTTAAAAACCACTATTTTAATAATAGTAATAACAGATTATATTTATGGTATAGTCAAGCCAGAATCGGCTTCGTGGCGCGTCTTATAGGAGAGAGGACAAAAGGTGCTCTTTCTGGTCGCGATAAAAATAGAATTATTATCAACGTAATTATTACAATTTATATGAATAACAAATATACAAAATATACATTAGGAATCGCCGGTTTAGTGCTCATGTTTGCATTAGTTTTTGCTTCTAGTGCAAGTGCGGATAATGGCAAAGGTAAAGGCAAAGGTCAGGATAAAGAGGATAACGAACGAAGCAGTGTTTCGTGCAAGATCCCATGGGGACATCTATTTGCTCCAGGATGGCTCAAGAAAAATAATGCGCCAACAGTTGCCGCTGATTGTTCGCTACCAAAAGGTATCGCTCGATTGTTCCATCGTGAATCAAATGGTGGTACTGACACAGTAGCCCCAAGCATTCTTTCAGTATCTGCTCGCGATATAACCAAGACCGCTGCAACGATTCGTGTTTCAACTGATGAAAAGGCAAAGGTAAAAGTGAACTACGGCACCACAACAAGCTATGGTTCTACGACTCCACAAACAAGTAGTTTTGATTTCTCAACATCAGTATCTCTTACCGGTCTTTCTGCTGATACAACCTATCACTATGATGTTGTTGTCACAGATGCCGCTGGTAACACTCGTACCTCTTCCGACTACACCTTTAAAACAAAAGCAGCTTCAGCTGATGTAACTGCTCCTGATTTCGTTTCTGTTTCAGTTCGAGACATTACCCAGACCGGCGCAACTGTCCGCGTATCTGTGGATGAAAAGGCTACAGTAAAAGTGAACTACGGCACAACGACCAGTTATGGTTCTACGACAACGGAGACAACTGATTTCAAATTAGTGACTGACGTGCCACTCTCAGGCCTTACTGTTGGCACCCTCTATCACTACAACGTTGTAGCAACTGATTCAGATGGTAATAGTCGCACGTTCGCTGACAGTACCTTCTCTACACTAGCTGGCCCTGCATCAGTAATTTCTGGAATTGGATTTTCAGCACTTACCAACAGTGGTGTGACACTTTCCTGGGCAACTGATGTAAATACTTCAAGCAAGATCTACTACAGTACTACTACTCCGGTAAATAAGAATACTGCTTCTGTTTCAAGCGATACAACACTTAAAACAGCTCACAGTATGGCGCTTTCAGGATTGAGTGCTGCAACTACCTATCACTTCTTGATTGAAGCAACTACAAATGGAAATCAGGTAACTACCGCGCCTGAATTCTCCTTTACGACAGCAAACTAACTTTTGGTTAGTGTGGTCAAAATAAAACCCCCGCTCTGCGGGGGTTTTATTTTTCAAAATGTTTCAGGAATGCTTTTTCGGTTGTTTCGTCAATGGTGTCAGTGACGATAATCATGAGTTCAGTTGAAAGCCCGAGATCTTTTTTGATATTTCCAAAAAAGTGTTCAAAAGGGTACGGACTAATCCACACAGAATTTTTAGCAGCCACGAAGCCGGCTTTTTTCAGGAGGTAGCGCAAAGCTTCACGTTCACTCTTACGGTCTTCAGGCAGATCAAGCAAAATCATGCGCCATTTGCCATCCCAGTGCTTGGTGATGGGCATGTCAGTTGATGAAAGTTCGTTGCGGTAGAGCTGTTGTCGGCCTTCCGGGGTGATGCGCATAAATTCGCCCTGGTCAGAGGGGAGTAGCTCAGCCAGACCGCTCTCTACCATGTTTTTAATGGAGCGAGAAAGGGCATAGACGGCCTTTGGCTCGGCTTCTTTAGATTTCATATCTTCCACCGAAACAGCCTTTTTACGGCCTAAAATCTTCAAAATAGAGGTCTGGGGGGATTTTCGTTTCATAATTGGGATGTTGACCCGGTAGTGAGACTTTTTGATGCCATAGGCGTTCCAGAGCTAAACTCGGAACCTCAAAAAGCTCTACTACCGGGTTGACATGTAAATATCCTATCCTGTATACTCTGTTTTGACAAGTATTTAGCGGTCGCGAAATACTTGCGAAAAGTTTCAAATATCTATAAAAAATGGAGGGGAAACCAGAACAACCAAATAATAGTCCAGAAGATTTTATTGATGAGACAAAAAGAAATCAATTTGGTCTTCCAGAAAAATGGGCGAAAATAAGATCTTCTCAAGCTCTTGAGAATATTCGGAAGAGGATAGTTAATAACCAAATTACTTCAAGGCAGGGTTTGGATTCTGAAATAAAAAGGATTCTATCGATTACAGGTCAAGAGTATAAAAAATACAAAGGTGAGAGCGCATTATATAGCACAATTTCTTCTCAACTTACAGATAATTTTGAATCGACGGGACCGTATTTAAAGATGGATCGCTCTCAAAAACTTGAAGCATTGAAAAGTGTCTGGCCAAAAGGTCTTCCTATTTTACGGACAAATTTTTATTTAAAATGGGAAGCAATTATTGATTACGAGATGTGGTCAATAAAGAATCATGGTCAGATATTGTCTCGAATTGCAAACCGAAATGGTTTCAGTGCCAGCGAAGCCCTTGCTGTAGTCACAGGAACCAATTTCGAGGATACTGATGGTTTTAACCAGGAAAAAATATTATCTTGGTTTAAGGAAAATAAAATGTTAATGGAATTATAATTATTAAAAGTTAATCAATTAAAAACATATGTCAAAAATAATCGGTATAGATTTGGGTACAACAAATTCGGCAGTTGCAATCATTGAAGGCGGTCAGCCGAAGATTATAGAAAATGCAGAAGGTATGCGTACTACGCCATCGATCGTGGCGCTTTCAAAAACAGGTGAGCGTTTGGTTGGTGTCGTTGCGAAACGTCAGAGTATTACAAATCCAAAAAATACGATCTATCAGATCAAGCGCTTCATCGGCCACACGTTTGATGAACCAGGCGTGCAGAAAGACATCCAATCGGTGCCGTTTGAAGTGCGAAAATCTGCAAACAACGGCATCGAAGTAAAATTCGGCGATGAATGGAAGCGTCCAGAAGAAATGTCTGCGATGATTCTCCAGAAATTGAAGGCGGATGTTGAAGCACGTATCGGAGAAACAATTACTGAAGCAGTTATTACTGTTCCAGCATACTTCAACGATGCACAGCGTCAGGCAACGAAAGATGCAGGTAAAATTGCTGGTCTGGATGTGAAGCGTATCATCAACGAACCGACCGCTGCCGCGCTCGCATACGGATTCAACAAAAACAAAAATGAAAAGATTGCCGTCTTTGACTTTGGTGGCGGAACATTCGATGTTTCTATCCTCGAAGTGGGCGATGATGTGATTGAAGTAAAATCGACCGACGGCGATTCACACTTGGGCGGTAAAGATATCGACCAGAAAATCATGAACTGGTTGGCTGAAGGATTCCAAAAAGAAAATGGTGTTGATCTCCGTAAAGATCCACTCGCTCGTCAGCGTCTTGATGATGCTGCTGAAAAGGCCAAAATTGAGCTCTCAACCGCTATTGATACTGAAATCAACATTCCGTTCATTACCTCATCTGATGCTGGACCACTCCACCTCGTACGCAAGATGACTCGTGCTGAACTCGAAAATCTTACGGCTGAATATGTTGATCAAGCTATGGCTATTACGAAGCGTGCAGTTGCAGCATCTCCATTTAAAGTTGAAGAAATAAACGAAGTTATTTTAGTCGGCGGACAGACTCGTATGCCGGCGATGCAGAAAGCAGTGAAAGACTATTTCGGTAAAGAACCACACATGGGTGTAAATCCTGATGAAGTAGTTGCGCTCGGTGCTGCAGTACAAGGCGGCGTGTTGAAAGGCGAAGTCCGCGATGTGCTCTTGCTCGATGTGATTCCGCTTTCACTCGGTATTGAAACATTGGGTGGTGTTTCTACGAAACTTATTGAAAAAAATACGACCATTCCATCGCAGAAATCACAGATATTCTCAACTGCGGCTGACAATCAAACCTCTGTTGAAATTCATATCAATCAAGGTGAGCGACCAATGGCTGCCGACAACAAATCACTCGGACGATTTATTTTGGATGGTATTCCACCAGCTCCACGTGGTATGCCACAAGTCGAAGTAACATTCGATGTTGATGCAAACGGTATTTTGAATGTGAAAGCGATGGATAAAGCTTCAGGTAAAACACAATCAATTCGTATCGAAGCATCATCTGGACTTTCAAAAGAAGAAATTGAGAAGATGCAAAAAGATGCAGAACTTCATGCTACTGAAGATGCCAAGAAAAAAGAAGTTGCCGATACAAAGAACACTGCTGAAATGATGATTTTTACTGCAGAGAAATCACTCAAAGATTATGGCGACAAAGTTGATGCAGCGCTCAAGAAAGGTGTGGAAGATAAAATTGCTGAAGTAAAAACCGCAAAAGAGGGAACTGATATGGACGCAATCAAGAAGGCAACTGAAGCGCTCTCTGCTGAAATGAGTAAGATTGGTGAAGCGATGGCAAAAGCTGGCCAGACTGATACAAAAGACACTGCAGCTGAACCACAGAATCCTGAAGTGCGTGATGCTGAAGTGAATGAGAAACCAGAAGAACCAAAAGCGTAAAGATTCACTTAAACGGCGTATTTACTAATCAAAAACACCCCAAAAGGGTGTTTTTGATTTGGGAAGGATATTGACAATTTATATTAAAATGCTACTATATTTCAAAATTTCACTAATGTTAAAAACAAAAAGCATATGTACAACTCTTTCATTATTAAGGAGCAGTTAGAAAAAATCTTTGCTCCCATAATCTTTATTCAGTTAGACAATTATCAAGTGTCTGATGTTCCTGTCGAACCAGGCGAAGAAGTGTTAGGCGATCTTACGGATATTTTAATCGCAACGCATGCCTATATTAATCAGAAGAGGCAATCCGGTGTGCGTCTTACTGAAGCGATGAAAATCATTCACAACGATGCTGAGCGTAAGATAAAGCAGCAAAGAGAGCTTGCTGCAATAAATGACGAATTTGAATTGTATAAGCATTTCTTTTTGGGACAACTTGCAATGCAGTATCCAATAAAGAATGAAAAACATACAATTCGCGACCTTCGTGCCGGCAATAAAGTAGTTAGTCACGAAAAAAAGCAAAAGAAAGAAGTAATTCGGGTTTATTCTGAAGCTCACTTGCACATGATGAATCTTTGAAAGCATTCATCAAAATAGTTTTAATCCATTAAAGGCCGCCATTTTTTTTGCGGCCTTTATGATTTTTAAAAGAAATCAATGTATACTATTCACAGATATGGAAAATATTAAAACAATCGTATTAGCCGGAGGGTGCTTCTGGTGCACCGAAGCGGTATTTAAATCGCTCAAAGGGGTAGTTTCGGTTCTGCCAGGCTATGCTAATGGAAATGCATCGGCTGGTCGCACGCCCACATATGAAGAAGTGTGTACCGGCAAGACTGGTTTTGCTGAGGTCATTAAGATCGAGTATGATCCGAGTATCTTGAAGCTTCGCGATATTTTGACAGTGTTCTTTGCTTCACATGATCCAACCACGCTCAACCGCCAAGGTAATGATGTTGGTACCCAGTATCGTTCAGGAGTTTTTTATACCAACGATGAGCAAAAAAATGAAACTCAAAAGATTATTACTGAAATTGAGTCTTCTTCAAAAGAAGGAGGGAGGGTCGTTACTGAAGTAGTACCGCTCGATGCGTTTTATCCAGCAGAAGAATATCATCGCGATTATTTCGAACGGAATCCAGATAAGGCCTATTGCCAGATCATTATTAATCCAAAATTAGAAAAAATACAGAAAGAATTTGCTGCTTTACTTAAGTAGTGCAGTGCGGTATAGTAATAACACAATTTTATATTGTATCGAGAGTGCGGGGAGAGATTTGGCTCTATGAACCGCCGGCAACACTGAGGATTTCCTTGTAAGTGTGCCAATGCCAACCTTTTATTAGGAACGATAATTGCAAGCTCGAGATACTCAACCATGAGTATTTTTTGTTTGCCAAAAAAAAGAAATGAGTATTAAAACAGCCGAATTTGTAAGCCCAAAACACCCCGATAAAATCTGCGACTTCATCGCGGACTCTATTTTGGATGCGTATTTAAAGGAAGATAAAGACAGTCGCGTGGCGATTGAGGTGATGGGTGGACACAATCTCATTACGATCAACGGCGAGGTCACGAGTAAAAGTATTCCCGATATTGAAAAAATCGTAAAGGGGATTGTCGGCGAAAATTATAAAGTCATCTCGAATCTTGCTCTCCAAAGTCCTGAAATTGCGCAAGGTGTTGATACTGGTGGTGCGGGTGATCAGGGAATCATGAAGGGTTATGCAACGAGTGAAACTGAGAGCTTGCTTCCCAAAGAGTATGAACTCGCGCGTAATCTGTGCATGAAAGTATTTGAAAAGTATCCATATGATGGCAAAACACAGGTCACACTTGAAGACGGTGTCGTCACGACGGTGGTAGTCAGTTTTCAAAATACGAAAAATAGTGAACTCTTGCCGATCGTAAAAAGTATAATTGAAGCCAAGGAATATTTAATCAACCCAGCAGGTGAGTGGATGCAAGGCGGTTTTGATGCTGATACAGGACTTTCCGGCCGTAAACTTATCGTCGACAACTATGGACCAGAAATCCCGATTGGTGGTGGTTCTTTTTCAGGGAAAGATTATACAAAAGTTGATCGCTCTGGCGCGTACATGGCGCGAAAAATTGCTGTTGATTTTGTAAAAAAAGGAGCAACGGAAGCATTTGTAAAACTTGCGTATGCCATTGGGAAAAGCGAGCCAGTTATGGCGATTGCTGTGGTTGATGGAAAAGAAATTCCGGTGACTGGATACGATCTTTCACCAAAAGGAATTCGCGAAACGCTTAATCTTAAACACGTTACATTTGCTGATACGTGTACCTGGGGACACTTTGGTCATGGATTTTCTTGGGATCTATAAAAAACGAGTATAATGAATAAATGGTTACGTTTGCCGAAAAAGTCTACAAAATAGTAAAAGCCATTCCCAAAGGAAAAGTCCTTACGTATAAAACGGTAGCTCAATTTGCTGGCAGTCCGCGAGCATCGCGCGCAGTCGGGAACTTGATGAAGAAAAATTACGATCCAAAAATTTTCTGCCATCGTGTCATACGTACTGATGGTTTCTTGGGGGGCTATAATCGCGGCGGCTTATCCGCGAAAGAAAAATTCTTACGGTCTGAAGGCGCTTTTACCAAAGACAATACGCTCACATTTTGGAACCCAACGCTGGCACAAATCAATAAAATTACACGTTCGTAAAAAATGACTTTTCGTGCCGTTTGTGGTATTATGCCGTTATGGCAAAAGACTATTACGAAATTTTAGGCGTAGAAAAAGGCGCCACTAAAGACGATATTAAAAAGGCTTTTCGTAAGCTTGCGCACCAATACCATCCCGACAAAAATCAGGGCGATGACGCTAAATTTAAAGAGGTAAACGAAGCATATCAAACACTTTCCGATGATCAGAAGCGCGCACAGTACGACCAATTCGGTTCAGGATTCCAAGGTGGAGCTGGCGGATTTCAGGGTGGCCAAGGATTTGGCGGCTTTGATTTTTCTGGTTTCCAAAACGGACAAGCAGGTTTTGATATGGGAGACATCGGTGATATCTTTTCTGAATTTTTTGCAGGTGGGGCACAAGGTGGTGGCGCACGAACTCGTCGTGGCCGAGACATCTCAACAGAAATTCATATTTCATTCAGTGAATCAGTCTTTGGTATTGAACGAAAAATTCTTTTAACAAAACAAGCAGTCTGTGATACGTGTACTGGTTCTGGTGCAAAGCCAGGAACCAAAATGACTGAGTGTAAAACTTGTAACGGCAAAGGACAAATCCGCGAAACAAAGCGTTCGTTCTTGGGAACATTTTCAACAACAAAAATATGTGAAGAGTGTCATGGCTCGGGCCAGGTGCCTCATGAAAAATGCGCAACTTGTCATGGTATGGGCGTGCTTCGCCGACAGCAAGAAATAGAAGTACGTATTCCGGCTGGTATTCATGATGGTGAAATGATCCGTCTCACTGGTATGGGTGAAGCCGTATCTCACGGCCAGCCAGGTGATCTCTATATCAAAATAAACGTAGGTACACACCCAATGTTCCGACGTGAAGGCAATGATCTGCATATGGATCTCAACTTGAAACTCACTGATGCACTGCTTGGCATGACCTACGACCTTGAAACGCTCGATGGAAAAATTGAAGTAAAAATTCCTGAAGGCGTGTCACCGAATGAAATTCTTCGCGTAAAAGGAAAAGGTGTTCCATCCGGCCGTGGCAAGCGAGGTGACATCCTCATTCATGTGCACATCAAACTTCCACACAAACTATCACGCGAATCAAAAAATCTTATTGAAAAACTCCGCAAAGAAGGGATCTAGTTGAGAAATCTGCATTAAAAATGCTGCATTCTTTTTAAGCCGGACGAAACTCTTATTTCAAAATAGAACATATTTATATACAATAGTCAATTTATCTATTATGGATAGCAATTGTAAGGTTTTTCGTAATGGTTGGGTAATTTTTTGTGAGTGTTTTTTAAAAGTATATTGACATAAGTTGATTATTATTAGAGTATTGCCTCAAAGTTAATTTAATAAAAAAATAAATAATTTCTATCGTTATGAGACAATCTCTAGTTGAAAATCTCGAAATCGTCCGTCTTCATGAGCTTAGTGATGACCGACGAAGGCGTGAACACCTTATATGGTGGGCACAACAAACTCAAAGTGAAAAGCATATGGTTGACGAAACCCATGATTCCTTAGCAGAAAAGCTGATCGAAGCATTTTTGGTTCTTTCGAATGAAAAAATTGTTGCTGCATCGGGAATTTTCCCCGCACGCACGAAAGAGCAAAAAGATGTTTTTTTTGAGGAGAAACGGGTCGTTGAGTTGGGTTCAAATGTTGTATCTCACGAATGGAGAAATCATGGAATTGCTAAAATACTTGTACAAAAGAGATTAGAAGCAAGTATTTTAAATAATTGGTTTCCTGTCAGTGTGACAACAAACCCTTCAATGCAGAATATTTTGCGAAAGTGTGGTGGTGTACCAATGGATGAAGATTCTCGTTTTAGAGAATTACGTTCAATTTTGTGTATTTGCCATTCATATAATCCGGAATGTACTGCTTGCCCATTGCAGATGAATGGTGGATGGGTTTTTTTGAATGATTAAAGGAGAAATTATTTTTAATTTACTCACCACCGGAAAAATTTAAACAATTTTCCGGTGTTTTGTTATTTGGTGTATGCGTGTTGGAGAGCGGCCTTCGCAAGAAGGGTAATTGTGTTGAGTACTGGTAGATCGCAATTTTCTTGAGAAAAAGCTAGTGGCAATTCGGTGCAGCCTAATACCACCGACTCTGCCCCGTCATTTTTATAGCGATCAACAATCTTTTGTAATGCTACGGCATCTTTTTCGCCTTGTTTCCCTCCAATAACATTTAAAATAACATTGTTTATTTCTGATTGCTCTGAGTCTGTTGCTGTAAGTGTAGCAATGGCATGTTCTATACAAGCTGTCTCATATAATTTTAAATTTTTTGTGCTTTCTGAATTTAATAAACCAACTTTTTTGTATCCTGAATCATTAGCAAATTTCACAGCTGTTTCTATAATACTTATTATAGGAATATTAATCGCATTACGCATCTCAGCTATGAAGTGATGTACTGTATTACAAGGGATAACGATAAAATCACTACCAATAGATTCTAGTTTTTTGACCGATTCGACGAGTTGTGATTTGACGAATTCTGGGTCAACAAAACCAGTTTCATCAAATCCCTGAATGGGTAAATTATATATCCATATAGCTGGAAAGTCGTCATCTTCAATTGCCCCGTAGTCTTTTTGAGCAATTTCTACTAATTTTTGATAAAAATTAGCACTTGCTGCTGCTCCCATGCCCCCTAATACTCCAATTGTTTTTTTTATTTTTTTCATAATTAGTTTAGTTCCCATAGTGTATCATGCTGAATTGATAAAAACGAAATATGGCAATAGTGCGAAGGAAAAATAGCGAGTATTGACACACTATACGTTATTCAGTATAGTAAAAGAAAAATTTAAAAAAATAAAATCTATGAAAAATACATTGGGAACAATCCGTTGTCAGATTGTACAAAATGAAATTTTACTCGATAAGCCGTTCAAGTATTTTCTTGACGAGCTCAAGAGTTTACCTTACTCAAAAGTGGTGCTTACCGATAATGAGGGGTTTGTGGGGGAGGGTGAAGCTGCGCATGCCATTGATATTAATGGTGAATTGCAGGCACAAGCGTCCTCGTATGCTCCATATATCGAAAATGCTCTGTCGAAAATGACTGGACCAATAGATTCTATTGCAACAATACATCGCGCAATGAAAATGGTTCGTCTGTACGTGGCGCATAATACAGGACTTTTGTGCGGGGTAGAGCAGGCCCTGTTTGGTATTCTGTCTAAGAGAACAGGAAAAAATCTCACTGAACTTTTAGGCGGAGCTAAGCATTCTTCAATCGCAATACAGATCACGCTGCCGTACCAGGCTGACTTCGAAGGGTATAAGGAATCTTTCGAAGGGA
>JAHFNJ010000013.1 GCA_023267375.1 Candidatus Nomurabacteria bacterium | reverse complement strand
ACGAGCGACGCGAACTTTCTTTCCATTTACATCCTTTGAACCGAGACGAGTAGCTTTGCCAGTCTTTGGGTCGAGGAGCGCAACGTTACTGCGGCGGATTGGGTGTGCAATATCAATAGTAGAACCCTTCTCTGTGCGAGTAGGCTTCTTGTGACGCTTCTTCATGTTGAGACCCTCAACGAGAACTGCGTTCAATTTTGGAAAAACTTTAACAACCTTGCCTTTCTTGCCGTTGTCTTTGCCTTTCAAAACTATTACATTGTCTCCTTTTCGAATATTCATACATTTTTAATTTTTAATTTTATAATTTTTAAACAATATTCAAAATTCGAATATTAGATTTTATTTACAAAATTAAAAATTTGAAATTAAAAATTAAATTACCTCGGGGGCTAATGATATAATCTTCTGATAACCGCGTTCGCCGAGCTCACGTGGGATTGGTCCGAAGATACGTCCAGCTACTGGTTCAAAACGCTGTTTGCCTGATCCGATAAGCACAACTGCATTGTCATCAAAACTGATATATGAGCCATCCTTTCGGCGCATAGCTTCACGCTGACGAACAACGACTGCATGGTGTACTCCCTTCTTCTTTACTCCCTTACGTGGTTCTGCAACTTGCACTGAGATTACAACCACATCACCGATGCGAGCGTAACGGCGCTTGGATGAACCAAGAACCTTGAACACACGGCCGATCTTTCCTCCGGCGTTGTCTGCGATTTTTACGATTGTTTGTGGTTGAATCATGGCTAATTTTCTTGAGCGGGAGCGATTAGAAAATCGACACCCTGTTAAATACGTTCACTGTTTTAATATCTATTTGACTTATTTAAACTATATTATTTACTACTTATTTGCAACTATCGAATCTTCTGTGAACGTCTTTTGTAAACAAAAGATTTAACAGGGTCGATTGTTGTCTACGCCACCAATCGAAAATGCTTGTCCTTTGAGATTGGCTTGGTTTCGACAATTGTTACCTTGTCTCCTACCTTTGCTGTTCCGTTCTCATCATGTACTTTGTATTTCTTAGAAATAGTCATGTACTTCTGATACTTTGGATGTTTCTCGAAGCGAGTAACTTTCACAACAACAGTCTTTTGCATTGCTGCCTTCATTACAACTCCTTCGAGTGTTGTATTGCGGACTGTTTTTGTTGCAACCGCTTTTGGTGTTGCTCCTTTTGTTGTTTTTTTAGTAGTTGCCATAATAAATTAATTTCTAAATCCTAATGTCTAATTTCTAAATAATACGGTGCATTTGAATTTCTTAGACATTAGAAATTAAGATTTAGTCATTGCACTCTTTAGTGTTTCCATTCGCGCGACTTCGCGGCGGATATTTCCATGCTCTTTTACGTTCTTTGCTTTACTGCCTGTCGCGCCAAAATGAATACCGCGAAGCTGCTCTCGCAATTCTGCGAGTTTCTTTGTAACTTCTTCGATTGTCATTTGTTCTGTCTTTTTCATTTTAGTAATTAGGGATTAGGGTAAAGGGAGTAGGGTTTTGGAATTTTTCTGTTCCCTGACCCCTTATTTCCTATGCCCTTGATATTATTCTCGTCTTCAAAGGCAATTTTGTACCTGCCTTGCGAAGTGCTTCGCGTGCTGTAGCTTCATCCATTCCGTCAACTTCAAAGATGACACGACCTGGACGAACTTCCATACAAAAACCTTGTGGATCTCCCTTACCCTTTCCCATTCCCACCTCAGCTGGCTTTGCAGTATATGGTCGGTCTGGAAAGATACGAGTCCAAGCTTTACCAGTCTTTGTAAGGTGACGTGACATTGCTTTACGCGCAGCCTCGAGCTGGTTTGAGCGAATGCGTCCTGCAGCTGTTACCTTAATCCCAAAAGAGCCATACGCAAGAGTCGTACCTCGGGTATCCGGTTTTGCAGAGGCCATATCCTTACGGCCAGTCTGCCACTTTCGATATTTAACTTTTTTGGGGAATAACATATATTTTAAGATAAAAGTTTGTAAAGTTCTTAAAGTTTATAAAGTTAATGCATTCGTATTCACTTTATAAACTTTAAGAACTTTTGACTTTATAAACTACTTTTTAATTTCTTCTTTCTTTTCATTAAAAATCTCTCCGCGGTAAATCCACACCTTAATACCGATATCTCCGTAAGTCATGTGTGCTTTTTCGCGAGTGTAGTCCACGTCTGCGCGGAAAGTCTGAAGTGGAATCGATCCACGCTTCTGTTCTTCAACGCGAGCGATTTCTGCTCCACCCAAACGGCCTGAGAGAAGAATCTTTACTCCTTCAACACCGCGAGTTGCAATAACGCGTTCTACTGCTTGCTTCATTACACGACGGAAAGGCAAACGCTTTTCAAGTGCTTCAGCAATACCGTAAGCAACAATGTGTGCATCTGCGTCTGGATTGGTGACTTCGATGATATCGAGTTTGAGTTCTTCTGGAACTGGAATCCCCTTCTTTTTCATGAAGGTAACGATTTCCTGTTTGAGTTTTGTTGAACCTTCACCAGAGCGTCCGATAACCATACCTGGGCGACTTGTGCGGATGATGAAGCGAGTAGATTTAGGAGAACGCTCCATTTCGATTGAAGAAACGTATTGTCCACGCATTTTCTTTTCGAGGTAATCACGAACAAGAACATCTCCCTTGAGATATTCGCGGTATTTCTTAGGCGAAGCAAACCAGCGAGATTTCCAATCTCGGAGGATAACTAGGCGATGTGCGTATGGATGGACAACTTTTGACATAGAATTAGGCGCTAGGCTTTAGGCGCTAGGGATTTAGCTTTCTTGGGTTTAGTAACTTTTGCGACTTTTGTTTTTGGACTTTCGACTTTCGACTTTTTAACTTTCAACTCTTTTGAAGCTTTCTCTGAAAGTTCCAAAAGCACATGACTGTGTTTCTTGTGAATTGGTGCTCCACGTCCAAATGCTCGTGGCATCATGCGCTTCATAACGAGACCTTGGTCAACACGAACTTCTTTGACGATGAGGTTTTCAACGTCTGCACCTGCCATCTTTGCATTTGCAACAGCTGAAGCAAGAAGCTTTTCCATAGGAAGAGCACCACGCTTTACGAGGTGTTTGAGTTCGAGCTGTGCAACAGCAACACTCTTTCCTTTAATAAGGTTCGCAATGAGGCGTACTTTACGAGGTGCTTGTCTGTAGTTTTTGAGTGAAGCTTTCATGATAGGGATAAGTAATAAGGGATTAGAGAGTAGTTAATGCTATTTCTTTGTATCAGCGGAAGCTTTTGCAGCCTTAGCTGAAGCAATATCAGACTCTTTCTGCTTTGTTTCAAGCTCTTTCTGCATTTTACCTCCGTGTTTGCGGAATGTACGAGTAGGAGAGAATTCACCCAAGCGGTGACCAACCATGTCTTCAGTAACGATAACTTCAATATGACTCTTACCGTTGTGAACGCCGAATACAAATCCGACCATTTCTGGTGAGATCTGACATGCGCGTGCCCAAGTCTTAATAACCCCAGTAGTCTGTGGGTTTTTGCCAACGATTTTTTTCGTTACGCGTTCGTCTACGTATGGTCCTTTTTTGAGTGATCGTGTCATGTGTTAGGAATGAGGGAGTAGGGGGAAGGGCTCAGGAAATTACTAATCCCTTATGCCTTTTGCCTATTCCCTATAAATAAATAGCTCTCCTGGAGCCATGCCAAGACATACTAGCAAAAAGCAGGAGAATGTCAAATCGACGCACAGTTTGGCGTCGTCCCGGACTAGATCCGGGACCCAGGGTATTTCTATTTGACAGAATCTCATGAAATAAGTAAGGTAAATTCAAATAAAACTTTAAAATAATGAGAACAGCAGAAGCAATTGCATTCCCTAAATGGGCCAAAGTTAATGACGCGGTTCCAACCCGAGATTACGGATCAGAAAAATATGCCATTGAGGTATTCGGTGAAAAAAAATATGCACCACCAATTGGAGTATTTTTTGAAGATCATTACATGAAAGTTTTTTTCAGTAATGAAACAATGGGCCGAATAGATTTGTTATTTAAATTCATAGAAAACCAGGCTCATCTCGGAAGAGGTAAAACATCAATGGAAAGAGTTATCTACCGTCTAAAAAAGAAGTACGCAAAAATCCAGGCAGGCATTGATCTCGCCACTGAACATTTTGAACAAGGTGTTCAACCAGACATGTGGAACGCTTTTATGAAAACCTACAGAAAAAGCCTTTCTATAGAAATAGAGAGGCTACTCAAAGGCGCTCCTTGCGAATATGGCGATATCAATGCTGTAATCGCAATTGTTCGCTACGAAGTAGGTTATCATCTCGGCGATGTAGAAGGCGATTAGTGTTTCTAAATAATTTTTAATAGCATCCAATTTGGATGCTATTTTGTTTTCCAAAAAATAATTCTCAAACAAAATAGCTCTCCTGGAGCCAGACCAAGACATACTAGTAAAAAAGAGAATGCCAAATATGATACAATTCGAGCCTTATCCAATAGACACTCATACCCAATAAAGGGTGATTTTAAAGTGGGAGGAAAATCAATAAGCTCAAAACAGAGAATCACCTGCACAACATCATCTACGGTGAATGCTTTTTATTTTTATAAAAAATCCCCGCAGTATGCGGGGACAATCCTATGTTTTTAATGCGAATCTGCATTAAATAATGCTCTTCCTTCTTTTTTAAAGATTTTAGATAATTCGGCATATTTTAGTGCCACATCCGGATCTGTTTCAGATCCCTTGTAAAAAATATGCACAATCGTTGAAAGAACATCTGTAAATTCATCTTTTATATTCATTAGGCACTGATGGGATATTAATTGCCTATCCAGCATTTTATAAGCAACTATACAATTGGAGTATGTTTCCTGATAATAGTTACTATCATTTAATTTTCCTGCCTTCATTTTTTGAAATATCCATTCCGCATCATTCTTCGTAATAGCATCAGCGCGAGTCACCATGTATTTAAACCATTCCTGATCGTCAAGCCAATGAACATTTGTTCTAGCTGCTTCCGGGAAATGGAAAAATTGCCTTTCCTTTTCCGTAATTGCTTCAAACAATAAATCAATTTCGTAATAGGTATCACATTCAGCCACACCAGCTTTTAAAAGTCGCATGACTTTCTGTTCAAGCTCTTCGCTATCAGAGAGATAGTTCTTCCCAGGGCAAAGAAATGGATTGTCGTACGCAAGATACTTATCAAGCCCGATTTTACTTTCGTTCAAATGCAAAATAAAGCGTTCATGCTGAATACCATTGAGTTCCAGAAAAAATTTCTGAAAACGAGAAAATTCTTCCTCTCCTAAATTCGAAAATTCCGCACTCCTCTCTTCCTCCGGCAAGGCCATCTCATGAAGATACGACTTGATCGTTTCCAAATCGAATACACTTTCGGGATTAAAAAATCCATTATACCACACAAACTGCATTAGTTGTGCATACTGCTTGTCCCCTTTCAGTTTAAGGTCTAATTTCAACCGACTGATATCCATCCGGGCGATAATTGCATAAATGGCAAGCAGTGCTGTAGTGCACGCAAGAATAATTATCCAGAATTCCATAATTGTGTTTTTTAAGATTACAAAATGATTTTCCTCATATTGTATCAATGTGCGTTCTTTGTCAAATACATGGTTAATCTAACTGCGCCCAAAAATAAAAACGGTCAACCATTGTTTATGTTGACTGTTTCGATACTGACGTTAGTAAGAGACTGCTATTTTATAAAAATTAGCTGGTGGTTTTAGCAGGGGTCCTGCTTGCCTTAAATAGAACAAAATGAATCACTGCTACAGTCATAAGAGGAATTTCCATAATTAGTCTATTCCATTTATAACTATTCGCATTAATTATTTCTTTGCTTAAAAACACCGCTGCGATTAATGTTATAACTAATCCAATAAACGATAATCGACTATTCGAAACGATTTCTAATCGAACTTTTGATTTTTTTAATTTTCTTGAAAACAAAATTATACTCACCCCCAATAAAAGGATGTTGATCTCAAACCCAATCTGGGTAAGCAAATGATACATTACCCCGGGGTGAATAATCTCTGAAAGCAATATTGCCAGAGTAATAACAACGGACAAAAAGAACGTATATTTCATTATAAATGTTTTAGTTATCTAAAACATAATATCTTTAGGGAAAAAATGCAACTAATTACAAAAAGCGACCTAATTCTGGGGAATCAGGTCGCTTTTTTGTGTTTTGTTTTTATGTTCTTGTGTTCCTTGTTCTCGTGATTTTACCCCTAAACCAGCAGAGCTGGTCGGGCTAGCCCGGAGTACCAATCGCCCTAGGGCGAACATTCGTAACCGAATGTTTTAGCCCTTTCGCTTCTTGCCCGCACACTTACTGTTTTTATTGAACATATTGTTCGCGATAAAATGGTTATAAAAAAGTAAGTGTGCGGGCTTGCCAACTATCTAAAAAATAGACTACAACCTATATATTACCCTTTTCTTTTTTTACCTACTACACGTCTTGAAATGATGAGGTGGTTTGAGTATTTCTTTGGTCCGCGAGTCTTGCGTCCTCCGGTAACTTTACCCCACAAGGTCTTTGGTCGCTTGGTTCCGCGTCCCTGACGGCCTTCTCCACCTCCGTATGGGTGGTCAACCGCGTTCATGGCAGTACCACGAACAGTTGGACGAATACCTTTGTGTCGAGAACGACCAGCTTTACCAATGTTTACAAGGTGATGTTCATCATTTGAAACTTCACCAAGTGTTGCCCAACATTTTTCTGAAACCTTTCGAACTTCAGATGATGGGAGTTTGATGAGTGTGTATCCTGCATCGTTCGCGACTACCTGAGCGAAGTTTCCCGCACTGCGGACAAGCTTTGCTCCTCCTTCCGGCTTGATCTCAATGTTGTACACAAATGTACCAACTGGGATTTTTGAAAGTGGAAGACGGTTTGGAGTCTTGAGTTCTGCATCGGGAGATACGATAAATGTTGCACCTCTTCGAACAGATTTTGGTGTAAGCATGTAGCGCTTTTCACCGTCCTTGTAGACTACAAGAGAGATAAATGATGTGCGGTTTGGATCGTATTCAACAGAAACAACCTTGGCTGGAATATTTTTCTTTTCAAACATGAAGTCGACTTCACGGAAAAGTTTCTTGTTTCCTGCTCCCTTGTGACGCACAGTGATGCGTCCCAAGTTGTTGCGACCTACATCGCGCTTACGACCATGCGTAAGAGCTTTGTGTGGTTCTGTGTGCGTAATCACACCACGGTATGTAACTGTGGTCATGTTTCGGCGTGATGGTGTTGTTGGTGCGTATTTTTTCATGGTTGATTTTCTTGAGCGGGAGCGATTAGAAAATCGCCACCCTGTTAAATACATTCACAATATTACCTTAATCTCATTAATTGCTTATAAATTATATTATTTACAGTAATCTTGCAAACCCGTTTAATCTATTGTGAATGTCTTTTGTAAACAAAAGATTTAACAGGGTATTGTAAATCATAGTCACTTCGTTCCTTGATTTACAATACTTCGATCTTATCGCCCTTTTTCAAATAAACATAAGCCTTCTTACCAGCGCTTGTTGCACCTGGCTTACCGCGACGACCGCGAGGAGACTTTGGAGCAGACGGAACTGAAAGTGTTCGTACAGATACTGGAGTTACTTTGTAGAGCTCTTTTATTGCAGAAATGATTTCATTTTTCGTTGCATCGATCGCAACATCGAAAGTGTACGCATTGTGCGCTGCAAGATTTGCTGCCTTTTCGGTGATGCGAGGATTTTTTATGATTGATCCTGAATGTTTCATATAGATAGTTTGTAAAGTTTATAAAGTTAAAAGTTTATAAAGTTTTGTATTTTGGGTTACTTTATGAACTTTAAGAACTTTATGAACTAATTACTTATTAAATGCGCATCGCTTTTCGAGATTCGCAATAGAAAGCTCAGGATCGACCACGATAACGTATTGATGATTCAAAAGATCAAATGTGTTCACGTCTTTTACAAGACCGAGAGTGATTTGTGGAATATTGCGGAAACTCTGTGATGCAGTTTTGTCGATAGATGGGATGAGCATCATTGCCTTTGGCTTGCGAGCTTTTGCAAGCTTCTCAAACCCCTTGATTCCGGCAAAGGCCTGTACCATTTCTGCAGCATCAGATGTCTTTGGCACTTTACCAAGAGCAAGTGAGTCCACAAAAAGAACTTCTCCATCGCGGAATTTTGCAGAAAGAACAGTTGCGAGCGCTTTTGCACTCATCTTCTTGTTTACTTTCTGTTTGTAATTTTTCTCAGCGAGTGGTCCGTGAGTAACACCTCCACCTTTCCAGATTGGAGAGCGAGATGATCCATGACGAGCGCGTCCTGTTCCCTTTTGTTTCCATGGCTTCTTACCTCCACCACGAACTTCTGCACGGCCTTTTGTATCGGCTGTACCAGCACGTGTGTTGGCAGTGATTGCATGCAACACCTGGTGCACAAGGTCACCGTTCCATGATTGCGCAAAAACAGTCTCAGGTAATGATATCTTTCCGGATTCCTTACCTCCTTTATTGTATATTTTTGTTTCCATATAGTTTAATTTTTAATTTCAAATTTTTAATTTTGTAAATAATGTTTAATATCCGAATATATAGTATTTGAATATTGTTTAAAAATTACAAAATGAAAAAATTAAAAATTATTTGGATATTATTTCCAATACTGTTCCGCGTCGACCAGGCACCGCGCCACTGATAAGTAATGTATTTGTCTCCGGATCTACAGCAAGCACTTTCAAATTGCGAACAGTGATTCGGTCACTACCCATGCGTCCTCCCATGCGCATTCCTTTTGGAACACGATTGCGGAGACCTCCACCGATAGATCCTGGTGCACGTTCAGAGTGTTTCTGACCGTGAGAACGAGGACCTCCTTTAAAGTTGTGACGCTTGATAACACCTTGGAAACCTTTTCCTTTTGATGTACCTGAGACAGCAACGATATCACCTACTGCAAACGTGTCAGATGCGATTGTATCGCCAGCGTTGATGTTTGCCATCTCAGCATCATCCATACGAAATTCTCGTACTTCAGAAAAGAGACCTTTATCACCGAAGTGACCTTTCAATGCAGCTGATACACGACTTGCCTTTCGAGTTCCGAAACCTACCTGCACTGCAGTGTAGCCATCAGTCTCCTTTGTCTTTTTTTGTGTGACCACGATTGGTCCTGCAGTAACAACAGTGGCTGGATACATTTTGCCATCTTCGGCAAAGTATTCAGTCATGTTTACTTTTGTTCCTAAAATAAATTTCATATTAGAGATAAGGGAGTAGGGGTAAGGGAATAGTAATTCAAATACCGTTACTCCACTTTCAGCGGACCGGAATGCGACCTTGCTACTGCATTCCGTTCTTGAATTAATAATTTAGGAAATAGGAATGGGATAAGGAATAAGTAAAAATTGTATATTACTGTTCCCTTCTCCCTTACTCCTGTTCCCTGCTCCTACATCATCTTCACATCGATTTCTACACCTGAAGGGAGAGAAAGATTTGTGAGAGCTTCAATTGTTTTTGCACCTGGATTCAAGATGTCGATCACGCGCTTGTGCACGCGAATTTCAAACTGTTCACGAGTATTTTTGTAAATAAACGGTGAGCGGTTGACTGTGTACTTCTTGATTTCAGTTGGAAGCGGCGTTGGTCCTGAAATAATTGCATCATGACGAAGTGCTGTATCCATGATCTGCTTTACTGAGTTGTCGAGAACTTTGTTCTCGTACGCTCGAACGCGGATGCGGAGACGAACTTCCCCTGACTTTTCAGAAGACGCTGCCTTTTTTGCAACTTTCGGCTTTTTAGTTGTTGTTTTTGTATCTGCCATAATAGTATTGGGTGAAAAGTTTAAAGTGTAAAGTGTAAAGTCGATACGAATTCGTATGACTTTACACTTTCGACTTTGTACTTTCGACTAGAAGATAATCGATTAAGCGATTATCTTAGTAACAACTCCTGCACCGACTGTCTTACCACCTTCACGGATAGCAAAGCGTGTCTGAGCTTCAAGAGCAACTGGAGTAACGAGTTTCACTTTGAGAGTAACAGTGTCTCCTGGCATAACCATTTCCTTTCCTTCTGGAAGAGTTACATCACCAGTAACGTCTGTTGTACGAACGTAGAACTGTGGCTTGTATCCAGCGAAGAATGGAGTGTGGCGACCACCTTCTTCCTTCTTCAAGATGTACACTTCACACTCGAATTCAGCGTGAGGAGTAACTGATCCAACCTTTGCAAGAACCTGTCCGCGCGTGATGTCATCTTTCTTAAGTCCACGAACGAGAATTCCGGCGTTGTCTCCAGCCATTCCTTCCTTGAGGTTCTTGTTGAACATTTCAATTCCAGTAACAGTTGTCTTTTGAGTATCTTTGATACCAACGATTTCAACTTCTTCACCTACCTTCACAACTCCACGTTCGATACGACCAGTCACAACAGTTCCACGACCTTCGATCGAGAAAATGTCTTCTACTGGCATAAGGAATGGCTTTGCGAGATCGCGTTCTGGAAGTGGAATGTATGTATCAAGTGCATTTACGAGATCCAATACTTTCTGTGCCCATGGATCGTTGTTGTCTGCAGACT
>JAHFNJ010000007.1 GCA_023267375.1 Candidatus Nomurabacteria bacterium | reverse complement strand
GCTTGCCGATAAGCCTCTCAAATTCCGGATAGTATTCACGAATACCGGATACAATCTGGCGGGTGGTTACTTCCCCTGATTCATTTTTATCACCGAAATCAATTTGGCACTTCAAAAGCTTATCAGTACCTTCGACCGGTTCCACGGCTTTGATCGTGCCGATCCGTATGTCCATTTTTTTAAATTCGTCGTATGAGACAAAATCCATGCTTTATTTATAGCATTTTTAGGAAAAATATAATATTGAAAAAGAAATCAGATAATTTCAAATTTCAACTGTACAAGGTCATTTTCAAAGAGGTCTTCGTTCTGCCGAATAATCTTTTTTATACAGATTAAATATGTTTTATCCCTGGTGTGCGGAAACAAAGAGGTATTCCAAGAAGATATACCAACGCGCGCGATAATCCGTATCATCCCCTTTCCATATCGCTCTCTAATTTTTGCCGTGAGATCTCTGTCGAGAGTTATAAAATGCCAACCGCCATCACCCGGCCACCGCCACATTTTGCCTTTTATTTGAAAAACTTCTTTTGGCATTAGATCACTTCCTGCTGATAACAACTCTCGCAATAAACGATTTCGGGTCGTTCGGGCGCATAATTGGTCACAATCTCTTTATTACAGTGCGCGCAATTTCGATTCCAGAACTTATATGGTCCACGACGAACAATTCTATCTTTGTGGCGGCAATAGAAGCACTTACGTGGAATCGGCAACATCATCTTCCGATAAAATCCAAGTTCCTGTTCGGTAATTTTATAGTTACGTTCACAGTCGATGCATTTCAAAATCTCTTTTACAATTCCATCTTGTACATCTTTGATGTGATCTGGAATTTGCTCAGGCTTCATTGTCTCCTTCCCTTTTGTCATCTGAATGTCGTCTTGCCATGGCAACCCTTCAGCCAATGCTTCTTCTTTGGTAAGCATGATATTGTCGTTCCCCAATGTTTCGTTATAACCGAACGGAGCAAGCTCTGGAGGCATCATCAGCCCGTGAATTCCCAATTCCACCAGTTCTTTCGCTATATGTTCATATATTTTCTCGTACTCTTCTTTTGAATACTGTTTGTTGAGAATACAGTACTCAGCATTCTTCATTGAATCACATCCAATCAAATGTGCGTTGCTTGGTCGGCACGAAAAAGAATAGAAAATATCCGTTGATTGATCAATAGCATAACTGCCAATAACACGAGAAGAATTCCCGGTCGAAACACACTCGAGCAGCATTTCCGACTTTACGCTATACCCTGTCGTCCCATATGAATCTTTAACGCCTTTTGCTGAGAAGCAGTATTTAGAATGTTCACCACCCAGTCTTATTTCAAAAGACTGTTTTACATTCTTTGTTTCGTGAAGATAGTCTCCAATCGAATCAATTGTTTTTAAATTATGATTTTCTCGCTTAGGAAATTGCAATCTGAATTTTTTAAATTTTTCCTGTTCTTCTTGTTGTCGCACATATGAACCTCGATAAGATTCCATAAATATCTCATAGGTTTCCTTTGAGACCTGTTCATTATAAAGATGATATGACTTGTTGCGGAGACCAACGCAACCAAAACAATTCGTACAACCTGAAAGGTCTTCACACAAAGAACAATCAACGCACCCTTTGAGATTTTGCCCCCACATCACCTTGTTGCATTCATGTGTATTGATGATCTCATAGCACTGTTCATCTTTAACACAAAAATATGCATCGCTGACTTCATTACATAAATCAATGCCGCGAGAATAGAGTGACTCTTCATCTGGGCCGCTATTGAAAAGGAAGTAACAATTTTTTAAAAGTGCGCTCGCATTCGTGAAATCGCTATTCACATTTGGGCCATACCCCGCGGCATCGAACAAGGACGCTTTCGGAACTTGCAGGAGCAACTCTTTCAGTTGCTCAAAAAAGGGGCGATTAAAATCATATTCTTTCGCATAACTTCGTGGGTCCCATGAATCGCCTTTGTAACAATCGAGACAATACACAGTGTACGGAGATTTTGGATTGTACATTGTCACAATATTTTTCTGGCACGACCCGCACTTGCGTCCAGTATAAAGTGACATCTCATTGCGAAAAAGTGCCCGCATCTTAAATCGACAATCAGGGCAGACATGTGGAGCTGGCACTTTCATTTTTTCGTAAAAAGAAAAGTCATCCGCATCGAGCGTAAAATTTTGATTACATTTTTTACATTGCCTTGTTTCTGTATTCATTAGAAATTAGTTACTTATTATTTCTTAAAGCACTTCTTTCTGATAACAACTTTCGCAATATACTTTCTCGGGACGATCCGGCGCATAACTTGTTTCAAATTCATTTGAGCACTTCCCTGAATGATCGTGTCCTTCTTGTGCACACATACAAGAACGCTGATAGAGCCGCATCGGATTTCTATACTTCAAACGCTCGTAGTGACGACAGTTAGGGCAAAACCGTGGCAATGGAAGATTCTTTTGTCGATAAAACTGCAACTCTTCAGGAGTTAACTTAAATGCTGTGGTGCATTGAGTTGTTGCGTCCCCATTATTCGGGCAAGCGATAGTTTCAGAAAGAATAGAATCGTCTGCATAAAGAATACTATCTGGTAAATCATTAGAATCTTTCGTTATCTTGTAGTCCCTTTTTTCTCTCTTGAACCAATTATAGCCGCGTTCGTTAGCCGTTTCTTCTGACAGAGGAAAAAAGTCGTGGGCATTTGTTTCATTATATCCAAAAGGAGATAACTCGTAGGGGAAAAATTCGCCGTACATATACACTCTTCCCTTTGCATCAACATATGGCATTTCCATCATCTGTTTCTTAATTTTTTCTACCATCAAAAAATACTCTTCCTTGGTAAATTGCTTATTGAAAATACAATACTTTGCATTCGTAAGGCTTACACAACCAAAACAATCCGAGCAATTTTTTAGAAGCAATGAATACTCACAATCCCGGCACCCCTGAGTTGTTATATAACAAAAACGATCATTAAATGTGGTCCCAGATACCGCTACGGAGTCATAGATCATTTCCGCTTTAAAACCCACTCCTGTTATATCCATGGAATCTTTGACGTCGATCACTCGATTGCCATAAGAAATATTCTCCGCGCTATTTGTGTCGAAGCCGTATTTTACATTCCGCGCGTCGTGAATATAATCGCCAGTTACATTCACAGCCATGTATATTGACCCATATTTATGTATCGCGTTTTTAAGAATCTCCTGAAATTTATCTTTTGCTTTTTCAACACCAGAATAAGTATTGAGATGGAGGCTTTCAATCGCCTTAAAGTAATCTTCTTTAGACATTCTTTGATTTTTGAAATAATACTGTTTATTGCGGAGATTTGAACTTAGGCAGCAATTAGTACAATTTGCACAATCGTAAAGAAAAAATGAGTCAACACAGTTAATAGACTGAATAACGTGGTGAACATTGTAACTTTTCTCAACATCAACACAATACGAGGAACTCTCCACATTCATTACAGCAAGACAATCAATTGAATTTTTTGAGTTGTCTATGATCGCAGAATACGCAACATCTTCACATCCTGTTACCGAATAAGAGAGGTATGCATTTTTGTTGTCTTTAGTGTAATTTGTATATTCTGAATTTATTAGATTACCAAAACCATACTTATAATATCGAGGTACTTTATTAAAAAGTTCACAAATCTGTTCAAAAAAATTCTTGGAAAAAGAGTAGTCAATCGCATAGGTATATGGGTCCCATTGATCACCATTAAAACACTCACTGCAATAAACAGGAGCTCCGTCATTTTTATACATACTGATTATACTTTTCTTACAGAGGCCACACTCTCTTCGATGCAACGAGCGTTCGTTTCTCCAAACAAGACGTCTAACCATACGACACTCCGGACAAAACGTCGGCGGAGGAACCTTAATTTTCTCGTAAAAAGAAAAATCATCCGGTTCGATGGTGAAGTTTTGTTTGCAGTTCTGACATATTCTCTTTTCACTACTACTAGTATTCATATATTTTTATCCCGATTCTGACTATCAAGATCAGAATCGCGGATCCTCGATTTTCTAATGAATTCAAGAAAATCGGGACAGTTTTGGCACACTTTCGTTTCGGAGTTCATTCGTTTTATTTACTATTTTGTTTATCTAAAAAGCGCTGAAGAATGAGCGCGGCAGCAGAAGCATCGATGGGGCCGCGGTCTGCCATTTTATTTTGCCGAGCATGGAGCCCACTCTTCCCTTTTTGCACTGTTGCGTGATGCGAGGTCAGAAATTCTTTTTCAAAATGGACCGGCAAATCAGTCTCTTCGCCGAGTTCCATAGCAAATCGCGCAATTTCGTTCATGACGGTATTTGGTTTGCCAAACAAATCAAGCGACTCGCCGATAACGATCTCAGTCACCCCTTCTTTGGCTGCCAGGGTCGCAATATCGATCCCTGAACGCTTAGATCGATCAAGAATACTGTGGGGGAAAGCGATCTTGCCGCTCTCGTCGGAGAGAGCCAGACCAATGTGTTTTGAGCCATAATCGATACCTAGATACCTCATACGCAAAGTGTAACATAGGGTCCATAATAATTGTATCTAGAGTATCGTTTTGTTATAGTTAGCGCATGGTAAGCGTCTGGTATGGAAATATCGTCCTCATTATACTCGTCATTGTATGGATCCTTCCTTGGAAGGGGTACGCCCTTTGGCTGGCCGCTGAACGAAAGGAAAAATGGTGGTTTATCGTACTCCTTATCGTAAACACCCTCTCTATACTCGAAATTTACTACATTTTCTGGGTGGTTAAGAAGAAACCCAAGGAAGTGAGGGATCTCGTGAGAAATGCACTAAAGAAAGACCAGCACCATGAGGCACACACAGAAAACACCCATCACTAAGATGGGTGTTTTCATGGCAACATAATAGGAGTGGTATCAGCCTCAAAACTTGAAAAAAAGCTTGAAATAACGTAATGTTATCCCCGGAGGTGTGGCTGAGTGGTTTAAGGCAACAGTCTTGAAAACTGTCGTCCATGAAAGTGGACCGTGAGTTCGAATCTCACCGCCTCCGCAAATACAAAAATGAGCTCCGACTTTGGTCGGGGCCATTTTTGTTTGCGGAGGCGAGCGAAGTGCCTGCGCACTTCGCGTGTGAGATTCGAACAGCGGAATCATGTTTCGCAAGCTTGCGAAACAGATGAGCTGGTGCCCAGACCGAGCTGAGTGACGACGAGGCGAGAGTCGCGGGCGAATCTCGCTGTATTATTTTTTCGGAAACCTGTACTGCCCCGGTACGGGGAGAATCTCATCCTGTTTCGGCGATTTTTTAGTCGCGGGCGAATCTCTTTAATTCCTCCATTTTCATGCTACCCTGTCAGTATGATCTACTGGTTTTTTGGATACCCTGGTGTCGGGAAAGATTACATTGCACAAAAATTCGCAAAAGTGGCTGATGTTTTTTATATTAACGGCGATTCGCTCCTCCTTGCAACAGAGAAGAAAAAAATTGCCGCAGGAACATTCACTAAACAAGACCGACTCAAAAAACTCACCCGAATAGCAAAGTATCTAAAGTCTCTGAAAAAAGAGAGTGCAATTACTGACTCCCTACCAGATAGCACATCGAGAAATTTTCTCTTAAAAAAATTTAAAAAACATATTGTTTTCATTCGAGTAACTACTTCAAAAACAAAACATCTATCACAAATAAAAAACCGCAAAGGACACTTTTTCACTCACACCCTGCTTGATACATATATACAGAAAAACTGGGAGAGTATTGGCGACTTCCCTCACCTGTCTTTTAGAAACGAAGAAAAAACACCGCAACAATTAGAGAAAAAACTGATCGCAATCTACCGAAAATTTTCTAAGTAAAATTTTTATTTTGTCAGCACTTTCGTTGCTTGCCCAGCCACATTTTTAGCATCAACAGCTACTGCTTTGAGCGTATATGACCCCGGAAGAATATCTTTTGTTCTCCACGTATACGTACACGTAGTAACATTGGGGCAGGTTTTTTGAAGAGAGTTATTTATAGAAAGTTGTATATAGGAAATACTTGAGTTGGTCGTGGTAGCTGTCGCAGTAAATGAGAGAGTAGTGTTCCCTTTGGTCGGAATCGTACTCCCTGTTGGACTCGTAATAGTCACTACTGGCGGGATGGCCGAAGATGCATTTGAGACCGTGACAGAGGCTGACGCCCCAATCGAATTTGTGTTCCCTGCTACATCTGTCGCTTTAAGCGACACAATATGTGTTGCATTTGAAGCAGTCGTGCTGTCCCAGTAAACAGTGTAGGGGCTGGAAGTTCCTGGCGCCCCAACGTTTACACCATCAACGGTAATCTGAATCGTTTTAACTCCTGAAAGAGCATCCGCCGCGGCCACAGTGAGTGCGACGGTCTTCCCTGATACAGTTGAGTTATTAGCGGGAGCATTTACTGCGGTTGTTGGCGGTTTTGTATCAATATTGAATGGTTCGGTGAATTTAGGATTTTCTACATTATTAACATTATCTATTGAGTAAGCACAGAGTCGCCACTGTCCTTGAGTACTCCATGTTGCAGTAGTACCAGTAGTGTACCCTGTTCCAGAAAGTGTAGCTGCTGGACAAGCTGAACCATTTACAACAAATGTCCAGTAGGTAATTTTGCAGCCAGAACCTGAGTCGATGCAGGTAAGAGTGCGCAAGACAGAAGTATTTGTCCATGTACCAGTAGCAGCAGAAAATGTCGTCGCTGGAGCAGTTGTGTCATTTAAGGAAACCGTCGTAAATGAATACTCCGAGGATACTGCAACATTTCCAGCCATATCTTTTGATTTGACGACATAGTAGTACTTGGTACCAGCAGTAAGACCGCTGAGTACAATACTATGCGAAGTCACGGGCGTAGAATTGGTTGGAACAGTAGTAGTATAGTTTCCCGAAGCCATACCATAGAGCATTTGGGTATCAGATGGTTCATCTGTAGAGAACGTAATAGTGGCACCAGACGTGGTGATATTTGATGCAGCAACCGATGAAATGATAGGCGGAGTGATATCTGAACCAGACGGGGCAACGCCACCCAAGGATGTAAGCAAGCCTGCTCGAGTTGTGTTCAAAAAGCCCAACATACGATCAACCTGCCCTTGAGAAAACATCGTCCTACAATCGTCATTTGTATAGTCCATATAATTCATAAACATATCGCCGTTTGGAGCACTTCCTGCACACATAGATACATGAGGAAACGCAGGACAAGATCCATTGGCTTTCTCATGTGTTGGTGTATCAGCCACTAGGTCACTGCCGCACGTAGCATCACCCCAGATGTGTACGAGCCCCAGCCAATGGCCGACTTCATGAACTACGGTTCGCCCTTTTTGATAATTCCAATTGTTTGTAAAAGTACCAACCTTGCCAACATAGTTGTAGCCGACAATTACACCATCGGTTGCGGCACTCCCACTCCAAGGATATGCAGAATACCCTGCCGCTCCGGATTTATTAACCACCCAAATATTGAGATACTGATCATGGGGCCATGCATCATCTCCCCCAAGACTACTAAAACAGGCTGCTCCATCACTCGAGAAAGAAGTAATCGTCGTGTATTTACGAATAATCCCATTCGTAGGATTACCCTGTGGATCACGCTTTGCTAACACAAACCGAATCCCTGAACGTCCAACCAGAGACATAAAAGGAACAGGGACTGTACTTACGTCAGGATTTTCTGCATTGAAGTTTTCGTTGAGTGCGTCAATCTGCGAATTAATCTGTGCATCAGAAATATTTTGCTCTGGTAAGTTGTATAAGACATGAAAAACAACCGGGATTGTAACAACATCTGCAGCAGATGCAACCCCTTTTCCATTTGGCGAAAGTGAAAAGCTAGATAAAACGACTACTGCAATGAGTACACCAACGAATCCAGTAATGATTTTTTTCTTACTCATAAGTTTACTTGTTATTTTTCTTAAGCAAATAAGCGGCGACCTCTGCTTCCATTTTCTGGCGTCTTTCTTCTAGCTTAGTATCTTTATTTTTGGCGGTTTTATAATTTCCTTCTGTCTCGCATTCCCCGATATCACAAAGAGAGGTAGGTTTATAACCAGGAGAAACAGCTGTAGCCAGCTGATCTTTATTATTCTTTAGAATCAACCCTGCGACAGAAACTATTGCGAGGATTATTATAGTGAGGAAAGCCACCTTGGTGTTATTTGTTTTCATACTATATTTCCAATTAATTTGTAAAACGAGCGGACCCTATGTTTCATAGAGTGATAGTAAAAGTATACTCCCCTAGACGACGAAGGCCTACCTGTCGTGTGGATAAGGTACGAGTGAATATATTTTATTTTACAAAGACGCTATCGTTAGTATTTGCAAACAGAGTTTGATATCATATACATATGCAATTTGGAGATCATATCAGCTGGGAAGCACTTGAATATGAGGATCGACCAAAGTCGCCCGACTGGTTTTGGGCACTTGGGATTATCGGAATTTGTACCGTTGTTGCTTCGATCATCTACGGCAATTTTCTTTTTGCTGTTTTCATTGTGGTTGCTGTCTCACTTCTTGTTGTCTATAGTGTCCGCAAGCCACAAATAGTGACTTTTGAAATAACTGAACGTGGTGTGAAAGTGAGTCATTACACGTATGACTACAAACATATAAAAAGTTTTGCAATTGTTGCAAAAGACCGCAAACCCAAGCTTATCCTCGAAACAGATCGCATGTTTATGCCTCTCGTCACACTCCCCCTAGGAAATGCTGACTGGAAACGGGTCCAGACCTCACTTCTTAAAAAAATGAAAGAACGAGAAATGGATGAACCTGCGTCACATCGAATCATGGATTTCTTAGGATTTTAAATTTAAATAGAATCCAAAAAAGCGCCCGAGGGCGCTTTTTTGAAGCCCTGATGACTCCGGCAGGACCGCGAGTACGCTTATCGCCCTCGACTAAAACTTTTTCGTCAAAAAGTTTTGTCTGGGCACCAGCTCGTCTGTTTTGCAAGCTTGCAAAACATGACTCCGCTGTTCGATTCCTGCACGCGAGCAAAGCAGTTTGCTCGCTCGGAGTCACTAAACAAAAATGGCCGCCTCTTTCGAGACGGCTCATTTTTGTACTAGTGACTCCGGCAGGAATCGAACCTGCATCATAACTTCCGCAAAGTTACGTCCTATCCATTGAACGACGGAGCCTTCTAAACACCTTACTAATCTACACTAAAATTGAGATTTAGCAAGGGCGTGCCCTTTGCCACCACCCCTAAAAATGATAAGCTCTGTACTATATATGTCTATCGAACGATTCCCGGGGTTCATTGATGTACACGTACATCTACGCGAGCCGGGCGCGACTCATAAAGAGGATTTTTATACAGGTTCCCGTGCTGCAATTGCCGGCGGTTTTACGTTCATGGTCGACATGCCAAACAATCCAACACCAACTATCACAAAGGAGCGCCTTGAAGAAAAAGTTGATCTTTCAAAGAAAGCGCTCTGCGATATCGGATTTCATTTCGGCACAAACGGTCACAACACCGAAGAGTTCGCAAAAATCTGGGATTCCCCTTCGGTCTTCGGGCTCAAACTCTACTGCAACCACACTACCGGAGAAATGTTGATCGAGGATAAAGACCTTCTCGACAAAGTATTCTCTGCGTGGAATTCTTTAAAACCGATTCTCGTGCACGCTGAAGGGGCGCAACTTGAAATGGCGCTCGCATTCGCACTCAAGTATCAACGACGTTTGCATGTCTGTCATATCTCACAAGCAATCGAAGTGGAACTCGTCCGCAAGGCGAAAGCCAGCGGTCAACCAGTCACCGCTGGTGTCTGTCCACACCACCTCTACATGACTGGTGACGCGCGAGAAAAATTGAAAGGCTACGCCATGATGAAACCGCCACTTGGCACCCAAGAAGATATGGACGCACTTTGGGTAGGGATCAACGATGGCACAATTGATATCGTTGAGACCGACCATGCACCACACACTCGCGAAGAAAAGGAAAAGGAGCAGCCAGCCTTCGGTGTACCAGGACTCGAAACTGCTGTCGGACTTCTTTTCAAAGGAGTTAAGGACGGTCGCATCCAAAAAGAACAAGTGACAAAGCTCCTCTACTCCATGCCAAAACAAATTTTTAATATTCCAGATCAGGGAGATACATATATAGAGCTCGATCCAGACAAAGAGTACGTTGTCACTCCGCCGTACGAAACAAAATGTGGCTGGTCCCCTTTTGAAGGCATGACGCTCTACGGCAAACCAGAAACTGTTGTCATTCGTGGTAAAAAAATTGTTGAGAATGGGAAAATAGTTACTAATTAACTTTAATTAAAAAATGCTCCACATACCATTTTACGATCCAGAAAAGTCATACGATGACAATTATGCGCAAGGTCCATTCGGCGGATTTGCTGACGGGAAGAAAGTCATCACGGAAGGCGAACCAACATATGACTTTTACGGACACAAAGTATATGCACCACTTGGTATTCCGGCCGGCCCCATTTTGAATAGCAATTTCGTCAAAGGCGCGTTCGAAAAAGGATTTGATGTCGTTGTGTACAAAACAGTCCGCTCTGGCACATTCCCCTGCCACCCATGGCCAAATGTTCTCTCAGTAAAAGTTGATGGCGATCTTACTCCAGAGAAAATGAAAAGTGCTCTCATTGCCGACACGAATTATCACGAACCACTTTCTATTACGAACTCGTTTGGTGTGCCTTCAAAGGAAGCAGCTGTGTGGCAAGAAGATGTGAAAAAAGCTCTTTCGTACACAGGCAAAGGGCAGGTGCTTGTCCTCTCTTTCATGGGCACAGTAAAACCAAATCAGACGCAGCAAGAACTGATCGATGACTTCGCACTCGCTGCCAAACTCTCAAAAGAAACCGGAGCTCCAATTCTTGAAGTAAATCTCTCCTGCCCAAACATCGGCAACGAGGGTTTGGTTTGCTACAACGTTCCCGTCACCGAACAAGTGCTGAAAGCTATCCGTGAGACAATTGGCGATACGCCACTCATTGTGAAAGTCGGCTATTTTGATAATAACGATTCACTCCAGAAAATTGCAGCTGCAGTACAAAAATACGCAAACGGTATTTCTGCGATCAACACACTCCAAGCTGAGGTACGCAATGATAAAGGCGAACAAGCCCTTCCAGGTAGCCCCCTTCGCCTCCGTTCTGGTGTCTGTGGTGCAACTATTAAATGGGCTGGGGTTGAGATGGTAAAACGCTTGGCGCAAATTAAAAAAGAAAACAATTATACATTCTCAATCGAAGGTGTCGGTGGCGTGACTGTCCCAGAAGATTACACTGAGTACGTAGAAACAGGCGCAGATTCTGTCATGAGCGCAACCGGTGCCATGTGGAATCCATACTTAGCACAGGAAATCAAAGAAAAGATTTTAAAATTAAAAGTAAGTATTCAATAATATGAGTGATATCATTACAATCCTAAAAAAAGTAGGGGCAATAATTCCTGATAGTCATTTTGTCGGAACGTCAGGATTACACTTTGATACCTATGTGAACAAAGATGCACTCTACCCACACACACAAGAAACATCAGATGTCGGATTATTATTCGCAGAAAAATATAAAGACAAAGATATTGATGTAGTTGTAGCACCTGCTTTGGGTGGTATTATCTTATCCCAATGGACTGCCTACCATTTATCAAAACTGAAAGGTAAAGAAATATTCGGTGTGTACACAGAAAAGAATGCTGAAAAAGACCAGGTATTCACTCGAGGTTATGACTCTTTTGTAAAAGGGAAAAATGTTCTGGTAATTGAAGACATCGCAGTCACCGGAGGGTCTGTTGCAAAAGTGATTAACACAGTAAAAGCGAGCGGTGGAAATATTATAGGAGTATGTGTCATGGTAAATAAAAATCCTGACCAAGTAACAACCGAAACAATGGGAGCACCCTTTGATGCTCTGAGTAACTATGTTGTTGACGTG
Organism: Candidatus Nomurabacteria bacterium; assembly: GCA_023267375.1. Taxonomy (GTDB): domain Bacteria; phylum Patescibacteriota; class Minisyncoccia; order Phycocordibacterales; family UBA9973; genus JAHFNJ01. Next base: position 38,355 of record JAHFNJ010000007.1, on the reverse strand, counting down.
TACGAAGCTTCAGTGTGCCCTCTTTGCAAAAATGGTATCCCAATAAATACAAAAGTCGGCCATGGAAAAAAATTCTTGGAGGCACAATCAACCCAGAAATAAAATGAACATTATCGAAAAATTTGATAAGCGCGCAAAGGAAATCAACTCTCTTGTCTGTGTTGGACTCGATGCGGATATAGCTAAAATCCCAGAACGGTTCTTAGAGATGGAACACCCACAGTTTGAATTCAATAAGTGGATTATTGAGGAAACACATGAATTTACAGCATCATATAAACTAAACAGTGCTTTCTATGAAGCCCGTGGTGACCAGGGTATGCGTGAGCTTAAAATGACAATGGATTATCTCATTGAAAAGCACCAAGACATCGTCACGATCGATGACGCAAAGCGTGCCGATATTGGCAATACCAATAATGGCTACGTGCAGTCAGTGTTTGATTGGATGGGTTTTGACTCTATTACTCTTCACCCCTACCTGGGACAAGAAGCACTGCAACCGTTTCTCGACAGAGCTGATAAGGCATCGATTATTCTCTGCCGTACTTCAAATCCAGGCTCGCCTGAATTTCAGGATATCCAATCAGATGGAAAAACGATGTGGCAGATAGTCGCCGAATCAGTCGCTACCAAATGGAATAAAAAAAACAACTGCATGCTCGTTGTCGGCGCTACGTATCCAGAAGAAATGAAGAAAGTACGCTCACTCGTCGGTGATATGACATTTCTCGTCCCTGGCATTGGCGCACAAGGCGGCAGCGTCGAGGAAGTTATGGAGGCTGGTAAAAATAGCGCTGGACGCGGACTCATCATCAACTCCGCTCGTGGAATAATATTCTCAGACAATCCAAAAGAAGAAGCACAGAAGCTGCGCGACGAGATTCGCAAGTATCAATAAAACATAACGAAAAAACCTCGCTTTAAAGCGAGGTTTTTTCTTGTACCTTTTTTCTCTTTACTAAAAAGTAGACCCACACAATGACCAGCAGACTATAGTTGATGATCATATACGTCGGGTTCGCCCAAGAAACACCGTGGAGAAATCGATAGTCAGAGAGTGGCCATAAAAACGGTGTCGGATAAAAACTAGCCGCATGCGAAGGAATATCGATAAGAATATGGAGCAGCCACCCCATCATTTCGTAGTAAGGTCTCCGGCGAATTGCCCAGACGACAAGGAATACAGCGAGAAAAATAACTACGCTATGGCTTATGTGATAGAGCCCGGACGGATCAAGCCATGAAGGCATTGCTTCAAGAGCGCTAAGTCCATGGTGGTTTCCAAATTCTCCAAAAGAAATCTTTCCGGAAATCAGCATGAAAAATGCCACAAAAAATACCGGACTAAATGCAAACAGATCCGGCGCCACACCAAAAAACGCTGCCCAGCCAACACGAAGTGGCTTTGTGTTCTTCTCAATTACCTTTTTATTTGTATTCGCTCCTTTGGCAAGAGCTGCTGTCCAAAGCGTATGTGCAAATATATCCATGTATTATTCTGCCCACTTCACAAGTTCTTTATAAGTCGCTTCCCCGCAGATCGTCTTACCTGTTTTCGTATTAATGAAAAAAGGTACTCCGCCGCACGGCTCCTTATCGAGTTCTTCCATTTTCTTTACATTTTCTTCATCATGCCATACTTCAAAGCGATCAATGGTCACATTTTTTTCTTTTTCGAGCTGCTCAGTCAACGCGCGCATTTTTACGCAATGCGGACATTCGTCTCCATAGAATTCAAGTAAGTGCGACATATAATTTAGAGTGTTACTGGTATAGATACGATATCAATATTACCGTTGCCTGATGGATCTTCCTCTTCAAACACAAGCGTCAGCGCGTTTGTTGCTGGAGTACCAGTGAGAGTAACTGTTGCAGAATAATTAACCGGTGATGTCGTCATCCAGTTCCCTGTTGTAGCAAGAATGCCAAAACCGACTTGGATATTGTTTATATCGTACACCTTAACAACACCAGCCTGGGCTTCAAATACAGTCCAAGAACAACCGAGTGTTGCCATCTGCGTATTATCGACAACAGCTTGTACCATAAGCGGAAATGTTACCGTTGTGTTTGGCAGAGGACTTACAACAGAAAGGCCGCAATTACTTGTCGTGGTAACTGCCGGTGGAGTGTTGTTATTTGTTGTTACAGGAGGAGTCTCGATTGTTTCATTGTGCTGAATAATAAAAAAGCCTAATAACGCGATAACAATAAGCGTGAAAGCAATAAACAATATTGATGATTTTTGCATTTGTTGATTCATCCGGTTAGTGAAAAATGACATTATTGATTCTGCCATTATTTATTAAGTAATAATACTCAAACTGTATTTCTTAAAAATTTTCTTGTCTCTCAATGCCTCCGGCGATGTCATTTTCTACTACCGGATTCATAAATTGAGTATAACAAAAATCGCCCTAAAGGGCGATTTTTGATTGGACATTATTTCGTGATTCGAGCGAGACGAGATTTCTTGCGAGAAGCATTATTTTTCTTAATTGCTCCGATCTTTGCAGCTTTGTCGATAGCTTGGAAAGCGGTAGAGAGTGCAGTCTTTGTGTCTTTACTCTTTTCTTTTGCGAGCTTTTCAACCTTCTTGATCGCTTCTTTCATTGTCTTTTTGCGGCGATCATTCAAGACTTTCTTGCGAGCAGATCCGCGGAGAGCTTTTTTAGCTGAACGTGTAATTGGCATGTTTTAAATTTAAAATTAAAAAATAAAAGTTAAAAATTAAGACCAGGATCAACCCAAAGACCGAGACACAGCCGTAGAATTGAACAGACAGAATATACCAGAAATGACTATATTTGGCAAGTTAAAAGGCTACCAGATATTCATCTAATAGCCTTTTTTTCTACCAATAAGCTTCAACCCTTTCCGTGCAACACGGCATCCAATCTGATGATCATTATAGTCTTCAATCATTCGCACCACCTCAGAAGATACAGCCCCGAGTTCTACACTGTCATCTCCCTGAAATTCTTGCGTTGATTTACTAAATATCTTTTCCTTGCAGCTACATTCCAAATAGTAGCGACCTGTTTCAACATCATACTGTATGCAGCGAGGGCCTTTTGGTAATTTCAGATAATCTCCCATGTGAATTCTTTTTGCTTATTTATACAGTAAATTACCACACGTGTCAAACTCTCCTAAAAAGGAGGAGTACGGTATACTAGAAAAATGATCTCACGAATTTCAGGCACCATCGCCCTGGCGACTGACAAATATATCGTCGTCGACGTCGGTGGCGTCGGCTACCAAGTATTTGTCTCGACAAACCTCTTAGCAGACATTCATCGAAAGAACGAGGAGAAAGTAACCCTCTGGACCCACCTTGCTGTACGCGAGAACTCAATGGAACTTTTCGGTTTTGCAGATATTGAGGAACTGCACTTTTTTGAAATGCTCATTGATATCTCGGGCATCGGTCCCCGCTCGGGACTTACGATCATCAGTGTCGCTCCGATTGAAACACTGAAGCGCGCTATCGGCTCAGGCGATACTTCCTACCTCACCAAAATTTCTGGCATCGGAAAAAAGACTGCAGAAAAAATTGTTATTGAACTGCGTGACAAACTCTCGGCACTCGGACACAAATCTGAAAACGGCGAACATAAAGGCGAGCTTGATGCACTCGAAGCATTAAAATCATTGGGCTACTCGCAAAACGAAGCACGCGATGCACTCAAAGAAATTCCAAGCGATGTCATGAGTACTTCCGCTCGTGTCAAAGAAGCACTCAAAATTTTGGGACAAAAATAGATAACAAAAAGGCACCCGTCAATCAACGGATGCCTTTTTCATTTTCATTTACTACTTATGCTATTTCTACACGCTTGGAGTAAAACACCGGAATAATGAATACGCCGGGGAGATACCCCACCATATACCACATAAGGAATGCCCCCGCATACGCAACTCCTTGTTCAAAACCAAAAACATGTAAACTGCCACTGAATATGCCAATCGGTGCTACAACAGCAAGAAAAACGAGCGGTATCAAGGAAACCAGTTTTGAAGAATACTTCACTGAAAGAATTGCGGAAAAAATGCCGAATAGTATAAAGAATCCTATACGCAACCACATTTGACGTGTATTTTTTTCAAATACTGATGGATTAGTGACTGGGTTTAAACCTACAGGTGAGACAAAGGCCACCGTCGTCGTCGCAACACTGTCCCCCGTTTCAAGAAATGGGAAAAGTGCACCAGTTGCTCTTTTCCTTTTTTCAGAAAAAATAAAGACGCTGTCACGGTATTTGAGTACCATCTTTATAAAATCCTGATGTTCGTACCCACGAAGCAGTGGTGGGATTGGTCCTTCCTCATGTAAATGCAACGCGCATTCAGTAAAACGAGAAACTATTTGCCAGGTTGAATCGTTAGGGAAAACGGGAACACCTCTCAAATGAGACCGCTTCACAGTGATAGGTAACTCAGTTCCCTCCTTAGTCGTAGACTTTTGATTTACTTTAAGTGATGACGGGTCAAAGGTGAAGCCGAAGAGTTTAGTAGAAATAACTACTAGTAGTAAGAATATTGAATTTTTCATAGAGCAGAATTTGTTTAAGGTTAGACGTATATTTTTCCTTACACTACAATTTTTATGACAAAATGTCAAATCTTTCTCGGCTTGCAACTTTCATCTTAAATCTTTACTCTGTTTACATGCCCGAGCTCCCCGAAGTCCAAACCACCACTGAAGGATTGAGGTCAGTCCTTCCCTACCTCTACATCAAAGACGTCTGGACTGATTTATCAACCAAAGATAAGCGCCAGAAAGATTCTGTAAAAAACACGGATTATTTTGAGTATTTTAAAAAAGAAGTAACGGATAAAAGAATTCTAGATGTACGTCGCCGTGGCAAAAATATCTTAATTGAACTTGAAGGAGGTAAAACAATTTTGATTCACATGAAAATGACAGGACATCTCATGTTTGGTAAATATGACTATGATCAAAAGAAAAATAGCTGGAAACCACATGATGAAGAAAAAAATGAAGCTCTCCGTGATCCGTTCAATCGTTTTGTACATGTGGCCTTCACCTTAAGTAACCCTGCCCTTCCCTTCAATGATTCAATTCGTCATTTAGTATTTTGCGATTCACGCAAGTTTGGGAAGATGACATTACTTGAAACAAAAGATATCGGTAAGTCTGTTCATCTCGAACATTTAGGACCCGAACCGCTCGATGAAGCATTTACCAAACAGGCAATGATAATGGCCCTCTCAAAAAAACCAAACGGTAAAATCAAACAAGTACTCATGGATCAATCAATCATCGCAGGCATCGGCAACATTTATTCGGATGAGATTCTTTGGATCTCAGGTATTCATCCAGAAGAGAAAGTAGCAAATATTTCTCTCTCACAATTTGGCGTGATGTACGAAGCTATTAGAGAAACCCTTAGAAAAGGTATTGATTTCGGAGGAGATTCCACGAGCGACTACCGCGACATTCATGGGAAACGCGGCGAATTCCACCATCACCACAACGCTTATCGAAAAACGGGAGACCCTTGTGGCAAGCCAGGATGCAAGGGTGTTATACTACGAAAGATGGTGGGCGGACGCAGTGCACACTTTTGCTCCGAACACCAAAAATTAATTTCAAAGATATGAGCGAACTCAAAGGATTTCTTTTAATACTCTTAGCTATCTGGGTCATCTGGTTTATGTTGGGCGGTGCACAACACGACAGCGCAAAAGCTGGGCCATTTATCGAACCAGCGGCACCAATCGATAACGGACAAATTTACGGACCGAGAACGCAGCCGTAACCACTAGCGATCCAAAAGACGGAAACCAGCCACTCCCCACGCCACCGCGACGTTGAGGGATTCTTTTCCACCATGCATCGGTATTTCTGTAATAATATCGCAGAGTGCGAGCGTTTTTGTATCAATACCATCAACTTCGTTTCCGAGGATAATCGCCACTTTTTGCGGAAGGCGGATTTTTTTATAGTCTACTGATTTTGGTGATTGCTCAAGCGCGATGACTTTGAATGTATCCCGCCTCAAACTTCGTATAAGGGCGGGCAGGCTTTCTTTACTTTCCCAGGGGATTGTCTTTTCAGCGCCAAGAGCGGTCTTAGCAATCTCTTTACTTGGCCTATTGAAACGATCAAGTGGCTTCGGCGTATAGCCGACGAGGTATATTTTTGAAATACCGAGGGCGTCGGCCGTACGGAAGATAGAGCCGACGTTATGGGAGCTTCGGATGTTGTCCAAAATGAGGATTGTTTCTGGTTTCTTTTTCATATTGATTTATAAGCCTAAATATGATACTTTCTAGAGTACTTGTAAAGTACGCGCCCGTAGCTCAGTCGGTAGAGCAGCTCCCTTTTAAGGAGATGGTCGCAGGTTCGATTCCTGCCGGGCGCACATATTTAAATGAACCGACTATATGTCGGTCTTTTTAATATGTGCGCCCGGAACAAAGTGCCTGCGCACTTTGTGTCAGGAATCGAAAAGCTTTTCCTTATGATTTTGAACTTCTGTTCAAAATCATGGAAAAGGTATACTGTTCGTGTAACGAAAGATTCCTGCCAAAATCGAGAAATTTTTTGTTCGATGGAATAAAAGTTATTCCTGACCACAAATGTATCTTACGACGGGAATCAAGGTTCCTACCCCCTACTCAAACCTCACCTGAAAATTGTACATCCCCATACCGCACAAACCCTGCAGTGTTTCACCGGCATTTTTGGTCCCCAGATCTATTTCGGTCTCGCCAGTCTGAGGCAATATTTTTTTATAATTGATCTCGTTTATAACTAATGATGACGAGCAATCATACGTACCGTCAGTTTTAACAATAAGCTTTGTCGGTATCCCGGCTTTTGCAGTTGATATTCTCGGCGAGTATCCTCCTTTCGCATCGATCGTCACATACTGAATCCCCTCCTTCACCTCAACATTCTGTAAGACTTGAGTACTACTGCTATTCTTTACCGGCTGGCGGGTAACAACATACACAATTCCGGCGATGAGTATAAGTGCAATAATAACTGATACTGTTTTATTCATAACTTATATTGTAAATAAAGGATTAATAATACCGAGACCTGCAAGGCCAGCAAGTAAGGCAAAGACTGCAAACCCAATAACGACAACTCCGGCCGATTTAAAGAAAAGCGGTGCGTGTTTTGATTGCGCAATCGAAGCCGAACCAAAGGAAAGGAACGCGAGTACCGGAAGTGTGCCTAAAGCAAATCCTAACATAATGAGAAACCCTGTCATAAATGAACTACTTGAGAGCGCCACAAACTGCATGGACTGGGTAAACCCGCATGGCAAAAAAAATGTGCCGACACCAATGATAAGCGGAGTAAATGTTTTATGTTCTACACGTCTAAAAAATTTAAAGATTCCAGAGGGCAAGGTGACTTTGCTCTTTTTTGCAATACCGACAAGATCAAGTCCTAGTAGAAGCATAATAAGGGATGCAATCAATCCTAAGATTGCCGTGAACACAAAGTTGATCCCAACAGCATCCCCTATCAATCCGAGCACCCCACCAAGCAATGCAAACCCGCCAACTCGACCGACATGAAAGAGGATAATGTTTCTTTTATCACTCACGTTATCTTTTGAAACCTCAGCGGATAGAGACAGGACGAGGCCACCAACAATCGCCAAACAACTCGAAACTGAAGCGATGAGCCCAACGATAAAACTCGTCACGGGAGTTGTCACACCACCGATGCCAAGATTCAGAAGGCCAGACTTCTGTAGGATAAAAAAGAGCACCAAAAACGCGAGACCGATTGGTATCGCCTTCCAAATATCACCATTATCTTGAGGAGTGCTTAGTTTCTCAACGGAGAGCGTATAGCCATTCTTTGCAATTGCGCCAGTTAAAATACTTGCGAGTTCTTCCGGTGCTTTATCGCTCGTCGTCGCGACCGTAACCGTTTCTTTTTTGAGATCGACGTGCACTTCGCGCACAAGTCCCTGCTCACTCAAAATATCTTCGATCAATATTTTACATGAAGCACAATGTGTACCCGAAACATGAAATGTGTATGTTTGCATATAATTTATAATTTTTTACTTTTAATTCGTAACGAATTCCCGACCACAGAGACACTACTCATCGCCATCGCCAATCCTGCAAAAACCGGATTCAATAACCACCCAAAAATCGGGAAGAATAATCCCGCTGCAAGCGGAATACCGATGATGTTGTAAATGAATGCCCAGAACAAATTCTGTTTTATTCCGCGCATTGTCAGTCGTGACAGACGAACAGCTTTTACCAATTTGGAAATATCTCCGTGCAATAATGTAATCCCGGCTGACTCGATCGCCACATCAGTACCCGTTGCCATCGCGATGCCAACATCCGCCTGCGCAAGCGCTGGGGCATCATTCACTCCATCACCCGCCATTGCGACAATTTTTCCTTCTGACTGCAATGCTTTTATTTTATTCAATTTATCCTCTGGCATTACTTCTGCGACGACCTCATCGATACCGATAACATCCGCAATGTGCCGTGCCGTATTTGCATTGTCTCCGGTGAGCATGACCACCCTTACTCCAAGTTTATGTAAATTATGTACAGCTTCGATCGCTTCTGGTTTTACCGCATCAGCAACCATGACAACAGAAAGAATTTTTTCCTTTGTTGCCAATATAACCGGGGTTTTACCTTCCATTGTTTCTTTCTCAATTGATTGCAGATCAAACGTAATGCCCATATCCGTAATTAGTTTTGTATTTCCCGCAAAATAGTCGATGCCCTCAATTGTTCCTTTCACCCCCCTCCCTTTCAGCGCTTCGAATTTTTCTACAGGCAACATGCTCCCCTGCTTTTCTTTGAGGTTTGAAACAATAGCATGCGCGATTGGATGTTCTGATTTGTTTTCAAGCGAAGCTAAGATTGAAAGATTTTTTGTCTCTTCGCCGGAGATAGTTTTAGTTGAGACAATTTCTGGTTTTCCTTTAGTGATCGTTCCTGTTTTATCAACGACAACAACATTTACTTTATGAAGCTTTTGAAGTGTACTCGCATCTTTGACTAAAATGCCTTCACGAGCACCTTTGCCTACGCCCACAATAATCGCGGTTGGCGTCGCAAGCCCAAGCGCACACGGACAGGCAATCACGAGCACTCCGACAAACGAAACGAGTCCGTACGAAAGTGCCTGCGAGAAGCCAAGCGATGCTGTGCCAAAAAATAGCCACGCACCAAATGACAGGACGGCGATACCGAGCACAATCGGTACAAAAATACTTGAGATTTTGTCAGCGAGCGCCTGGATCGGCGCCTTGCTCCCTTGGGCCTCTTCAACCATGCGAACGATAGTGGCAAGCATCGTTTCAGCGCCAACCTTTGTCGCTTTGAAGGTAAATGAGCCCGTGGTGTTTATGGTCCCTGAGACAACAGTGTCCCCTGATTTTTTAGACACCGGCATTGGCTCTCCGGTAATCATCGATTCATCGACATATGAACTGCCTTCAACAACAACACCATCAACGGGAATTTTCCCAGCCGGTTTTACAATAACCAAATCACCATGAACGACTTGCCCAATCGGTAATTCAACTTCCTTGCCATCGCGAATAACCAGCGCGGTTTTCGCCTGGAGATTCAGTAATTTTTCGATTGCATCACCTGTTTTTAATTTTGAGCGCGTTTCAAGATATTTTCCGAGTGCGATAAATGTAATGACGATAATCGTCACATCAAAATACGTAGTCGATACATTTGGAAATGATTTAAGGAGCGTCTCTTCAAACGCACTAGCAATGAAGCTGTAGAGAAACGCCACAGAAGTACCGAGCCCGATCAACGTATCCATATTTGCCTTACCATATCGTATAAAGCGATAGAGCCCAAGCAGGTATGGCTTTCCTGCTACAAAAAGTGTGTACGTCGCCATAATGGGGAGTAAATGATGAAAAAATTCTTCCCAGACTAATGGCATCTCTCCAACTAATTGGAATTGTGCAAAAATATCCCATCCCATTATAAAAACACTAATGATGGCAAGCGGTATCACCGAGAGAACGATTCGTTTCATCGACGCAATTTCAGCTAGTTTTTCTTTTTTTGATTGATGGAGTCCCAGATGCGCCGCATGTTCGCTCTCACTCATCGCCATTTCACTAGCAGTTTGCGGAACGATAAGTGAATAGCCCAACGGTTCCAACTTTGTATTAAAAATTTCCGGACTGGCTTTGTTTGGATCAAAAGAAATTTTGGCATTTTCCGTCCCGTTATTTACCGACACGTCGACTACCCCATCAATTTTTTTGACGGTCCGTTCAATGATACTGGCACAACTTGCACAGTGCATGCCTTTAATTTTGTAGACGTTCGTACTCATACGTTATTTTTTCTTCTGGGCTAATTTATATATTTTCAAAATTTCCTTCGTCGCCTGATCTTGCTTGCCGTGCATAATCTGGTGAATGACGTGCGTCGACAGGTGATTTTCCAAAACCAAATCCTCTACTCCCGAGAGCGCTTCTTTAATCGCCGAAGCCTGGGTAATGATATCGATGCAGTACTTTTCAGTGGCGACCATCTCCTGCAATCCTCGCACTTGCCCCTCGATAATCTTTAGGCGACGAAGCGCTTTTACTTTAATGTCTTGTTTCATACCAGAGAGTATATACCCTAGGGGGGTATGAGTCAAGTATCCAAACAAAAACACCCCGGATAGGCGGAGTGTTTTTTGGTACAGAGACTAGAATTACTGCGTTTTAGTAAACAGTTCCCCGGGTTTCCACGGAGTACCGACCGCCGGCAATACCCAGCGATCAAGCCCCCACCAGCCGGCAACACGCCATGCCAAAATCAAGAAGAGTCCTAAAAATCCAAGAATTGGATTCACGGATACTGCCCCCGCTAAAAGAAAATTGAAATTCATGAAAGTTCCAAAGAATGCAGCAATTCCAGCAAAGAGGCCGAGCACGAGTGCCACACCAACCAACAACTCACCGTACGCAACCACATGTGACCACAGACTTGCATGCGGAAGCACTCCGTTTTGCAAAAAAGTGCCGTACCATCCTTGCACATCTGGGTGCGCACCACTCATTTTGGCGAGCGCCCCTTGGATAAAACCAGACAAGGCCTGACCGGCATCACTTCCCACCCATGCGGGATTGTGGATTTTTCCCCACCCTGCTTCGATCCACTGCCAACCGACGTACACGCGAACAATAAGCCAGAACCATGCCATCTTCGTGTTCGAGAACAAAAAACGCGAGAGTTTTGGTTCAGGAATTTCTACAAAATTATTAATTGTTTCCATATATACTAAATAGTATACAGCAATTTTCGCCTTTTTTGCACGTAGTGCTTTACGAATGATTGCTTCTGTATCACTATCAGTTATCCACTTTCGCGAGATGACGAAGCTCGCGTATAATAAACTCCCAATCAGTTGCATAGTTTCGCAACTACTAAACTAGTATACCTCGTTTAGTGATATATATGAAACAGTGCACTCATACATTTATGAAACTCCCTAAACACAATCTCTCTATATATAGTATCGGATTTTTCGTCTGTCTTATCGTCAGACTCCTCCCCTTCCGCGCGCCAAACATCGAACCGATCCTCGCCATGGAGATGCCGTTTGCTAAAGCCTACGGCAAAACCGCCAGTTTCTTGTTTGCATTCTCAAGCATGGTCATCTTCGATGCTCTCACTGGTAAAATCGGAGTGTGGACGATCATTACCGCCTTCGCCTACGGAGCGCTCGGCATCTGGGCATACGCGTATCTCAAGAATAAAAAAAGTAGTGTGAGAAATTACGCGGCATTCGCCGTTATGGGAACGCTTGCGTACGATGCAGTCACCGGACTTTCAATCGGACCGCTCTTTTTTCACCAACCATTCATGGCAGCGCTCATCGGGCAGATCCCATTCACCGCGCTCCACCTCCTTGGCAATGTCAGCTTCGCAATACTCCTCTCACCAATGATCTATACGCTTGCAGCAAAAAATAAAAATGCATCACGGTCAGCTGTTTCAATTATTACTAATAAAAAATACAAAACGCTATGAAAAAAAAGTATAGCGCGCTTTCAACTATTCAAAAGCGCGATGGTACCATTGTGCCGTTTGATGAGAAACGTATTACGAGAGCGATCACGAGTGCCATGCAATCAGTACAGGAAGGCACCGAGATTGATGCACGCGCCGTCATGACGCATGTCTTAGATGCACTGCTCGCATTTAAAAAAGAAAAGAAGATTAAAGTATTTATCCCGCATGTAGAAACGATACAAGATATCGTCGAGAACGAACTGATTGCATCAGGATTCTTACAGGCAGCAAAGTCATACATTCTCTATCGAAAAGAGCGCTCGCTCATTCGTGAAAAAGTAGGCACGGTACCCGAGAAAGTACGCGAGCTCGCTATCGAAAGTAAAAAGTATTTCAGAAACCCGCTCGCTGAATTTGTGTACTATCGAAGCTACGCCAAATGGATACCCGAAGAAGATCGGCGCGAGACATGGGTTGAGACCATCGACCGTTACATCGCGTTCATGCGCGAGAATATCGGATCAAAGCTCACCGAAAACGAATACAGAGAACTCCGAGAAGCAGTGCTCAATCAAGAATCGATGCCATCGATGCGGCTCCTCCAATTTGCCGGAAAAGCTGCCCGACGGACCAATGTTTGTGCATATAATTGCTCGTTTATCGCACCGCGAACATTCCAAGATTTTGCCGAAATCATGTACATCTCGATGTGTGGCACTGGTGTCGGCTGGTCAGTCGAAAGCGACAATATTCAAGCACTTCCCCAGATCCAAAAGCAAACAGGCAAAAAACTGCCAACCTATGTGGTCCCCGATAGCAAAGAAGGGTGGGCCGATGCATTCGCCTTCGGTCTTAAAACGTGGTTTGATGGAGATGACGTTACCTTTGACTATTCCCAAATCCGCCCGGCAGGATCACGCCTCCAGACGATGGGTGGCAAAAGTTCCGGACCAGCTCCGCTTGAATCACTGCTCTCATTCTCGCGTGAGCGTATCCTCCGTCGCCAAGGCAGACACCTCTCAAACCTTGATGCGCACGATATTATCTGCAAAATCGGCGAATGCGTCGTAGCCGGCGGCGTGCGCCGCAGCGCGATGATTTCATTGTCAGACCTCGACGATGAAGCAATCCGTGATTCAAAGAAAGGCCAGTTCTATATTTCCGAAGGCCAGCGCATGCTCGCCAACAACTCGGCCGTCTACCTTTCAAAACCAACAACCACGGAATTTCTCGATGAATGGATTGCGCTCGTTAAAAGTGAAAGCGGTGAACGAGGCATTTTTAACCGTGGTGGACTCTTGGGCACACTACCAAAACGCCGACTGAATCAATGGAAAGATGCCCCACTCCCTGCATGGGGAACAAATCCATGCGGAGAAATTATTCTGCAATCGAAACAGTTCTGTAATTTATCGGAAGTTGTTGCCCGCGCCGATGATACCGAAAAAACATTACTCGAGAAAGTACGCATCGCAACCATTTTGGGAACGTACCAATCAACACTCACCTACTTCCCCTACCTTTCAAAAGAGTGGAAGAAAAATTGCGAAAAGGAACGACTGCTCGGTGTTTCAATTACCGGACAATGGGACTCAGCACTCGCCCGCGATCCCAAAATGCTTGAAAAAATGAAAGCGGTGGCAATTGAAACAAACAAAAAGTACGCAAAGAAGTTTGGCGTCAATCAATCGACCTGCATCACCTGCGTCAAACCATCGGGCACGGTCTCGCAAACCGTCGACTGCGCTTCAGGCATGCACCCGCGCCATGCACCGTACTATATCCGCCGCGTCCGCATTTCAGCGACTGACACGTTGTTCAAAATGCTCAAAGACCAAGGTGTTCCTTACTATCCGGAAATCGGACAGACCGTTGAAAACGCTTCGACCTTCGTCCTTGAATTCCCGGTGAAAGCGCCGGAAGGAGCGATCTGTAAAGATGATATCAACGCCATCGAACAACTTGAGCACTGGAAGATCGTCAAACAGCACTACACCGAACACAATCCATCTGTCACCATTTCTGTAGGCGATGATGAGTGGCTCAAAGTCGCACACTGGGTCTATGAAAACTGGGACCTCGTCGGCGGCCTTTCATTCCTACCACGATCAAACCATGTCTACCAACTTGCGCCCTATGAAGCAATCACCAAGGAAAAGTATGAGGAAATGACCAAGCGCTTGGGTGATCTCGATTTTTCAAAAATTGTCACCTATGAAAAAGAGGATAGTACTGAGGTGAAACGCGAGCTCGCCTGTGCGGGAGGGCTGTGTGAAATTTAAATACTATGCTCTACACCAGAAAAGGAGACAACGGAACAACGAAGCTCTTTAACTCCACGCAAGGAGTGCGTCATTTAAAAAGTGCACCCGTTTTTGAAGCGCTCGGCACGCTCGATGAATTGAATGCATCGTTAGGTTATGCAAAAGTATTGGCTACAAAATCGGGAGACACCGTGGGAATCAAGGGGGTGAAAACATCCTACGAAACAATTATCAATCAATTACAGAATATCCTTTTCACCATCCAAGCAGAACTTGGTGGAGCCGATAAAAAAATTACCGATGAGGCAGTGCTATTTGCAGAATTGGTCACCGCGGAAATTGAGACACTGCTTCCGCCCATACATTCATTCACTGTCTACGGCGGAGGCGAAACAGGTGCTTACCTTGATATTTGTCGCAGTATTGCCAGGCGCGCCGAGCGCATGATTATTGTCTGCCTTGAAAAAGAGCCCCACCAGATAGGAGAAACAACACTCCGATTCATGAACAGACTATCGAGTGTCCTCTACGCGATGGCACGCTTTGCAAACTATCAAGAAGGTTTTAGTGAACATGCACCACAGTATGAATAAAAGAAACATCGTATTACTTATTTGTGTCTGTATCGTCGGTATTATTTTTAGTATTCACTACGGCAAAGAATCCACGCAAAAGCAGCCGGACAGAACCTACTCAGCAACCGAATATCTTCCGGTAGTAATAGGAGGAGTATCAGTATCACTTCCTTTCTCAAGCGGAGACACATTCTATGAAATATTAATCCATGCACAACAATCAGGTCGCATTTCTTTCTCAGGAAAAACATACCCAGGAATCGGATTTTTTGTAACTGATATCGGATCACTCCATGAACATGATGGCTTGCACCTTATGTATTTTATTAATGGTAAAGAAGCGTCCGTCGGCGTCTCTTCATATGTCCCACACCAGGGGGATGAAATCGTATGGAACCTACAGTGAAAAAAGTTATATTCGTTTGCTGTGTGATTATTCTTATATGGCTCGCTCCTTCCGCTTATGTACACGCAGAGGACGCGCCACTCCCCGACCCTGTTTTACCGTCACCCACAGAAAACCTGCTTATTCGGAGCGGCGACACCATTCTCTTCGATGGAGCAGTTTCATTTCCGACAGCGGGCTCTATTGATGTTGTCGACAGCACTGGAGCAACACACACAATTCCAAACAATACTGTGCTTGGTTTTTTGTATGCACTTGATCAAACGAGCGATGCATTCTCGCTCTCTGATATTGAATACTACAGCTCTTTCGATTCACTCTATCTGAAATGCATCAAGGGGCAGACAAGTGGCGAACTCTGCGATAATTGGCAGTATGTCATTGATGGCACAACTCCTTCAGTCGGGATGGACGCAACAACGCTGGCCGGTGGAGAAACTATTGGCATCTATTTCGGATCGCCGCACCAGGTAGTTTTGAGTTCCACCGCTCTCGTACAAGGCGAACCATTGCTCGCGACGGCCGAGACATACAACTACCTCGATAATAGCTGGGGTCCACTAGAAGGAGTAACAATTGGCGCGACCGTCCCCAACCCCGATGATCTATACAACCCCACAGTCGTGATGTCTCAGGCAGTTGATAGTACAGGAACTGCTTCACTCCTTCTGCCAACACCAGGAACATTCACTATTGGCATCGCCGAAGATTACTATTTCCCCGCTTACGAAGTCCTCGTAACCATTCCGGAAGTTGTAGAAAAAGAGGGTAAATCAAGCGGCGGCTCAGCACCAGTACAACACATATTTGATCTTGAAAGCGCAGTCACCTACCTTCTGAGCACGCAGGATTCCGACGGCTCATTTGGTGACAATAGTTTATATACCGACTGGGCAAGCATTGCACTTGCCACTCAAAAGATGCCAGATGACGTGCGCCTCAAAATTCTTGGCTACATGGAATCACATAATTCTATTGACGGAATGCTCACCGAAAACGAACGCCACACCATGGCACTCCTCGCCCTTTCACAAAATCCGTACGCCTTTCATGGCACAGACTATATTACACCGATCACACAATCATTCGACGGCACACAATTTGGCGATGCATCGCTCGTGAACGATGATATTTTCGCACTCATTCCGCTGTTGAGCGCCGGATACACACTGCACGATGATATTGTTGTAAAGGATCTGCAGTTTATTATTTCAAAACAGCGTGATGACGGATCGTGGGAAGGAAGTATCGACCTCACCGCTGCTGCGATCCAGGTACTCTCAAAAGTACCAACTGCCAAAGACGCACTGTCAGCAGCTGAAACATTTTTACAAAGCGCACAGCAACCTGACGGCGGATGGAATTCAGTGTATACAACAAGCTGGGTACTTCAGGCTGAAAAGGCACAAAAAGCAGCCTGGGAGAAAAACGGCAAAGATGGAGTTGCCTATTTAGGAATGAATCAATCAAAAGATGGCGGAGTACTCAAAGAAACAGAGTCAGTCCAAAATAGAATCTGGGCAACAAGCTATGCGATTCCAGCAATCACCGGTAAGACATGGGGTGAAATTTTTACGCCAGTACCAAGACAAGAACTTAAAGAATCTACACCGATCGTGACTGCTGAAAAAATAAAAATAATCACGACACAAACGATAGCACCTTCACCAATAGAGCCACCGACAATTAATACACCAACTGAAACAACACAACAAAATATACTACTCGCAAATGTGGCAACGAGTGGTACTACCATAAAAAATAATATACTCATTGGAACAGTTCTGGTGCTGGTTATCGCACTTATATTCCGCTTTGTGAAAAAAGAAGCGTAATTGCTTTTTGGGTCTAATTGTTGCATACTTTAGAAACTATGGAGATCAAACAACCCCTCCCACGAACTGCATACCAAAAGAATGCTGAAACCTATAAAATCCTCGCAAATCCAAAGCGATTGGAAATTTTGAACCTGCTCCGCGAACAAGAAATGTCTGTAGAACAACTTATTAAAACGCTGGGAGTCGCCAAGGCAAATGTGTCACAACATTTGGCATTGCTTCGCCATGCAAAACTAGTCACCGTTCATCGCAAAGGATTAAACGGTTACTACAATATAATCGATCCACGCATCGTCGAACCGTGCCGTATTCTGCATCAGTTATCATTAAAAAATAAAAAATAATTTTATGACAAATAAAAAAAATATAATCATCTTCATCATCATTGTTCTTGCGGTCGTCATCGGTATGCGCGCTATCCAAAAAGGAATCGCAAGTTCTCACAAGTATGATGCATTCGCACAATGCCTAGAAAAATCAGGTGCAAAGTTTTATGGTGCGTTCTGGTGTCCACACTGCCAAGCACAAAAAAGAATGTTTGGCGCATCAGTAGAATTTTTACCATATATAGAATGTTCAACTCCTGATGGAAGTGACCAACTACAAATCTGCAAAGATAAAGAAATCAAATCATACCCGACATGGGAACTTGCAGACGGCACTCGCCTTCCCGTTGAAACATCGAGCGGTGTCTCACTGAAAACATTAGCCGAGAAAACGGGGTGCGAACTACCTTCATAAACTAAACTTTTCATGCAAGCAATCCTCCCCACAATAAACCATCTCCTGGCTTTAGGAATAGTATTGCTTCAAGTAGGGATCCTCATCACGCTTTATTTTTTCTTTTTTAAAAAAGAAAGTAAGTGGCTTCACATTGTATCAGCGTACGCTCTTTATATTGGACTGCTCGTTTCACTTGCATCAATTCTCCTTTCGCTTTTCTATTCAAATATCGTTGGCTACGCTCCATGCACACTGTGTTGGTGGCAACGCGTTTTTATGTACCCACAACTATTGTTTTTCGGAGTTGCTCTGTATAAGAAAAAAGAAAAGATCTTACGCTATGCGCTCATTTTTTCGATCATCGGTATTATCCTTTCTGTATATCACTACTATATTGAGTTGGGCGGTTCAGAGATTATTCCATGTGGAACAACAGTTTCCTGTGCACGGCGATACATCTTCGAATTCGGCTACATTACAATTCCCCTGATGGCATTTACGGGATTTGCTGCAATCATTACAGCGCTTTTTACCAGAAAAGCTTTACAAAACAAGGCTTCTTTAGAAAAAAACTAAAAAGTAAGTTATTCACAGCTAGATCACCTATTTTTTCTATTATAGAAAGAGTATACTTATTGGGAATCAGGTACGGAATTCACATTTAAATTTTTTGCCAGAATATTGGCTCAAGTTTTCTCACATTAGTAAATGTGTTTTCCTCAACCAATTTGCACCTTCCCTAGTTCCTTAGTACTGCGACAAATTTTTCATTAGTCGCAACAATCATATATTAAACCCTGTACGCCCCACGTACGGGGTTTACTTTTTATATAGGCGCTTTTTACGCAAGTGATTCGAGCAAGAATTGTTCGAGCGCCACCTCTCCATCCACAAGTCCTCGATGGCTATCGTGGTAAATGCTAACAAGTCGTGAATTGAAAGTAGCTATTTCTTTTTCAGAAAATCGTGCACTGGCCGATAATGCTTTTTTAAATACAAATGGATTGATCCCTAAATTTTCAGCTGTTGGATTTTTCGATCCCTTGATCAACAACAATGTTTTGACCTGCCAGAAGAGCGTACCAATAATTTCTTCGGCCGATGACCCTCGCTCAATTGCCTGCGTAAAAAGTATCCAGGTATTTTTTTTATCGCGGAGTGCAAATGCGTCAGTGAGTGCAAATGCATTCCACTCTTTTTTAAAAACTGCTTTAGTATCAAATCGTTCAGTCTTCGCGTCACTCTTATCAATTTTAGAAAGAATATCTTTTGTAAAAGTATTCTCTACAAAAACAAACAAGTTATTCGAAGCTACAAGTGCAGGAAGCATACCGAGGACAAACTGTTCATTTTCTTCTGTATCAAAAATATTGTAGAGTTCAATAATACTTTTTTCGCCAAATAAACTATTTTCAGAAACCAGTGGTTCAATCATCTCGCGTGAAAATTCTGCATCAGAAATCTGGAGGTGTACTGCTCCTTTATTTTTTTTTAGCGCGTCGGCAACAAACACATCTTTAGCGCGTCGTTTTGCAATTGTGTCGTTTCCGTAGAAAAAAATAACCATACTATATTTTTATTTTCTTACGATACTCTTGGTAGTGTTCCCCGTATTTTTCGGCGAGCATTTTTTCTTCCTTCTTCACAAACACATATCGTGTCAAAAGAAATGCGAGAAGTGCTGTTATGGTGAGCATTGCTGAATTCATCGTACATGCAAATCCAAGCGACATAAGTGTAAGTCCTAGGTGTGTTGGGCTGCTGGTAAATGTATACGGTCCTTTTTTAAAAATATCTTTTGAAAGTTTCTCTGGTGACTGTCGGTGTTCTTTTGTTTTGCGCGAGGTTGCTTGTGCCCAATAAATCAGGATCGTGCCAAGCACTAATAACGTGAAGCCAAATGCGGGAACGAGGGGGTGGTCAAACAGAGGGAGCGGATAGAAAAAATTTAAAAGAAATCCGCCCAATATCGCGATAAAATAGACACTGTAGGAGTAAAATAGCACATGGTGTACTGTCAGTCCGCCGGTATATTTTTCTTTAGGTTTCGTTTCCATTGCTTCTTTATTCTATGCTTCCATTTAGGAAAAAGCTAGGGTTATTTGTAGCGATAAGAAGTGAACTATTGCCTAATAATTTAGCAGGCTCGGCACCACAAGAGCGAGCCTATCTCGGCGAAAAGACATTGCGCAGGCTGGCGAGCCGAGCATAGCAATCTACCAACAGGTAGATATGCGTGTCTTTTCGCTGAGGTGAGTGAGTGTTATTTGAGCTCACCCCAGTTATTCCCCACCGATACATGCACCTCAAGCGGTACAGGTTTCTTATTTTTGAGAAAAGCGCGCGGCAGCACATTTTTCATGACATTTTCAACAAGCACCGACACTTTTTCCACCATCGATGCTTCGACTTCATAGACAAGTTCATCGTGCACCTGGAGGATAAGGTGCGCATGGTCAATCAATCGCTCATTGCGAAGCGCAATGTCTGCATCGCGGATAGCAATCTTGATGCAATCTGCAGCAGTACCTTGGAGCGGTGCATTGATCGCCATCCGCTCAGCCATCGCACGAACAAAGGGCATAGAAGAACGAAGTCCCGGGAAATAGCGACGCCGGCCAAAAAGAGTTTCGGTGTAGCCAAGCTTTTTCGCATCCGCAATAACTCCATCCAAATAGCCAGAGATAGTCGGAAACTGTAGAAAGTAGTTATCATAAAATTCCTGTGCCTCTTTACGGTTTGTCCCGAGGTTCTGCTGGAGTGCGGTCACTCCCATCCCATAGAGAATACCAAAATTAATGACTTTCGCACGACGACGCATTTCAGGCGTCACCTGATCTTCTGATACGCCGAACACTCGCGATGCTACCGCTGCATGAACATCCTTCCCTTCTTCGAATACTTTAATGAGGTACTCATCACCTGACATCAAGGCCGCAATACGGAGCTCAATCTGCGAATAGTCAAAAGAGATAAGTTTGTAGCCTTTTTCGGCAACAAAGGCATTACGGATATTCTTCCCGAGCTCTGTCTTTATTGGAATATTTTGCAGATTTGGCTCGTTTGAGGAAAATCGTCCCGTCGCTGCTCCAACTTGGTTAAACTTACTGTGAATGCGTGAGCTACTATCCGCAAGCAACGGGAGCGTATCGATATAGGTAGAGAGAAGTTTCTGGAGCTCGCGATATTTGAAAATCTCATCGATAATCGGATTTACTCCGCGCAGCTTTTCCAGTTCACTCTCGCGGGTTGAGCGTGCCCCACCCGCCGTCTTTTTCATGCGCGCAGTTCCATCAGGAACAAGCTTCATTTCATCGAAGAGAATTTCCCCGAGCTGTTTTGGTGAGTTGATATTAAATTCCCGTCCTGCCTGGCGCCAAATGCTCTTTTCGAGGATGGTGAGTTCTTTATGATATTCACTAGAAAGCTTTTTGAGATAGGCAATATCTACTTTTACCCCATACTGCTCCATGGCAATCACCGCTGGCAAGATAGCAAGCTCAATATCTTCATACACATAGGTCAAATTCTTTTCTTTTATAGCTGCTAAGATTTTTTTCTTAGCGTCATCAAAATTTTTTGCGCCGCCATAGTTTAAAATATCGTCTTCATTAGGATTTGCTAGTTCAGAATTTAACAGCGAGAGCGCGATTCCAAGCTTCCGGACTTCAGCCTCGGGAATTTCTTCTTTTTTCTCTTCTACAACTTCATGAGATTTCTCACCAACAGAATTCGACTGAAACAGCACTCGTGCACGTTCACGGAGACTGCGAAATTCAAGTTCATTGAAGAGCGCTTCGATTTTAGGAATTTCAATAGCTTCCCGAAATTCTTGCTTTGGTAACGCAAAATCAATCGGCGCGTCATGGCGAATCGTTGCTAGTGTCTTTGAAAAAAGAGCTTCTTCCTCCCCTTCTTCTAAGAGTGTGACGACACGATCGGTAATGCCCAATTTTTTGAACTGTGCCTTATCTTTCTTAAGCGCCTTATACATTTTTTCAATCGTTCCAAATTCGACAATCAACGTCGTTGCAGTTTTTTCACCAATACCTTTGATACCGATAATGTTGTCTGACGGATCACCGCGAAGCCCTTTGTAGTCAGGCAAAAATTCAGGTTTAAACCCGAAGCGCGCAACAACAGAATCTTCGTCATACAATATAGTATCGTTAATCCCCTTCTTGAGCGTAAACACCTGCACTTTTTTATCATCCACGAGCTGGAGCGTATCCATGTCACCAGAAGCAATCACGATGTCGGTCGCTTTATCTTTCTTCAGTTCTTCAACGATCGTTCCCAAAATATCATCGGCTTCAAACCCAGGCTTGTCATACACCGGAATATTGAATGCTTCAAAAATCTTACGGGAGCTTATAAGCTGAGCGACCAGTGCATCGTCAGTTTTTACTCGCCCCGCCTTGTACTTATCGTATACCTCATGGCGGAAGGTCTTCTGAGGCAGATCATAACAGGCCACAATGTAGTCTGGCTTTAAATCAGCAATGATCTTCATGAGCATAGTCGAAAGGCCATAGAGGGCTCCTGTCGGCTCTCCTTTTGATGAGGCAAATTCCGGCAAGGCGTGATAGGCCCGGTGGATAATTGCATGGGAGTCTAAGAGCACTAAACGCTTGTTTTTTGAGAGTTTTTCCTTGGCCATTAGGCCAATTATAGCATTTCAATCAATAAAAAATGGGTTTTCTATTTTAGGAGAATACTGCGAGTATGCTCATCTTTGTGGGTCAATTCTACCCATAAAGCCTGTTGGGGAATTATTCCTATTACTTTTTCCGGCCACTCAATAAGGATTAAATTTTCAGGGTTGGCACAAAGTTCAGCCCAGCCTAATTTTAAAAGCTCATCATGATGATCAAAGCGGTACGCATCAATATGAACCAGTTGTTTATAGTGTGCATTTTTTAGTGAATACTTTTTCATCAAGATGAATGTCGGCGAAATAATATTTTCTTTTACGCCAAGCTCACGCGCAATCGCCTGTGTCAGCGTCGTCTTCCCTGCCCCTAAATCACCTGAGAGCGCCACCACAGTTGCGCCTTTTACTTTTGCACTGGAAGCTTTTGTCAGCACGTCTTGTGCAATCAGTTGTATGTCTTTTTGGGTAAATGTTTTCTGCATTTTTCTACTCTAGCACACAACAAAAAATCCGCCAGAAGCGGATTTTTTGTATCTCTGTAGAGAGTTCTTAATACGTTGGGGTTGAGTAATGCGGAGGCTGTGGAACATGTGCCACTCGTGGACGACTATACAGTCGGCGAGCAAGCGCAATAATCGCAATAATGATGAGGATAAGTATGAGCCAGCCAAGCGCACTGTTTGGAAGGAACCCACTACCAAAGAGTGCTGCACCAGCGAGGATATTATTCATGGTGACTGTGTTGAATGCATACGCAATCGCTTCATCTTGCGCGCCGTTTGGAAGTGTGAAGACGAGTGTTGCTGTTGTCACCGCTGAACCATTTGTTCCTGTTGGATCAAGAGCGATTGCAACGACATTCATTGTTCCTTCTTCGTTCTTATCAAGCGAACCAAGTCGTACCGTCAATTCACGTGTTGTTGGATCAAAGAGACCAGTACTTGCTTGTGAGAATTGGAGTAAGCCCGGCAACGTCACGGTCAGCACTGCATCTTTGAGCACCTTTCCGGAAATATTTTTGTACGTCACCGTAAACGGCACCGTATTACCCATGCTTACATTTTCGAATGGTGTTTCAATTTTAAGCATGATATTTCCAGAACCAGTACCACCAATGTTGGTTGTGGTTGTATTCACGAAGACAGTTGATGATGAAGCTGCTGGTGTTCGGAAACTTGAGATAGCGCCACGAACGGTGCCAACAGATGAATTTGATCCTGCTATACGGTAGTAGTAGGTTGTACTTGGAGAAAGTGTGCCAACAAAAGCTGACAGCACCTGGTATGATCCAGCACCAATTGATTGCTGTGGAGTAGTAAATGGCACAGACTGATCAGTTCCATACTCAAACCAAATCGTACCTCCAATATCAGCATTCGCTACGCCGTTTAATCGGGCACTCGTGCTTGCAATGTTTGTTGCTACAGTTGTTGTTACATAGAATGTGTTAGTTGCAACTGGAACAGGAGCAGGTGGATAGTAATCAATGATTCGTGATCCATCTGTTCTAAATGAAAGAATAGAACCTGTATCATCACCATCATCATTCGTTGCATAAACACGGAAATAGTACGTCGTATCAGTAGAGAGTCCGTTGATATTCACGGAAACAGAATCTGAATCTGAAATAGTGCGACGAGTTGTCGTGTGGTTTAGATTATTGCGATTCGTACCATATTCGAAGTAGTATTCTGTATCTTGATTACCTGTATCAATTTCCCCGCGAAGCGTTGCAGAGTCACTGTCTATATTTGTAGCATTTTTTGTTGTTGCTTCTGGAGCTGATGTATCATCATTGTTATTACTACCTGATTGTACGTGAACGGTCTGAGAAAGTGACGGTGCACCATTTTGACCAGAAGCAGAGAGTGTATAGGTGGTATCGTGAGACAATGATCCCGTAGAAACATTTCCAGATGATGGGTTCACACTACCGATAGATGGTGAGATGCTTGCACTGGTACAGTTTGAGAGCGACCAGGAAAGTTTTGAAGAATCGTACTTATCAATTGTTGAAGGTGAAGCCTTGAACGAATTGATGGTACAGAACAAAGTATTATTATTGTTGTTATTGTTGTTTACTGTTACTAATTCTTGTTCAGTAACAGGTCCACCAGTTTGGCCATAGGCAGTAAGAGTAAATGTGGTGTCAAAATTAATCGCATTCGATTGCGTACTCCCAGTAGCAGAAACAATACCAATTGGATTAATAGAAACACTGACACAATTTGATGTTGCCCAAGAGAGAGTTGCAGTACCTCCTTTACTTACCTGTGATGGTAATGCTGAGAAATTATTAATAGTACACTGCCCCGATGGCTGATTAACATGAACAGTTACCTGTTCAGTCTGTGGAACATTACTCGAATCATATGCAGTGAGCGTGTAAATAGTTGTTGCTGATAGATTTCCAGTCGAGGTACTGCTTGTTGCTGCTACTGCGCCAAATGAAGTCAGTGTTACTTTCGCACAACCCGATGTTGCCCAAACGAGTGTTGATGCAGCATTGTAATTTACTGTTCCTGGTGATGCAGAAAAGCTATTGATCTTACATACCGACTGAGTCTGTTGGGGTGTTACTTGAATCGTCACCTGCGCACTTGGATTGCCACCGTTGCCGGAAGCATTCAAAATAAAAGTAAGTGTTTGAGAAAGTATTCCCGTAGAAACATTTCCAGATGATGGGTTCACACTACCGATAGATGGTGAGATAGAAGCACTGGTACAGTTTGAAGTTGACCAAGAGAGAGTTGCGGCACCACCCTGATTAACACTTCCTGGATTACCATTGAAGTAGTTAATAGTACATGGAGTAAGAGGAACGAGCACCTGAACAGTCACCTGCGCAATTGGATTGCCACCGTTGCCGGAAGCAGTAAGTGTGTAGGTTGTTGTATTGGTAAGCGAATTTGTAGAAACATTTCCAGATGATGGGTTCACACTACCGATAGATGGTGAGATGCTTGCACTGGTACAGTTTGAGAGCGACCAGGAGAGGGTGGAACTGTTACCAGTATTTATCATCTGCGGATTCGCATTAAAGTAATTGATGGCGCAAGGAGATTGCTGTTGTTGTACGACTACTGTCGTCTGCGCAGTAGGATTACCGTTTGTTCCGTATGCATACAATGTAAATGTGGTTGTTTGTGAAAGTGAACCAGTAGAAGTACTTCCTGTCGTTGGGACATTATTGATTGCAGGAAGAATTGTAACGTTGTTACAATTTGAGGTAGACCAAGATAGTGTAGATGAATTACCTGAATTTACCGTTGTTGGGTTTGCGGAAAAACTATTGATCGTACATGGAGCAACAGTATTGTATTCATCATTATCGGTAGAAGAGCTACACCCTGGATCCTGTGGGTAGTCTATAAGACCATCATTATCATTATCAACGCCGTCAGAACAAGCATACGTCTGAGTCGTTGTACTTACTTTATAGTGAGCAATAACAAATCCTTGGTGACAAAAAGTAATTGAAGGATACCCACTACATGAAGATGGAGCGGCGATAGTTCCGATATTAAGACCACCACTAGTTATAATTTCATTGCCACTTTGCCCAAAAGGAATCGGGTACGTTGTGGAACTTTTGTCAGGATAGAAAAATGTCTGGCCTGGCATGTAGGTAAGTGTTTGGCTACTTGAGATGTTAACAGTAGCAGATCCATTACCAGAGTTTGCTGTGTTTGAAGCGCGGACTGAACCTGAAATACTGTGAGAGGTGCCTGAAGAAGTAGAGGTCGGAGAGATTTTTACTTTAGTATCAATAGCAGCGTCTGGTCCAGTATTGTGGTAGTAAATAGCCACAGAAACGATGTCTCCTGGATTTACTGACACACTAGAACTATACCCACAGTTTGAGGTACACGATCCGTTGTATTTAGCAACTTGGATAGTCGGAAGGTCTGACCCAGTACCATTATCATTAAAGTTAGATGCAGCAAGGGCAAATGAAGGGTAGGCAAAAAGAGCCCCTGCAACAAAGAGACCGACCGTGAGAAACTTGAAAATGTGATTTTTTATATTCATATACATATATAATGACCAAACTGCTAATAATGAATGACCTAATTTACGACTTTTTTATAATATTGTCAATACATGGAAGGTTGTACCTTCAGATGTATCTTTAAAAACTTCGATCGATTCCCCCACCTACTAGTGACTTGGGGAAAATCAAAATCTTTAAAAATACATGTGCCAAGTTACTATTATTGGCCTGGCACATGTTTTGTTACTAAAAGGATTCGCTCTTACGTTACTGACGCCCCATACGCATTGCGGGCGATTGCTGTGGTTGAGACATTTGCATTTGCATACTCGGCGCTGTTGCAGATGACATGCTGGGAGATTGCATACTGGGGCTAGACATGTTTACCATGCCAGTTTGTGTACGCATTACTCCTGCATTTGCCGTGGAACCAGACATGTTAACCATGTTTGTTCCAGCGGAGTTGCTCGTCATACCAATTACTCCGGTAGAAAGAGCTCCTGTCATACTGACAACACCAGTCGCTTGCATCGCTGGCTGAGATGCTCCAGTCATACCAATAGGAGTACTACCGCCTAACGACTGCACATTCCCGGAATGGGAAAGTTGTATCGGCGTTTGCTGCGACATTTCAGTTTTCACTGCTGATGTCATAGTAGTAATTACTGCTCCTGACGTGATTCCGGCACCCTGCATAACAATCTTTCCAGATGTTTGCGAAGTTCCTGAAGCCACATTTGTACCTGACATGATAGAACCTTTCACTTGCTCCTGTTTTACAGAAGTAATCGATTGATTCACAACATTTCCTGAAGAATACTGAACGGCGCCACCTGATTTCGCAGGTGTACTTACATTCAAATTCTCGGTACGAACAATAGTACTTGTAGTCCCTGTCGGTACAGCAGAAGTGCTGGTCGAGGGTTTGTTTACAACACCTCCAGTGGCCATAGTTGTAGTGGTTGATTTTACATCACCACTATACTGCATGCCACCCGACACAACATTTCCAGTAACTGTCTGCGCTTTGCTTAAATTTGCTTGAAGCTCTTGCGCATACGTTTTTGCCTCTACCGGCTGACCAACAACAGCTTTGCCTGCGATAACACCACCTCCTTTTACAGAAGAAGTGGGAGAAAGAGTTGGTTGCATAGTTTCCTTTGGCTTTTCAGCTTCAGAAAAGAGAGTTTTGTTTTCCAAAAAATCTCCAGGCCTTGCAGCCTGCTTCACCTTGTCTTTTTCCTTAGTGTCTTCAGCGCGACGTTGTCCATTCCCTGCATAGCGCCCACCAGTTGTAGTGTCTTTCCCATCGGTATACGTATCATGTCCTAATGAATCAGGAATGTGCGTGTGGGTATCGACAGTATCAGGTGGATCACCATGACCATCTTTTTCTACGTACACAGTATCTGTTTTATGGATAGTGATCGTATCATGATGATCTTTTCCGGGCGGGTTGTTGTAGGTGAAGTAGTTGATACTGTGATCACTATTATCAATAGAAACTATTTTTGTATTCCCATTGTTTTTGTTAATCACAGTTGAACCACCACAACACCCACCACCCATTGGAGGAGAGATCGGCGGATAGTACATTGGTTGTTGCATAAAATACGGCTGCTGCGGAAGATTCTGCTGAACCCAGTAGATACTGTCATGCCACCTTGTACTATCATAGTACTGCGGTACATACACTAAACTGTCTACAGGCACAATAACAGTGCTGTCTTTGGTAACTGTCTTTGTTATGAGACTGTCACGCGTGACAACTTTTTCTGTTACTTTTGGTTCCTCCACATCCGGCACGTAATTACCACAACCTCCCTCGCCACACGATAAGATGTACACTTTCTTACCAGAAGGCATGCGCTTGTAAGCAACCCACTCATTCTTTCTGCCTAATCTGCGAAAAGAAAAGAGAGTTCCATCAGAACGAATACCAACAGTAGTAATGTACAAACCATCAACAGGCAGGTATTCCACTTCATCGTGGATAAACATGTACCTCAACATCCCGGCAGTAAAGCCGTTTTGCTTGACTGAGTCTACAGCAACCTTCTCCTCACTTGATAGTTGCGGATTGACGTACTTTTTCAAGTTACGCCAGTAATCAAGGCTATCCTGGTGTTTTGTACCCACCAAAATTTCCTTGCCATCAACATCGGTGATGTGAAAGTTTAAAGCAAAGTGTTTCATTTCACCTACGGGGATCACATGATCCAAGAGGCGGTCTCCGGCTGTTGCCTGAGTAAATCCTTTTTTGCTCACGAAGAGCACTGTTAAGGAACACAGTAGTAATAAATACATCGTTTTCATTTGATTATCTGGATTTAGTTAACGGTTAGACGGAATTTGAACGGAATTAATGTATGTTAGTATTTTTTCGTAGTCTATCATGTTTACCCTTATTTGTCAAGGGGAATTATAGGTTCAACATAGGAAATTTACCCTTGTTTTTAAAGCCTAAAAGGGCTACTATTACAAATACAATGGTTCAATTTGATGAAGAAAAAGAGGAAAAAAGACTCGAAGATCTCCGACGACAAGAAGAAGAGGAGCTTGTGCAAGTACTCGCTCAGTCAAAATATGGTATTGCATCAGTAAATTTAGCAAATGTGCCGATTGAAAATGAAGCCCTTCGTGTTATCCCCCAAAAAGATGCACGGGCACTTGATGTCGCACCATTTAAACTCCTTGGGAAAACAATCCATGTAGCTGTTCGCTCCCCTGGCAAGCCTGAAGTTGACCGACTCAAAGAAGAACTCATTAATCACGGCTTCACGCCAATTTTTTACATGGCATCTGAAGCTTCGATGGAGAAAGTCTGGGAACGATACAAAGAACTCTCGTATGCTGAAGAAACCAAAGCTGGCGGTCTTGATATTTCGAATGAAATGCTGGCTGAAGTAACTAAAAAAATAAAGTCAGTTAAAGATGTCGAGCAAGAAATAAAAGATAACGCCCATGAAAAAGCGACACATCACGTTTCGCATATGCTCGAAATTATTTTAGCGGGCGCAATTGCTGTTGGTGCATCAGACGTGCATATTGAACCAGAAGAAACACAGGTACGTCTCCGTTTCCGTTTGGACGGCGTACTGCAAGACGTACTCTTCTTCCCTTCAACAACATACAAACTATTAAATTCTCGATTGAAACTCCTCTCAGGAATGAAACTTACCTCGAGCAACGCTCAGGATGGACGCTTTTCTATCTTTTTAGGTGGCGAAGAAATCTCGATGCGTACTTCAATGATCCCTGGTGCATACGGCGAATCAATCGTGATGCGTATTTTAAATCCAAAAACCACCCAAGTAAAACTTGAAGACCTAGGCATCGAACCGCGACTCTTTGAAATAATTCAAAAGGAAATTATGAAACCACATGGCATGATTCTCTTGACTGGTCCGACCGGTTCCGGTAAAACAACATCCCTGTATTCCTTTTTGCGTCGTATTTACTCTCCTGAAATTAAGATAATTACCATTGAAGACCCAATCGAATACCATGTTGAAGGCGTTACTCAAACACAAGTAGAAGAAGAAAAAGGATATACATTCCTCGAGGGATTACGTTCAGCACTCCGCCAAGACCCAGATGTCATCATGGTCGGTGAAATCCGCGATGCAGAAACAGCTAAAATTGCCGTGGAGTCAGCGCTCACCGGACACATGGTGTTCTCAACACTCCACACCAACAACGCAGCTGGTGTTATCCCCCGCTTGATCGATCTTGAAGTGAATCCAAAAATTTTAGTGTCAGCACTCACGCTTTCAATCGCTCAACGTCTCGTACGTAAACTCTGTCCGCACTGCCGTAAAGAAAAAACGCCAGATGAAAAAGAAACGGCAACAATTAAAAAAATTCTCGACAAGGCGGCAGAAAATAAAAAGGATTTGTCATTCTACGGTATCGACAAGGAGAAACCCTTCATGCTCTATGAACCAGTTGGTTGTGATCAGTGTAATGTCACCGGATACAAAGGACGTATCGGTGTCTTTGAAGCCATTTATAATGATGAATCGATTGAAAAAATTATTCCAAACAATCCATCTGAGCGAGAAGTAGATACCGTCGCGCAGCATCAAGGGATTCTCAACATGCGCGAAGATGGTGTTGTTAAAATTCTTAAGGGAGTGACGTCGATTGCCGAACTACAGAGCGTGGTTGATCTTGAGGAGGAGTTAGGATCAAACGAAACCGCAAAATAAATATGCACAAAAAATAAAAACCACCTTCACGGGTGGTTTTTATTTTTTGTGGAGAATAAGAGCTTAAATCTCTAAACAGTCCTTAACATGCTGTGCACACTAAGTAAGAAATCCTCAGAGGATAGCTCCAGAAAAAATTATAAATAATTATCCAGAACGTCCTAATTAAAAATCTAGAACCGGAAGGCTGACTGCTTAGAGATTTAAACCCTTTTTCAAGTAAAACTAACGAGGTCTCAAGTATCGCACAGCGGAAACACAAGGTCCAGCGAACCTGTGATATACTCTGTGTATAAGCTGTTGAAAATCGTTTACTGGAGAGAGTATAGCATACTCGAAATAAATTGTCAACACCCTCTCCTGTTCCCCTTTTATTTACAAAGTATTATCCACCCTATACAAAATGATGGAAGAAAAAGAAAAAAATATCCCCGATGAGCTCTTTTTAGACCAAACCCTGCGTCCAGGCGCCTGGGAAGAGTATATCGGCCAAGAAAGCATTAAACAGAACCTTAAAATCCTCCTTCAGGCCGCTGAAGAGCGCAACCACCCTGCTGAACACATCCTCTTTTATGGTCCTCCTGGACTGGGGAAAACCACCCTGGCTCACCTTATTGCCAAAGAAACCGGCCGACAGATCAAGATTACCTCCGGTCCGGCTATCGAAAAAGTCGGCGATTTGGCGTCTATTCTCACCAATCTTTCCCCGGGCGACATCATTTTCATCGACGAAATCCATCGACTCAACAAAATGGTTGAAGAGGTGCTCTACCCTGCCATGGAATCCGGAGTACTCGATATTATCATCGGCAAAGGCCCGTCAGCCCGCACCATCCAGCTTGACCTGCCACCGTTTACGCTCGTCGCAGCCACAACACGTATCGCACTCCTCTCTGCGCCGCTTCGCTCCCGTTTCTCGGGCGGCGTCTTCCGACTCGAGTTCTATAACGAAGAGGAAATCATGAAAATCATCGGGCGAAGTGCAAAAATTTTGGGAATAAATATTGATAAAGGTGGAATTGATGAAATAGCGAAGCGCGCCCGCTTCACTCCCCGTACCGCAAACTATTTCTTGAAACGCTGTCGCGACTACGCACAAGTACATAAAAAAGATTTGGATAAAAAAACAGTTTTCATGGCACTCTCATTGCTCGGCATCGATGAACTCGGTCTTTCTGAATCCGATCGCAATGTCCTGAAAGTAATTATTGAAAAATTCGGTGGTGGACCAGTCGGTTTAAATACCATCGCTGCGGCAACTTCTGAAGAAGAATCAACAATCGAAGAAGTGGTTGAACCATACTTAATCCAACGCGGACTCCTTGAGCGCACACCGCGAGGCCGTGTTGCCACCCAAAAAGCATACGACCACCTTTCATTCGATCATCCTGATGGAGAAATGCATCAAAATAAATTAATTCATTAAAAAATAATTCAACTACTTCGATGTTTGAAAAAATACTTAACGGGCTTCTTATTTTTGTTCCGATCGCAATCATTGCATCATTGATGCACGTTGCCCCGACATGGGTATTCTTCTTCGCCGCAATCGGCATAATACCGCTCGCAAAATATATCGGTAACGCCACCGAAGAACTCGCTTCACACACTGGTCCAGCGGTTGGCGGACTCTTGAATGCAACCTTTGGCAACGCAACAGAGATAATTATCGGCGTACTCGCACTCAAAGCTGGACTCATTGAAGTAGTAAAAGCATCTATAACTGGTTCGATTATCGGCAACCTCCTTTTAGTGTTAGGAGCAGCAATGATTGCTGGTGGTACTCGCCACAAAAAGCAGACATTCAATAAGACAGCAATTCTCGCAAGCTCTTCTACTCTTTTGCTTGCCGTCATCGCGCTTGTCATCCCTGCCATATTTTTCCAAACAGCACCAACCCACGGCCCTGTTGTTATAGAACACCTCTCAATAATAGTTTCAGTACTAATGATACTGGCTTATATTGCGAGCATTTCTTTCTCGCTTTTTACTCACAAACACCTCTACACCGAAGAGGTCGGGCACCTGCAGCCAAATTGGAGCATCAAAAAAAGTGTCATTATTCTTTTTATCTCAACTGTCCTTGTTGCATTTCTTTCTGAAATCCTTGTTGCGTCTATCGAACCGATCGTCGCAGCATTCGGCTGGACCGAACTTTTCATCGGTGTGGTCTTTGTGGCCATCATTGGTAATGCGGCTGAACACACGTCAGCTATCACGATGGCAATGAAAAATCGTATGGATTTATCACTGCAGATTTCTATTGGCTCCGCAACACAGATCGCCATGCTCGCTGCGCCACTTCTTGTCTTGATCAGTCTCTTTTTCCAAGAGCAAATGAGTCTGGTCTTCAACACCTTTGAACTCGCGGCAATTATTTTCTCTGTCTTTATTGCGAATCTCGTTGTCCAAGACGGCGAATCAAACTGGCTCGAAGGCGTCCAGCTTCTGGTGGCGTATGCCATCATGGCCGTCGGGTTTTTCTTCTTCAAGTAAAACTTGCACAGGAAAGTTAAAAAATATAAGCTCTATTCATGAGTCATTCACAGTGGGAAAAGAAAAAATATAAGAAGGCGGCACAAGGAGGAAAGACGAGTAAGATCTTCGGAAAACTCGTCCGCGTTATCACGCTTGAAGCGAAGAAATCTGGCGGCAATCGCGAAGCCCCAGGACTGAAGGCGGCAATCCAAAAAGCTCGTGATGTCGATATGCCAAATGACAACATTGAACGTGCGATAAAGAAAGCCACCGAACCAGGAGAACAATTTGAACGGTTCACCTACGAAGCATACGGACCAGGTGGCGTAGCGCTCATTATTGAAGCACTTACCACCAATCGCAATAAAGCAGCGCAGGAAATACGATTTATTCTCTCTGAACACGGATCGGCACTCGGTGCTATCGGATCGACAACATGGTCGTTCACAAAAAATGATCACATCTGGACACCAAACATGACGGTTCCTATTACCGAAGAAGACGCGACTAAACTTGAAGCGCTTGTAGACGAGCTTGAGGAAAATGACGAAGTGCAAGAAGTTTTTACGAATGCAGAGTAGCAGCATTCGTAAAAACTTCTCAATGACTAAATCCTAATTTCTAATGTCTAACGGAATACAAAATGATAAGAAATATGATTTGAGTAAAAGAACGCTTGAATTTTCAAAAAATCTTATCGCATTACTCAAAAAAATACCTAAAGACACCATTTCAATTCCCATTATTAGTCAGTGTACCCGATCTGGTACAAGTATCGGAGCAAACTACGCAGAAGCTGATTGTGCTGAATCAAAAAAGGATTTTGAGCATAAACTAGGGATTTGTAAAAAGGAATCTAAGGAAACAGAGTACTGGTTAAAAACACTAAGTTTTATTATCCCTGATTTAACTGCCGATATTCAACCTTTAATTCAAGAAACAATCGAGTTCCAGCTTATTTTTGTTAGTATCATAAACAAGTCGAAACAAAACCCTTTAGTCATTAGAAATTAGTTATTAGACATTTATGCGAATCCTAGCCATTGATCCTGGATATGAACGTGTCGGCATTGCCGTACTTGAAAAAAATGCGGGTGGCAAGGAAACAATCGTGTATTCGGATTGTTTTCGTACTGATAAAAAAGCAAAATTGCCAGCGAGAATATTTTCTATCGGCGAAGAAATTGCGACGCTCATAAAAAAATACAAACCTGAGGCACTCGCAATCGAAACCCTTTTCATGACGACAAACCAAAAAACAGTCATGGGGGTCTCGGAAGCACGCGGCGTCATTATCTACGAAGCATCACGCGCCGGCATAGCAGTATTTGAATATACGCCACTCCAAATAAAAATTGCAGTTACGAGCTATGGCCATGCGGATAAAGAAGATGTACGTAAAATGGTGAAGAATTTAATCACCCTCCCAGCTAAAAAACAGATCGATGACGAGATCGATGCTATCGCTGTGGGCCTTACCTGCTTCGCCTGTGAGAAGTTTAAGTAAGAGTTTTCCACAGATAACCCCGTTGCCTCTTGCCAAGCGGACCGCGATTTGTTAAAAAGGATGCACGTAAAATTTAAGTAATTTTTAAGGTCGTTTTTTAGTAAATAATTGTATGTTTTTAGGATATATCTATGAGTTATCTCGATGATGAGTGGAGCGCTCCAACCGACACTGAAGTTGACTTCAGTAAGGACTTCACTGACGATGCAACCGATGACTTGGCAGACGACGTCCCAGACGATTTGGGGGATGCTGACAGTTATGATGATGACGATGAGTCAGATTCTCTAAGTAGTGAAAGAGACTTCAATTAAGCTTCGCACCTCCCTCTCGGGAGTAGGTCAAGCAAAACAAAAACCGTTCCGACTATTGTCGAGAACGGTTTTTGTTTTGCTTTTTTTGTACTAGACCGTGATTTTTACAAATCGATGCTTCCCTACTTTCACGATTGTTGTCTCTGATATTACTACCAATGGATCAAGAATTTTTTCTTCAACATCACCTGAAATGATTTTAATAGCGCCTTCGGAAATGAGTCGTCGGAAATCTGATTTTGATTCTACCAATCCTTCAGTGATTAAGATTTCAGAAAGTGCTGTACCTTTTTTTGCTGATGCTTCTGGCATAGTATCTGGAGCGAGACCTTTTTGGAACGTCTGCACAAAATTACTTTCAGCCTGCTCAGCCAATTTTTCGCCATGGTAAATCGCTACAATTTCTCGTGCCAAACGCATTTTGATATCGCGTGGATTCTTGGCACCTTTCTCGAGTGTCTTTTTAATTTCAAGTACATCATCAGTCGGCGTAAAGGTACAGAGTTCGAAATAGTGCGTAATCACACTGTCAGGAATCGACATGATTTTTCCATACATATTTTCTGGCGCATCAGTGATGCCGACATAGTTGTCGAGCGACTTGGACATTTTTTCTGTACCATCAGTACCCACCAAGAGTTCGAATGCGAGCACTGCTTGCGGTTCTTGTTTGTTCATCTTCATGACATCGCGGCCGACAAGCATGTTGAATGTCTGATCGGTTCCACCAACCTCAAGGTCGCATGAGCCATACACACGATGGAGCACTTCAGAGTCGATACCCTGCAGCACTGGGTAGAGCAATTCGTGCATATAGAGCTCGTTGCCAGAGGTAATGCGGTCCTGGAACATATCACGTTCAATGAGACGTGCGTGAGTCAGATGGCGCAACACTGAAATGATATTCGTAAGCGAGCGAGTAAATATTTGTTCGTTTTTCAAACGAGTCTTTTGCATACGAGTATTCTCGTAGAGGACTGCTTTGCCGACAAAACTTCCCGGAGGAATTGGGTAACTCTTGTCTTTTCCGCCTTCGTTGATGTTGATGTTTGTTTTTGAATCTTTGCTTGGCTGGATATCAGTCACGCCGACAAACCAATCAGAGTTTCTGATCCAACTGAAGATAGGCGTATCAATCACATTGCCATTCGCATCAAATTCAACTTTCAAAATTTTGTTCACCTGCGCCAAAAAGGTCTTCATATTTTCTTCCACTTCCTGTTGGCTGATTTCTGGACGAACTTTACTCTTGCCGGTCGGGTCGCCGATCATGGTCGTGTAGTCGCCGATCAAAAAAATCACCTTGCAGCCCAAATCCTGGAACTGGCGGAGTTTGCGGAGCACCACAGCATGGCCCAAGTGAAGGTCGGGGCGGGTAAGATCCACACCAAATTTAATCACCACCTTCTCGGGTGATGTTTTGAGTTTCTTCTTGAATGTTCCGTCTGGGTCGATAAACGCACCAACGCCCCGAGACAGCAATTCATCTATATCTGCATCTGTTCGTTTCATAACTAGCACTTTAGCACGATTTGGTAATTTTGTCTTTTGGCTAGCGTCTCATATGTTATTATATGCAAATGGACCAAAATTATCCTCGTAAGAAGCATTGGACTCGACGACTTTTCATAAATAGCTTTCTCGCTGTGGCAGGTATCGGCATAATCTCCTTCGGATTCATCCTGATTGCTGTCGCGCGCGTCAATATTCCCGATTTTCAATCATTCGACGAACGCAAGGTTGCAAAATCTACCAAAATCTACGACCGCACCGGCGAAGTCGCTCTCTATGACGTGAACGACGGCGTAAAGCGCACTGTTATCCCGTTTACCGACATGGGGGCATATATAAAGAACGCAACGGTGGCGATTGAAGACTCAGCTTTCTACCAGCACAAAGGCATCAGTGTCCGCGGCATTCTTCGCTCTGTCTGGGTAAATATCCAGAAAGGCGGCTTGGCGCAAGGCGGCTCGACTATCACCCAGCAGATCGTCAAAAATACCCTTTTAAATTCAGATAAAACCATCACCCGTAAGCTCAAAGAGTGGATACTTTCGCTCAAAGTAGAAAAAGCGCTCAGCAAAGAAGACATTTTGGGTATTTATTTGAACGAAGTCCCCTACGGCGGATCAATCTATGGCGTCGAGGAAGCTTCGAAGAAATTCTTCGGCAAAGATGCTGGTGATCTCACGCTCGCCGAAGCAGCGTATATCGCCGCTATTCCAAAAGCACCGACCTACTATTCTCCGTACGGTAAAAATAAAGACAAACTCGACGAACGCAAAAATACCGTGCTCGCCCGCATGAAGGAACTCAATTTCATCACGCAGGAAGAATACGACAAAGCCGCCAAAGAAGCTGTGACCTTCAAACCAGCAGAACCAGTCGGCATCAAAGCTCCGCACTTCGTCTTTTATATAAAAGAATATCTTGAACAAAAATATGGCGCAGACGCGGTAGAATCGGGCGGACTCAAAGTCATCACGACACTCGACTACAACCTCCAGCAAAAAGCGGAAGAGATCACTCGCGAACACGCGCTGCAAAATGAAAAAGACTGGAATGGAAAAAATGCTGCGCTGGTTTCTATCGATCCGAAGACCGGACAAATTTTGGCGATGGTTGGCTCACGCGATTACTTCGACAAACAAATCGACGGCAACTTCAACGTCGCAACCGCAAACCGCCAACCAGGTTCCTCGTTCAAACCATTCATCTACCTTTCTGCATTTGAAAAAGGCTACACACCAGACACTGTAGTATTCGACCTGCCATTTGAATTTCAAAGTACCTGTGATGCGTACGGCAAAGCACTCCCTGGCCACAGCCAAACAAATTGTTACCATCCGCAAAACTACGATGACAAAAATCGCGGACCAATGACCCTCCGCGACGCGCTCGCACAATCTATCAACGTTCCGGCTGTTGAAATGCTCTACTTGGTCGGCGTGTCAGATGCGATCAAGACCGCACGCGATATGGGCATCCACACACTCACCGATGCATCACGCTACGGACTCACGCTCGTAATCGGAGGCGGCGAAGTCTCTCTGCTCGACATCACGAGCGCGTACGGCGTATTCGCTCAAGAAGGCGTGCGTCACCCATATGCATCAATTCTTAAAGTAGAAGATGCGAATGGAAACATTCTCGAACAATACACCGACCAGAGCCAGCAAGTAGTAGAACGAGATGCCACACTACAGGTATCCTCAATCCTCTCCGACAATCAAGCTCGTATTCCGACGTTCGGTGCACACTCCCCGCTTGAAATCTCAGGACGCGAAGTCGCCGTCAAAACAGGTACCACAAACAACAACAAAGACGCTTGGACGGTTGGCTATACGCCATCTATCGTCACTGGTGTCTG
>JAHFNJ010000006.1 GCA_023267375.1 Candidatus Nomurabacteria bacterium | reverse complement strand
TTTTGAAGTGCGATTGTTGTTTTTCCACTTCCCGGACCTCCTGTTACCAAGAGATGATCTGTGGCGTTTAAAATAATTTCATGTTCCTCACCAATTACTATTGCCATAACTTAGAAATCTTCTTCCGCTGGAACAGCGTCAGTTACAGACACTTCATTCTGATCTGGAGTCAGGTTTTCAAGATCAATCGGATCAACTGGAGCTGGTGCGGGATACTGTGAATAAACTGACTCAAGGAACTCTCTGATTGTCTGCGGTAATTGTGCCGTAGTACATAACTTAATTACCTCAGCACATCTACCATCACCCTTCTTATAGAGAAGTGCTTGCTTAGTAAAATTCTTTACTTCAGCATCCGAAGGTTTAACTGCTGGTAACACAAGAACAGTGGTAGGCAACAAACCATCAGCTACTAAACTCTGCAAATAACTCCACTGAATATCTATTGGTAATTCCTCGGCTAACAACTTTTCAATATCGGAATAGGCGGTCTGCTTGTTTATGTCAAAATTACTAGCAATAGAAGCAACCTCTGCAGGAGTTCGAGTTCCATTATCGTAAAAAGCAAAAGTCTTTAGACCTAGTGATTTAAAAAACGCCCCGTATTCAGATAAGTTGCCATCACCATCAGCATCGAAAAAAGTAATACCAGATAAATCAAATGGATAATTATCAGGATTTTCAGTTTCCATTACATCAACTGCAGCACGAAGAACTTGAAATTCTACCAACCCCTCTCCAACCAAAACAGCCTGCCCCAAAATTGCTTCAGCAATAGATGGTCTTAATTTTCTATAAAACAACTTCGGTTTTAATCCTGCAGTCAAAGTGACGGATGTACTGGTAACATTTGCATTGTTATCTCGCTTCAATATTTTTATTTGTTCTGGAGAAAACTTCTCAATTACATATGGTGAATGAGATGTTATAAACGACTGTGATGTGTTTTTGAGTAGATAATCAACAATTCTTCTCTGGGTATGTGGCGACACAGCAATTTCGGGCTCTTCCATTGCGAATATGACGTTTTCCTTTTTAAGATCTGCGATTGCAGACAAAAGCGCAAATACAAGAGTATTCAGCGTTCCCGTACCTAATTCTTGAAAAGGTACAGGAGCCTGATCTGGACTTGTCGACATGAAAAAAGAAACTGTTTTTCGCAAATGTTCCCGAGTAAGCTGTGACACGAAAAGGCGCGTAGGTTTATCTGCTGAATCAAGAGGAACATACTGTTTAATTCTCGCTTCGATGTTATCAAGTATCGGGCGTAATGCACCTATAGAATCATCTAGAGGAGGGTCTAGCTCCATTAATTTATTTCGGGTATTTTCCCACAACTGAGGACGAACTTGTCCAAGTCGTAATAGAATGTCTAACAAAGAACCTCGCTCAAGACTTAACGCTCTACTACCAGTTCTGATTGCTCTTAAATAAAGAAAACCGATCTCTCTTTTTGCCGAACGATAAACTTCAGTTAAATTACCGTCATCTTCTTCTCCAGGGCTTCGAGAGTAAAAAGTTTTTGCCCAAAACTCATCTTCTTCTGGATCGTATTGACCTTTCAATTGCAATCTCAAGCATGTCTCTACATCTGCAGCATCAACAGTATCTATCTCACCAAGTTCCAATACTCGTTTTTCTCCCTTGTGCCAAAACTCTAGATGTCCACCAAAAGTATTCTTTGCTTTTTCGGATAAATCAATGAGTACTGCTTCAATCAAAATTTGAATAGGTTCACCCGCTTCACTTAAATACTTCCCATTATAAAAATCATATTCATCGATTGGAGATGTTCTACTAAGTCTCTCTGGTCCTAGCAATAAATCGAGAGCTTCACATACAGTAGATTTGCCAACATTATTTTTACCCACTAATAAAGTATGCTCCTCCAGAAAGAGTTCCGCTGTTTTAATACATCTGAAATTGTTTATCTTAAGAAGTGAAACTTTCATACCTTGTTTATATTAGCTGGCTGTAGGTTTACATACACAACTTCAACGATTATA
Source organism: Candidatus Nomurabacteria bacterium (assembly GCA_023267375.1). Taxonomy (GTDB): domain Bacteria; phylum Patescibacteriota; class Minisyncoccia; order Phycocordibacterales; family UBA9973; genus JAHFNJ01. Next base: position 62,945 of record JAHFNJ010000006.1, on the reverse strand, counting down.
TCATTTTCCTCTTGATTTTTCGAGCTTGTGTTGTATGACTTTATATGTGTAATTGATCGGAACACTGTCAGGTATTCTCGAAGAACCTTTTTTCTTATATTTCAAATAAAGCCTTCAAATACAGCATTCTACAACTTCTGCTTTTTTGGAACTACAAATAGCTTGCCTTATATTGCTACGATTTATGCACGGAGGTTTATGACACTCCTACATAAGCATCGTATAGATATGTAAACGGAGCGTATCTATAAAAATTATGACAATTATCAAAATAATTTTTATAGAATCCTATGAAAAAACTAGCCTGGACTACGGTCCCAAAAACAGTGGATGATCTCATTCCCCAGGAGATCATCCCAAGAAAAATGCCTGACAAACAAATGTCAGACCTAACGAAATGCATTAAGAAATATAATTTGGTCGAAATACCTGCCGTGGATTTAGATGGAAAAATTCTGGCAGGCCACCAAAGAATAAAAGCATTGAAAATGCTCGGTCGCGGAGAAGAGTTAATTGATGTTCGCATCCCCAATCGAAAACTCTCAGAAAAGGAAGTAAAAGAGTACTTAATCGCTTCAAACAAAATATCTGGAGAATGGGACATAGATCTTTTGAAGGAGTTTGATTTCGAAACCCTCGAGTTCGCAGGGTTCGATCCGATCGAACTTTCTGAAATATTCGACAAAGACAAGGAAGCCACCGACGATAACTTCGATGAAAAAAAGGAGCTGAAAAAGATCAAGAATCCAAAAACAAAACTCGGCGACCTAATCACCCTAGGCTCACACAAAATTTTGTGTGGCGACTCGACAGATAAAGAAAATCTAAAGAGATTGTTTGGAGATGAGAGAGCATCAATCATCTATAGTGACCCCTTATATAATCTACAGGGTGGTGTGGACTACAACACAGGAATTGGAGGCGCACAGGACTATGGAGGAAATGTAAACGATACTAGAACGTACGACGAATACAAGAAGTTTCTCAAAGACAGTATGGAAGCAGGACTTGCTGTGTGTCATGAGGATACACACGTCTTCTATTACTGTGATCAGATTTATATCGGCGTAGTGCAAGAACTGTATCGCTCACTTAGTATTGAAAATAAGCGTGTGTGCCTATGGCTAAAAAACAGTCAGAACTGCGTCCCTAAGGTCTTCTGCAACAAAGCATACGAACCTGCGGTCTATGGTATTCGTGGCAAACCATATCTAACCAAATCAATGACTGATCTTACTGAAGTACTGAACAACGAGTTCGGTACTGGAAATGAACTAATGCAACAAGTTGATGATTTCCTTGAGATATGGACAGCGAAAAGGCTCTCTGCAAAAGAATACACGCATGCGACTTCCAAGCCTCCTTGTCTTCATGAGAAAGCAATCAAGCGATGTACGAAAATTAACGACATCATTCTTGATAGCTTTCTTGGGTCAGGTAGCACTTTAATCGCAGGAGAAGCTCTTGGTCGAAGAGTGTACGGAATGGAACTGGAGCCAGTGTTTGTAGACCTCATCATCCGTCGTTGGGAAAAGCTCACTGGTAAAAAAGCTGTATATGAAAAAGACAAAAGCTCTCATAAATAAGTTGCTGACAGAGCTTGAGAACACCCCACTGCTCCAGATCGCATGTGAAAAGGTCGGCATCTCTCGCAACACATTCTATCGTTGGATGAAAGAAGACCCTGCGTTCTTGGCGCAAGCAAACTACGCACTATCTCTCGGCAAAGGACGCGTGAACGATATCGCAGTAAGCAACGTGCTAGCAGGAATCAAAGCAAAAGACGTGAGGTACACAATGTACTGGCTCGATCGTAATCACTATGATTTCAGACGACCGTACATCCACAGAATTGATTCTGAAGATCCTTTTGCTCAATTCCGCTACCTCGCTGAAATTTCAAAGAAACTTGAAATTGAAGACAAGGCACTAGGTGAGATGTCTGCTTCCAAAAGAGAAGATATGGAGCAGGCTCGCAAGGATGCTGAGGTCTTCTTCAAGCGTTGGGGAGTTATCAAGGACGATATCCCAGAACCAAAGAAACGAAAGAAGAAACCTCCTGAGACTACTTAATCTTTTCTCCGTCGAAGATGAACTCTACGACTTTCCAGTTTGCATCAGTTTCGACTGACTCTTGATTGTCTTCTCCTCCGATGTATTCGAGCTTCATTGACCAGTATGTTCTGATCATTGCTCCGAATCCGTTCTGGCTGTCGATGTACGATGAGACTTCAAAGAGATTTGGATTTGTTGGATCAACCTTTGTTGTCGGAGGATTATACTTTGCTGTCGATGGTGACTTCAATGGCACCTTCTCGATATATGACTTTGCAAGGATTCTTGCGCTCTGGTACTTCACTCCTGCAATTTGTTGAGCGGGAGTTTGTTCAGGTGTCGGCTCTGCAATAATCTGACTGACAAAGAATGGTACTACTAACAGAACTAGAATGAGTGATCCTATTGGATGTTTTCTAATCCAGTTCCGCATGTCTGACTGACAATACGGACACTTGGTTGCTTTCGCATCGACCTCTTTCTGGCACGCAGGGCACTTTTTGGTTGTATTCATAAACGCTTGATAGGACTTATTACTTAATAATTCCGTATCGAGCTTCTTGAGACACAAAAAGCCCGCCACGGGTAGAGGGCGAACCCTCTCGTACCAGTTTCCCGATACGGCCTATCAAGCCACCCCATGACGGGTTCTTTATGCTTGATAGGACTTGCGACCATATCCTTTAGTTTCCCAAAGGGGTTAGGTCGACTGATATTCAGTTGTAAAAGAATAATAACATTTTCACTGCTATTACTCTAGATTGATTGTATCGCTGATATATGGTTTTGCTAAGGCGTTGATCGCGAGTATGCGACGTATTTCTTAGTCTGCATAGTCTTAGCAAAACTAGTGATCTGCGTCATCAATATATGTATGGAAACCCAATACATAAGCAACCTTGGTGTTAAGACAGAGATCATACAAGCAAAGGTTCGTTACGTCCTATATGCCAGGAAGTCGACCGAATCAGATGAAAAGCAAGCACTCTCGATTGAGTCACAAGTAAAAGAGATGTTGACGATTGCAGATCGTGACGGACTAACTGTTGTAGAGATTAGGCGTGAATCACATTCTGCAAAGGAATCAGGACAGCGACCAGTCTTTAAAGAATTACTTGAAGATATCCGCAGAGGTAGATATACAGGAATTCTTACTTGGGCACCCGATCGCCTTTCTCGTAACGCAGGAGATCTTGGATCAGTTGTCGACTTAATGGATGAAAACAAACTTATTGAGATTAGAACATATGGGCAACACTTCAAAAATTCTCCAAACGAGAAATTCCTGCTAATGATCTTGTGTTCTCAGGCAAAGCTCGAAAACGACAATAAAAGTATCAATGTAAAACGAGGATTAAGAACAAGGTGTGAGATGGGACTACGACCTGGTCCTGCAATATTTGGATACCTGAACGAAAAGCATGTCGATAAAAAATGTCAGGTAGTTATAGATCCAGAACGAGCACCTATTGTTAAACAAATATTTGAAAAAGTCGCTTACGAAAGATGGAGTGGAAGAAAAATATATCATTGGCTTAAATTTGAATTAAACCTAAAGACGCGTAATGGAAACAAAGGATTGACCTTGAGTAATATATACATGATTTTAGAAACTCCATTTTATTATGGGGTTTTTGAATACCCTAGAAAAAGTGGAAACTTTTATACAGGAAGACACGAACCAATAATTTCCAAAGAACTGTTTGATCAAGTTCAAACACAGGTAAAATCACAGACACTTCGCACTCAAGAACCAAAAGAATTCGCTTTCATAAAGATGATGAATTGCGGTCTTTGCGGATCAGGTATAACGGCAGAAGAAAAATTCAAGAAACTTAAAGACGGTAGTGTAAACCGACATGTGTACTACGGTTGTGCAAAATCAAAAGACAGATTTTGCAAATGTGGATACATAAATGAAATTGAGCTAATACAACAATTTGAAAAGCTTATAGATCAAATCAGCATTAGTGAAATTGGCATGAAAGAAAAAATTAGAAGTGAAGTTGAACGGATTAAGAGATTTAATCATTCCGTACTAAATATTAAACAGCAGATACAAATAAAAGACGTAGACATTAGAGACTATGCCAAGTTTATACTGAAAGACGGTACAGTTGAAGAAAAGCGAGAATTGCTTACTTGTTTTAAAAGTAATATTTCATTAAAAAATAAGCTTATTGGCTTGAGTTATTAACAGTATTTTAATTAAAGCTTAGACTTTCGGTTTTATTTCGGATATAATGTAAATGTAGCAAAATGTAAATTATGAGTAATATGCAAACACTAACAAAAAAACAAAAAGAGATATTCGATTTTATCAATACTTATACAGCTGAGAATGGCATTCCTCCTACAATTGATGAGATTCGTAAAAATTTAAATCTAAAGGCAGTTTCAACGGTTCACGAACATATAGCTTCCCTAAGAGAGAAAGGTTACCTTTCAAAATCAGATGATACCGATCGTGGTATGACACCAAAAAAAGAAATTAAATCAATCATTGAAATTCCTATTGTTGGTAAAATTGCCGCTGGTCAACCAATAGAAGCAATTGAAGATGCTCAAGACACCATATCTATAATAAATCCAGCTATCAAAACTGCTAAAGACCACTATGCTCTGCGTGTTGTTGGAGACAGTATGATAGATGAAGGTATCTTTAATGGCGACATTGTTGTTATTAAAAAACAATCTGTAGCAGAAAACGGACAAACAGTTGTTGCAATTATTGATGATAATCAAGCAACTCTTAAAAAACTATATAAAGAAGACAAGAAAATTAGATTGCAACCGCGAAATCCAGACATGAAACCATTGTTTAGAATAGATGTAGAGATAAGAGGTGTCGTTGTGCAAGTTATACGAGATATTAAGTTGGAAGAAGAAGCGAAACCCAGAAAGAAGTCTAAGCATGGCTTTAAAACCATAGATTTATTTGCAGGCGTTGGTGGTATCAGAACAGGATTTGAGAATGCTGGATTTAAAACAGTATTCGCAAATGATTTTGATGCTCCATGTAAACTTACTTACGATCTTAATTTTGGAAACTCGAAACTAATTGTTGAGGACATTAGAAAGATTGGGATTGATGACTTGCCAGAATTTGATTTCTTATTAGGAGGATTCCCTTGCCAAGCGTTTTCTATTGCAGGATACCGTAAAGGGTTCGACGATCCTAAAAATAGAGGTAATCTATTTTTTGATATAGCAAAAATCATTAAAGCTAAAAATCCAGAGGGTTTTATGCTTGAGAATGTTAAAAACCTGAAAAGCCACGACGGAGGCAATACTTTTAAAGTAATCGAAGAAACTCTTAGAGAATTGGGTTACCATGTAAAATCTAAAGTACTAAATACTATGGAATATGGTAATGTTCCACAAAATCGTGAGCGTATTTATATAGTGGGTTTTAAAAATAAAGATTATTCGGATAAATTTAATTTTCCTGAACCAGTTAAACTTACAAAAAAAGTTACTGATTTATTAGAAAAAAATGTTCCTGAAAAATACTACTACAACGGCAAACCTCTTTTTGAGAAACTAAAGAAAGACGTGAAAGAAGAAGGAAAAGTATATCAATGGAGGAGACAGTATGTCCGTGAAAATAAAAGTGGGGTTTGTCCAACACTTACTGCAAATATGGGAATGGGTGGACACAATGTACCTATAATAAAAGACAAAAAAGGTATAAGAAAACTTACGCCATTAGAGTGTTTTCGAATACAAGGTTTCCCTAAAAGTTATGTACTGCCCAATATTGCAGATTCATCACTGTATAAACAGGCTGGTAACTCAGTGAGTGTTCCTGTAATTGAAGCCGTGGCAAAGAAAATGATGGAAGCGATGATGTAAAATTACCAAACCTTTACATTGGTAGCGACTGGCTTAAGACTGTATTTCTCAATAACATCTTTTTTGATACAAAACCTAGGTCTCCTTTTTTCTTCTTGTTGTTGCTTGAGTGTCTGAAGTTTATTAACCTGATTATCGTAAATAAAATTATTAGGTATTAGATAAATACTAAAAGTTCCATCAACTTTTCCATCAGCATAAAAGTCCAAGAAATATAAATCATCCCACCTAGACTTTGGACCAAAAGAAGTAAGATCATTTTCAACGCTACAAGCTTTGATTTGTTCAGCTCTTTTTGTCTTAGTATTAAATGTATCAAAAGATGTGTTAGATAGTTTTTTTGCACTTATTAATCTGGTTGATCCAGACCATAAACAAAAAGCAACTTCAGATAGTCCTTCTGGAAAATTTGGCTCACGTGATTTGTAATCACGCATACCCATTTTAAGACCTTTCCATAGATCAAATAGAGTTTTCCATTTTTTCCCATCAGAAGAATCAAACTGCATTAGATCAACTGTGCAGTCTTCGCCAAAAATAGTAGTATTCACTTTAACCAAGTTCATGGTGTAGTTATACTATATTTACGATAAATACTCAAACAAAAAACACCTTTTTGATTAAGGTGTTTTTTGTTTTGAAACTAGCTATCTTTGAGCTAGCTCAAGTTGGCTGGGGAACAGGGATTCGAACCCCAATTAACGGCTTCAAAGGCCGCTGTCCTACCATTAGACGATTCCCCAATCAGATAACAGCCTTTAATTTACAACAAAAAATAGCAAATAACAAGACTTTTTTCTTAACTATAACCTTTCTTCGAAACCCTAATATAAAACACGGAAGATAGAAATTCTATCTTCCGTGCTGTTTTTTCCTCCTTCTTTAATTAACACTTTAAAATTGTTTTTGCTTTTCTTGCCAATAGCATTCCATAATTTTGAGCTATTTCATTCATGCTATTGGTTTCAACAAGCACCTCATAGGGAAGTTGAGAAGTTGTCGCCATTTCGAGAGTATGAGAAGCACCGGTGATTATAAGTATTTGGTCATAATCATTTTTATATTTCTCAGCTTGTTCCAACATGTACTTCTCCATTTCTGTATTAAGAGCATCTTCCTCTAAAACAGATCTTTTGATGTTGTTGGGGATTTCTCTCATCAGGCGATAATCCCTTTTCCATCTCCCGTCGATGTAACACTTCTGGGCATCCTCAAATGTTTCAGGAATTCTTACCAATCCAAATGCACCATTCATGTGCGCTAAAGTCGTAAAATTAAGACTAACGATTTTCTTTGCCGACTTTAAATTTTTAAAACGTGTATCCGCACACAGAATATCTGGACCAAAATCACTTTGAACTAACAATGTGCTAATGTGCTTGATCTCACTTTCATACAATGGACTATCTATTGTAATGATGTTCTTATGGAATGAAGCACTTTCTAAGATTAGCAAAGTTAAATTGTCATCAAATGTTTTGAACCATCTTTCCGCGAATAATGTATCAGATTCGTTACCTAATAACATATCTGAGATCCCATACTGATTACTATCTATGAGTTTTTCTGGGGTTGCATGCAATGCTCCGAGTAAAGTAATCTTTGCTGGCATAATATTGGTTATTTAGATTTTTGGTTATACAGTTAAATTTTTAATAATTTAACATTAAAATTAATTATTGTCAAATAATTACAATCACTTAGAATCAACCACAAAAGCGTACCATTCTCCAATTTAGTGAACGACCTGACCTAGACAGGTCGGAGTTTGAGATTCGAATCATGTTACAATCCAAATATGGATAAAAAAATTAACTGTATTATCGTTCATGGATGTCCAGGTACAAAGGAATCACTCATTGATATAAGCGAAAGAACATATTATAAACACTGGATTCCTTGGATTCGTGAAAAATTGTTAGACATGGGAGTACCAACGCAGACACCGCTAATGCCTGAACCTTGGGTGCCAGATTACGAAAAGTTTAAAAAAGAATTTGAAAAATATAAAGTTGATGAAAATACCATTCTAATAGGACATAGTTGTGGATGTGCTTTTTTAGTAAGATGGCTTGGTGATACTAAGAAAAAAATTAGGAAATTAATTTTAGTTGCACCTTGGAAAGTTGCTGGCAATAAAGAACCAATTGATTTGAGGACGAGATTTTATAACTACTCAATTGATGAAACCATTCCTTCGCGTGTACAGGAGATTGTGATGTTTACATCAGATAATGAAGGTCCAGGTGGTCCAGAAAGTATTAAAATGTATAACGATGCTCTGGGTGGAAAGTTAGTAACTTTACCAGGGCGAGGACACTTCATTTTAGAACATATGGGTACCGTAGAATTTCCTGAATTATTAGAACAAGTGATTTAATTAGGGTGACTTAGATGGGTAGGTGAGTTAAAGAAGAAAATGTTAGAATACCCTTACGATGCCTGTCTTGGTCTAGCACCGGACCAGGCATCGCAGCAGTCTAGTAGAGTATGCAACGAAAGAAAGTAAAATAATTTCATGAATATTTTTAAAAAATATAGAAACTACCTGAAAGACAACCCGCATGGCTATTGGTTCAAGCGAAAACCATTTGGTTGGGGATGGACTCCGGCAAAATGGCAAGGGTGGTGCGCTATTCTTGTATACATAGCACTGATTCTCATCCTAGTACTCTCGAGAGAAGAGTCTATCCCGGGAAATCCTGACTCAGGAAGTAATTTTCTTGTATTCGCTTTTCCAATTATTGTGCTGACGGTTCTCCTTATTACTGTCGCCTATAAAAAAGGAGAGAAGCCTCGCTGGCAGTGGGGATTTCCGTCTGAAGACAAAGACGCAAAATAAGATATATTTTAAAGGTTAGCAAAAGAAATGACTACAGAATTCAAAATTATAGATTTAACCCACAGTTTATCATCTGAAATCCCGACCTGGGATGGAGGATGTGGTTTCGAATTATCTATTGATGGGGATTATAAAGATGGTACACCACCAGATACATTTCGTACACAAAAAATAAAGTGTGGGGCTGGTATCGGAACACACATGGATGCACCGGCCCATGTTGTGGAAGGTGGTAGAACTATAGATAAGCTTGTAATGGAGCAACTTGTAACTGACTGTGTAGTGATTGATGTGAGCTCTGAAGCTAATGCAGACTACGTAATCATGCCAGAAATAATTGAAAAATTTGAGAAAGAGCATGGAGAAATACAGCCAAATACTTTTGTCATTTTCTACACCGGCTGGGATGCAAATTGGAATGACAGAGAAAAATATATCAACAGCCACAACTTTCCAAGCGTAGATCTTTCAACAGCAGAGTTTCTCTTGAAAAGAAATATTGCAGGATTGGGAATTGATACTTTATCTGCTGATACTGGGAAGAATGGTTTTCCTGTTCATCGGGCAATATTGGGTGCAGATAAGTATCTGGTAGAAAATATTGCGAATGCAAAAGAATTGCCGGCAGTTGGTGTAAAAAGTTTAGTATTGCCAATAAAAGTTAAGGATGGTACTGAAGCACCTATAAGATTGATCGCTCTGATATAATAGACTTATGAAAGGAAAAATTTTAATCACAGATTCACTGTTCATTTTCCCTGAACATGAGAAGGTGCTTGCAGATGCAGGCTATGAGGTTGAACGGCTCAATAAGCTTTGTGCTACCGAAGACGAGCTTATGGAGGCTGTAAAAGGTAAAGTGGGGTATATTCTTGGCGGTATTGAAAAAGTAACCGAAAAAGTAATTGATTCGGCAGATAGTTTAAAAGCTATTGTCTTTACAGGGATAGGCTACAAAGATTTTATTCCTGCTTGGGAGTATGCCGCTAAAAAGGGAATTGCTATTGGAAATACTCCGGATGCTCCGACACACGCTGTGGCTGAGTGGGCAATAACTATGGCGCTGGCTATGAATCGTGGCGTTTTTGATTTAAGTCGGACGGGGCAGAAAGATTTCATGACAACAGCGGGGCTTGAAGGACAGAAAATTGGAATTATTGGATATGGAAGAATTGGAAAACATATTGCTGAAATGCTGAAAGTTTTTAGACCAGCTTCGATTTCTTTTTATAGTAAAAATAGCAGTGATACCGACACCCAGTACAAAGAACTAGATTTTTTGCTTTCTGAGAGTGATGTAATTTTCTTGTGTGTTTCAGATAATGCAGGGAGCAATTTTATTGCTGAAAAAGAATTAGCAAAAATGAAAGATGGATCGTTGCTCGTCAGCTTTATGCACGATGGCATAATAAATGAAGAAGCATTGTTAAAAGAACTTGAAAATGGAAGAATCAGAGCAGTTTCTGACTACCCGATGAAAAGTGAAGGATTTAAAAAGCTTTCGCTTGGTGTTTGGAATTCATTTAATGGTTCAAATGCTTTTAATACTAAAACTGAACTTACGTTGACTAGTGATACTGCTACACAGACAATGTTAGATTTACTATCTTCTAAGTAAGACTTGTGTGGTGAATTAATTTTATGGGAACCCTACGAACAAAAGAAACAGCGGAAAAATTGAAACAAGTGCAGATTGAAGAGGCAGGAAGAAATTTCTGTATTTTGTGCGAGCGAGAGCCGATAAAAGATTTTACCTATTGGAAAATAATGAAAAATCTTTTTCCATACGATAAGATTGCCAAAGTGCATGACATGATTGTCTTAAAACGGCATGCTCCGGACGCAGAGATGACGAAAGAGGAGAAGGACGAATACGAGAAGATCAAAAATGAGTATATTCACAAGACCTACGAATTCATCATTGAGCCGACGTATCTAACGAAGTCTCTCCCGGCGCATGCCCATTTTCATATGCTTATCGCAAAAGACTAGTTCTTGTCTGGATATCCACATTGGTTGCTAGGCCTGTGTGTTAAAATTGGGGCATGAAAAAAAATGTTGTCGGCTTCGTGCTTGCGATTCTTTTGTTACTTTTATGCGCTCCGACAGCTTCACATGCTGAGGTTTCAACTACTCCAACGGTCGTTATCACGCATACGCTTTCTCTTGGTTCACAAGGGGTTGAAGTTTCAGCGCTCCAGCAGATTTTGAAAAATAAAGGATACTTTACGTACCCGACTATTACTGGCTACTTCGGCGAAATAACTAAAGTGGCAGTCATGGCTTTTCAGAAAGTGAACAATATCGGCGTTGATGGCATTATCGGTTCAATCACTCGTGCAAAACTCTATGAGCTCCCACTGCTTGGTGTAACGAATCCAGTAACCCCGCCAGTCATGCCGCCAAAAATATATGGAGGTACTATCAGTCATCGTTCATCACATGACGAGGAGTCGCCTGAAGTTTCAATAACTGCACCTGTTGATGAGGACACTGTGTCAGGATCTCTGGTTGAAGTCACCGCTGATGCTACGGATAATGTCTCGGTTGCGGGAGTGCAGTTTCAAGTTGATGGTTCAGATGTTGGGACTGAAGACACAACTCTGCCATATGCAATTAGCTGGGATAGTACAAGTACGGAAGATGGGGTACACGCCATAACTGCTATCGCACGTGATGGTGTAGGAAATACTGCGACATCGGATTCTATTTCAGTAACTGTAAGTAATTCAAAAACTTTGACGGTTGCCAAAGCTGGCACTGGAAGTGGAATAATCACTAGTAGTCCTGCGGGCATCAATTGTGGTGCAACGTGTGCCTCTTCTTTTGCTTCAGGTGCGATGGTTGATCTGTCTGCGAGTCCATCTGTCGGTTCAACATTTGTCGGTTGGTCTGGTGGTGGGTGTGCGGGGACTGGATCTTGCGTGGTTACTATGAGTGCCACAACTACAGTAACGGCGACTTTCAGTTTGGTTCAATATACAGCGACTGTTAGCAAAGCAGGAGGGGGTGACGGGACGGTAACAAGCGCTCCTTCAGGAGTAAACTGTGGTGTGGATTGTTCTGAAGCGTATGACTATGGTACTGTGGTGACTTTGTCTGCCGCCGCTGCTCCAGGCTCTGTGTTCGCTGGCTGGTCCGGAGCATGTACGGGAGTGGGAACATGCGTAGTTACGATGACTGCTGCAAAAAACATAACTGCGACTTTTGATCCAATATAATAAAGTTAGTGTTCATGTGATCTAAAAACAAAACGCCCCATATCGGGCGTTTTGTTTTTGCAAAAAGGCGTTCTTCCGTGTACACTTTGAAACAGCTATATGAACCAAGAAATCCTCAATTTTCTAAAAGACGAACGCATCGGCGTGCTGGCAATTGAAATGCTCGATGGTGCTCCTCATGCAGCGACATTGCATTTTGCTTATGACGAATCTTCCGGCATGTTATTTTTCAAGACAAGCCGCAGTTATCGAAAATCGGAACCATTGTTTGGAAGACCTACAAGTCGAGCATCGTTTGTTGTTGGTGTAAACGAAAGCATTATGAAGTCGTTTCAAGCTGATGGAGAAGTCCGACTGATTACCGATGATGAAAAAGATTTGTTTGAGCGTACTTTCTTGGGAAAATTTCCAGAGAAAAAGAAGACAACACCTGATCCCGACGCTGTGTTCTTTGTTTTTATTCCTACATGGTGGCGGTATACTGACTGGACGAAGCCAGAAGGAAAAGTGGTTATTGTATCTGATCAATAAATATATGGAAAACCTAAATATCAATTCCAAAGTAATTTTAAATAACGGATTGCCTATGCCTGTCGTTGGGCTAGGTACTTACAAAGTTCCAGAAGGGGAAGATGTTATACGTGAGGTGCAATGGGCGCTAAATGTCGGCTATCGTCTTATTGATACTGCGAAAGTTTACAAAAACGAAGAAGGGGTTGGCAGGGCAATACGAGAGTCTGGAATTCCACGCGAAGAAATATTTTTGACGACAAAATTATGGAATCCAGATCAAGGCTATGAAAGTGCCTTGCAAGCAATAGACGAATCTCTTGGGAAATTGGGTCTTGCATATGTTGATCTCTATATGGTTCACTGGCCAACAGCTGATGTGGAAGCAAAAGCCACAATGAACAGAAGGGAGGAAACATGGAAAGCTATGGAAGAAATTTACAAATCTGGTAAAGCTAAATCGATTGGTGTATCAAACTACACAATTAAGCATTTGGAAGAAATGAAAAAATACGCAACGGTTTTTCCTTCTGTGGATCAAGTGGAGTTTCACCCATATCTCTACCAGAGAGAGCTCTTGGAATACTGTAAGAAAAACAATATTATACTTGAGGCGTATCGTCCACTGACTAACGGGAAAAGGATGGATAACGATACCATCAGTACCATTGCAAAAAAGTACAATAAAACTAATGCTCAAGTATTGATTCGATGGAGTTTGCAACATGGTTGCGTGCCCTTGCCGAAGTCTGTTCATCAAGATCGAGTACAAGAAAACATCAACGTTTTTGATTTTGAGCTTACTGAGGATGACATGAGTATGATTGATGCGCTCAATGAAAATTTCCGTTTCTCTCCTGATCCTAATAATCTAGAATAAGTATGAAATTACTTCTTACATCAAACGGACTCTCGAATCAATCAATTGCAAAAGCACTTTTTGAGTTGGTCGGGAAACCTGCATCTGAAACTACCGTTGTTTTTATCCCGACCGCAATGAATGTTGCAAGAGGTGATAAGGGTTGGTTTATAAACGACCTTTATAATATCAATAAACAGGGGTTCAAACTTGTCGACATTGTAGATATTTCTGCGCTTCCAAAAGATGTTTGGCAGCCGAAGATAGAAGCAGGAGATGTTTTATTTTTTTCGGGTGGAAATAGCTCACATCTAATGCGCTGGCTGAAAGAGTCTGGACTAGCAGAGATGTTGCCAGAGCTTCTTACGACGAGAGTATATGCTGGTATTAGTGCGGGAAGTATAGTTACAAATCCAGATCTTGGGGTGAGTAGCGAGGATAGAAAAATTTATTATGAAGAGAAATTTGGTTATAAAAGCGAAGAAGCTCTGAATTTCGTGGATATGTATACTCGTCCACATTACAATTCTGTCGATTTTCCCAACGCTCGAAAAGAATATCTTGAAAACATTGCAAAGCAAACTCAAAAAACAATTTATGCACTAGATGACCAATCTGCTTTAAAAATTCTCGACGGAAAAATTGAGGTCGTTACTGAGGGTGATTATTTGAAATTATAATTTTATAAAAATACTAAAGCCATTGTAATTAGCATTCTTTATATACGTCACAACCTTTATGAAAACCTCACAAATTATCGTCACAGTCGTCCTCATTGCCATTATTGGTACTTTTATTGCTTTTTGGGCAAAACAAAAGCCAGTAGAGGTTCCAAATCCTCCGGCTACCTCACAAGTAGAGTCCATTAAAGGGTGTTATGTAGCAACGCTCGCCAAAGATGTTTACACGCTAAAGGTGCTCTCGCAGACAGGCGAAAACTTTATCGGGACGCTTGAGTTTAAGAACTTCCAAAAGGATAGTTCAAGCGGTACATATGTAGGCACGTACAAGGACGGTATTCTCTTAGGGGATTACGCGTTTAGATCTGAAGGTATGGATTCTGTTATGCAGGTAATATTTAAAAAAATTGGAAACGATTTTGTGCGTGGATACGGCGACCTGACTGCAACCGGGGATCGCTTTACTGATATAAGCAAAGTAACTTTTGATAATGCGCAAACATTTAAACCAGACCCAAACTGTGCGCTGTAACTATTATTATTTTTTCTCTTAAGATATGAAATTACTTAAATATATTTTGGTGCTCGTTGTCATCGGTGTTGTGATATTTTTTGTTATGCGTAATAAGACAGCTGAGAATGTAATAACAGAGGTTCCGCAACCGACTCCATATACGGTTGATCCATTGAACATGTCCTATAATATTTCAGGAGAAGTTTTTACACTCAAAAATGGAATAGCTGAAAAAGATACAGCGATTGATACTGATACAAAAAATTCTTTGGTTGTATTTGGAAGTCCTGTATATGGAGATTTAGATGGAGATAAAGATCAAGATGCGGCAGTGTGGCTCGTAAATGATCCAGGCGGAACTGGTAAATTCTTTTACGGAGCGCTTGTTATAAACAACGGCACTAGCGCAAAGGCCACAGAGGTAATGTTCTTGGGGGATCGAATCGCTCCACAAACGCTTGAGATCCATGATGGACGTGCGGTATACAATTTTGCCGAGCGAAAGGCGAGCGATCCTATGACTGCCGAACCATCCGTAGGTAGGAGTATTTGGGTAAACTATGATGCAAAAACAGGACAGATAGGCGAGTGGGTGAAAGATTTTGAGGGTGAAGCAGATCCATCAAAAATGACGCTTGGCATGAAAACCTGGGAGTGGGTTTCGACGACATACAATGACGGTAAAAAAATAGTACCAAAGGATCCAGAACGGTTCCAGCTTACATTTAAGAGTGACGGCACCTTTTCTGCTTCAACTGATTGCAATGGTGTTGGCGGGAAGTATGTTGTTAAAGGTAAGAGCATAACGTTTAGCGAAATGATGAGTACTTTAATGTTCTGCGAAGGATCACAGGAGAATGATTTTCGAAAAGGGTTTGAGCAAGCAGGCAGTTACTTCTTCACTTCAAAAGGTGAGCTTGTATTTAATTTAAAATTTGATAGCGGGTCAGTTATATTCAGGTAAAATTACCCTATGATCGTATTTCTAAGTTATATTTTTTATTTTGTTGCAGCCAGTGCATC
Source organism: Candidatus Nomurabacteria bacterium (assembly GCA_023267375.1). GTDB lineage: Bacteria > Patescibacteriota > Minisyncoccia > Phycocordibacterales > UBA9973 > JAHFNJ01. Next base: position 47,386 of record JAHFNJ010000006.1, on the reverse strand, counting down.
ACCACTTCAGCGGCGATGGTTGGCAACAAAGAAAAATATTACTAATGAAGGGCAGACACACTTTGCTTTTCAGGTAACACTTATTACTGTTGTATTGAGTTTGTTCTTACCGCTTTTCAGTCCTTTTTATCTCCAAGGTAATATTCTCCATTTGATTCTGCTTTCTTTGGTGTGCGGCATTTTTGGTGCAGCTTATTTTGTGAGTTCGTATACTGCCCAAAAACATGTAGAAGCCGGTGTTAGTACTTTGGTCAGTAATATTTATACTCCTATTACTATTGTTCTTGCTACTCTATTTTTAAATGAAAAACTAACCACCATCCAAGGATTTGGGACAGCGTTGTTGCTTATTGGTATGGTTACTGTCTCTAAGAAGCATCGGATTAGTAGATTTAAGTTTGATAAATATTTTATGCTCATGCTGCTCTCTGGCGTGATGTTAGGAGTTTCGCTTACTGCTGAACGAGCGCTTTTGAAAATGACTGGTTTTTCTGCCGGCACAATGTTGAGTTGGTGGGCGCAATGCGCTTTTCTGGGTATAGCTGTGCTTATTACACATAGTAAAAGTCAGTATACAAAAAAAGATATTTCGATTACGGGGGTTCTACGATTTCTCCAATCACTGTCATGGGTTATTTTGTTGTTTGCAGTAGGTAATCTCAGTTTGGTTTCAGCAGTAACTACGTTTAAAGTTGTCATTATTTTTATCGCTGCGGCGGTAATTTTGAAAGAACGGGAAGATTTACCAAGAAAGATTGTTGGTAGTTTGGTGGCGCTTGCCGGACTTTTGTTAATGAAATAAAAGAGGTATACTCAACGTATGGAAAATACACCTCAAGAAACAAAACGTATTGCGATTATTCCACCGATCTCATTTCCGATCATTATCGGTTGTGCGCTTATTGTAAGTACGCTCATTGGAGCAGTCGCTTTCTATCGAGTCCGCTCTTTCGACAATGCGGTTTCAGTAACAGGTTCTGCGACCAAGGAGGTTACCGCAGACAAGGTCCGTTGGGTTTCTGTCATTACGCGCCAAACGCGTGTCAGTATGTTGAAGACAAGTTACGCGCAGATGGATGCTGATCTTGCTGCTGTTAATGCGTTTTTGAAACAGAAAGGCATTCAAGATTCACAGCTTGTTGTTTCTCCAGTTTCTATGGATGAAGTCTATGACCAAAACAATGGTGTCGGTGAAAAGCAGTATACGCTTCGTCAGACCTTCATCATTAATTCGGACGATGTTCCTGGCATCACGAACATTGCCAAGAATACAAATACACTCATTGACCAAGGAGTCATCTTCTCAACTCAGTCACTTGAGTACTATTATTCAAAATTGCCAGAAGAACGTGTTGCGCTGTTGGGCGATGCGCTTGTTGATGCAAAAGCTCGTGCCCAAAAACTTGCTGAATCTACGGGTAAGTCTGTGGGAACACTTAAATCAGCATCTTCCGGGGTGGTGCAGGTAACTTCTGCAAATTCTCTCGAAGTGTCTGATTATGGTGCGTACGATACTTCGCAAATCGAAAAGCAGATTATGGTTACGGTTAAAGCCTCATTTACGTTAAAGTAAACTTCACTACAGGATGAACACTAAGATCAATTCAAAATATTTTTTCTTCGGAGCGCTCATCCTTGCGATTGTTTTAGCAGGAGCGATTTTCTGGCCGTTTCTGACGGTACTTGTGCTTGGTGCATCACTCGCAGTCCTTCTGTATCCTCTCTATAAACTCTTCAATAAGAAAATGCCTTGGCAGGACGGCTGGTTCTCTGCAATCCTAACCCTTCTTTGTTTTATTGTTGTCCTCTGTGTGCCGCTCTTTATTGGCGGAGCCATTATATTTAAGGAGACAAGTGCGCTTTATCATTCTATTACTACCAGCGCTACTCCGTCAGCATATATTGCAAACATAAATCACTCGATACAAAGTTTTTTGCCGACTGGTGTGACGTTTAATGTCGAAGACAAGATTGCGCAGATCGTCTCATCGATTTCAAACCAGATTGCCCACATTTTCACTGCGACACTCGATACACTCTTCTCATTCCTCTTGGTCATCCTTGCCACATTTTATTTTTTGAAAGACGGTGCACGCTGGAAGAAAGCACTCATTCTCCTTTCTCCGCTTCCTGACGCTGACGATGAAAAAGTGCTGACAAAACTCGAAGGCGCCATTACGGGCGTTGTTCGCGGGTACCTGTTGATCGCGCTTATCCAAGGAGCGCTTGTCGGAATTGGGCTCACTGTTTTTGGTGTGCCTAATGCGGCGTTGTTCGGCATGCTTGCGGCTATTGCCTCGCTCATTCCTTCTATCGGTACAGCTATCGTCTGCGTACCTATTATCCTCTACCTCTTCGCGACAGGACAGACAGGTGCTGGTGTTGGCTTTGCTATCTGGGCTGCCGTGTTGGTGGGAATGATCGACAATGTACTGAATCCCGTGCTTGTTGGACGAAAGATGCAGATCCCACCACTTCTCATTCTCTTTGCCGTACTCGGTGGAGTTTCTATGATGGGTCCTGTTGGTATTTTGATCGGTCCGCTCGCTGTTAGTTTTCTCTACGCTCTCATTTCTATATATCGTTCAAGTGTGTTTTTCTAGGTGATCTCCGCGAAAGCTTTGAGGCGTATGCTATTATAAGCAGATGCGAAAGTATAAAATTCTATACCTCACTGTTCTTTTCATTCTTGCTTTGTGTTTACCCAAAGCAGTTTCTGCGCGTCCTTTTTGGTACGGATCAATTGTGCGTGTTGAAGGAGACACTGCCTATATTGAATGGAAAGATTTAGAAACGAAACACTATTTTTCATGCAGTGTGACAACACATGCATGTGAAGATATTGCTGTGGTGCCACCTGCTCCGGCAACTGGACCGTCGGTTGCCGCACAAAATACACAGGTGACGTTTCCCAAAAAAACATCATACCAGCGACTGTCTCCAACAGGTCGCTATGGCGCGTACATTTCTTTCGATAAATCTTCGTCGCTTCGTACGGTCGGCTTGATTGATGGCAAGACTAAGGGGCGGTATGCAGTTAACAATACGCTTACGTTCTGGGATTCACTCCAAGAACAGCCACATATTTTTCGTTTTGCGCCCGATGAATCAACCTTGGCGTATGTTGACGATCGCAGTGGTTTCTTGTCGCTCTATGTTGCGTCGCTTTCGAGTCCCTCGAGCAAGGCATTGCGGGGGACTGCAATTACTTCCGGTATTACCATCGGTGATTTTTTGTATACGGATCCAGAGACATTGCTGTATGTAGCGAACACCGCAGAAAATCCATACAACTGGATTTTGTATTCATATAACATAAAGCTAAAGACAAAAAAAATACTCGCAGAAAATGTTGCGTACGATACCGTTCTTCGGCCCTCCGGTAGTGCTGTGCTTTTTACACAGATGACGCCGCTCGGTACTGCTCCGGTTGTTATCAATGATCTTGCGACAGGAATTGTTTCGCCGTTCGATGTTCCCATGAAGACACCGCTCTACAACGATGCTACTTTTTATATACATCAAAAACTTGGTGGCGTTGAAACTGTGTTCATGAGGTCTTCTCTGAAGGCGCCACCACAAGCAGGGGAAACGCCATCACCACTTATTGTGTGGCTCCACGGTGGACCATACCGACAGACTTCATTTATTCGGCATCCGTATAGCAGTTATGGCGTGTACGACTGGATGCTTGAAGAAGCAGTAGGCGCTGGCGCTGAAGTATTGAAAATTGATTATGCGGGAAGTTATGGTGGAAGCCGCGCACATACGGAGGCCATCAGACGAGGAGTTGGGAAAAATGATATGACTGATGTCGCCAATGCCATCAGTGCTCTCAAGAAAGGAAGAAGTGTCGGCGACATCTATCTTGTTGGTAACAGTTACGGCGGGTATTTGGCGCTCCGCTCGCTTGCGGGCTACCCAGAATTATTCGCAGGCGCGCTTTCGATAAACGGTGTTACTGATTGGGCGGCACTCAATACCTATTTGCAGAATTCTATTTTCAATACGCTCTTTGGTGGCGTACCGGGAGGACATAATGCGTCGTTGTATGAAAAGGCCTCAATCATCAGTCGGTTGAAGCGCGTAACTGCCAAGAAAATTTTTATCATTCAGGCAGAGAAAGATACGACTGTCCCGCCAATCCAAGCGACATTTTTGCAGGAGAAAATGAAAGCAAATAAAGTTCCTGGTACATTTATTATTATTCCGGGCGAGAATCACGTTTTTGCCAAAAACCAGAGCATGGATACTATCTGTCAGACATTGTTTACTATGGTTGGTCTTGATGCGGACAACAAGTGTGCATTGGAGCGACAACAATAGTATACTGGTGCTACATTATTAGTAGTTATTTTTTTTATTGTATGAAAAAAGAAATTATTTGGGTTGTGATCGGCATTGTTGTGATTGGTGGAATTTTTTTACTTAAAGCCAAGGAAAAATCAGAAGGTCCTATGGAGGCGACAGAACAGTCTGCGCAAGAAAAACCTGCAGATGCTATGCCGATGAAGGTGGTGACTCCGCCAGATATGACTGATGCACAAAAAGCTCAGGCAACGACGGCAGAGAGTGCAGCAGCTGGTAGTGCTGTTACCTTTGATGTGAATGGCGGCAATTTCTACTTTGTGCCAACGGTGATGAAGGTGAAGAAGGGCGATACAGTAACGATCAATTTCAAGAATGATGGCGGATTCCATGATTTTATCATTGATGAATTTAATGCAAAAACTGACCGCATTAAAGACGGAGCTATTGCGACAGTTACTTTTGTAGCAGACAAAGCGGGTAGTTTTGAATACTACTGTAGTGTTGGTAGCCATCGTGCCAATGGTATGAAAGGAATGCTTATTGTTGAATAAGTTGAGACGAAAAAACACCCCGTACACAAATACGGGGTGGTTTTGAAAAAGGCAGTCTCGAGAGTATAGTGATATGAGCACGACAGAAGTTCGTGAATGTATCATGCAAGAAAAAAACGACGAAGAACTCATTGCACTCTATAATGAAGGATACGAAGAGGCATTCAAAATACTGATTGAACGATATACCGATTCACTCGGTAATTTTTCTCGACGGTTTGTCGGCATTTCAGTGATTCCCGATATCCTTCAGGACACGTTCATCAAGGCATGGAAAAATATAAAAAACTTTGATTCGCGTAAGGCGAGTTTCAAGACGTGGATTTTTACGATTGCGCGGAACACCGTTACTGATTTTTTGCGCAAGAAAAAGTCGGTTGTTTTTTCTGATTTAGAAAGAATGGAGGAAGAAACTCCCTTTTCGGACACGCTCGTAGATGACGCGGTCTTGCCTGATAAGGTGCTAGAAAAATTAGAAGATACCCTCTTTTTAAATACGCTTCTCGATACGCTTTCTCTTGATTACCGTACAATTTTTACATTGCACTACCAGGAAGAAATGACCTTTGAAGAAATAGGGAAGGTGCTCAATAAACCAATGAATACGGTGAAAAGTTATCATCGTCGAGCATTATTACAATTACAAAAAATGGTTACCATCCCTCATGCACCGGAGGAGGAGGTATAATCGTACATATGAACATGGATCAGCGCCTCACTACAATTTTTAAAAAAGATGCCTATATACCCGAACCGGACCTCTCGTTGCGGATTTGGGATACTATCGTACTGAAACAAAGACGGGTTACCTACCGTAAGCGCTTCGGTTTTCTGTTGGTTAGTATTTTTTCTGTTACCGCACTTGTCCCCGCTATAAAGGGGCTGGCGAATGATTTTGCGCTCTCTGGCTTTGGAAAGTATGTAGCGCTTACATTCTCTGGTAACGGTGTGCTCGCACATTCATGGAAAGAACTCCTTCTCTCGATGGCCGAATCTTTGCCAGTGATGAGTGTTGCTCTCTGTTTTGCGTTACTGGTTGTCGTATTGTGGTCATTAAAGCGTGCTGTACAGACGACTATTTCACATCCGCGTTTTGCATAATGAAAGCCCATTAAAAGATATAATCATGAATTACCATATGGATCCGGTAGTAGAAAATGGCATAGCCGAAGGCATTGGTAAAAAATAAGTATCAGTATAAAAGTATGTTCAATTATTATCACATAATAAAATATGGCAAAAACCAATAATGCCATTTTTCACTAACCGGATGGAAACAGAAGAAATAAAAAAAAATATACAGAAAGGATTTGAATCAAAATTGTTTTTAAAGATTATATATATACTTGCTGCCGTTATCGTTGCATCGGCAATTTTTTCTGCCGGCGTTTTTGTTGGATTCCATCGTGCCTCATTTGAAGGAGCGTGGGGAGAACACTATCTTGAAAATTTTGGCACTCCTCCACGCGGAAAACTGGATAGTGTTTCTCGGCATTTCTCAAACCCGCATGGCGCCGTCGGATCAATCATTCAAGTATCACTCCCGACAATTATCGTGAAAGATAACGATGGAACAGAGAAGATCATTTTAATAGCTGATAATACTGATATTGAAATTGGTAGAGACGGAGAGGGGGACACTTCTGATTTGCAGGTTGATGCTCCGATTGTCGTCATTGGAAACCCAAACGATCAAGGTCAAATTGAAGCAAAATTTATTCGTGTTATGCCTACTACTCTCGGAGTAGATGCACAGTAGTATTGGCCACTTTTGCACCACTATTCTTCTGAAAACGTATATACAAATGCTTACTCTTTTTATAAAAAGAGTAAGCATTAAAATAATACGCACTTACATTATGAAAAAAATTCTTCTCTCGATTATTGTTATTGCTGGTTTTGGTTTTTATGTACTGTACGCAAATCAAAAGACAGACCCTGTTGTATCTGTTGCTGACACAACGACGTCTGTTCCAGAAGTTGTCCCGGTAAAAACTCCAGTACAAGATACACCAGTACCACCTGTTACTATTCCTAAAACAACACCACCCCCGCCCAAGAAAACAGCAACAGGGCTTGTTGATGGCTCATATGTTGGTCCAAGCGTTGATGTGTACTACGGAAATGTTTCTGTAAAGGCTGTTATTAAAGGTGGAAAAATTACTGATATTCAATTCTTGGATTATCCGAAGGATCGAAGCACCTCGCTCTACAAAAGTATGAATGCAATGCCGATACTCAAACAAGAAGCGATTGCGGCGCAAAGCTACAAAGTAGATACTGTCTCAGGTGCCACTGAAACAAGTATGGGTTTTCGTAAATCGCTTGCAGATGCCCTTTCGCAGGCACAGGTCTAGTAATAATACTTATGAAAGAACAGCGGACAATTATGGGTATGCCGATTTCTATCGAGATCGCAGATACATCGGCGACGAAGAAAGATTTTGATGATGTCTTTGCCTATTTTACGCGTGTTGATGAAACCTTTAGTGTCTATAAAGATACGAGTGAGATAACGCGAATCAATAACGGGGAACTTCCTGAAGAACTCTGGAGCGAAGAAATGAAGGAAGTATTCGCTTATGCAGAAGAAACAAAACAAGCGACCGATGGATACTTCGATATTGTGCGTGCTGATGGCACTTATGATCCATCCGGGATCGTAAAAGGATGGGCAATCCATAACGCAGCAGTACTTCTTACGGATAAGGGGTTTACGAATTTCTGTATTGATGCTGGCGGAGATATTGAACTTTCAGGAAACAATAGCGAGGGGTTGCCATGGCGTGTTGGAATCCGCAATCCATGGAGCGGTGTAAAGGATCGCTTGTTCGATAAAGAAAAAGATACACTGGTAAAAGTAATTGCTGGCAGTGCCATTGGTGTCGCTACTTCAGGCTCGTATCTTTTGGGTAGTCACATATACAATCCTCACGAGCGCAATAGAGAAATTGCTGATGTTGTCAGCTTAACGGTAATTGGTCCAAATGTATACGAGGCTGATCGGTTTGCGACAGCTGCTTTTGCGATGGGGCGGGAGGGGATTTACTTTATTGAACAACTTCCAGGATTTGAGGGGTATATGATAGATCGTGAGGGTATCGCGACAGCCACAACTAACTTTAGTACATTTGTTGTACAATAATGATATGAGAAAAATATTCCAGCTACTTATACGACCAATAGATAATTTCTTGAATGCGATTACGATGTATCGCTTGGTTTTGTACTACCTTGTAGGACTTATTTTGGTTGCTCTAGTCCTCGGCGTGCTCGGGGTTCTTGCAGTTTCACCACTGCATCTTCTATTCTCTACAGTACTGATTCTCGTGCTCTGTCTTGCTGTTAATGAAATTTTTAGCCGTGTTTGGAAAGCTCCAAAAAATGTTGAATCAGCGTACATCACTGCGCTTATTCTGGCGCTCATTATTTCACCGCCTGCATCATTTACCGATACGACATTCCTTATGTTTGTGTTTTGGGCGGCGGTCTGGTCTATGGCCTCAAAATATATTTTGGCGATTCGCAAGAAACATATTTTTAACCCAGCGGCATTTGCGGTGGCACTTACAGCACTCACCATCTCTCAAGTTGCTACCTGGTGGGTCGGTACGCTTTTCATGGTCCCATTTGTCTTTATTGGTGGAGTACTCCTTGTTCGAAAATTACGTCGCGGGGATGCAGTAATTAGTTTTATTATCGTTGCAACAATCGGGACACTTCTTTCTCATAACCTGACTCCCACAAATATGCTCGTAACTGCGAGTGGTCTTTTCATCTATTCACCTCTTTTCTTTTTTGTGTTTGTCATGTTTACAGAACCGCTCACGATGCCTCCTTCAAGGTTGTTGCGGATTCTCTATGGAGTAGTTGTCGGTGTCTTGTTCATGCCAGCACTGCATTTCGGTTCTTTTTACTTAACGCCAGAACTTGCGCTTCTTGGAGGAAATATTTTTTCGTACTTTGTTTCTCCAAAGCAGAAAGTAGTATTGAAACTAAAACAAAAAATACAGGTTACAAAAGATGTCTATGATTTTATATTTGAGCCGTCTGAGCAACTCCGTTTTACTCCTGGTCAATATCTTGAATGGACGCTTCCACACGAAAAACCAGATTCCCGCGGCAATCGGCGATACTTCACAATCGCTTCCACTCCAGACGATACAGTTGTGTATTTAGGTATAAAAACATATCCAAATGGTAGTAGTTTTAAAAACGCACTACTTGCTTTAAAAGAAGGAGATATTCTCTCCGCGGGAAGTCTTGCAGGTGATTTTATTTTGCCGAAGGATCCAAAACAAAAACTTGTTTTTATGGCGGGCGGTATTGGTATTACCCCATACCTTTCTATGATTCAACATCTCATCAACAAGAACGACCAGCGGGATATTGTGCTGTTTTATGCAAACAAGACTGAGAGTGATATTGCGTACCTTGATTTTCTTGAAGATGCAAAAAAGAAAATTCCACTGACGGTTGTCCACGCTCTTTCTGATGAGCAAAATCCAAAATACGTCGGTAAAATTACTGCTCCGCTCGTCGTCGAGAAGGTGCCAGATCTTGCCGATCGCGTTTTCTATCTTTCAGGACCGCACGGTATGGTGAATGCATTCAATGACATGCTTCGTAATCAAGGAATTCCTAAAAATCATATCAAAAAAGACTTTTTCCCAGGATTCGCATAATTTGGTATAATCTCTCGTATCATATGACTCAAACAGGGGAAATCATCAGCCAGCTGGGGCATCTTTCGTATGTAGGCATCTGGGGCATCTCTCTTCTTGCGAATGTCGTTGTTCCTGTGCCGGAAGAAATCATTCTTCTCGCTTTCGGGTACTTGGCTGGTACTGGGAAGATTGATGGTTTTACCGTTATTCCAATTGTGATTTCAGCGCTCCTTGTGAGTGATATCGCGATGTACTTCCTTGCAAAGAAGGGAAGTAAGCTTGTTACTTTTTTTTATAAAAAAGTATTTTCACGCCGTCTTGAAAGCAGGCGCGTATTTCTCGAATCACATATTGAGAAAGTTATTTTTTTCTCGCGGTTTCTCGTACAGCTTCGTTTTTTAGGGCCTTTTATGGCTGGGCAAACGAAGGTTCCTTTTCGAAAATTTATCACGTATGACTTGGCAGCGCTTGTCGTCTATGTACCGCTTTATGTTTTGATTGGTTGGTATTTTAGAAATAGAGTTGAGTTTATTGGGGAAGGCATCGGCACTATTAGAAATATAATACTCATTGTTGTCGGGGTACTGCTGCTCATTTCGATCTCGCGTGTCGTCAAGCGTTTTCTTTTAGGAGAACGTCCCACGACAGAGTAAGTTATTTAAAAAAGCTGTGTTATAATATGCCCATGAAGAGGGTGCATTGTTTTTTTATCACTACTTTTTTTCTAGCGCTTTTTATGTCTCCATTCTCTGTGGGCGCAACAGAGGCTACTCCGGTAAATATCGGTTTTGTTCAAAACCCAATCTGGTATTCTAAAGATCCGTTTGTTGAAGGAGACACGGTGCGTATCTATACATTTCTTTTTAACCCTGGTCCTGGTGTATTTTCAGGTACGGTTGATTTTTATGATGAAAGTGTTGTTTTGGGCACCAAGACATTTTCGCTTGCAAAAGGGGCGGCTTCAGATATTTCAATCAGTTGGAAAGTGACAGCAGGGGATCATAAGATTTCAGCAAAAATTATTAGTCCAAAGATGGCTCTTGATGGTAAAACCCAGCCAGTCGTTCTCGTAAACGCTACGACAGATGTTGATAAGCGTTTTATTCAGAAGAAAGTTGTCGTGCAGCCTTCAGGAAAGACAGCAGCGACTTCTGATTCAAAAAATGAAGCGCCTTCTTTAGGTGATTCTGCAGATAAGGTAATTACTCGTGCAGATGATTATGTTGTAGAGAAAACAAAAAGTACCCCGTTTTTTCAGTCCGTAGACAATTTTCGGGCTGATAATGCTGAGACATTTACTGATGATCAAATACGTGTAAAAACACGACTCGATAATCCAGAAGAGGTTAAGAAGGGTACTTCAGTGACTCTTACTGATAAAGGAGAAGTACAGACCAAGACAAGTATTCCAGAGCAATTTCGCCGACCACTTGATTATGTATCACTCTTCTTCTATTCGCTTTTTGCATTTATTTTCCATCATGCAGCTATTTTTTACGGATGTATTATATTGGTTGCATTTCTCATCTTTCGTTGGTTGTTTCGATTGATTCGCTAAAAAAGTAAAAAGGTTCCCCTGATAAGGGGAACCTTTTTTTTTGTTTTTATACCCGTTCCGTTGTTAGCCCAGGTACACTTTTAATAGTTTACTGCGTGATTTGTGGCGTAGCCTGCGGATTGCTTTCTCTTTGATTTGACGGACTCGTTCTCGTGTTAAATCAAACTGAGCACCGATTTCTTCCAATGTTAGGCCGTGCTGCATTCCGATACCAAAGTACAATTTCACGATCTCTCTTTCTCTTTCACTGAGTGTATTGAGCGAACGATCGATTTCTTTCTGTAACGACTCGTTCATGATACTTTTCTCTGGTGAAGGGCTATCGATATTCTCGATAGTATCTCCCAGGGTTGTGTCACTCGTGAAGTCACCATGAAAGAGGGGGGCATCAAAAGAAACATGTTTTCCGCTTACGCGCATGGTGTCCTTAATCTTTTCCGTTGAAATTTCGAGTAATTTTGAAATTTCTTCAGCGGTTGGTTCACGCTCGTATTCTTGCTCAAGTTTTGAGTGGGCCTTACTAATTTTGTTTAAAGACCCAACTTGGTTCAAGGGTAGACGAACGATTCTTGATTGTTCAGCGATCGCTTGTAGGATCGATTGGCGGATCCACCAGACTGCATATGAAATGAATTTGAAACCACGAGATTCGTCAAAGCGTTTTGCTGCTTTAATGAGCCCCAGGTTTCCTTCATTAATCAAGTCAGGCAAGCTTAACCCTTGATTTTGATACTGTTTCGCAACGGAAACAACGAAGCGCAGGTTTGCTTTGGTAAGCTTATCCAGTGCATTTTGGTCACCAGTTCTAATAAGTCGCGCATAATGCACTTCGTCTTCTGATGTAAGTAAACTTTCTCTGCCGATTTCCTGCAGATACTTTTCGAGCGATTGGGATTCACGGTTCGTGATGCTCTTGGTAATTTTTAACTGTCTCATCGTTTTTTCTTTTAAAGGTTTAAAATTCATTACGATAATAACATGTAAAAATATAATTGTCAAAATTAGGTTTTTTAACTAAGATACATATAATAGATATATGAATAGTAAAATGTCATATCGTCTTTTGGCGGACGCTTGTCTTTTTGTTTCAATACTTTTTTTACCTTTTTGGGTGAGTATTATTTTAGGAACAGTCTGCCTTTTTCTATTTCGATCATACTATGAGTACATTGTCTTTTTTTTCTTGAGTGACTTACTTTATGGGACACCACTTCTGCGGTTCCACAATTTTCTTTTTCTTGCTACTGGGGGAGCTCTCATTATTTTTATAGTAGTCGAACAACTAAAGAAAAAAATGATACAGTATCCTAAATACGAATAACCTATGCGATTTAGAAAAACCAAAAGAATATTTGCTGAAGTTGAGCCAGATGAGATATTTCTCGATGCGCGTAATTTGCCGGAGTTTGATACGCAGCAGTTTGAGGGACGTATGGTGACACCGATTAGTAAAGGAACACTTCGTTTCGTAGGTGGAGTTTTTTTTGTTATTGTTATTATTTTTTGCTGGCGAGTTGGGATGCTTTCGGTTGTGAACGGAGAGGCTTACTATAATAGAAGTGTAAACAATACTCTTGATCGTGAACCCATCATTGCAAATCGTGGCATTATTTATGATCGCAACAATGTGCCGCTTGCATGGAATACTGAAAGTACTGACGAAACGACATTACCGCATCGCGCGTATACAAAACTTGATGGTTTCGGACACTTGCTTGGGTATGTTAGCTATCCGACAAAAGATAAATCAGGAAATTATTGGCAAGAGGAATTTATTGGTCGTGATGGTGTTGAAAAACAGTACAATGTACTGCTTGCAGGTAAAAATGGTTTGCGAATGATTGAAACTGATGTGCAAGGTAAGGTTGTATCAGAAAATCTTGAAAATCCACCACAAGATGGTGCAAATTTAGTGCTATCCGTAGATTCAAGGGTGCAACAAAAACTGTCACAAACAATTGCTTCATATGTGAATGAGGGTTCGTTCACTGGCGGTGCGGGAATACTCATGGATGTTTATACCGGTGAACTTTTAGCGATTACTAGTGTGCCTGAATACAATTCAGATGTATTGTCCGATGGAAGTGATAGAGAAAAAATAAATGGTTATCTTTCAAACAAAAATAAACCATTCATTAATCGTGCCATCGCAGGTCTCTATTCACCTGGTTCGATTGAAAAAATACCACTTGCCATTGGGGCACTTAACGAAGGAATTATTACACCCGAAAAGCAAATTTTAAGTACAGGATCAATTTCAATTCCCAATCCATATTTCCCTGACCAGAAAACAGTTTTTAAGGACTGGCGTGTGAACGGGTGGACAGACATGCGTGAAGCCATCGCTGTTTCTTCGGACGTTTACTTCTATGCAATTGGTGGGGGGTATCAAGATCAAAAAGGATTGGGGATTGCCAACATTGATAAATATACAGAAATGTTTGGAATAACTAAAAAAACAGGTATTGATTTACCATCTGAAGCGCAGGGAGTACTGCCAACACCAGAGTGGAAATTAAAAGTGTTCAAAGGTGATCCATGGCGTATTGGTGATACGTACCATACTGCCATTGGTCAGTATGGGTTTCAGGTAACGCCAATTCAAATGGTTCGTGCCGCAGCAGCTGTTGCAAATAATGGGATGCTCTATACCCCAACTATTTTAAAAAAAGATAAGAACGATGAGGTTGCGATTGTGCCAGCCGAAAAAATTGATATCAATCCAGATTATTTTCAGGTAGCCCGTGAAGGTATGCGTCAAGCGGTGACTTCGGGTACAGCAGGATCTATGAATGTTCCGCAAGTAAAAGTTGCGGCAAAAACTGGTACCGCCCAGGTGGGGTTGCATAATGAATTTGTGAATTCTTGGAGTATGGGATTTTTCCCGTATGAAAATCCAAAGTACGCCTTCGTGATTCTTATGGAAGCAGCGCCGAAAGCAAATGCTGTTAGTGCTTCAACGGTAATGCGCCAACTCTTTGATTTTATGTCCGTTGAGACTCCCGAGTATTTAAAATAAATAATGACTGAATAAGTATGACCTTATGGATAATAAATGTAAGCGTTTCTGTTTTTAGTGGTAAATAGTCATTTTTTCTTGCTATACTATATATAGTGTACACGTCAAAGACGACTTATATGCTTTATAAATATCGCAAAATATATCATGCGCTCACGATCGTACTGGCGATGCTTTTTATTACGAGCGCTTTTATCTTAACTGCAAAGGCAACAGGAGATTCTTATCGAGCATCTGATATGTTGGGACAATTCGAACCAACAGGACATATAAATTACACCTTGCTTGGAGCCCCAACATTTTCTGTTGGTCAATCAATACAAGGAAGTTCAAGCAATGCGACAGGGGTTGTCTCTGCTGATAACGGATCCACGCTCTCTATTCAGCCAATTGGCTCAATTGCATTTATTAATGGTGAGACCATTACTGATACATTACTCAATCCGATTGCGACAGCAACCTCTGATCTCACGTATACCTTTGATATGAGTACTTTGAACTGGACACAGGGTGTCAGTTCCCCAAATAGTACCGCAGCTTTTCCGAATGATGTTGGTTTTAATTCTCCGCAAACACTCGCCATAGATACAGTCCATCATCGATTGTTCGTTTCGGATGATAATAATCATCGGGTGCTCGTGTTTAATCTAGATGGCAATAATAATATTCCTGATACTGGTACTTTTGATCATGTTGCTGACTACGTGCTGGGGAGTGATAACTTTAAGGACATTACTCATAATGTTAACCCTGCAGGTACTCTTGGGGGCGATATCGGAGGACTTGCATATGATGGTTTCAATAATCGACTCTTTGTTTCGGACACGCGTAGTCATCGCGTACTTGTTTTTGATGTAAGCACTATTACAAATGGAGAGGATGCACTGTATGTTTTAGGACAGCCAAATTTTACAAGTAATGTTGCCAATGCTGGTGCAGCGAATCCTATTGCGGAAGGTTTTGATGAACCAGAAGGTCTTGAATACAACGAAGAAAATAATATTCTTTTTGTGACCGAATTACATAATCATCGCGTACTTGTTTTTGATGTAAGTACAGCAACACTTAATGCAAAGGCGCGAGGGTTTACGCCTTTTGATAACGGTGGATTAGGAATTGATGCTTCGTGGGTTTTGGGAGGCGATGCTTCATACCCGACTACTCATGATGATTTTACTAAAGGGGATAATGGTACTACTGGGTATCTTCTCAAAAATCCATGGGATGTTGCATTTGAAGCGAGCGCATCTTTCCCGGGGGTTATTAATGGTACCTTGTATGTTTCTGATGCAGGCAATTCTCGTGTTATGAGGTGGAACATAAGTTTGAGTACCGGCAATACTGTATATTCTCCGGGCTCATGGTTGCCATTTGGGCAAGCAGATGTTCTATCAGGTACTCCTGGGGTTTCTCAGTGTAAGATGTGGACGCCACGTGCTATTGAATATGACGCCATCCATAATCGCTTGTTTGTATCCGATGAAGTTGCTGGGAGAATTCTTGTGTACAACACACTCGCGACGATCCCTTCTTTTTGTGGAGCAATCGATGCTGAAGCGGTGCTTGGACAGCCTGATTTTTTCAATCAAACAGCGGGCACGAGTGATAAAAAATTTAGTGTGCCCTATGGGATAACGATCGATGCGTCGTCATCTCGGTTGTATACGATTGATATTGAACCGCACCGTATCATGATTTACAATTTTATCGATATCATTACTGCATCGTTGCCTTCAGGGAAAATTAGCACAGCATACAGTCAGCCAATTTATACATCAGGGAGCCAAGGTACTGTACTTTTTTTTACAACAAATGTCCCGGCTGGCCTTACTTTTGTTACAGACCCGATGTTTCCAACACAGGGTCTTCTTTCGGGGACCCCAATAGATGATCCAGTTAATTGTAGTGGAGGGTATCCCTGCACATACAATATGACAGTTTTTGGAATGGATAGATTCCAGCCGTTGCCATCACCGCCGACAGCAGTGTTCCGTACAAC
This sequence comes from Candidatus Nomurabacteria bacterium, assembly GCA_023267375.1. Taxonomy (GTDB): domain Bacteria; phylum Patescibacteriota; class Minisyncoccia; order Phycocordibacterales; family UBA9973; genus JAHFNJ01. Next base: position 31,281 of record JAHFNJ010000006.1, on the reverse strand, counting down.
TACCCACACATATCCGATTACGATTACAAAGCCGTCTACGTGTTGCAGTTCTACGACTCCCACAATACAGATCACCACTCCATCAAATGGGGCGAAGGTTTCTAGTTTTGTTTCTGTTGCTGCACAGGTAACACCGAAGAGTAAAACGATTACAAGTGTTTCATTTTCATATACAGGTTCACAAAACGGACAAATTACTGATACATATACTGTTTCTGGGAATGATTACTCGGTGAACTGGAATACAGTAGGGGTTCCGGATGGTACGTATACAATTGAAGCAACTGCATTTTATAATGGTGGACAAGTTTCTGATACGAGTAGTGTTACCATTTGCAATAGCTGTCATCAGCAGGATGAGGTTCTGATTGTTGAAACAAAAGGGGGAATTCCCGATGTTTCTGGAAAAGGAGCAATTCTTCAAGGAGCGCTCATTTCTGGGGCAACTCTTTCTCCACGTGTGTGGTTTTCTTACTATCAATCCGCAAATAATTCTTCGTGTCCACCAAATGGATCTTCTGAAACAGTTCATTTGCCATGGTCTAAGTATGGTATCTTTGCAACAAGTATCACTAATCTTCTTCCAGATACTGATTATGTGTATTGTGCATACGCAGAAGGGAAAGGGCAGACAGCTGTTGGTTCCCCAGTCCTTTTTCATACAGCACAAATCGTTCCTGATATCTTTCATATAACGACGACCCACATAAAAGATACTGATGTAGAAAAACCATATACTCAATTAATTGCAACAGAAAGCGCAGCGTCTAGTGGTCCAGTTACTTTTTCGATTCTTTCAGGGGATCTCCCAGAAGGTCTTTCTCTGGAAACTGATAAAAATAATAACAAGTACGGCATACTCCATGGGACAACAGCTGAAGATCCAACTTGCTCTGGTTATCCAAAATGTCACTACCAATTTGTTATCCAAGCTGTTGATGCTCTTAGTGCAACTGATACGCAACTTTATAATTTGTATGTAACCAATAAAGGTTGTGACATTCTTCCTTGTAATGGTGGCCCTGTTTTTATATTAAACCCCGCAACACTTCCTGACGGTATGGTGTCTGCGACATATATACCGCAAACGCTCACCACCCAAAATGCCAAAGGTGTCGTTTCTTTTGGCCTCTTTTCAGGAATACTACCGCCAGGAATTACACTAGATTCTTTATCAGGGATACTTTCGGGTGTTCCTACCAAAGAAGGGACGTATCATTTTTCAGTTCGTGCTTTCGATACAAAGAGCACCGTGTATGAATCATATGCAATCAAAATAAATACTCTGCCACCACCTCCTCCACTTCCACCAAAAGATGAAGGTCAAAAATGTGCAGTAGCCTCATTATTCTCGGGGAGCATTGGGTTGGGGATGCAGCATCTCTGTGATCTTACAAATAATATTTACGTAGCTGCAACGGCTCAGGTAGTGGCAGCGGCAGGTCTTCTTGCTGGTCTTGTTTCTTCTCTCTTTCCGTCACACCTCTGGTCGTTACTACTTTCATTCTTTGGTTTTAGAAAACGAGCACCGTGGGGCGTGGTATATGACGCGGCAACAAAGCGTCCACTTGATCCCGTATATCTTGAGCTTATTGATCAAGATGGAAAGCAAGTTGCCACTGCTATTTCAGACATTAACGGTCGTTACGGTTTCTTGGTGCCGCCGGGAATGTATATGATTCGTGCCAAGAAAACAAATTATGTATTTCCGTCAATTATTTTAGGTCACGTGACTCGCGATGAAATTTATGACAATCTTTATTTTGGCAATTATTTCGAAATAAAAAAAGAAGGAGAAGTAATTACAAAAAATATTCCCCTCGATCCTGTACGTTTCGATTGGAATGAATTTGAAAAGAAAGAGCAGGGGTTTGCAACAATGTATTCACGCCGTATTATTTGGCTTAATCGTATTGCGAATATTCTTTTTGCCGCTGGTTTTATCTTGGCCATCATTACGTTTATCACACACCCAACAACACTCACGATCATCACACTTGGGCTCTATATAGTATTGCTTGTTGTGAAGGAGGTTGGTATATCTCTCGCCAAGCTTGGTACTGTTGTCGATAAAAAAACGGGACGCCCAATTCCATATACTATTATCCGTGTTTATTCAGCAACCCTTAGTAATGAAGTTATTCATAAGGTCGCAAATGAATATGGACAGTTCTATTGTCTTGTGCCAAATGGCTCATATATAGTTACGATTGAAAAGAAGTCCCCAGAGGGTGGTTATGTCAGAATTTTCACTTCCCAAAAAATAGAGGTAAAGAAGGGGATTATTAAAGGTGAATGGAAAGTGTAGTTTTCTCTGAAATACACAAGAAAAGGTAGGCAAATGCTTTTGCGCGTTGTATACTTGTAGTGTACTAAAAAATAAAGCAGAGGCTTGAGGTGTATTACTATGACATCGTTACAAGAAATCATACAAAGAAGCGGTATACGTTTTTCTTTCTTTGCTCTTATTGCGCTCGCATTTTTCATCGCGTTTCCCGCTCCTGTTGATGCTTTTTCTGTTGGTCCATTTTCTCTAAAAGATCTTTCTGGCAAAATTGTCCATGCGGCTGGGACAAGTACAGTTACTCCACTCGATAACATATATGGTCTCATGTCTCAAGATACAGGGAGTAATGTGGTGACAAATGGGACACAAGATTATCTTTTTACCAACAATGATGCAGCTCCGATTGATTATAGTGTTGAAACTTCTGACTCATGGGTTGGTCTACAAATCTGTTCTGCGATAACCAATGTTCCACTCGCTCCTGTCACAAATTCTGCGGATAATAGTTGTCCTGTTTCCTCGACAACGTTCCATGGTACCGTTGATACAGAGGGTAGTGTTGCTACTGCGTGGTTTGAGATACAAGACAAGAATGGCAATCCTACTGGTCCATTTGGGGTAACAAATCTTTCCGCTTTATCTGGGAACCAAACAGTATCTTTTTCACTTGGAAGTGGGGCTACATTGAATACAACATATATATATCGTATTGCTACTGAAAATGGTTCAGGAACTTTTTACGGTGACTGGGTAACATTTGCAACACCAAGAACTTGTGGTAGTAATCCTCCTAATAATAAACCGGTAGTTGTCACAAATGATGCGACTGCGGTAGGTGTTACTATTGCGACGGTTAATGGTGCGGTGGTCGGACCAAAGTGTAGTACTGGAGATTGTTACCATACATATTTTTGGATTGGTCTGAGCCCACTTTCGCTAAACAAAGATTCAGCACTCGACATTCCAGGGACACAGGGAAACTCGGCATTTAGAGTTACTATGTCAAATTTAGTAAAGAACACTACGTATTTCTTTAAAGCATGTGCAGATGATCAATCAAAAAAGACGGGGTGTGGAGTGGTTCTTAATTTTACGACCGCCTGTCCAACAGGTTTGATTCCTGACGGGATAGGAACTGGTTTGTGTAAAGAGGATGTGGGTCCTCCTATAATAGATTGCTCAAACGACGGGAGTCCTGTAGTTACTACTCGAGGAGCAACGGCTGTAACCGTAGACTCAGCCACTTTAAATGGTGTTGTTACTAGCCTCGGTGATCCTGTTGTTTCAATTTATTTTAGGTTTGGCAAGAGTCGTAATTCTTTAAATAGTACGGTGCCACTAGCCACACGTACAATGAATACTACAGGTAATTTTTCAGAAAATATTTCAACGCTCGATCCTGGTACGTATTACTACAGTGCCTTTGCAAAAAATAGTTTCGGTGAAAGTTGTGAAAACATTCTTTCATTTACGATAGACCCAACAATCTGTACTATTTTGCCTTGCACGAAAGGAGTCGACGACGGGATTGACGATGGACAGAATTTTTTGAATGAGAATAATGCGGTAAAAGCAATTCAGGTTGTTGGATTGGCAACTGGTGCTCTTGTGACAGCAATCGCATTTGCCATGACAATGCCGAACCTGCGTCTCTGGTCGCTTGTGTTATTACTCTTTGGTATTGTAAAAAGAAAAGAGCCAACCTGGGGTATTGTGTATGACTCGGTTACAAAAAAACCGCTTGATCCAGTGTTCCTTGAACTTGTCGATCAAGAAGGTAAACAAGTTGCTACATCAATTACTGATAGCCAAGGACGCTATGGTTTCCTGGTACCACCTGGAACCTATATGATTCGCCCACGCTTTGCACACTACGTATTTCCATCAATTGTTCTTGCACATGTAACACGGGATGAAATGTATGACCATCTCTACTTCGGTAATTACTTTGAATTGAAAAAACATGAGCAGCTCATTACAATGAATATTCCGCTTGATCGTGAGCACTTTGATCAACAGGATTTTGAAAAACACGAAGAACGGATTGCAAAACTGCTTTCGAAGAATTCAAAGTTCCTTTCAAGAAGTGCAGATGTTCTCTTTATCTTAGGTCTTATCATCTCTGTTCTCGCGTTCATCATTTTGCCAAACACTTGGAATATCGTTATCCTTGGTGTATACATTGCGATTTTGATTATTCGCGAAATGGGTATTTCACTCTCAAAATTGGGCACGGTGATTGATAAAAAAACTGGCCGACCGCTCGCATACGCTGTTGTTCGTGTCTACTCTGCATCGCTTGGTAATGAAGTAGTGCGAAAAATCACAACTGAGTATGGGCGTTTCTACTGCTTGATCCCAAACGGTGAATACTTCATTGCAATTGAAAAGAAAAATCCAAATGGTACCTATACACGGTTACTGACATCACCAAAAGTTGTTGTGAAGAACGAACGAATCAACGGTGTCTGGAAAGTAGATGATCCATTAACAAACAAAGTAATCAAATCAAAGTAATAACCAACGCATATGCTGTATAAAAATCGTAAAACCTATCATCTCATACTTGCCGCTGCTGCACTTTTCTACATCACGATAACGGTGTTGTTGGTGACACGTGCGACTTCAGGAGGATATTTGGCAGCAGATGCTGTTGGGCAGCTTACGGTCGGCACAAATTTTGAAGAATCGTTTGAGCAGGCTGGAAAAAATAATAGTCCTGATAGTTTAGGAACGATCAATGACTTAGGTTTCGCCCTTACAACCTATGGTGCTGGTGCTGGTGTTGCTATCGATACCGTAAGACATTACCTTTTTGCTTCTGATTCTGACAACAATCGAGTGCTTGTTTTTCAGCTGGACAACAACAACAACAAAACACTCACTGATCCACATGCTGCGTATGTGTTCGGAGCAAGTGATTTTACTTCTCAGGGGTCTGGTGGAGCGATAAATATACCTGAAGCTCTTGTGTTTGATCCAGTTACAAATTATCTGTACGTTGCAAACTATGGTGGTGGAACTGTTAGTATTTTTGATACAGCTGATCTGTCAACAAAAATAAATAGTCAGACATATGACAACCCAGCTCCGCTGTATAGGACACAAGCATATGGTAATAGTTATGGTATGGCACTTGATACAAACAATTATCTTCTCTATGTGAGTGACTCTGGTAACCATGTTATTAATGTTTTTGATGTTCGAACAGACGGTGGTAATCCTTCTTCTGCACGTACGCTCTGTGGTGTCAGTACAACAGGACTTTCTTCTGGGGTTACGATTGCTCCGATTACTTGCGTTTTAAATGATCCTAATGATGTTGATAGACAGGGTGTTGCTCCGCATAAGTTTGATACACCAGAGAGCCTTTCTCTTGATCTTACTCCTTCCCATGAGCGTCTTTACATTGCCGATAACGGAAATAATCGTGTCGTTATGTATGATGTACGACCAAATTTTAATCCTGATCCAATACTGAATCCGCTTCCTGACGAAACATTATGCAATACGGTTACTCAGGGTCTTGCTAGTATGATGGATGCATCATGCGTTATTGGCCAACCAGATCTTGATAGTCGATTTCTTAACTGGAATGGGGTTGATCCCCAAGATCAAGTAGGTCAGTCTGCCACAGGTTTGCAGGGGCCAAATGGTGTTTCGTTTGATAGTGCAACATCCTCGCTCTATGTTTTTGATGCGAGTAACCATCGAGTACTAACATTTAATGTCACTGATATGAGTGGTGCTACCAATGACTATAAAACTGCAACGAGTGTTATTGGCCAGCCAGATTTTACGACAGGAGCAACCAATCCTACTAACCAAGCATCATTCCTAACCTTCGGAGAGATTGTTTTTGAAGCATCGACCAAGTATCTCTACTTGCTTGATGGTCAAAATAATAGACTTATGATGTTTGATATGGATAGTGGTAGCCCTGATTATGTTTTTAAAGATGCTAATAAATATGCTGTTCACGAAGTAGGGCAGTACATCACAACGAATCCTATTCATATTCCTGTGGTTTGGAGTCAGCCTGATATAAATACCAAGTCTGGGTATGTAAATAATGCAGGTTTTGATCTTGGTGCAGGAAGTGCTTCAAGTGGTGTTGCGATAGATACCGTGCACCATCGTCTCTTTATTTCTGATACAAATAACAATCGTGTACTTGTGTTCTATCTTGACCCGACAACAAATACAATTACTGACAGTGGAACGTACGACCACTTTGCTGACAATGTACTCGGCCAAATAAACTTTGAAGATACCACTGCAAATCGTGGTGCTCCTGTTGGGGCCGATGCTCTGTCAGGTCCTCAAGGATTGGCCTATGATTCTATGACTGACCGTCTTTTTGTCTCAGACGCAGGAAATAATCGTATCCTCGTATATAGTACTGCAACTATTACTGACGGTATGGCTGCTTCATATGTTGTTGGGCAGGCAGATACTTCTTCAAGTGACCCTGATACGAGTGTTACTGGACTCTCTGGTCCAAGTGGCCTGTTCTTTGATGAAGATGGCAACATCCTGTACGTAGCTGATACTGACAATAATCGTGTACTCGGATTTTCAGGTACTATTGCTGCTAATGGGGAAAGCGCGACGTACGTTTTTGGGCAAGCGGATTATAATGGCAGTACTGCAACGACCAGTATCTCAGGACTCTCTGCTCCTCGAGGAATTACTACTGATACTGATCATGTGTATATTGCTGATACAGCAAATAATCGTGTGATGATTTTTGATAAAACATTGATTGATGACAATACATTGGGAGCAAAAGGGGATCATGGTGTAGCAATGTCTGCGGCAAATGAACTTGGTCAACCAAATGCGAGTGCGTTTACGAATGATGCTGCTACGACAAGTCAGGCAGGACTCTCGGGCCCTATTGGTCTTGCGGTTAGTGGTAGAACTTTATATGTCGCCGATACAGTAAATAATCGCGTGTCTGTTTTTAGTACGACAGCATTTGTGAACGGTCAGGATGCCCACGCTATTTTAGGGCAACTTGATTTTGATTCAAGCGATCCAAACATGGGACTCACTGATCCCGACCAAGATACGCTTGCGATACCAACACAGATGGCGGTAGATCCAGACAACAACCGTCTTTATGTTGTGGATAGATCGAATAATCGTGTAATGATGTATGATTTTGTGTATCTTGAACCATTCACCTGTGATCCTGGCATTCAAGGTACTCCATATAGTAAGACGCTTGTTGCTCAAAATACCGCTCAAGGAACAACTACCTTTGAAGTTGTCTCGGGAATATTACCTGATGGCCTGACTTTAGATCCTGACACAGGTGAAATTTCTGGAATACCTTCAACTGCTGGCGACTTCCTAGATATTGTTATACGAGCGGTCACCACGTTTGATACCGGATCTGAAGTATTTTATTTCTATTATTGATCAACATTATATAATCCATGTCATATACAAAACGCACAATTTCTTACATCATTCTCGGAATCATCATTGTTGTTGGTGGCTTGATTTTTGCACTAAGTAGTACGAGCGCTACCTATGTGCCAGGAGCTTTTGTGACGACATGGACAACTACTAACCCGGGAACATCAGGTTCGAACCAAATTACGATTCCAGCTGAACTAGACGGCTTCGGCACAGTTTATAACTACAATATTGATTGGGAGAATGACGGAGTTGTAGATGATGTCGGTGTTACTGGTAGTGTTACACATACGTATCCCTCTCCTGGTACTTACACGGTCTCGATTACAGGTACCTATCCATGGATGCTTTTCAGTAATGGTACTGCGAATGGTGCAGGGGATAAAGACAAAATTATTTCTGTTGATCAATGGGGTTCAACCCAATGGAAATCCATGGAGAGTTCTTTTTATGGCTGTTCCAACCTGCACATTAATGCAACTGATGCGCCCGATCTTTCAATTGCAGGAGGTATGAAAATGAATTATATGTTTGCCCATGCAACGGTAATGAATGAAGATATCGGTTTTTGGGACACATCAAACGTTACCGATATGACTTATATGTTTACGTATGCCACTGCTTTTGATCAAGATTTAAGTGGCTGGGATATTGGGAATGTCACAAGTCTCGCTGGTATGTTTGTTGCTGCTACTTCCTTTAATAATGATGGACAGCCGCTTCCATGGGATACCAGTAGTGTGACGCAGATGCAAGGGTTATTCTCAGAGGCTAGCAATTTTAATGCAGATATCAGTAATTGGGATACGTCGAGTGTGACTACTATGCAGCAAATGTTTTATCATGCTACTGCCTTTGATAACGGTGGTGCTCCAGCACTCAATTGGAATGTTTCGAGTGTGACAACGATGCAAAGCATGTTTGAGACTGCTACAGTGTTTGATGTAGATATTAGTTCTTGGAATGTTGGCAATGTTACTAATATGAGGTATGCCCTCAGTAAAATCCCATCGTTTGATCAAGATTTAAGTGCTTGGGACGTCCATAGTGTTGTTGATATGTATGGGATGTTTCAGGGGGCAGAGTCTTTCAATAGTCCAATTGGCGGTTGGGATACCAGTAGCGTGACTAATATGATTGGTGTGTTTGCACAAGCATATGCTTTTAACCAAGATATCAGCAACTGGGATACTGGAAATGTGACGTCAATGATAAGCATGTTCCATGATGCGTATGCTTTCAATAACGGCGGCGCTCCAGTACTCAATTGGGATGTTTCGAGTGTGACAAATATGCAAGAAATGTTCATGGAAGCAAATCAATTTAATACAGATATTAGCTCCTGGGATGTTTCAAGTGTGACTAACCTGGCGTTCACTTTCTATGGTGCCAATGTTTTCAATGCTGACGTTAGTGCTTGGGATGTTCATAATGTGACCACTTTTTTTGGCACCTTCGCTGTTACTGCAACTTTTAACCAAGACTTGAGTGCCTGGAATACAGGTAGTGCTACTAATATGGAAGGGATGTTTGTATATGCAACTTCATTCAATAGTGATATTAGTAATTGGGATACTGGAAATGTGACAACTATGGTGAATATGTTTAATAACGCTACTTCTTTCAATAACGGCGGCGCTCCAGCACTCAATTGGGATGTATCAAATGTGACGAATATGGCAGCCATGTTTCTTCAAGCTTACGCATTTAATGCTGATGTGAGTACTTGGGATACAGGGAATGTTACCAATATGACATTTCTTTTTGCATACACATCTCAATTTACCGGAGATTTAAGTGGATGGGATGTTTCAAGTGCAACAACGTTGTATGGAATGTTTTCAAATGCGCTACTTTTCAACAGTGATATTGGTGGGTGGAATACGGGTAATGTGACAAACATGGAGGGAGTATTTTATAACGCGCAATCATTTGATCAAGATATTAGTGGTTGGGATATTCGTGATGTAACAGTGATGGCAAATTTCCTTTTTGGTGCACAGCTTTCAACGGCAAACTACGATGCACTGCTTGCTGGTTGGTCGCTCCAGCCACCGCAGACTCATATCCAATTTCATGGTGGCACAAGTATGTATTGTACCTCTGCTACACAACGAACAATACTCCGCGATACGTATCAGTGGTATTCACCTCCTTATTACACAAATGAATTTGTTGATGGCGGAGAAGACCCGCTCTGTGGCGCATTTGTTACCACTTGGCAAACGACAAACAACGGGGAATCAATTACCATTCCAACAAATGGCGGGTATAGCTATAACTACTATATCGATTGGGGAGACGGCACTGCCGCTACCACTGGGAGTAGTGCAAATCCTTCGCATACATACGCAACCGCTGGGATACACACTGTTTCGATTAATGGTGATTTTCCTGCAATTTATTTTGCAAATAGCAACATAAAGGATAATAGTTTTCCTTCAATTTTAAACAAAGATAAAATTCTTTCAGTTGAAGAGTGGGGAAGGCAAGAGTGGGATACCTTCACTGAAGCTTTTCGTGGATGTAGTAATCTTACAATAAGTGCTTCGGCAGGTAATCCTGTTTTAACCTCAGTGGAAGATATGAGTATCATGTTTCAAGGTGCTACGTCTATGAATACCGATATTAGTGATTGGGATGTTTCGAATGTCACAAATATGCAGAACATGTTCTATGGTGCGACTGCTTTCAATAACGGCGGGCAGCCGCTTGATTGGGATAACAAACTTTCAAATGTCACGCGCATGTTGTATATGTTTGCGTATGCTACGTCGTTCAATCAGCCTATTGCTAATTGGAATGTATCAAGTGTAAGTACAATGCAGGGAATGTTTCAAAGTGCATCAGTATTCAATCAACCTATCGGCGGATGGAATGTGGGGACTGTTACCGATATGAGCGCTATGTTTTACGGTGCTGCTAGTTTCAATCAGCCTATCGAGGGGTGGGATGTTTCAAGCGTACAAGACATGAGTTTGATGTTCCAGCAGGCGATAGCTTTCAATCAGGAACTCACTGCCTGGGATATTTCGAGTGTGACAAATATGCACAACACATTTTATGGTGCAACGTCCTTTAACAATGGCGATACCGGCAACAATGGTAGTAAGCCGCTAAGTTGGGATAATAAATTCTCCAATGTTGTTCAGTCGTTGTACATGTTCAGTGGTGCAACATCCTTCAACCAAGATATCAGTAACTGGAATGTTTCAAATGTGACGAATATGCAGGGAATGTTTTATGGCGCGACAGTTTTCAATAATGGTGATACTGGGAATAACGAGAATAGACCTCTTGATTGGAATGTAGGAAAAGTTACCGACTTCAGCATTATGTTCCAAAGCGCTACTCATTTTAATCAGCCGATTGCTACATGGACTATTCTCGGAGGAAATCTTTCTAGTATCAATATTGATTTAAGCCAGATGTTCCAACAGGCTGTGGCTTTTGATCAAGATATAAGTGAGTGGACTTTTAATAGTAATTCTTCGAATACTATTAATATGCATAACATGTTTTATGGCGCGACAGCTTTCAATAATGGAGGGGTGCCACTTGATTGGGATGCAAAAATTTCACGAGTTACCCAAATGCTCTATATGTTTTCCTATGCGTCTTCTTTCAATCAACCTATCGGGGGGTGGGATGTGTCACACGTGACAACAATGGAGCAAATGTTTGCCTATGCTACTTCTTTTGATCAGGATATCGGCGGATGGGATGTTGGCAATGTTACTAACGCAGACGGTATGTTTACTGGAGACACACTCTCAACGGCAAACTATGATGCCTTGCTTGCTGGTTGGGATCTCCTTTCACTGCAATCAAACGTACTATTTAGTGGGGGACTGAGTCTCTACTGTCAATCAGAACCACAGCGCGCAAACATGATAAGCAGTGATGGGTGGACCATCACTGATGGAGGGAAAGCTCCGCTCTGTGATGCTTTTATTACTACATGGCAAACAACATCAGGTGGAGAAACAATTACTATCCCAACTGGTGGAGGAGTTTTCAACTATGATATTGATTGGGGAGATGGTTCCACCGGCACTGGTATTACCGGAAATATCACTCATGCGTATACATCTCCAGGTGTGCATACCATTTCGATTACGGGAACATTTCCGCGTATTGTTTTTGGTAATAGCGTAGATAAAGACAAACTTCTTTCTGTTAAACAGTGGGGTCCGCAAGTATGGAATTCTATGGGAGGTGCTTTCCAGGGTTGTAGCAATGTTGAGATTAACGCAACTGACACACCCGATCTTTCACAAGTAACAGACATGAGTCATATGTTCCAAAATGCCACTTCACTCAATCAGTCGCTCAATTCGTGGGACGTATCAAATGTGACAGATATGACATCGCTGTTCTCTGGTGCAACTATTTTCAATCAGCCACTCAATTCTTGGGATGTTTCGAATGTGACTAGTATGAATAGTACATTTGCCTTAGCCGCTGCTTTCAATCAACCTCTCAATTCTTGGAATGTCGGAAATGTAACTAGTATGAGTAGTATGTTTGAGGGAGCATCTTCATTTAATCAACCACTAAATTTATGGGATGTCTCAAAAGTTATAACAACGTCCGGGATGTTCTTTAGCGCTACTTCGTTCAATGGAGATATAACTACGTGGAACGTAGAGAAGGTTGCTGACATGAGCCACATGTTCCATAGTGCCACTTCCTTCAATCGAAACATCGGCGGCTGGGACGTGAGAGAAGTGACATCGATGCTCGCGATGTTCTCGGGTGCTACTTCTTTCAATCAAGACATTGGTGCTTGGGATCCTTTGAAAGTAGTCAACATGGCCTACACGTTTGCCAATGCCACCTCCTTCAACCAAAACATCAGTGGCTGGGATACTGGAGAAGTGCAGACACTGGAAGGGACATTTTTGGGCGCTTCCTCTTTCAATAGTAGTCTCGTAGGCTGGGATACCTCAAAGGTCACAAACATGCTTTCGACGTTTGATGGCGCCACCTCCTTCAATCAAAACATCGGTGGTTGGGATACCTCAAAGGTGACGACCATGGATCATACGTTCCATAGTGCTCCTGCTTTCAATCAAAACATCGGTGGTTGGGATACTGGAGAAGTGACGACGATGCACGCAATGTTCTCGGGCGCCACCTCCTTCAACCAAAACATAGGTGGTTGGGATACCTCAAAGGTGACTGACATGTCATTCATGTTTGCCAATGATACTGCGTTCAACCAAAACATTGGCGGTTGGGATGTTGCCGTAGTGACAACTGCAGACGGTATGTTCACTGGCGACACCCTTTCTATCGCAAATTACGACGCACTGCTGGCTGGCTGGGATCTGCTTTCCTTAAAATCAAACGTTTTGTTTAGTGGGGGTTTCAGTAAATACTGTCAGTCTGCCTCGCAGCGTGCAAATATGATTAGTAGTGATGGCTGGATTATTACTGACGGCGGAAGCAATTGCGGTCCAAGTGTTACAATTACTTCTCCAACAAACGGATCGACTGTTTCAGGAATTATTACAATTACTGCAACTGCAACCGATGATAACGGTGTTACAAAGGTTGAATTTTATCGCGGATCAAATCTTATCGGTACTGATACCGTAGGTTCAGGAGGAACATACTCAGTAAGCTGGGATACAACGGTTCTTTTTGACGGAGATTATATTCTTACGGCTGTTGCCTATGATGCAGATTCACATACAACCACATCCTCGCCTGTTACGGTCACTATCTCAAATGGTGGTGGTGGAATTGGTGGGGCTGGTGGTGGTGGACAGATGTGTAGTATTACTATTATCCCAGCGATTACATTGGATACACCAACTGGACCACTCCATGATGGAGTACTTAGTACCGCATACGATGCATCTTTAGTAACAACAGTAAATACTGCTGGTACAGTTTCATTCGAATTAGTTTCAGGCACCTTACCACCAGGCATTCTCCCAAATACTATTGGAAATCTTCGCTCTTCAGTACCAATTGTTGCAACAGATTCAAGTGGTATTAATGGTTTGCCAACAGTAGCAGGTGCGTATACAGGTATTGTTATTCGTGCAGTTTTGACGGTTGATGCATCTCATGTGTATTATTCTAATTCGGAAACATATAGTATTCAAATTGATTCAGGTGGCGGAAATTGTCCTCTTGCAAATCCCCCAACTATTAGTCTCAATGGCAGTAGTTCAATAACAATTGTTAAGGGCGGTACTTATACAGAACTTGGTGCAGTTGGCGTCGATGCTAAAGGAAATAGTTCCCCAATTATTCCACCAACAACTAATATTTTTATTAGGAATGGTTCAGGGACAATTATTCCATCTCTTGATACTAATGTTGTTGATACATATACCATTGGCTACACTTTCTTTGATTCATGTAATACTCCAGCAGATCCAATCGCTCGTACGGTAAACGTGGTTCCTCCCGCAGGTACCAATACCCCTCCTGTTATTACTGTTACTCCAGATTCAGGGACAGGATTAAAAAATGTCACCATTACCAAGAAAGTAGGTACATTTGTTGACCCTGGAGCTATTGCGACCGATGTTCAAGATGCACTTTTGGGAATACCCCTTAACTTAATTACTGTTATTACTAACGGTAACGGAACAGTAGTGCCGTTTATAGATACCAACGTTATTGGTGTGTACACTATTACCTACAGTGTGACTGATTCAGGGAAAACTGATACTGGTGTTGATACAGGAAATCCACTCACTGCCACAGCAACTCGTACAGTAACAATTCTTCCTCCAAAACAGTCGTTCACCCTTTCTTGCCCAGCTTTGCTTATGCCTGATGGTATTGTTGGAACAGTATATGGAACAGAAAATCTAACAACATCAGGTTCTCGATCTGGCAGTACTGTTTCCTTTAGTATCGTTTCTGGGGCGTTACCAGATGGACTTGGATCAACAATAACTGCGTCTGGTACGCAAGGACAGATTTCTGTTGCTCCTAATAATATTCCAACAAAGAAAGGCATCTATACATTCTCAGTTCGCGCACGTGATTCTAAATTAGGGTTAGTGGACATCTTCTCAAATACGGTTACGTGCTCAATTACCGTTAAAGATGATTCCATTGCTCAGTGTCAGATCGGTAAAGGTCCGTTTACCGGATCAATTCCTGCAAATGGATCAATCCTTGTTCGTACGTACATTGATGACACAGAGTTTGGTATAGGTAATACCATTACAGATACATTACCAGCTGATTGGGCAGCAACAGTTAACTTTACTGATACAACAAATAACGATATAACGACACGCGGTGTGAACTTGCTTGTTCCTGGAGGGGTCAAGGTAAGGACCTCCAGTGATGGTAACTATCTGTACATGATTACTACAGGAAATACACTTGAAGTGTACGATATAACTAATCCCGCACTCTTTGATTCAACGAGCCCGAACTTTGCTCCACCACAACCAATTGGTGTAGTCCGTCTTCCTGGTTTGTATACTGATGTGCAGCCGATTGATTTATACGTAGTTGATAATACTGTGTATGTGATTTCTGATAATGCACAAGCTGAACTTGCTATTGTTGATGTGGCTACTAAAACCAATCCTGTTGTAATGGGAACATTTGACGCGGCAATTAGTGGTAATACATTCCTTACTGGAAAAAATGTTTACGCAGATGCAAGAGGGAATATTTTACTTGCGGTATCAGATAGTTCTCAGACTACATCAAATGGAGCAGTCTTTATGATCGATGGTGATGCTTCGTGGAACCCAGTATTACGACAGGTTTCGGAAACAGATCTTGGTGTTATTTCTGGTATGGCTGTCTATCAAGATGATACGAGTGGGTATATTTACTTGTCGACATATGAAAAAGGATTCATTATTATTCCGTATGATTTTTCTGCCGGAGGAAGTATGAGCCCATTTGTGATTCCTTCAGGGAGTAATTTACCTCAGAATGGATCAATGGCTCTCTATTATGATCAAAGTACTAATGTATTTAATCTTGTCGGGGTGTATAGTGGGAACCAACTAGCTGTCGCTACTGTTGATGTTGCTCAACCAAATGTAGCTGATCAGTTGACTAACAAGAGTATCTATCAATTTGCTAATAGTGGTGGGTGTTGTGGAGTGACACCAGACATTGCGATTGCTCGTCAGGGGAATAAAAATATTGTATATACTTTTATTCCAGATAGTGGACAAACAGGTACTTTATACGAAACAGATTTTACCGATTCATCAAATCTCACAACATTTGCTTCTCGAAATCTTTCGTTTGAAATGACGGGACTCGTATATGATCCAACAGTAAATTATATGTTTGGGTCAGCTCTCACAAATGGTAGGCCGTATTCATTCGCGCCAAGTGCTGCGCCTGTTGTTGAAACAAATCCTGCCGGTTACCAAATGACTCATGATGCAACCTCTGCTTTTCTGACAGGGAAAATTATCAGTGGTTTTTCTTGGGGGAGTAATCAAACAAATACATGGATGGAGTATAGTATAGATCCAGGACTTGCATCTGCCACACAGACGCCACTCAATACAACAAACATAAGTGCCCAAGGAGAATTCAATGCTGACATAAATGGTTTAACTCAAAATACTACATATTATTATCGCGCATGTGCTGAAGGTGCCTCTGGGGTGCCGGCACAAGTTTGTGGGGATATCATTTCATTCACAACTGATACGGTTGTGGCAGTAGCTCCTGAGGTTACAACAGATACTGCTACCAATATTGGACAGAGTGCGGTGACACTCAACGGTATACTCGATGCAGTAAATGATGTTTCTGCAGATGTATTCTTTAAGTGGGGAACTCCCGGGAATCTTATAAACATTGTTACTGCAGGTACGTACCTTGCACCGGGAACCTTTTCTCAATCAGTATCAGGAGGTTTAACAGCAGGTACTAATTATGAATTCCAAGCATGTGCAACAAATAGTACTGGTACTAATTGTGGCGCTATTCTCTCGTTTACGACAGCTATTGTTTTACAGTCCGGTGGTATTAAGACAGTTGCTCCTGGTAATGGGTATGCGTACATGATTACTGCAAATGGCAGATTGGAGGTCTATGATGTAAGTAATCCTGCAGTACCTAGTAAGAGTCCAAATTACGTTAGTATTGCGGGGGCGGCTACAGATTTATTTGTCGATGGTACCATAGCGTATGTAACATCAACTAATCCTTCTGCTGGAATTCAGGCCTTTGATATTTCAATACCAGATAATCCTTTTGCTGCTTGGACTATGAATGTTGGCAACCTTGTTCGTCCTATTGGCACACTACGAGGTAATGCTGTATGGGTCGGTAGTTCTGGGCAAATTATTGTTGCAGTATCAGATGGTGCATTTGGTGGACTGGTATTGCTTGTAAAAAATAGTAATCCAATATTTGCGCCAACTATTCCTCCTGTTATTAGCCAAGAAACAAATATCACTACTATTGGAGATGATCTGGCTGTATATACTACCACCGCAAATGCTGGATATGCGTACATATCTTCCAATACAGGTTTATTTGCAATTCCGTTTTCTTCTGGATCTTTCAGTGCCGCTACACGGCTTGGGAATGCGGTAACAGCGCTTGATGTTTCTCAAGGAGCATCACTTCCTCCCGCAACACCAACATTCTTGAATAAATGGGGATCAGATGGTACTGGGAATGGGCAGTTTACAAACCCATATGATATTGCGATTGATTCATCAAACAACATATATGTTGCAGATTTATCAGGCGCTCGCATTGAGAAATTTAGTTCGGACGGGACTTTCCTCCGTATGTTCGGCTGGGGAGTTTCTACTGGCGCCAGTCAGTTTGAAATCTGCGTAGCGCCAGCGACGTGTCGTGCGGGGATTCCCGGGAATGGCCCTGGTCAATTTAATTCACCTAGTTATTTCGATGTCGATTCTCAGGGTAATCTGTATGTTGGTGATTTAACTCGTGTCGAAAAATTTGATTCTTCGGGAAATTTCCTTTTCCAATGGGGAACACCTGGTATTGGAAACGGGCAATTCGGTAGTGTTAGGGGTGTTGCTGTTGGACCAGCAGATACAATTTACGTTGTTGATGCTGATAACCAGAGGGTACAGTTATTCAATTCTTCAGGAACATTTCTCTCAATGTTTGGCTGGGGTGTTGCCACTGGTACCGCGCAGCTTGAAACATGTAGCCCTCCATCAACTTGTCAAAAGGGTATTTATGGCAATGGTAGTGGGCAATTCTGGAATCCAATGGATGTTACTGTTGATTCTAATGGAAATGTCTATGTGACCAGCGGACAAGATCGTCGTGTGCAGAAGTTTTCTTCTTCGGGTGCGTTTCTCTATACTTTCGGCTGGGGAGTTTCTACTGGCGCCAGTCAGTTTGAAATCTGCGTAGCGCCAGCGACGTGTCTTGCTGGGCTTAGCGGTAGTGGTGCAGGACAGTTTGGTGTTTCCAGTGCTCGTTACATGACAACTGATACTACAGGGAATGTCTATGTTGCTGACTACAATAATAGTCGAATTGAAATATTCAGTCCGGCAGGTATGTATCTTACACAGTTTGGGACATATGGTACAGGTAATGGCCAAATAGGGGGTTCAAATGGTGTCACAATTGATTCTTCTGGGCACGTGTATGTAACAGATCAGGACAATACACGAATCCAAGAATTTACGGCCTATGCTAGTCCAAGCAATGCCACACTCCTTACGGCTTCTAGTGGAGACCTTTATATTTATGCAATTGATCCTTCAAGTGGAAGTACTTCACTTCAAAATTCTGGGGGCACCTCAGTTACAAGTAACACCATATATGACATAACTGTTGGGGGTTCAGAAAAAATTGCATACCTCTCGGTCCCTGGAGATGTTACTCAGGCAAAGAAAGTTACTTATGATGATATTCTAAATATTTCTGTCACATCTCAATCTACCGGAGGTTCACTCTGGAATACTGCGTATGATTTAAGTTCCCAGTATGTTTACGGTGCCAACCATGATGGTGCGAGTATTGGTTTTATTCCTATCAATCCATCACTCTTTACTCTTTCTTCAGTAAAAGAATACGCAGATGCCCTTGCGCAGAGTATCTCACAGTCTTAAATTCGTAATAGTACATAATCTATTCTCCCTGTTCATCCTTGCTTTCTGGTATACTATGAAAAGGGATTTTCGTTAGTACAAATTAAAAATATCCCACAGCATTTTCTAGTATGCTCTCTTTTGTAAACACACCCCATAGAATATTTTTTCGAGCACTTTTTATAGTACTAGTTTCTATAATTGCTCTTCCCGCTCACTATTCAATTGCGGTTGTTGATGCAACTCCACCAATTACTACGGTTATCTCACCAAACCAGGGGGCAGTTGTGTACGGCAGTGTTTTGGTTAGAGCTTCTGCTACAGATGTTAATGGAATACAAAAAGTTGATTTTTATTTTCAACCAGATCAGACGGGGAGTACTGTGCACTTTATTGGAAGTACCAATATCGCTGATAGTACTGGTAATTATTCAGTTAACTGGAACACTAACGCTCTAGCTCAGGGTGATTATAAAATTATTGCCAAAGCCATCGATAACACAGGGAACACTGGCACTTCAGCTGCAATTTCGTTGACGGTTAGTTCTGTGCTTCCACAAAATACACCACCCCATATTACGCTTCTTGGTGATAATCCTATTATTATCGTAAAAGGAAAACCCTTTGTTGATCCGGGTGCGACAGCATTAGACGTAGAAGATGGTATTCTTTCTGTCCAAAAAAGTGGTAAAAAAGTAGATACTGCTGTTATCGGTACGTATACTATTACTTATACTGCAACAGACAAAGGAGGATTGTCTGCAAGCGTTATTCGCACGATCAATGTGATACGAGCGCAAGATGTATTAAATACACCTCCCTCGATCTCTCTTTTAGGGGAGAGCAAAATTACGGTAGTTCAAGGTGATATTTTTACTGATCCAGGTGCTCAAGCAACTGATGCAGAAGATGGTGATCTTAGACTGTTTATTAAAAAAACAGGGGTTGTCGATACGAAGAATCTTGGAACGTATACATTACAATATACGGTAAGTGACCGGAGTAGTCTCCCATTGTCTGCTACTGTTTATCGCACCGTTGTTGTTATTGAAAAATGTGTAGCAGATAATAGTTGTGATAAAAAATTAGGAACAATCACTGAGACAGCAATTTCTAAAATAAAAGAAACGATCAGCAGTCCTTACGCAGATCCTATTTCAAAATCAATTGCGGTGACTGGGCTTGTGTTCGGAGCAGCTGGATCCATTGCGACAATTGCATTTTCTACACCATTTTCTCTTTCAGAAATTTTTCTGTTACCGCTGCGTATTTGGACACTTCTTTTGGTTGCTTTAGGTCTCAAAAAACGCGCTCGACCATGGGGTACTGTATATGATGCGGTTACAAAACGTCCACTTGATCCGGTATTTCTCGAACTTGTTGATAAAACAGGGAAAGTTGCTGCTACCGCTATTACTGATATTGATGGTCGGTATGGGTTTATGGCACCACCGGGGTACTATATGATTCGAGCAAAAAAAACAGACTACTCATTCCCATCGCTCCTGTTGGGGCATGTTACACGGGATGAAATTTATCTCGATTTATATTTTGGTAATTATTTTGAGTTAAAAAGGCAAGGAGAAGTTATCACCAAGAATATTCCAATGGATCCGAATAATTTTAGTTGGAATGAATTTGCGAAGCAGGAGCAGTCCTTGACGCATTTTTACTCACGTCGAACTTTTATTATGACCCGAGTAACAGATATTCTTTTCTCGATTGGTTTTATTACGGCACTTATTGCTTTTCTATCAGCTCCACGTCCATACAATATTTTTATTTTTGCAATTTATATTGTGATGCTTGTTGTGAAAGAAGTAGGGCCGTCACTTTCAAAACTAGGAAGTATTGTCGATAAAACAACCGGCCGTCCTCTTGCAAACGCCATTATTCGGGTGTATTCGGCAGCCTTAGGTAATGAGGTGCTCCGCAAGATTGCAACAGAAAGAGGTCAGTTTTATTGCCTGATTCCAAATGGTGGGTATGTTGTTACTATCGAGAAAAAGAACCCAAAAGATGGTTCATATACAAAAGTATTCACATCAGACACCGTACAGGTAACGAGTGGCATTATTAAGGGTGTCTGGCGGGTTTAAGTATTGGTATATAAGGCTTTTATTAGAACATGGATTGATATACCTTGCTTTTTAAGGCAAAAATAGGTACAATTGCGCCTGTAAATATCTATAAGATAACTTATAAATAATAAGCATACTCTCGTTATTGAGAGGTGTTTTCAAAGGGTATGGATGATCACCAAGGAGAGTATATAACCGAAGAGAAGCGTAAGGCATTGGAAATTGAATTAAAAGAGCTCCAAACGACCCGTCGTAAGGAGGTTTTGGACAGTCTTGAGTTTGCCAAATCACTTGGCGATCTTTCAGAGAACGCAGAATACCATCAGGCCCGTGAAGAGCAGGGAAAGCTTGAAGAGCGTATTTCAAAAATTGAACGTATTCTTAAAGAATCGATCATTGTTAAAACACACCACAGTACCAAGGTAGAGGTTGGTTCAACAGTTATTGTCAAAAAAGCAGGCGAGAAGGAGCCTAAACGTTACCAAATCGTCGGTTCTGAAGAGGCAAACATGTCACAAGGAAAGATCTCAAACCGTTCACCTATTGGTACTGCACTATTGGGTCACAAGAAGGGGGATAAGACCTCTTTCCAAAGTCCTAATGGCGCGATAGAATATACTATCGTCGAGATAGAATAGAGCAGAAAATCCTAATGACGAATTTCTAATGTCTAAAAGAATTCGAAACGAGAATTCTGTGTTGAGACTCTCTTTTTTAGTCATTAGATATTAGGATTTAGACATTTTTTACTTATGGCTTCACTTGAAGAAATCCGCACTACGCGGCTTGAAAAACTCCAAAAAATAAAAGAGCGAGGCATGGAGCCGTATCCGATTGTGTCGAAGAAAGACTTCGATTTTTCGGAGTTGGCGGAAGATTTTACTGCAATTGAGAAAAAAGGAAAACCAATATCTGTTGCAGGGCGTGTCATGTCGCTTCGTCCTCATGGAGCGCTTGTTTTCATGACGCTCGATGATGGAACAGGAATATTCCAAGCATTGCTCAAGCGTGATTCGATCGGCGAAGAACCATTTTCGTTTTTTAATGAAGTTGTCGATATCGGCGATTTTATACAACTTACCGGAACACTTTTTGTTACGAAGCGTAATGAAAAAACAATTGAAATAAGCGCATGGACAATGCTTTCGAAGAGTCTGCGTCCGCTTCCAGAAAAATGGGAAGGGCTCAAAGATGTGGAAGAGCGTTTTCGTCGACGGTATCTCGATAGTTTGATGTCAAAAGAGGTACGAGATCGTTTCATTATCCGTTCAAAAGTAATAACTGAACTGCGCTCTATTCTAGACAAAGCTGGGTATCTTGAAGTTGAAACGCCAGCACTTCAGCCGCTCTATGGCGGTGCTTCTGCTGAGCCGTTTATGACACATCACAATGCGCTTGATATGGATATGTATCTTCGTATCTCTGATGAGCTATATTTAAAGCGCATGTTAGTCGGCGGGTTCCCGAAAGTATATGAAATTGCCCGTGATTTTCGCAATGAAGGTATTGATGTAACACACAATCCAGAATTCACTATGGTTGAATTCTATGAAGCATACAGCGACGCTTCGAAGCAGATGGCGTTTGTTGAAAAAATGCTGAAGGGTATCGTTGCAAAAGTGTTCAAGACAAAAATACTCAAGTATAACGAACATGAAATTGATTTTTCTAATAAATTCCAAGTCGTTTCATATTTTGATTTACTTCGTCGCTACGCACTCATCCCAAATCCAGAATCGATCACTCGTGAAGAATTAGCGCTTCAAGCAACGCAACTCGGTGTGTCTATTGCTCCTGGCGATTCGATCCCTAAGCTGCTTGATGTTATTTACAAAAAAACTGCTCGCCCAAAAATAATTCAGCCGACGTTCATCATTGATTATCCGATTGAATATTTGCCACTTGCCAAGCAAAATCCGAAACAACCGGCATTTGTTGATGCATTCCAACTTGTCGCTGGCGGTATCGAGCTCGTCAAAGCGTTTTCAGAATTGAATGATCCGATTGATCAGGCAGAACGTTTTGCTGCACAAGAGAAAAATAAAGCAGGCGGGGAAGTGGATGCACAGCCAAAAGATGATGACTTTATTGAAGCGATGGAATATGGCATGCCGCCAGCCGGTGGTGTGGGTATCGGTATTGATCGTCTTGTCATGTTTTTGACCGACACAAAAAATATCAAAGAAGTGATCTATTTCCCAACGATGAAGAAAAGAGAATAGATTTTTAAAATTTAAAAATGAATTAAAAGAACCCTACTACATTTTCCAATATAGTAGGGTTCTTTTATTTTTTCTGAGTCAATCTCTAAGCCAATCCTTGTGTTACTCTTACGGATCTGTTTAATGAAATAAAATTTGTTTTCACATACAAATCTTCAAAGGAATCAAGTCCTGGTAAGTTAACGTTCCATAACGCTTGTTCAGAGAAGGTTTCTTGCCTTTTATTTTCTGCCACAAGGAGATCGAATGCAGCGTTTAACTTTAAGGATTTTTTTACCTCAGCTACTATACTCATATCAATTCCTGTTACGAGTCGAGTGATATCGATTGCTTTCATCGTATTTAAATTTAAAGGTTAATTTTTCTTTTTACTATACAACTTTCAATATAGATTGTCCAGTAGTACTCACTTGGTAGTTATCCACATAAAAGTGGGTTTTTTGTTTTGGTGTGTGGGATAAAGTGGTTTATAATTAGAGACAAGTGGGAAGGAGTGGGATAATCAAAAAACACTCATTTCTCACCAAAACGAAATATGTTAATCGGCGAATACATTCACACACTCGATGATAAAAACCGCGTTTCGCTGCCGGTTAAATTTCGTAAAGAGCTCGGGAAATCAATGGTGATCACTCCTGGTCTCGACAACTGTCTCTTCGTGTTCACCATGAAGGAATGGGAGAAGATTGCGGCACGACTTTCTGAGTCATCACTCTTACAGTCTGACAACCGAAGCTTCAACCGTTTTATGTTCGGTGGCGCAGTACAAGTAGAAGTTGATTCAATTGGTCGTATTCTCCTTCCAGACTTTCTGAAAGATCGTGCAAATCTGAAAAGCAAAGTAGTCTGGATCGGCGTACAGAACCGTTTAGAAATCTGGAATGAAAAGGCATGGAGTGAGTACAAGCAGGTCGTGGAGAAACAGGCAGACACATTGGCAGAACGATTGGGAGGTATCGGCGTGCTGTAACAATTTATATTCGATGGAGCACATTACCGTTCTTTTACATGAAGCAATAACGGGTTTAGAGATACACAAAGGCGATGTCTTTGTTGACGCGACATTAGGCGGCGGCGGACACAGTGCGCTCGTCTGCGAGACATTCGGGAAGGATGTGCAAATTATCGGCATTGATGCTGATCAAGATGCGATTGCTCGCACTGAAAAACGATTGAGCGGAAAATGTAAATTCCAATCAGCATGCACCAATTTTAGTGAATTAGGAAAGATGCTCGATACGCTCAAGGTTCCTACGATTGACCGATTGCTGTTTGACCTCGGGCTTTCTTCTTTCCAGCTTGAAGAATCAGGGCGCGGGTTTTCATTCAAACGTGAGGAACCGCTCTTGATGACCATGCGAAAGGAATCAAAAGAAGACGAGGTAACTGCGTATGACGTCGTAAACAGTTGGGGAGAGGAAAATCTCGCAAACATTATTTTCGGATACGGCGAAGAACGCTACTCACGACGCATCGCAAAAGCTATCGTCCTCGCTCGCGAAACAAAGCTAATTGAAACCACAACCGAGCTTGCAGAGATTATTTTTCACGCAGTTCCCGGTAGTTATCGTCACGGCAAGTTGCATCCAGCCACAAAAACATTCCAAGCCATTCGCATCGCAGTCAACGACGAATTGCAGAGCATCGAGAAAGCCATCAGCGAAGGATTTACCAGGCTTTCATCAGGCGGTCGCATTGCAGTCATTTCATTTCATAGTTTAGAAGACCGCATCATCAAACATTTTTTTAGGCAAAAGGTTTCGGACGGCCTAGCGCGTGCAATCACAAAAAAACCCATTATTCCTTCAGACGAAGAAATTACCATGAATCCTCGTTCACGAAGCGCAAAATTGCGAATTATCGAAAAAATATAAAATGAGAACCACAACTGTACAAAAAAATACGATGGCCCTCGCACAAAACGATTTCAATCGCCGAATCTTTTTCACAATCTTTTCTCTCTTTCTTGTGGTTGGTGGACTCTATCTTTACTTTTTAGGAAATATTGTTTTTTCTGTGCTTGAGCGAAAAACTGTTGAATCTCAGACAAAAGTGGTTGCTGAGGCAGTCAATGAACTTGAGATACAATATCTAGCAAAAGACAATGGTATCAATCTATCGCTTGCGGAAAGCTTGGGTTTTAATGAAGCGAAGAGTGCACTTTTTGCAAGTCGTGCGAACGCTGGAGCGAGTGTGTCGTTGCGTTAATCCTAAAAAGGTATGACTTCATTTGCCTTATCACGCATACGAGTAATCTCGGGTCTTATTGTCCTGATTTCGTTACTCATTATAGCGAAGCTCTTTTATGTACAAATCATACATGGCAATGCCTATGCGCGGGCTGCTGATCGCCAGTACGTAACTCCGTCAGGAGATATGTTTGACCGTGGCAACATTCTTTTTTCAGGCAAAGATGGGTCTCTGGTTTCCGCGGCAACGCTGAAATCTGGTTTTAAGGTGGCTATTGTGCCGAGAGATACTATCAATCCAGAGTCAGTGTATCAGTCGTTAAACAGCATAGTTCCTCTTGATCATGATGTTTTTATCGCCAAGGCAGCAAAGAAAGCTGATCCCTACGAAGAGGTGGCAACCAAGCTTACTAAAGAGCAGGCAGACGCTATTAAAGCCCTCTATCTTCCGGGTGTGAATCTCTATAAAGAAAATTGGCGCTATTATCCTGGAGGTGATATTGCGTCGCCTATCATTGGTTTTACGGCCTATAAAGGCGATGATTTTTCAGGACGATACGGTCTTGAGCGTTTTTATAATGATATCTTGTCTCGAACTGAAGAAAACCTCAGCGTCAACTTTTTTGCAGAAGTTTTTTCAAACTTAAGAGACGGCGTTTTTCAGAGTGAGAATAAAGAGGGGGATGTAGTGACTTCTATGGAGCCATCAGTCGAGCGCTTCCTTGAAAATGAATTGCGAACAGTGCTTGAGACATACCATTCAGATTCTATCGGAGGTATTGTGATGAACCCAAGGACAGGTGAAATGTATGCAATGGCGCATCTGCCAGATTTTGATCTCAATGATTTTAAAAATGTGACCAATCCGCTCATTTTTGGTAATCCATTAGTTGAAAATGTTTATGAAATGGGTTCTATTATGAAGCCGTTGACGATGGCAGCTGGGCTTGATGCAGGGGTTGTTGCTCCAACCACGACATACAACGACAAGGGGTTTGTGATGGTTGATAATAAAAAGATCAACAACTTCGACTTACGTGGCCGTGGACCAGGGACAACTATGCAGGATGTACTCAATCAATCCTTGAACACCGGTATGGTGTTTGTCGCACAACAATTAGGAAATCAAAAAGTGCGCGACTATTTGCTTGGATATGGTCTTGGTAAGAAAACAGGAATTGATTTGCCGGGAGAAACATACGGCCTCGTCAAAAATCTCGAAAGTAATCGCGACGTGGAGTATGCGACCGCGGCGTTCGGTCAAGGTATCGCGGTGACTCCCGTGGAAACGATTCGCGCACTTTCGTCGCTCGCAAACGGCGGCACACTAGTTACACCCCATTTGGCAACAAGTATTCAGTATAAAGGAGGTGGTTCAAAAAAACTTGAATATGGAACTGAGCAGTCAAAGATTTCTCCGGAGACGGCAGACCGCATTACACAAATGCTGGTGACCGTGTTTGATAAAGCCTTGCAGGGCGGGAAATTCCAAATGGAGCACTATAGTGTAGCAGCCAAGACCGGTACGGCACAGATTGCTAATCTGTCGGATGGCGGGTATTATACGGACCGGCATCTGCACTCATTTTTCGGGTATTTCCCCGCATACAATCCGCAGTTTGCTATCTTCCTGTATACAGTCAATCCAAAAGGGGTCAAATATGCCGCGTACTCGCTTTCTGACCCATTTGTTCATACGGTAAAATTCTTAATCGATTATTATAATATTCCGCCAGATAGGTGAAAAAGTAAGTTAGTAATTTAGTAAGCTAGTAAACTAGAAAATTCAGAAAATTATCGGCATTGTCTAATATACTAACTTACCAGCTTACTAGTATACTCAAACAACATGAAATCAACATTTAAAAAAACAATTATAAAAATACTCGAAATTGAAGCACGTCTCGTGCTCAAGAAATACAAGCCAACAATCGTGGCTATTACCGGTAGTGTGGGTAAAACATCTACTAAGGACGCCATCTATACCGTCCTCTCCCAATTCTTTTTTGTACGAAAAAGTGAAAAAAGTTTCAATAGTGAATTTGGGGTGCCACTTACCATTTTGGGTTGTCCGAATGGTTGGTATAACCCACTGACTTGGCTTTCAAATATTTTTCAGGGACTGTGGCTTATCATCGCTCCGCACAAGTATCCGAAGTGGTTGGTACTTGAAGTTGGTGCTGGTAAACCAGGAGATATTAAAAATACCGCATCGTGGCTCCATCCAAATGTAGTAGTGATCACTCGTTTCCCTGATATGCCTGTTCACGTAGAATTTTTTGGAACATCGCAGGCTGTTATTCGAGAGAAGACATATCTCGTTGAAGCTATTGCCCATGACGGTCTTCTTGTTATTAATGCTGACGATCCAAAAGTCCTCGAGCTCAAACAAAAATCAAAAGCAAAAACCGTTACGTTTGGTTTCGGTAATGATGCAATGCTCAAGGCATCACATGATTCTATTGCCTACGAAGATCGAGAGGGAAATAGTGTACCAATAGGTATCACGTTTCGCCTAGACTATGGAGGAAATAGTATTCCAGTAACACTCAATGACAGCATCAGCGTGAATCATATCTATGCCGCGCTTGCCGCACTTTCTATTGCGGTAGAAAATGGCTGCAATCTTCTTGAAGCTGTTGAGGCTATAAAAAAGTACCACACACCGCCAGGACGCCTCTCTCTTATTGAGGGCATAAAAAATAGTCTGCTTATCGACGATACGTACAATGCGTCACCAGCGGCAGCCGAAGCAGCACTTGAGCTGCTCAAAAAAATAGAAGGATTCAATCGTCGTATTGCAGTATTGGGCGATATGCTTGAACTTGGAAAGATTTCAGTTGAAGCTCATAAGAAAATTGGCGAATTTGCTGTAGATAAGGCAGACATTCTCGTTGTTGTCGGCCCTCGATCGAAAATGATTGCAGAAGGTGCTAAGAGCGCAGGTTTTAATGCAAAGAATATTTTTGAATATGCTGATGCTACTATTGCAGGTGTTGAACTAGAAAAAATGCTATCGACACGTGACCTTATTCTCATTAAGGGTTCGCAGGGTGTGCGTATGGAGCGAGTGGTTGAAAAAGTGATGGCGCATCCTGAAAAGAAAGGGGAACTCTTGGTGCGACAAGAGAAGGAGTGGATTGCAAAAAAGTAAAAAAAATGGCTAAATAGGGAAGCCATTCTGGCTCCATCGTCTAACCAGGCTGGGAATATCGCGGACAGCGGGTTCTCAATCTGGTGAGATAAGGCGCTAATTAAAAGGTGTTACTAGAATAGTTTTGGCTCCATCGTCTAACGGTTAGGACAGCGGGTTCTCAATCCGCTAATCGGGGTTCGATTCCCCGTGGAGTCACGCGTAAAAGAAAAAACCGCCTTTAGGCGGTTTTTTCTTGTGTGGCTACAATCAAGCCAACTGTTTGGTTTGTGTCGGAGGTCGAAAAGCTTTTACTTCTTTACCAAGATCTTTGCTCTGAGAAAATGCAAAAGGTATACTGTTCCTGTAAGGAAAGATTCCCTGTTGAGTCAGAAATCCCATGAAAACCTTTTGGAAAATTATAACAGTTGTCTTTATGATTATTGCGGTTTTTTTGATCGCTCAAAATAAAAAATCAGAACAACCTACTCATGTATCTGTTGACGATAGTGTTTTTCAAGACCCAAACATAAATGCTACCCAGCTTTGTTATATCTGGAACACCGAAGCAGGCGATCAGGCGCAGCTTTCTATGGATATACGTGCGAACCAAGTTATCGGAGAATTTAATTGGCGACCAGCGGAGAAAGATTCAAAGACTGGTATTTTTCGGGGTACGGTATCAGGAGGAGATACAACAACTCTAAAACGTACCGTGAATGCACTCTGGGATGCATCTGCCGAAGGTGTGACTAATAAAGAAGAACTTATTATTACGTTTGGCGAAGGAATAGCGAATGTTGGTTTTGGTGAAATGAAAGATCGAGGAGATGGAGTGTATGTTTATGTGGACAAAGATCATGTAAACTACGAATCAAACCTTTCCCAGACTGACTGCGGTGATGAGGCAATGGACTAGCTACTCCACGTGTACGGTCACTCCTGTGCGTTCTTTTACTTTGAGCCACAAAATAGCAAACGCGCCGACCGCCACCAAGATGCTGGCGAGAATGAAGACGTAATCATACGCATTTACCTGTGATTTCAAAATGACGAGCGAGGTGTATTTTTGAATATCGATTGGATTGTGGCTCGTGAGTGTACTCAAGCTGTTGATGTGAAGAATATTTCGTTCAGTACGAAGATTTAAAATTGTTGCAAAGAGGGCAATACCAAACGCACCAGAAATGTTTCGTATCAGTGCAAGCACTGATGAGGCGATGCCAATCTCGTGTGGATCAACCACAGATGCAATCACGTTTGTACGCTGTGCCATGCCGAAGCCCATTCCGAAGGCCATGATGAAGAGTGGGATCATAATTGCCCACGGTCCAGATTTTGGATCAAGGAATGAGAAAAAGAAAATACCGATGGCTGCGACGAAGGTACTAGCAAAAATAACATATCGTGCTTCAACGCGGCCAAAGAGTTTTCCTCCAAGTGGTGCAGCGAGCATAAAGGCTGCGGCCATCGGCATGAATAGGTATCCAGATTGTTGCGCATCGTATCCCAAAAACACTTGAGCAAAAATCGGAATGAGGAAAATTCCGCCCATCATACCCATGAAGACAATGAAGTTGTTGCCGAGCGTATTGACGAATGCTGGAATTTTGAAGAATTTCAAATCAACAATCGGCTCAGGCACTCTTTTTTCTATTTGTATAAAAATATACATAAATCCGACGATTGCTGTGTACAAGAGAGTGCTGGTCAGCGAGAGCCAGCCCCAGTCTGCACCTTTATCGAGCACAAGTACGAGCGCTGAGAGTGAGACACCCAAGGTGATTGCACCCCACCAGTCGAAGAATTTTGTTTTGATTTCAGATTTTGATTCATTAATGAAACGCAGTGCCATGAGCGTTCCCACAATACCAATAGGAAGATTGATGAGGAATACAGAACGCCAGCCGAAGTTGTCGATCAGTGGGCCACCTAATAGTGGGCCGAAGACTGATGCCGCCGCAAATGACGATGACCAAATGCCGAGCGCTTGCGCACGCTCTTTTCCTTCTTTGAAGGTTACTGCCAGAATCGCCATGGCAGTAGGGTAGTCAGCAGAACCTGCAATAGCTTGAATAACGCGGAAAACGATCATGGACGGTAGATTCCATGCAAAGCCGGCAAGCACGCTCCCTACAATGAAAATACCGAAGCCTAAGATGTAGACTTTTTTTCTGCCGATAGTGTCGCCAAGCTTTCCCCAAATAGGGACGAAGATAGCATTCGCCAGAATGTATGCGGTAGCGATCCAGCCACCGGCAGCAACGGTAATGCCGTAGTCGTTGATAATTTTTGGAAGCGCTAAGTTGACGATCGTCTGATCAAGTCGGCCTAAGAATGTACCAATGATGACCGTAAAGAGAATCCACCAGCGCAAGTTCTTTGCGGTGCTTTCTGACATACTATTTTATATACACTTTCATTTTTGCTGACATTCCGTTTTTGAATTCAGGGTGAGCCGCAACATCATACTTCACGTTTATTTCAAATTCTTTTATTTCACGCTTATCAGAAATACTAAACACTACACCTGATTGTTTTGAGGTTGGGCTAATTGCATCAACAACGCCAGCATAGCTTGTGCCAGGGAATGCATCGACAGAGAATGATACTGGGTCGCCGATGTTGATTTTCGCAAGACCTTCATTTTCTTTAATGGTGCCGATAACACGCAGTTCGTTTGGATCAATCATTTTTACCACTGATTGCGATGGGTTGAATACTTGGCCGGGGGTGTTGGTTACTTCGATCACAATACCGGGAATTTTTGCGGTAAGTACTTCTGCACCGACTCGTGCGAGAATTTGTCCAGCTGAAACTGTGTCGCCTTCTTTCACATCTACTTCATTTAAGACACCCGCTGACTCTGGACCTATTGCAATAACTGGTGCAGT
>JAHFNJ010000005.1 GCA_023267375.1 Candidatus Nomurabacteria bacterium | reverse complement strand
AACCTTCTTTCCCGTTACGTTCATTGAAATTTACATCAGCAATAATAGCGTACTGTTCCTTGCTACTTAATCTGAAAAATTTGCTCATAAAGAAGTAAGATTCATCTGGTTCCCTTTTATTTTTCTTTTTAGTGAACTCACTCAATTGATATCCATACGAATTAGTATGGGGAAAGCATGTTAATCCTCCACGATAAGATTCTTCAGGATCAGCAGAAAAGTTTTCCCATTTTAAAAAAGTTTGGAAATCAAATTGAAATCCCTGCGGAACAAAACCAACTCGTACCCCTTTGGGGAGTTGTGTCATAATAATTTTGGGGAATTTCACGGTGAGACCAAAAACTTCTTTGTAGAACATTTTCCATTCTTCCTGCGCAATAAGCAGAGGATCGAAAGGGTTCTTACGTTGTAACATAAGGGCCAAGTTGACCCAAGAATAATGCCCGCTTCTTACCTTGAGAAGCAGGTCTAAGGATAAACCAAAAGGATCCCTATCCTTCGGAATATCACCGATAACATGCGATTTTTTTGGCATGGCTCTATCAGTATTATCTCCTGACCGGCGGAGCGCCGCTGTTAAAGAACTTTAACATAAAGGATTCTAGGGGTAATTTTTAAGTGTGTCAAATACTATTTTGCAATCTGCACTGCTTCATCAAACTTTATCGAGAGAAGTTTTGAGGCACCATCAGATCCGATTGTAATGCCGTAGAGCACTTGGGCGCGAGACATCGTCTCGCGATTATGGGTTACCACAATAAGCTGAGAGTACCTAGAAAGATTTTCGAGCATGTCGCCATACTTACGACTGTTTGCTTCGTCGAGCGCAGCATCAGTTTCGTCGAGCACTAAAAATGGCGGTGGATTTACCTGTGACATGGCAAAAAGAAGTGCGATTGAAGTGAGTGAACGTTCACCACCGGAGAGCATATGAAGGTCGCGGACTTTTTTCTGTGGCAGTGACACATTGATTTCAATCCCCCGCTCAAAGTCGAGTTCGCCTTCGTCTTCGGGTACAACGTCTTCATCAAGCTCTTCATCAGCTGGAATATTTTTGCGTACACGTTTGTGTTCAGTAATCACCGAAAGAAAAGCAGAACCTCCGCCAAACATCAGCGCAAAAAACTTCTGAAACTCTTGGTTTATTTTTTCAATTCCCTCTTTGAACTCGGTATCAAGCCTGTCTTTCAATTCACGAATAAGCGTACGGAGCGATTCAATCGAAATGGTAAGGTCATCGAGTTCACGCGCAAGAAATGCATCGCGTGCGGTTGTCTCTTCATATTCTTTGAGCGTGTCTGCACCACCCCCGCCGATATCTTCGAGTTTTATCTTGATGCGTTCAATACGCTTATGGAGCGCTTCTTGGGCCTCGCGGTCGCTCGCTTCACCAACAAGTTCTTCATACGTGGTAACTTCAGCCCCAACTAAAATACGCGCTTCGCGAAGTTCCTCGCCAAATTCAGAAACCACTTTTGCAAGCGCTTCTTCCTGCATCTTAAGGACATTTTCTTGACCGATCAATTCATTTTTCTTTGCAGAAAGCTCGTAGTATAAACGTTCATCTTCACGAAATGCGGCACGTTCAGCATCGGCACGCTGACGAAGACCTGCCACTTCTTCAAGCAGTGTTTTTTCTTTTGTAGTTACGCCAGAGAGTTCTTCTGCAAGCATTTTCTTGCTGTGTTCAAGTTCCGCTATTTTTTTCTCTTTGAGTTCTGTATTTTTTTCTTCTTTGGCAATTGCGGTAGTCTGTAAAAATTCTTTCAGGCGATTTTTTACGAGCTGTAGCGCGCTTTTGGTATTTTCAATATCTCCTGCTTCGAGCGCAAGTTCAATGTCCGCTAACGCTTCGCCAATCAACGTGTTGATGCGTGAAAATGGTACTGATCCCTCAGCCGCTTCCTCACCAGCCTCTTCTTCCACTTTAAGCATTTCAAGTGCACCTTCAAGCTTGCCGATACCGCGGGTTATTTCTTCCTTCTTACTGCGAAGTGCTATCAGTTCTTTCTCGAGTGAGAGCACATGCTCAGTATGCACGCTTTTTCCTTCGTGAAGCGCATTGTTCTTATATTTTGCAATCTGCGCATCGCACTCTTTGATTGAGTGATGAATCTCATTCTTTTCATCCGCGAGCATCTTTTCTTTCATGCGAATGTATCCAGACTCACGAGCGAAATAATCACGATAGAGCACTTTAAGTTCTCCACGCATATCATTTGCTTTCTCAATCTTCTCTACCTGTTTTTTCAAAAAGTTTATATGCGGTGCAAGTTCACGGCGAAGCGCTACCACTTCTTTCATATTGATTTCCGTTTTCTCAAGCTTCCGTTCACTCTCTTTTATTTTGTATTGATATACCTTAAGACCCAATGCATCTTCCACCATTGCGCGGCGATCTTTTGCCGACGACGAAAGAATACGATCGGCTTCACCTTGAGAAATGATATGGTGACCCGACGCACCGATATGCACTGACGAAAGCAGCTCTACAACATCTTTCAAACGCACTTCACTGCCATTGATGAGATACTTGTTTGCACCATCGCTATACACTTCACGAGAAATGGTGACTTCATCGTAGTCGAGCGGAATATTCTTGTCCGAATTTGAAAAAGAGAAAATCTTCTGACGGTTATCAAATGTAATAGCGACAGAGGCGCGAGATGGCGAACTGACGCCTTTCGAGCCCTTGAAGATGAGATCGCTCCCCGCTTTACCGCGCATTGATTTCATCGACTGCTCGCCCAGCACAAAGCGCATCGATTCAACGATGTTTGATTTTCCAGAACCGTTCGGACCCACAATCGAAGTGATGGGAGTGGTGAAATCAAGTCCGGTCTTTTTACCGAATGACTTGAATCCATTCATCTCAATACGCTTGAGTGCGAGTAAATTCATATAATGATTAATCTTCCCACTTCTTCACCTTTAATGCTTCTTGAGCGGCTTTCTGTTCAGCTTCTTGTTTTGATTTTCCTTTTCCTTCCGCAATCACGTTGTTACCAAAGTATATACCAACCGTAAAATGCTTGTCATGATCAGGGCCAGCTTCAGAGAGTACTTTGTATGATGGTGTGACGTTTACATACTCCTGTGCTTTTTCCTGTACCAAACTTTTTGCATCACGCCACAGTTTCTGGGAAACGATTTTCTCTACACGAGGGAAGAGTGTTTCGGCGATAAATTTTTCTGCAACTGCATAGCCCTGATCAAGATACACTGCGCCTACAAATGCTTCGTAGGTATTGGCGAGAATATACTGACGTGCTTTACCATTATCTTTTGCCTCACCACGAGAAAGAAGCAGGTAATCATTCATCATGAGTCCTGCTGCAATTTCACCGATAATAACTGCGTTCACGAGGGCTGCACGATATGAGGTGAGTTCCCCTTCGGTCTGTGTTCCATATTTTTTATAGAGATAATCAGTCACCACAAGTTCAAGCACGGCATCACCCAAAAACTCGAGTCGCTCATTGTGCGAGAGACCCAAGTTTGGATTTTCGTTTATATACGAACGATGCACAAATGCCTGCGTTAGTAATTTTTTATCATTGAAAACAATTTTTGTTTTTTTCTCAAACTCTCCGAAATCAACCATAGCCATAGTGGCTAGGGGCTAGTTGTTAGGGGCTAGTGCATTCCACTAGAACCTAGCAACTAGAACCTAGAACCTAGTTACTTTGTTAATAGTTCAACCGACTTGCCGATCAGCGGAAAAATATCATCATACATCTTCAGGTTTGCAACTTCCGCCATTGAAAACCATTTGGCATCATCGAGTCCACCAGATTCTTCAAGCACAACTGGCTTGTACTCAGATTCGCCCAAGAAATAGGACACCTGCTTTCGAATCTTGCCCTGCACCGGATGTGAAGCAATATACTCGTTCTCGCCGAGCTTTTCAACAATGGTGATATCAAGTCCGATTTCCTCCTTGATTTCACGGATGGTCGCCTGCTTTTCATCTTCTCCGGCTTCGATACCGCCCTTTGAGAGCGTCCAATAACCGAAAACGTCATGCACTAATGCGAAGTAAATTGTACCAT
Source organism: Candidatus Nomurabacteria bacterium (assembly GCA_023267375.1). GTDB lineage: Bacteria > Patescibacteriota > Minisyncoccia > Phycocordibacterales > UBA9973 > JAHFNJ01. The sequence continues at coordinate 61,586 of JAHFNJ010000005.1, read as the reverse complement.
CATGCCTCGCATACACAACCGCACCACCCTTCTTTTCAACAGGTAGTTTTGATGGGTCAATCACGACATCTTCCTTTTTCTTCTTACTTACTTGTTCTTTGCCTGGTTCGCCAATTTCCTTGTATACCGCACCGAGTACACCGTTGACGAACTTACTTGAGTTCTCACCTCCAAAGGTCTTAGCGAGCTCAATAGCCTCATTAATGGCTACCTTCGGCGGCACTTGCTCACGGTCGCCAAAAAGAAGCTCCGTAAGTCCCATGCGGAGGATATTGCGATCAACGATGGAGATTTTTGCGATCGGCCAATCAGGCGCAGCTTTCTCGATGATTTCATCGATTATTTTCTGTTTTGTAATGACAAGATCAACAAGGCCATTCACAAAGGCGCTGTCGTTTAAACCAGGGCCGAATTCTTCAATGATTCGTCCAGTTATTTCTTTTACATTTTCAGTATGCCCCCCATTAAAATCCCACTCAAAGAGGATTTGGAGCACAATTGATCGTGATAAATGTCTATTTGCCATAAAGAACTCACTAACCCGCGCACCATTTTAGTATATGTTAAACCTCAAGAAACAAGCCCAGATACTACTTTGCTTCTGCTGCCTTTGCCTTAGCTTTCTTCTGTTTCTTTTCAACTTTCTTAACCAAGTCGATAACGTTTCGGCCCTTGTAGAAACCACACGCCTTGCAAACAGTGTGAGGAACAACCTTAGCCTTACAATTTGAACATACTGAAAAAGACGCTGCTTTTAAAGCGTGGTGGGAACGGCGGTTTGCCGTGTGAGCCCGTGTGTGTCGCATTCGTACTACCATAATGTGGATACTATAGCAGATTCTCGAAAAATATCAAGAAAATGTGGATATTTGGAGCCACCTCGCAGGATCGGCTATTACATAGCCAGGTACTTTTCCACCTCGCTTCGCTTGTACGGAAAAGTCTTTCGATCCTGCCGTTCGCAACGCAGGTTGCGAACTGAGCTACCTCACTTCGTGAGCCACCTCGCAGGATCGAACTGCGGACCCCGTCTTTACGAAAGACGTGCTCTACCAACTGAGCTAAGGTGGCAAAAAGGCTTTCCGGTACAACCTTACGGGGTTGAAAAGATGGAAAGCTGGACAAATTAATTTGAAACGGATTGTATTTGAATAGTGTGGTTGAATCCGAAACAAACGTCCATATCATTATTCTATTCAAAAGAACAGGTTCTCTAGAGCCGTTGTCCGGGATTGAACCGGAGACCTCGTCATTACCAATGACGTGCTCTACCAACTGAGCTACAACGGCTTATCAGCAAACTAAAAAACAACAGCACTGATGGTACTACAAATTACCGATGTTTTCAATTCGTGTATTTTCGAATGACTCGATAATACTCTTCAGTGAGACCTCCGAGTCGAAAAATGGTGGCTGTAGTGAAATTATTTTCTTTCATAAAAGCTAAATCTCGATCCAATTCTTCCGCGGGCAAAAGCGGCTCATTTTCAAGCATCCCCGTAGCGATCGTACCCAACCCAAGCTCGAGCGCTCCATTCTCTTTCTGTAGTTTTTGAATCATCTCACGCGTTCTAGGAAGTATCGCCTGAGGAATCATGCTCGTGTAATACATCACGCACGACGTATGGTGATACTCGTTCACGTCATACGAAACACCCAGTTTACGGAATAGTTTTGCCCAAAAATCAGATGGTGGCGGATATTCGGCAGCGATGATTTTTATCCCCCATTCTGGTGCATTCGCAAAAAAAGATTGTAGCAATTTTTTATTTTCTGAAAACGCAAAACAGTTTTTAACATATAGATACGCAAGTTTTGCCAGCGGGAGCTCAAGGTCTGCCAAGACAGTAATTGACTCACCGGCATTTTTCATTTCATCAATAAAATGCACAAGATCGACAGTATCCATAAATGGCGATAGCCAGTACGTTTTGGGCAAGATAGGCCAGTAGGCAACTTCGACAAGCGGGTTTACTGCTTTTAATTTTTCTCGAACTTCTTTAAATTCTTGCAGAGAATGAGCTGCTAAAAAAATCGTCGATGGAAAGTCGACCATTTTTGCTTTGAGTAGATTTTCCGCTGTTGGATACTCCTCAAAAAAATTGATACGCATAGTGAAATTACTTATCTCCCGCCAACTTCTCTGCGAGGCCCGTGTATGAAAGCGGAGTGATTTTCTTAAGCTCTGTCTTAACTTGCGCTGATACTTTGAGCCCATCAATAAACGCTGCAAAATCTGCCATCACGAGTTCTTTGCCACGCGTCAACTCTTTGAGGGCTTCGTAGGGCACTGGGTAGCTCTCACGACGGAGAATGGTCTGAATTGCTTCAGCAATCACCTCTGGATGAGCAAGGAGATCTTGCTGGATACGTTGCTCGTTGACAGTGATTTTCCCTAATCCCTTTTCAAGCATCACATACGCAAGATAGGAGTGACCGAATGCCGTTCCAAAGGCACGCTCCACCGTGGAATCAGAAAGGTCGCGCTGTAGTCGCGAAACAGGAAGCTTGCGCGCAAAAAATTCAAAGAGTGCGTTTGCAATACCTAAGTTCCCTTCACTATTTTCAAAATCAATCGGATTTACTTTGTGAGGCATGGTCGATGAGCCAACTTCTCCGGCCTTTGGTTTCTGTGTCACCCAACCATCAGAAATGTAGCGCCACATATCCTGGTTGAAATCGAGAAGAACACTGTTGATCTGACGGACCGCATCAAACACCGCTACATAACTGTCATGACATTCTATTTGCGTTGTAATAAGATTTGCCTCGAGTTTTTGCGTATGGCCAGTGTTGAAACTTTCAATAAATTTCTTACTGAAATCTGGCCAGTTTACCTTAGGATATGCCGCCATATGCGCATTCCAATTGCCTGTCGCACCGTTTAGTTTTGCCTGAATCTTAATATTCATTAGACCATCAAGACGTTTTTGGAGACGGGCAATAAACACCTTCATCTCTTTACCAAAAGTTGTCGGCGAAGCACTCTGTCCGTGCGTACGGGCAAGCATCGGCAATGCTTTATATTTTTTTGCCATTACATCAAGCACCCCGACGATTTCTTTTAGTTTTGGAATCATCACATTCTCGAGTGAATCACGAATCATAAGCGCATAAGCGATATTGTTCGTATCTTCGGAGGTCGTCGCAAAGTGCACCCACTCAATCGCATTTTTGAGTGAGGTATTTTTCATTTTCTCTTTTATGAAATATTCTACCGATTTTACATCGTGGTTTGTTGTTGCCTCAAATTCTTTTATTTTTGTGTAAGACTCATCACTCCATTTTTCATACAGACCGCGAAGTGTTTTTATTTCCGCCGGTGTAAACTTCCGCAAACCAGTCTTACCAGATGAAGAAAGGGTGATCAAATATTCACACTCCATCATGACGCGATACTTCATGAGTGCCGGCTCTGAAAAATATGGCACAAGGGCCTGTATTCTCTCGGAATATCGTCCATCCAGTGGGTCTATAGCATTTGTATTCATAGTTAGATGATTGAAAGATTTTTCTTAATCCGTTCGAGTAACGGCAGGTTGAAATCGTGAGTAAATGGCTTGCCAGTAATCGTCTCGTAAATCTCAATATAGCGTCTAGAGAGTTCCGCCACAAGGTCCGCCGGAGCTTCTGGCAATACTGCATCTTTGTACGGATCGCAGTTTTCTTTAAACCAGAGACGTAAAAATTCTTTATCAAAATATTCTGGTTCTTCACCTTTGCTAAATCGCTCGTCATAACTTCCCGCTTTCCAATAACGTGATGAATCCGGTGTGTGGATTTCATCGATAAGCGTGAGCTTGCCGTCGCTATCTAAACCAAACTCATATTTTGTGTCGACTAAAATAAGGCCGTGTTTAGCAGCAATTTCTTGTCCTCGTAAAAAGAGTGCTGTCGCTACGCGTTCAACTTCAGCCACCATTTCAGCCGAGAGAATTCCCTCGGCCACAATTTCCTGCGGTGAAAGCGTGCGATCATGTTCGTCGGATTTGGTGGAAGGCGTAAAAACCGGCTGTGGAAGTTTTTGATTTTTCTTGAGACCTTCCGGCAAGACAAAATTGCCAAAGTCGCGCTTGCCATCTTTGTAGTGCGTCCACAGTGACGTCGAGGTCACGCCAGTAATATATCCGCGCATCACAGCTTCGATGGGTAGTGGTGTACACTTTTTGGCAATCAGTACGTTTGGGTCAGGCACTGAAATAACATGATTTTGAATAATGTCCTTCGTTTGCTCAAACCAAAACGCGCTGATCTGATTTAATACTTCGCCCTTAAATGGAATATGGGCGATGATGCGATCAAATGAGGAGTGACGGTCTGTAGCAACGAGCGTAATTTTATCCGGCGCAATATAAATGTCGCGCACTTTGCCGATCTTCTTCTCGCCAAGCGACGGAAAATCAGTTTCTTTTATGACGTCGTTCAAATGCGCTTTAATAGTTTCAATTTCCATATATTATTTAAGAACAACCTTCCCTTCCCCGTTTATAATTTTCCCAATCTCAAACATTTTGTAATCAGAATATTTTTGTATCATGGATTGTATTTTTTCTTTTTCGGTTCCTGGCACCACAACCACCAAACCAATACTCATATTGAATACGCGGTACATTTCTTCTTCGGCAACAGTGCCGATTTTTTGCATATACGGGAAAATTGGCAGCATTGGCCAGGTTCCTTTTGTAATTTCAGCATCGAGATTTTTTGGTAAAACGCGCGGAATGTTTTCTAAAAATCCACCACCGGTAATATGCGCAATACCACGAATATCAGCGCCAGCATCGAGCATCGAAAGCACCGGCGGACAATAGTTCACATGCGTTTTCAAAAGTGCTTCCCCCACTATCATCCCAAGTTCTGGCACATTTGTTTCGACGGTATGTCCTGCGACATCAAAAAGTAATTTACGTGCCAAAGAAAAACCATTCGTATGCAAACCACTTGAGGCAAAGCCAAAAATAAGATCACCTTCCTCGATTCGTTCACCGGTAATAATTTTTTCTTTTTCAACAACCCCAGTAATTGAACCAGCAATGTCATGCTCGCCTTTCATATACACACCTGGCATTTCAGCTGTTTCTCCTCCAGTAAGCGCTACCCCAGCCTCTCGGCAGGCTTTTGCCATCCCAGCCACCATTGCGGCCATCACAGCTGGATCAAGCTTATCGTGGGCTACATAATCGAGAAAGGTCAGTGGACGGGCACCCATAGCTAAAAGATCATCGCAGCAATGATTCACAATGTCTGCACCAACGGTATCATATTTGTTCATCATGCGAGCAACAGAGAGCTTCGTACCGACGCCATCGATACTCTGCACCAAAACCGGGTGTTTGTAGTTTTTGATGATATCACCCAGATCATAGAGCGCACCAAAGCTGCCAATACCCGTGAGCACTGCACTCGTATGCGTTGCTGCCACGTCTGCCTTAATGCGTCGCACGACTTCATTCCCTGCTTCAATATTTACTCCTGCTTGTGTGTATAAATCCGACATAGATTATTTTTCAGCTAAATATTTTTTGTATCCTTTCTTGATAAGCTTCTCTGCTTTTCCTTTTACTTCAACATTCATTTTCTTTTTGTACGCAGCCATTTTCTTCTGGAGATTTTTGTCAGTCATTCCTAACATCTGCACCGCCAAAAGGCCGGCATTTTTTGCACCATTCACAGCAACACTCGCTACTGGCACACCAGGCGGCATCTGAGCAATTGAAAGGAGTGAATCAAGACCATCCATTGTTTTTGTTTTGACCGGCACGCCGATAACTGGAAGCACCGTCATAGAAGCTACCATACCAGGCAGGTGAGCTGCCCCGCCTGCACCTGCGATAATAATCTTGAGCCCGCGACTAGCTGCTTTTGTTGAATAGCTCACCAGCACATCAGGCGTACGGTGCGCTGAAACAACAGTGATTTCATAACTCACCCCAAAATCATCGAGTATTGCCGCTGCGTCCTGCATGACTGGCAAATCTGAATCGGAACCCATAATTATCCCAACTTGAATATTTTTTTTCATTATATTGAAATATGTTTGCGCGCTTTCACCGCTTTTTCTTCAGCTTCGGAAAGCGTCTTAGCCAACGTAGTAATGTGTCCCATTTTACGCTCTGGACGAGTTTCCATTTTACCATAAATATGTACAGTAGTATCGCCAAGATTTTCTGCTTCCATAACACCTTTTGGAATCGCGGGACCGCTCTGTTCACCCAAAATATTGATCATAACTGAGACTTCTGCATTGGGTGATGGATCAACGAGTGGCATGCCAGCAATAGCGCGGATATGCTGCTCGAACTGCGAAGCAGTAAAGGCTTCAATTGTGTGGTGTCCTGAATTGTGTACGCGTGGAGCAATTTCATTCACCAACACTTCACCATCGGCTGTTAAAAACATTTCGATAGCAAAGACACCAACCCCTTCAAGCGCAGAAAGTACGCTGCGTGCAAGTGTTTCTGCGCGAGAGCGTATTTCTTCAGAGACCGGAGCTGGAGAACGTACGATATGACAAATATTGTTTTTATGCACCGTCTCAACAGTCGGGAATGAAACTATTTTGCCGTCCTTCCCCCTCACGGAAACAACAGCCAATTCTTTTACAAATGGCACAAACTTTTCAGCGTAGAGCGGGCTTGATTTAAGCTTTTCAAATGCTGGAGTAATATCACCCTCACTTTTTATCACAAAATTGCCACGACCATCGTAGGCATCAAAACGTGCCTTGAGTAAAAATGGGTAGCCGAATAGTTTACCTTGTTTTAAACAGTCATCTTCATTTTCAATCAAGGCAAAATCTGCAACTGCGATATCGTGCTCGCGCAGGAAATTTTTCTGTTCAAATTTATCTTTGATGATTGAAAGTGTTTTTGGGGATGGGTGTACTTCCTTTCCCTTCTTTTCCAATTCATCAAGTGCTTCTGCATTCGCGGATTCAATTTCAAAAGTAATCACATCGACTTCATCTGCAAGTTCCAAAATTTTCTGCTTGTCTTTAAAGCTACCAACAATCTGTTTATCGGCCGAAAGTGAAGCGGGCGCATTTGGTGTCGGGTCGAGAACAATGGTTTTAAAACCAAGCTTTTTAGCTGCATCAGCGAGCATTTTGCCAAGCTGTCCTCCGCCAACAATACCAATGGTTTTCATCCCGTAGTGAAACTTCAAATCGTTTTTAATTGCGAAAAATAACGTTTTAAAGTATTAATTACACTGATAATAAATAAGGCTGTCCATCCCAATAGTCTGTAAAAACAAAGCAATCATTTGAAGTTCTACTACAGGATTTCATAGGAGTACTGTAACATCAGGAAGAGGTAAGGACAAGATAAAAAATCAGAGGCGCCCCACAATGTGCGGAACGCCTCTTTCTCTCCTTTCTAACCTAACCAATTTTACTTTCCTTTTCTATCTTCTGCAGTATCATAGCCCGAACCAGGACCTCCTGGTTCATTATTTCCCAAACGTTCGGATATAGCATCCGACGGTTCCTGCTTTTTGAGCGGATCTATGGGTGGAAGAACATCTCCTTCCTCATGGTCATCAGGGTGCTGTTGTTTACTCATTGTTGCTTATTTTTACGTTATTCCATTTAAGCATAGCAACTCGCAAAATGAAGTCAACCAGACTCCAAGCAAGCTTTGATATACAAATCAAATATATTTATCGCCAATATCCTTTCGATAATAGATACCTTCAAAGGATATTTTTGGGATAGCTTCATAAGCTGTTTGAAGTGCTTCTTTGAGAGTGACACCGGTAGCACTTACACCAAGGACTCGTCCGCCATTTGTCACAAGTACTCCTTCTTTTAGGGTTGTTCCAGCGTGAAAAACGATAATGTCCGTATTTTTTTCGGCCTCTTCAATTCCTGAAATTGGTTTTTCTTTTTCATACTTTTCAGGATACCCACCTGAAGCCAAAATAATCGTGCAGGCAGAAAGAGGCTTCCACTTTACATCAAACGTACCGAGCGTACCATCAATCGTCGCATCCACAATATCAAGCAAATCTGTATCGAGTAGTCGCATATATGTTTCTGTTTCCGGATCGCCAAAACGTGCATTGTATTCCAAAATTTTCGGACCATCTTTCGTAAGCATGAGTCCTGGGTAGAGTACTCCTTGAAACGACATTCCTTCGCTAGCCATCGCGGCCAATGTTGGTGCCACAATTTCCTTTTCGATTTTTTCCATAAGTGCGCTGTCAACAAATGGCAGTGGTGAAATGGTACCCATACCGCCAGTGTTGAGTCCTGTATTCCCTTCTCCGATTCGCTTATGGTCTTGAGCCGACGGGAATAGAGAGTAATTTTTCCCATCCGAAAAAGCATGAATTGAAATTTCCGGTCCGGTTAAAAATTCTTCAATCACAACTTCTGTTCCACCTTCCCCGAATACTTTCTTAATCATCATGTTCTCGAGTGCTTCATGAGCTTCTTCGTATGTTTGTGCGATTACCACCCCCTTTCCAAGGGCCAGACCACTTGCCTTCACCACAACCGGCAAGGAGTGATTCTTGAGATACTCATCAGCTTTTTCAAAATCAGTGAATGTTTCGAATTGTGCGGTCGGCAAATTATGCTTCTGCATAAAATGCTTCGAAAATGCTTTTGATGATTCAAGCTGCGCTGCGGCTTTTGTTGGGCCAAAAATTCGTAACCCTTCTTTTTGAAACGCATCTACAACACCGAGAGCCAGCGGATCATCGGGAAGAGCAAGTGTTAGATCGATTTTTTCTTTTTTTACAAAATCTAAAAGTCCGTCGATATCAGTTGCCTTGATTGAGATATTCTCGCCCAATTTTGCCGTGCCAGCATTTCCAGGAGCAAAGTATAGTTTCCCTGCACGTGGCGATTGTGCCACTTTCCAGCCAACGGCATGTTCGCGTCCGCCACCACCGATTATTAAAATAGTTTGTTTGTTATCCATGTGGGTATAATTTTATAGCATTCTCTTTACACTCTTCAAACAGCACCTCTTCGCCAGGGAGAATAAGTGGTTCTTCGCGATGATATTCTTGTACTGTACCATTCGCAAAATCTTGCAATGTTTTAATCTGCACAGCGTGTTCAACTGGAAGTACCCGAGATTGAAGCGTTTCAGTGGTGTCGTCTGATAAAATCGGCACTCGTTCACGTCCGACAATTGCACCTTTGTCATATTCTCCAACCACTCGATGCGAGGTTGCTTCTGTCCAAAATTCGCGGTTCGTCTTTTGCACAAAACAAAGCCGCGTTTGATGCACACGCATGCCATACATACCCGGACCACCAAAATCGATCCGTCCGGTATCGAGTGGACCAGGATGCTGGTTCACTACCATATTTGGAAATGCTGCAATAACATTTTCTGGGGTTTTCACCATCCAACCATATTGGCCGATAAATTCCACACCGCGCGCCTTGCACTCGGCGATAATTTTTTCTCCAAATGCTTCACGGGTTTCAAATGATTTTGGATTAATAACCAGAATATCTTTTTCTGAAATACCGAGAGTACGCGCCTTTGCAATACTTCCTGCATCCTCCTTGCTTGCGATCACAAGTGCAGGTATTACATTTTGTAACACACCCTCTTTGCATGCTGAAATAATCGCTGCCATCGTTGTCCCACCACCAGAAGTAAGAAGCGCGATTCTCATAAAAGGCTACTCGCCGATAAACACATTATGATTTACTTCTTTTTCACGTTCCAAAAGTGGGATTGGATATTCGCCAGTAAAAGCAGAGAGCGAGAGAAGATCACGAGAAACACCTGTCGCACGTACCATACCATCGACAGAAAGATAGTGCAGTGATGTCACACCTAAAAATGTTGCCACATCAGCCACACTCATGCGCGACGCGATCAGGTCTTCTTGCTTCGGCGTATCGATGCCATAAAAATCAGGAAAACGTACCGGTGGTGAAGCCACCAGAAAATGCACCTCAGTGGCGCCAGAAGCAAAAAGAAGTTTTACAATTTCACGCGACGTTGTACCACGAACGATAGAATCATCCATCACGATCACGCGCTTACCATCAATAATTTCCCGGAGTGCATTCAATTTGAGCTTCACGCCAAGTTCACGCGTACGCTGGTCTGGCTGAATGAATGTGCGGTGAATGTAACGATTTTTCGTCAGTGCCATTTCAAGCGGAATACCCGATGCACGAGAAAAACTGACGGCTGAAGGAATAGCGGTCTCTGGAACAGGGATCACAATGTCGGCTTCGATTTTTGTTTCCTTGGCAAGCTCTCTGCCAAAATTTGAACGCACGCGATACACAGTCTCTCCCAAAAGCACTGAATCAGGGCGAGCAAAATACACGAGTTCAAAAATGTCGAATTTTGGCGTCGGATTCGCCACTTGCTTGCTTTGCATCTTCCCTGCTTTTACCACAATCATTTCTCCAGGATTAACATCACGAAGCGCCTTTCCGCCGACAGTATCGATAGCACACGTTTCAGACGCAAAAATATAGGTATCATCTCCGATCATTCCCATGGAAAATGGTCGCATGCCAAAACTATCGCGTACCGCAACGATTGCTTCTTTGTCCATAACCAAAACAGAAAACGCTCCAGTAAAAAGCGGGAATGCTTTTTCTACAGCGTCTGGCAAGGTAAATCCTTCATCAAGATATGCTTCAATCGCTAGATGCATGAGTCGTGAATCATTTGCTCCTGCAGTTTCAATATTTTTTGATTTTAAAAATGTTCGAAGCGCTTCAACTGACGGCAAGTTACCATTGTGTGCGAGTGAGCTTCTCATTGTTTTTGAAACGAATGGCTGCACATCTTCGAGAAGTGCTTGCCCTCCGCGCGATGTCGAATAGCGGTTGTGTCCAATGCCGATACTTCCGACAAGTTTTTGCATATGCTCTTCGTTGTAGATCTGAGAGACGAGCCCTATACCTTTGTGCGAGTGGAGTTCCTCACCATCTGAAACACACATACCTGAACCTTCTTGTCCTCTATGCTGCAATGCAAAGAGCCCATAGAAGAGAGTGTGAGCGGCAGTATCGCCTGTTCCGTATATGCCGAAAATACCGCATTTTTCACGAAGCGTATCGTCTATTGGTTCCGTTTCAGAAGAAAAAGAAAAGGATTCCGCGGAATTTTCACGTTTCATACAAGCATTTTATAGGTGTTTCAATATAAAATCAACACGCGCTTCTTTCGTCTCAAGAATTGGCACGTGCACGATCGGGATGCCTGTTTTGTCGTACCCTTCGACAATGAGCCGATGGAGTTCTTTCTGGTCAGCTTCTGTTTCTATCCGAGCATAATCCTTCTTGAATGGACAGGGATCAAGGATAAATACTTTTTGATACTTTCCGAGAAGAGACTTCTGTAAAAGTGCTTTATCTTTGATGCCATGGAATACCAGATATGCCCAGGTATCTGGAATACCACGATCAAAAAATACTATTGTGTGCGGTAAAAGTTTTTTCTCTTCTTCAATTTTTCTGTGCAAAATTTCTTTTTGAAATGAAACTTCATCTTTACGCAATTCTTCAACCGAAACACCTTTTGCTAGTGACTCGTCAATGTAAGCTCGAGCAATTTCTGGCACGACATTGTAGCCACGAGCAACAAGCCCATTTAAAACAGTTGTCTTACCTGAACACGGAGCCCCGGTGATGACATACCATTCATTATCCATCGTAAGAGACGACTTTTTCATACTTTTGGTTTTTTATGAGCATGAAGCAAGAAAATATTCTAGCTCTATTTATTCTTAAAGTAGTTTACAGCGTTCTTAAAAAGCGCAAGCCCTGGACCTTCTTCAGGGATTTCAGTAATACCTTTACGGCGTAGTTGTTCACGTTTTTCGGTCCAGTCTGGTAAATGATGGAAAAAGAGGGCACGTTCTGGATGCGGCATCATACCTAACACGCGGCCATCGTATGACAGCACCCCAGCAATATCATACATCGCTCCGTTTGGATTTGATGGTAAGTTTTGGTACGCACACATATCCCCTTTGGTATAGGTAAATGCAATCTGACCATTTGCTTTCATTTTCTTATATTCTTTTTCGTCGATAATATAACGTCCTTCGCCGTGAGCAATTGGCACCGATATTTTCTCAATCCCGGTAAGCCATGGGCTATCTCCTTCTGCTTTCAAATCAACCCAGCGATCAATGTACTGCGCGCTTTCGTTGTGCGTTAATGCGCCAGGCACAAGGCCCAAGCTTGTAATAATCTGAAAACCATTACAAATACCAATCGTAAGTGTGTCGCGCTTGATAAATACATCGAGTTCCTTTTTCAAGTGATTCCGCAATTTATTCGCATACGCTTTACCGGATCCTGTATCATCACCGTATGAAAAACCACCAGGAAAAACCAAAATCTGGTATTTCAAAAGCATCGCTGGCTTCACAATCAAATCGTTGATGTGTATAATATCTCCTTCCCCGCCGGCCATCTCAAAAGCAAATTTTGCTTCTTCCTCACAGTTGAGTCCGTAACCGGAAAGAATCAACGCTTTTGGTTTCATATTTATTTTTTTGGTTATTTTTTTCATTGAAATTAGTTGTCGGTCATTTTTACAATACTTCTTTTTGGTAACAACTTTCACAATATACTTTTTCAGGTCTATCTGGGGCATACGAAGTTTCAAACTCGTTTTGACAATTTCCTGAGTGATCATGATTGTCTTGGGAACACATACAAGAACGATGCCAAAGTTTCAGAGGATTGCGTTGTAACAATCGTTCGTAATGTCTGCAGTTAGGACAGAGTTGCGGTATAGGAAGATTCATTCTTTTATAAAATTTAAGCTCATCAGCAATTATCTTGAATGCTTCTGTACATTGATGATTACAATTTCCTTTATGACCACATTCTATTATTTTATTGGTAATATCATCTTTTACTTCCTCAATAACATCTGGAATATGTTCTAATGCGATATCGATTTTATAACTTCTTTCTTCTTTATCTTTCCATTCATATCCCTGTTCTAAAGCTTGTTCTTTAGTTAATGGGAAATATTCCTGGGCAATTGTTTCGTTATAGCAAAATGGGGTTAATTCTGCTGGAAAAAATTCACCATATTTATACGTTCTTCCCAATCTATCTGTATAAGGCATCTCTTCCATATGTTTGATGATTTTAGGAACAAGATTTTCATATTCTTCTTTTGTGTATTGTTTATTGAGTATGCAGTAGGATTTATTTTTCAAATCGACGCAACCGAATAGATTATTTGAATTCTCGCAAGTATCAGAATAGAAAACATTGTAATCATGCCATATAGAATACCCAGAAATAACATTATTTAAAGCAATCGCGGAAACTATTTCATAGCTATCAGTAGTTCCATCGACTACAACGTACGCATCATAAACAGATTTTATCTTATTGCCATGATTTATATACTTTGAATCTTCAACATTTTCAGAGTTAAAAATAAATTTTGAGTTCTTGGAATTATTTACAAAATTTCCCAAAACGTCCTGGTTTTGGAATCCATTAATATATTTATTGATGGAACCTTTCTTAAATTCATTGAATCTCTTCTTCAGTAAATCTAAACTCTTGCTGCTTGCGGTATATAATTCTTCCTTCTTTTTCAGATACTCTTCTTTTGTATACTGTATATTTTCTATACAGTATTTCTTATTCCTTTGATTCACACAAAGGATACAATCGCTACAATTGACGCAATTCTTGCAGAACATCAATTCTTGTGAATTTTGACAATCCTCTGAAAAAATAACGCGATAGCATTTATTACATGAGATATCCCCATAGCACAGTTCACACTCAGAAGAATTGAGACAGTCGAGCGTATTCTTCGATTTTACCAGAGAATATGAGTACATCGAGTCCTCGTTGTAATCGCTTACGAAGATCAAGTAACAGTTTTTATTGAATGCGGCACCGTTTACATATTCGCTGTTGTGATTCTGGAAAACAAGAGAATAGAGACGGGGGGCTTTCAATTGCAACTCCATAAATTGCTGTAAGAATGGTTTTGTAAAATCTACATCGACACCGTGTTCAAAAGGATCCCATCCATCTCCGTGAAAACATTTATCACAATAAATCTTGTATGGTTTATCTGGGGAATAAATTGAAACAATGCCTTTTTTACAAAGATTGCACTCATTCTTATAGAGAGTTCTTTCGTTTCTCCAAATAGTCCTACGTATATTTCTACACTCAGGACAAAATGTTGGTGGTGGGACTTTTATCTTCTCATAAAAAGAAAAATCTTCTGGATCGATCGTAAAATCTTTTTTGCAGTTTTGACAGTTGCGAGTTTCCATACTTATGCGACTTTTGTTGATAACATTCGGTACGCCTTATTCAATTTATCAACGGTTGTCTTAACGACTACTTTATTTTTTGCATCATTCACAACGAGTGCACGCCCAGCTGAAACAATACCGATTTCTGCATGTGGTACTTCTTTCATGATTTCTTCAAAATCGGTAATATCTTGCGGCGCAACTGAAACCAAAATACGTCCTTGGCTTTCAGAAAAAAGCGCTTGATCCACAGACAGTTTTTCACCAGGAAGATTCTTGAGTGAGATAGTTGCACCAAGCATACCCCCAACAACCGCTTTTCCAAGCGCTGCAGCAAGCCCACCAGAAGTCACTGAGAGCGACGATGCAACCAAGCCAAGCCCAATTGCCTTTTCAAGTGCACGATACGTCTTTTTGTTTTTCTCAATATCAACTTTCGGCACATTTTTCCCAAGTGCTTCAGACTTCTGTTTTTTCGCAAGGAGTTTGAAATATTCAGATGCACCAAGTTCATCTTTTGTCTCACCGAGTAAGTAAATAGAATCACCAGCATTTTTAAATTCTGGCGTAACAGCTTTGTGGAGATCAGACATTACTCCAATAGCTGAAATGAGTAATGTTGGCGGAATAGAAATTTTTACTGGATTCCCTTTCCCATCGTAGCCTTTGAAATCATTAAACATGCTGTCCTTTCCGGAAATAAACGGCGTTTCAAAACCCACGGCCACATCGTAGCAAGCACGGATGGCATCCACGAGTTCTGCTAGGCGATTTTTATCATACGAGGAGCACCAACAGGTGTTATCGAGGATAGCGAGCATATCGAGCGATCCGCCAACTGCTACCGCATTTCTGATTGCTGTATCAATTGCTGCTGCTGCCATAGCGTAGGTGTCGAGATCAGAATATGAAGGATAGAGCGCCGACGAAAGAACGACACCTTTTTTTGATGAAAGCAGTGGACGAAATACCTGTGCATCAGTGTTGATACGACCCCGACCGGAAAGTGGCTTCACCACTGATCCAGCCTGTACCTCGTGATCGTATTGTGTAGAAATCCAATCAAAACTACCGATATTCCCTACCGCCACCAATTCTTCAAGTATCTTTGTACGATCGCCACCTTTCGGAAGTGCTGGTGTTTTGTATGTGTGAACAACTTGCTCAGATTGAAGTTGGTGTTTTGGCAAACCATTGTGCAAAAATTCAAGCGGCAAATCCATAATCTTCTTACCTTTCCAGTTCACTACCATGTTTCCTGAGCTCGTGAATTCACCGATAATAGTCGCTTCAACACCGCGCTTTTTCATAAGCGATTGAAATGCCTTCCACTTTTTCTTCGGCACCGAAAGTGTCATGCGTTCCTGCGATTCAGAGATCCAAATCTGCCATGGCTGAAGGCCAGGATACTTCAGCGGCACTTTTTCGAGATGTACTTTCGCCCCGCCGCACTCCTTTGCCATTTCTGCGACTGAACAAGAAATACCGCCAGCACCGTTGTCGGTAATGCTTGAGTACAGTCCAAGATCACGCGCTTCTTTCACAATCGCGTCAGATAATTTTTTCTGGGTAATGGGATCCCCGATCTGCACTGCAGTTGCTGGCGACGATGTATCCATCACCACTGAAGAGAATGTCGCCCCATGAATACCGTCGGCACCCACACGTCCACCAACCACCACGATGTAGTCGCCAGCCTTCGCTTCTTTTTCATCAAGCCGTTTTCCTTTTTTCTCGCGCGGCATGAGTCCTACTGTTCCCACAAAGACGAGTGGCTTGCCGCGGAAACGGTCATCGAATCGCACGAAACCGTTTAAGGTTGGAATGCCTGAGCAGTTGCCGCCGACATTCACACCCTTGATTACCCCATCCATAATGCGGCGGGGTGAAAGCATTTTTTGTGTGCGATTTTTATCGCGATAGAGCGGACGCGTATCGAACGGATCACCGAAACAAAAGCCGTAGCAGTTTGCGACAGGTTTAGCTCCCAGACCGAAACCGATCGTATCGCGATTCACACCGACGATACCAGTGATGGCCCCACCAAACGGATCAAGCGCTGAAGGACTGTTGTGCGTTTCAACTTTATGCGTTACCAAATAATCATTATCAAACATAATACCGCCAGCATTGTCAGAGAAAACAGAGAGACAAAAATCATCTGTTCCTTTTTTCTGACGGATAATATTCGTCGCGCCTTTGATATAGGTTTTATACAAACCATCTTTGATGTCGTCGATCGAGTTCGCAAAAATAGTGTGCTTGCAGTGCTCGCTCCACGTCTGCGCAAGCGATTCAAGCTCAATGTCGGTCGGATTGCGTTTCAGTTTTTTGAAATAGTCTTTAATAACACGCATTGAAGCAAGATCAAGCGCAAGCGGACCGCGACGCGTACCGATTTCAGCATCAAAGATACCCTCTTTACCGATACGAATGAGTTCTTCGTCCGGCAAGGCGAGCGATACAGGGATGACTGGCGTACGTTTTGGTAGTACCACTTCTGGTACCACAAGTGGCAATGTTCCCTTCTTGGCAATTTCATTTTTTGAAAAGATAGCAGCACGCTCAATAAGCGGATTGTGGAGTGATCCGGCGATTAGTTCAGCATCTTTTTTGGAAAGTGTTCCTGAAACAAAAAAAACTTTTGAGGTATAAATTGCTTCACCCTTTTTAAAGGGTCGATGGAGCGTGTCCGCGATCGCCTCTTCTGCCGTCTTAGCAACATTGTCTGTTACCCCTGGCATAAAGCCGATTTCAATGACATACGTATACGAGGCAACTTTCGGCAACTTGCTGATAGTCGCAATTTCAAGTGAGGGATTACAAAGCGCAGAAGCTGCTTTTTTGAGATGCGAAGATGTAAGCGAAGCGTGGATGGTGTACGAATCAAGCAATGTCACACCCGTCACGCGACCAGAAAGACCCAATTTATTCCAGGAATTTTGCAACACTTTGGCACGGCTATCTATCGCTTTTTGAGCGACATAGATTCGTGAAATCATTGCTCTAGTATACTAGTATTTTGTGAAGTTAGTAAACTTATATGACATTGAAAAAATATGAAATCGTGGTGTATTTTAATTCAGTGCATCGGTATCTACTCTTTTATTTTTTGTATTAAAACGGGCTCTTCCCCAACCACAGCAACATTAAACTGCAAACGGCCAATCACTTGCCCTTTTCGTGTTTCAACGTTCACCCGCCATTTACCGGGAGTTATTCCACTTTTTTTTGAATACGTACGAAACCCTCCTTCTCGCCCGCCAAGCGCAGAAAGAATCACTTGATTTGTGGTGATCCATGATTGTGACGACTCATCATAGAGTTGCCATTCGTGAATAATATCAGTATTGAATAACGCCGGAGAAAATATAGCGCTGTATGCATACAAGACATCACCGGGAAGTACATGGATGCTTTGGTGTATTTTAAAATAATCGAGCCACCCCCTCACCTCATCCCGCACAAGATAATTACCATTCCCATCTTTTACAACTTCGTGGTAAATAGCTCCGTCTTTAAGTGAAAGCGGTATCGGTGGAATGAGATTACTAAAGTAGAGCACGTTTACAAGTGTAAAAATTGTAACAATAGAAAAAGCGAGCCATCGTTTATTTTTTTTAAATCGTTCACGAGCAAAAGAACGAAGACCGTAGAGAAAAAACATGAGGATGACCAGGCTTGCAATTCCGCTGACGATAAATACTCCATCTCCAATTTTGTGAAAAAATACTGGCACGATAAAAATAGCAAAGGATAGCACCGAGAGGAAGAAGAGGCTTATCTGAAACGTAAGACGCGTTGAATGCTTGCGGAGTGATTCATTCGCAAGAAAGGCAATAGCTAAGAGAAAAAGGAACGGCCATGTGACTGAAAATGTCGTTGAGCGAAAATAAAAAACAATATACGTGGATAATAGGCCCCCGAAAAAAAACTGTACGATAGTGATCAGCCAAAAATGAAACCGCCCCGGATCTTTTTCTGCTTGCGGATTATTTTCATTGCGATTAATGAGGATGATACAGAGAGCAACAACAAGCAGATGGATGACAACCCAAAAATTTTCCCAAAAAAAATCGACACGCTTTAGCGTAAGCGCATTAAAAACGAAACCACCAAACAGAGACACCGAAGAGACCCTGCGCTCATTGCGAGCATACCAATTTCGAATGTGCGTGATTGAAAATTTCATATATTAATGTGGTTGACCTTCGGGTGTTATCGGAATCGGTTCTCCTAAGTATTTTGGCACGCGGTGCACAATCACGTCAAACACGGCCTTCTCATCGGCAAATAATTCCCGAACATAATTTTTGAGAAGCGGAACATGATTATCGGCGGCAACACCATAGGCATGTAAGCCTAACATGCGAGCTATAAATAACGCACGCGACAGATGAAAGGACTGCGTAGTGATGAGGACAGACTTCACCCCAAACACATCACGAGCACGATAGAGCGTACTATATGTATCAAAGCCGGCATGATCCAAAAAAATGTCCTTATCGGGAATGCCCTGTTTTAAGAGATATACCCGAGCAGGATTTACCTCGTTGTGCTCCAGAGTCCCATTATCTCCTGAAACCAAAATATCTTTGACTTTCTTTGCGTTGTACAAAGCAATCGCGGTATCAACCCGATCTTTAAACAGCGGAGTTAAATTACCGTTTGAATACACGGCCGCGCCAAGCACCAAGACAAGATCTGCTTCTGGCGCCTCCTCAACAGTCTCATATATGTAAGGCGCAGATCCCAAGACGATACTCACATTAACAATGACAACGGCGCCCAGAATGATGCCACAGGTCTTTAGTAAAAAAACGAAAAAACGTTTCATTGGATAAGTATATACCATGCGTGAGCCGTTGTACGAAATAGCACCGATTAGATTATTCTTGCGTAAGAATCTCCGCGACACTGGCTCCTGGTTCGTAGAGAAACAAATCGTCGCTCCCCCTTTTCCATGCTTCCTGCACAGGAGCAAGGATGCGCCACGATTCAAGCACCTCGGCACTTGAGGTAAAGCGACTTTGATCGGAGCGAATGGAGTCAAGCAGCACCTGCTCGTACGCCTCAGGCAAGACTTTATAGTGATCTGCGTAGGTAAATCGTAGTATATGTTTTTCTACGTCCTTCTGATAGCCTGGCCGCTTCGCCCACACTCGAATAAGCACCCCCTCGTCGGGATACAACCGAAGCACGAGCTCATTTGATTCTGTCTCCTGATCTTTTTTGTAAAAGATACGGACTTCAGTCATTTTTTTCTCAAGCATTTTTCCAGCAACCAGAACAATAGGAACCCCCTTCCATCGACTGTTTTTTGAAAAAAGTGTTACCGCAGTAAATGTTTCCACAGTACTTTTTGGATTATCTACTTCTTGTGTGTAACCTCGGTACTGCCCGCGCCTCACGTACTTTTGAAGAGGTGCATCTGTCGGGAAATAAAGATCCTTAAGCGCTGCCAGTCGTCGCACGGAAACATCTTCCATCATAGAGCCCGACGGTGGAATTTCCATAAGAGTAAGTGCGGCTAGTTGTAAGAGGTGGTTTTGTACGTAATCACGCAACGCACCAGCTTGTTCATAAAAACCAATACGGCCTTCAATCCCAATTGATTCACTCGCAATAATTTCTATGCGCTCAATAAACTCTTTATTCCACGTCCGACGGAACAGTGAATTCTCCTCGCGGAAGACGATTATATTCTGAGCCATTCCCTTCGCCACATAATGATCAATACGGTATACCTGCTCATTCGAAAAATATTTTTCAATTTCCCCGACAAGATCAGTCGCAGTCGCCATATCAATACCAAAGGGCTTCTCAAGCAACAGTTTTGTTTTTTCCACTTTCGCCAAACCAGATGCACCATGATATTTAATAATCGTTTCAGAAACATGCGGTGGGACAGAAAGATAGAAGAGTCGCTGTGCTCCACGACCAAATTTCTTTTCTATTTTTTCAAGCTCTGTTTTTAAGCGATGGTATTCTTTCGGACTATCCAAATCCATCTGGAAAATTTGCAGGTGCTCGGTAACAAATTCTTTATTCTCAACTCTGGCGAGCAAGTGGTCGATAGACACATTCTTTTGTCGCGTCACACCTAAAATATGAAAATGATGCGGCAACGTACCTGCTGCAGCGATTCTTCCAATTGCCGGCAAGATCATACGCTTCGCCAAGTCTCCGGTGATACCTACAATAACGAGAATAACTGGTGTTTCGGTGTCCATAGCGTAGAAAGGAATCTACCTCAAAAATAATCGCGTCGCGAGGTCGCCAAAATCAGAAGCGAGAATCCGAGAAACCGCAGGAACAGTACTCATCGTACTGCAACTAAGGTTTCGACGGTTCGTAGCCTGATTTTGGCGACCGTAGTAGCGAAATGATTCTTTTTTATTACTGATAATCATGATTATTTTTGAGGTAGATTCCCAATAAATAAATTACGACTTATTAATCTGGTGCCCACCGAATGCATTACGCATCGCGGCTAATAGTTTCGTAGCAAAGTTGGTAACTCCTTTCTGTGAAGCCAAGCGAACATTAAACGATGCTTGGATCGACGGCGTCGGCACCGCAAATTCTTTTGCAACTTCAAGCGCCCAGCGTGCTTCGCCAGATTCGGCAACAAAGCCATCGATACCGGAAAGTTCTGGATTCGCTTTGAGCGCATCACGACAGAGTTCATTGAGCCATGACGTAATCACGCTGTGGTGTTGCCACACTTCGCCCGCAGCACCGAGGTCAATAGTTTTATACGGACCATCTTTCAATAACTGATACCCTTCCGCCAAGCTCTGCATCATGCCGTACTCGATCGCATTGTGTGTCATTTTCACAAAGTGACCTGCGCCACTTTCGCCGAAATAATGGTATGCGCCTTCAGGTTTTGCGAGCGTTTGTAACACCGGCTCCACTTTTTTAAAAGATGCTTCATCACCTCCAACCATCATGGCAAATCCGTTTTTGTATCCCCACACACCACCACTCGTACCGCAGTCAATAAGATACGAACCAGCACTGCTCACTTTCTTTGAGCGCTCTTTGGTCAAACGGAAATCTGAATTACCGCCATCGATAATAATACTTCCTTTTGGCATAATCTCGAGCCAGTTTGCGAGCGTATCATCAACCACGCCTGAAGGAACCATAATCCAAACAACAAACTGTTCCCCTTCTTTGAACGCGCCGACAACTTCTTTTGGTGTAGCAGCAGGAATTGCGTTATATGTATTTGCTTCATCGATAGCACTTGCATTAATATCGTGCGCAATGACTTCATGTCCATCTTCAGTCAGCTTGCGAACAATCTGCATGCCCATTTTCCCCAAACCAGAAATTGCTATTTTCATAAAATGATTTTCCCTTAATCGTTAAAAATAATAAATTTTTTTGCTTGTTTTAATGCCTGCGCCGGTTGTTCGTCAATCGAATAGTCTCCTTTCAACATTTCAAGTGTTTGTTTTTTTTCATCACCAGCTGCGTACACGACTGCTTCATCAAGTTCTCTGATGAGTGCGGGTGTAGTCGTAATACGTTCGTGTGTTTCCGTCGTATATCCTACCACTAAACGGGTATCTGCCACAGCCGGACTGTGCGGCAATATTCCGGCAGTATGCCCATCTATTCCAATACCAAAAAGACCTATTTTATACTCATTTTCCCTGAGGGCATTCTCAAGGAATACGGCAAACTGTTTCGAGGTCGTCTCTTTACTCTCTCCGGTAAGTACAGGGTGTAGCATTGCTCCCGGTAAAAAAAATCCCGCATTCTGAAGCTTTGTCCAATTGGAATCAGTGTGCCCAACATCGCCATACCGCTCATCGATTAAAGTAACAGTAAGGTTGCTCATATCGATGCCCTGCAATGCTTCTGCTGTTTTTTGTGCAACAAGAACTGCAGAGCCACCAGAGAGTAGCCAGAGCACTTTTTTACCACCCACAAGCTCATGCTTCAACGTTTCTGCAAGATATGCTGTTGCTTCTTTTTCGGGTGAAGCACTTGTGTGAAATTCTGGTTGAGTCATAGGACGATTTTTGTTACTACTTGGTAGGTGTTCATTTTTTTCGGGAAAATGCATAGATTATTTTGAAGACTCTTTCATACTCCTAATCCGTTCGATCATTTCTTGTTTTATTTTTTCTTCTGTATGATTCTCATCAACAACAGTAGTCATCAACGAATCATAAATTGCCCGTGCTTGGCTCTGGCGCATGGTGACATTGTTACCGATGACCCCATCAAAATCGACAAAGACATACGCATCCGAGAGTATCTCCTGAAATTTTTCGCCTTTTAGTTCTTTGAAACTGTGAATTGTATTGAGCTTCTCTTTTTCATCATGAAGTCTTTCGATCGCTTCATCTGGATTTGCATCCTTTTGTGCTTTTTCTTGTGCCTGTATCCCCTCCCGACTATACGCAGCCCAGATTGGAATTATTTCTACATTTTTCATTTTTTCTCCAAGCTGTGCTGTTAGCGCTTTTTCTGCCTTAGCAAAATTGCCTCGGGAATCTTCAATGATAACTATTTTCACTTTTTCATCACCTTCGCTTGGAATTTTACCTTCCATAAAACTCACGAGTCGCGAGAATTTATTATCGTCTACCATGTATGCAGTTTTTTCATCAAGATATTTCTGATCCGCTGTTTTTTCTTTTTTATTATCTTGACCTTTCTGAATTTTGGGTTTCTTTAATTCCCGTACCGCGGCAAGATAATTCTTAATAATTTCTGCACTATGGATTTTACCCGCCTGATACCCCGTTGTCGAAGTATCCCCCGTTGACCAGAGTGCAATATTTTTTACCTTATCAGAGTACTGTTCTACGAGATCAATCAAACTTTGCTGTACGTGTTCGTAGACATGTTCAGTCATATCTATCTTATGTAGCTCTCGGACCAATAAGTTATTGAAAGTTTGCAATCGTTCTGGTGACTGGCCACCATCGAGCACCTCCTTCCAGAGTGTTTCGGCGTAGGTATTGTAATTGAATCGCCCACCTTCTTTTTCTGCTTTTTTCTCAAGACGCGACTGGAGTTCAAAAAAATAGCCATTGATCTCTGTATCAATCGGGCCAAACTCTTTTACTTCTATCCCTTTCGTCTCTTCTCCCACCTTTCCGGCTTCCTGTTTTGCACGTTTGTATCCATAGATATACCGTTCAAATCCACCGCCACTGTTGTTTTCCATACCAAGATTATGTCATTAAAACGAACGAACAACAACCAGCCAAAAACCCCTTAGAATGAGGCCTTTTTAGGTTGTATAAATGCATTTTATAAAAAAGTTATATAGCGCTCATTGCGAGCGTTTCATCCCCAACCTTGTATCGAGTGACGGTAAAATCTTTCTTCGTCATCGAATCTCTTTTCTCTTTCAATTCTTGAAGGTCGTTTGAAACCTTGCGCAGTATTACCTGATGTTTCTGCAGAATATGCTTACGGGTTTCAGCGACAGTGATGTCTCCACCTCCGACAGCATCCTCATTCTGCATCTCAGTAATTTTCTCACTTGTATTTTTTATTTTTGTTTCGAGTTTCGCAATTTGCTCTTCAAGAACACTCATTTCCTGCTCGAAAGCTCTGTCATATGATGCTTCTATTTCACTCAATGGAAGCATCACTGTTTTATTAGCATCTTTAGAAATAAGAATGATGTAGAGATCACAGTTATTCTCCTGCGCCCGTTTTTGCAGTTCTTCGAAATTCACTTTCGATGCATCCTGAACCGCTTCATCGGTAACGAAGATCATCACTTCTTTTTCAGAAAGATTTGTATTCCCAGCTCCTAGATCAAACGCATCAATCATTGATTTGAGCACACGCTCATTACCGCTACCCTGCCCGATGACTTGTTTACTGAGTACTTGACCAGGATCATTAGTTTTTACTAACCGATCAACCGTATTTGAAAAAGTACCAACCATAAACGGCGGAAGCTTTTCCTTGGTACGTGTGAGCGCCCGTGCAAGTAAATTTTTAGAATTAATCATCGAAGGACTGTTGTCGACAAGAACTGCTACTTTTGAATACGGAGCAAATTTATGTGTGAGAATATCATAAATATCAGATTCGCTTCCCACAATTCCTTTCTCAGCACTAGCGATTATTTCTGCATAAAATTTTACCTGGCGAGCTTCTTGAAGAGCTTGTGATTTCTCTGCTTCTGTATACGGTTTCCCAGTAGTTGGATTTGTAATAGCAGTCCATGGAGTTGTCCCTTCCTCAACATTTGGAAATTCTTTCTGTCCCTCGTTCGCGACTTTAAAAGTAAATGGGTGATTTTTGAGCGCCTCAATTTGCGCTACCGAAAGTCCCTGCTTAGAAAAATCATACTTCTTTAGGTCACGAGAAAGAATCTGCTCTGCAACAGAAAGCCTCGCCTTGGTAAGCGCTAGATTATTCTCCCATTTCGTTGTCGGACGTTCATCGCTCGATCCATACAACACAAACGAAGAAGCAAGGAGCTGTTTACTATTTTCTGCATTTATCTTTGAAAGGAATTCGTCGAAATCTTTCTCAATTTTCTCTGCATTTTCGGGTGAAATTTCAGCCTTGTCAGTTTCGAAATACTGGGAAAAGTTTATTGTTGTTGCCTCTTTTAACTTCTCAGGACTTGTTACTGAAGTCACTTCTATTTTATTTTTCGCATGATCTGTATTTTCACCTTTTTCCGGATTGGCAGAGACCATCGGCGAAGTCGCCATCATTACCCCAGTCGTCGCAAAAAGCGCCTTCTTGAAAAAACGCTTAATGCCTTTCTTTGCTGAACTTTCTTCCTGCTTTGGTTTTATAAAATCTTCATGATTTTCCATACAAAACCATTGTACCATTTACGTTGAGAGTCTCAACGGATACCAATTCCCGCGGGAAGACTGAAGGCGCCACCGTTGGATATATCAATCCAAGTTCCTCCACTGTTTGTAGATTTTAATATCTTATTGCCATCGTAGTTTGAAACATACACCACCCCAGGACCAGCAGTAGCGATTGCAAGTGGCACATAGAATGCTCCTCCATTCGTTGTATCAGTCCATGTCGTTCCGCCGTTCGTTGATTTTAAGACAGTATTGTTTCCTGTATTCGTAACGTACACTGTTCCATTTGGCCCGACAGCTACTCCGCCAGGGATATTGAATGCTCCGCCATTGGTAATTTCTGTCCAGCTAGCGCCCCCGTTTGTTGATTTAAAAATAGTATTAACGCTGTAGTTCGTCACATATACGGCCCCTGCTGGACCGACAGCTATCCCAAATGGATGATTAAGGACGGCATTATTGGTTATATCCACCCACGAAGCTCCGGCATCAACTGATTTAAAAATCCTGTTGCCGATGCCGTCAGTAACGTACACAATGTTTTTCCCAGAAGTTGCAACAGCGAATGGACCCATTGTCTGCATATTGTTCGTCGTATCAGTCCAGGTAGTACCACCATCTATTGATTTGAGAACTTTCAAATTACCTGCATCAGTTACATAGATAACTCCTGAGGTTGAAACAGCAACGCCATACGGTCTATACAACGAACTGCTGTTCGCTACCTCTTTCCATGTTTTTCCCTCATCGAGCGACCGGAGCAATGTACTACTTTCCGCATTCACGACATATATCCCATTAGCGATTCCCGGCTTAAGTGCTGCTGCTCCCAACTGATTACTATCATTATTTTTACTCAAAGCAGATGCAATAAACACTAATAACAGGAAAATAGCTGCGATTGATATGACTTGTTTTTTATTTTTCATACATTCCATTATATCAGTTCTCACTAGATTAAGGAGGTTGCAAAGTATAGTGAACAATAACAGAATATTGACATAGTCATATAAATGTAGTATTATAGTTGCAAACTAACCAATCAAAATTCTTTGTAACCATGAAAAAAATACTAGTAATTCTCTTCACATTCCTCGCCTTCGATGGCGAAGTTTTTGCCCAACAAGTTCCTCATGTAAAGTGGGGACGCTTGTATGGAGACAGTACGATGTGCTTCTCCATCAAACAAAATCCTGGTGGCACTTTTGTCATCGGAGGAATAACCTACTCTACGCAATATCACGGGGCAGGCACTGATTTTTATTACATCCTGACAGATAGTCTGGGTAATGAAACATGGCATCTCGCTATTGGTGGAAATGGGAACGACACACTGTTTTCTGTCATTCCGTATCGCCATGAAGCTAATTCATTTGTCGGCTGTAAGGCAATTGGCAGCACAGGCTCGATCGCTTATACCGGAGATATCTGGGAAAAGAACGGTCCAGTGAATGGACTTATGAGCGGCACCACACTCTTTGGTACGAATGCCGGGGTAAAAACAATCGGCGGATCCGTTTACGATGTTTTTAAAGACATTGTTCAAAATGCGAGCGACGAAAGTTATACTGCTGTCGGATGGACAACTTCAAGCAACAGCTTTGATGTTCCAAAAAATCACGAGGTCGCCAGCAAAGATGTTTTCTTCATAAAAAGGACATACACCATGTCCCCCATTACCAGCAAATGTTATGGCGGTACAGGTGATGATCTTGGCAATTGTATTGCCACCACCACAGACGGTGGTTATATCATCGCTGGCTCTACCACTTCAACTGATGGTGATGTCACCGACAATAATGGAGGTTCAGATTTCTGGATTATCAAGATTGATTTCAATGGCGTTATCCTGTGGCAGCGATGCTACGGCGGTTCGGGGAACGAAGAAGCCAACTCTATGACGGAGACGAGTGATGGTGGCTACCTTATTGTCGGATCTACAGCTTCAAATGACAGCGATGTCACCGGTAACCATGGCAACACGGATTATTGGGTAATCAAAATTGAAGCCGATGGAAATCTACAGTGGCAGAAATGTCTGGGGGGTAGTGGCACTGATGTTGCCTATTCAGTAATTGAGAGAAAAAATGGTGACTTTATTGTTGCCGGAAAAAGCAATTCCTGGAACGGCAATACAACTCTCAATCATGGCGGTTATGACTACTGGATCGTCAGCGTAGACAACATGGGGTCGCTCATGTGGCAAAAGTCTCTTGGCGGAACAGCCGATGATGAAGCGCGGGGAGTTGTGGAAACAACAACTGACGATCTTATTATCGGTGGAACCACCTGGTCAACTGATGGAGACATCAATTCGAACCACACTGGATCAAGTGCATGGCTAGTATTTTTGGGAGCAGAACTTCCGACGGACATTTTTGAGTCAGAACATTCTGAAATAAAAATATTTCCGGCAGAACAGTACGTTACTGTTGAATCTAATGCTCCACTTACAGGAACGATCGAAATCTTTAATTCTTTTGGGCAACCAGTGCTTCAAAAAGAAACTCTCAGTACTCAATCGATTGTACTCCCCATAAGTTCATTGTCTTCTGGTGTGTACCACATACAGGTACGCACCCGAGGAAAAACAGTTTCAAAAACACTGATAAAAAAATAAATATTCAGTGCTCAATAAAAAAGACCTCGGTGCATTTTGCACCGAGGCTTTTTTCTTTCGGCTTATCGCAGTACTAATGCGGCTGTCCAATCTCATCCACAGCAGACATATAGTTAGAGAGAGTTGTCACATCAAAGATCTTGATGATGTTGTTATCTTGTTCTGCAACAAAGAGTTTCCCAGTTGCAGGATCGAAGTCAATTCCAAACGGTGCATGTAAACCTTTCGCATTTGGTCCTCCAAGACCACCATCAATACCTGAAGCAGTAAAGCTTGACTGCCCCAGCTCGTACGAAGCCAACATATTCGTAGAAGGACCACTCGACATATTAAATACCATAATGCGATTGTTTGATGCAGTATAGCTGTCCCAGTTGTTACCCGGATCAGCGACGTAGAGGAGTTTTTTTGTTTGATCAAACGCAAGTCCATACGGGATATATAAACTTGATTGTGTCGGCGGCAACGTCCATGTTCCCGTTGGTCCACCATTTGGCATCTGTGTTGTAAAACTTGTCTGACCAAGAACAACCGAAGCAGCTTGACCTATTGGCGTCATGAGCTGATTGCCAGCAGTGAGTGGGTACGCGAGCACTCGACTTGAACCAGTATCAGAGATGTACAGGAAGTGACCCGTTTTATCGATAACAGCAAACTCTGGACCCCACAAACCAGTAGGAGTTACTGTTGGAACATTTGAAGTGAATACTGGTTGACCGAGTATAGAGGTAGCAGACATATCGTTAGAAAGTGTTGTGACACCTACTCCGAGAACACGACTATTGTTACGATCAACAATATAGAGCATTTTGTTTGCATCATCATACAAAAGCCCGCGAGGATCCCAGAGAGAATTGGCAGTAGGGTTAAGATTCCCTGCATTCACTTGCACTGCAGTAAAGTTCGGTTGACCAAAGAGTACATACGAAGCGGGCTCACCAGTAGTCATGGTTGCAGGGTCAACATTAAATGTCACTACACGGTTGTTGGAGTCCGCAACGAAAAGAATTTTTCGAACAGCATCATATGCAAGCCCTCCTGGATATGATAGTCCGTACTGAGAAGCAGCTACGTTGCTTTGCGCAGTTACTCCGTCCCAGTTTTCATAGTTTGAAGTAAGTGTTGGTTGACCAAGAGAATACTGCACCATATATTTACCACATGATTGTTTAAAAACAACCACGCGATTGTTGTTTGTGTCAGACACAAAGATCCGTTGGTTCGCTGCATCAACAAGTACGTTAGTAGGACTATTGAGTCCAGTCGTACTTGCAGGATTTACTGAATTGACTGGCCAGTTGATATATCTAGTAGTAAAGGTTGGAACACCTAGTACTGACGGCACTGAAAAATTATTTATCCAACCTGCCCAACGTGAACTTATTGATTTTCCTACATCAGGAGATGGAGAAAAAGGTTGGAATGTCCAAAATGAGTTATCACTAGAATCAACATGGGTTCCACTGTAACGTCCCCAATCTGAAAAAGGCCACATAGTAGAAGAAGAGAACGTAGATAAACCAGCATGCCCTAACGTTGGTGCGGACATATATCCAAGCGGGTCACCCGAAGCTCTGCTTGTGTAGTACGTGCTTGGAAAAGTAGTGGATGATGAACCAGAAAATCCAATTCCTACATCGTTACACTCATTTACAGAAAGGGCGGGGAAAAGATAGTTCATATTCCCTGTCGGATCATCTGCAGCAAGACCGTCTTGAACAAAAATAGGAGCTCCGCCAGAAGGAACTGCTGACATATCAATTTGCGCCCAATATACTGATATACGAGAGGGACCTGTGCCTCCACCAGTTGTAGGATTTATATTGTATGTATAGTAAAGAGAATTATTCCGAAGAACTGGATCATTTACAAAATTGTTGGTTGGACTTACATCTGAATATCCATTGGTGAGTAGCACATAATCAATTCCACCAGCTTGTGGCTCAGGTGCAGGAGGCATAACTACTGGTACCGTACTTTTTGGCCCAATTACATTACCTACTACTGTAAAAGTAGCAGTAGCTGCAGGTCCTTTAATAGAATAGATAACAACCCCTTTACCTGAACGAGCAACAAGATACATTGGTAAAGGTACACCATTATCATCGTATTCTCGCACGGGGGCAAGTTGCAATTCATCGGTAAGGGGTGGCCAAGGAGATTCATTGATGTTTCGATTGTGTAGAGAATATACGGCCGGACTTCCAGTGATAAGAGTAGCTTTATCGATTATAAATAACTGGACACCACCGGCAGCTTCTTTCTCAGTTATCACAACCATTGTTGCATTCACCCCCAATTGAGGATAGGAAACTTTATAAAACCCATTATTGCCTGTATCCCACGGATGAGAGAAAGGATAGACCCACCAGTTACCGGTGGGATCACTTGTTTGCGATACAGCAAGAAATGTGTAGTCAGCTCTCGTCCTTGAAGTTGATATAGAGGTAACAAAAAACTTCTGACTCTTGTCGTCGAAGTAGGCTCGCGCACTACCCATCTGAAACAATGCCCCTGGAATGTAGGTATTCGTTGGATCAAAAAATTTCTCTAGGCTAATGCTTGATGTAGTCGGCACACCATTTTTATCATACGTACTAATACTATAGTTGTTCACAGCCACGATGTCTTTCGGGCCTACCGCAATATTGCAATCACAGACAGATGTTCCTTCTTGACCAGCAAAATCAGATGACGTAAATTGAGGATACCCACCTTTTTTCTTGTTCTTCTGCTTATTAAAGGGATCGCTATTATCAACAGCAAAAGAAATGCCTCGGGATGTCGTGGTGTTTCCATTTAGATCAAGAGCTTTAGCAACTAATGTATAGGAACCCGTGGTTACTTTCGTTGTATCCCACATATAAATGAAAGGTGGCGTAGTACTTTTCCCTACAGACTTTCCATCTACAAAATATTCCACACTTGCGACACCAACATTGTCGTTAGCCTGAACCTTCAGAGCGGTGATACCAGAAAGTGTGTCATTGGGAGTAGGAAACACGCTGACAATCATCGGGGGGTGAGTATCTGCTTTTATATTTTTTTTATTATCCTTTACGGTTTGCTGTGTAATTTCTAGAAAATTAACGACAGTAGGCTTGATTGGGACATAAGGAACTGGTGATGCATCACCACTCCCTGCGGTAAGACCTAAGCCACGCAATGTTTTTTCAAATGTGTGGTCAGTCGAAAGAATGACTGCAATAACTATAATTCCGCCGAGAACCAAAAGCGTAGTTTTATTTTTCATGTTTTTATTATACCAATTCCCTACTCAATACGTTAGTAATTGTATTATCTAGTTGTAGCAGTACCGTCAGAAGAAATAGATGCATCTATCACGCCGGTTGCTGATCCTCCACTCGTTCCCGTATCAGCATTATTTTTTGTTAGCACTTCAACACTCCAGACAAAATCACAGAGATATGGGGGCTTGCAGGGACCGGTGTATATATTGCTGATAGTTGCTTCAGTACTAGCATCGACATCTTTAGTAACGATTGGCTGGTTTGTTTTCATGGCTTGTATACCAGTTTGCCCCTGCATGAGTTGCCATACTTTCAAGCGATAGGTTACTGGTTCTTTTGGTTTGGGCACCAGCGGCGTCCATCTAAATGTAACATCTTGCTTGCTATCAAGCTTGAATTCTTTTTGATCTTCAGTGAGAATTTTTGCCTGATATACAGGTTGTGAGACAACAACAGTATCGCCCGATTGATACTGCTTCGTAGGATTATACTCTTTGAGTCCAAGAAGGTTTCGATCGTCATTTCGATTCACTGATGAATCAATCGTAGTACTGAACTGTGCTGAAGTCGGCTTGTCCCCTTTTTCAAAAAAACTTTTAAGAACATCACGCGATACTACTGCATAGACAATACTGCCAGCAACTACAACTGCCAGAATAATCATTACTGGCGCAAATCCTCGCACAGTAGAATACTTTGAATTATTATTTTTCATACAATCTATTATACCAGTTCCTCGGTCCAATCAGTACACAGAAAAAGAACCCCATTTCTAGGGTTCTTTTTCAGGACGCGAAATAATAAAACACTGCTTGGACTCAGCTAAAAGCCAAAATCCTCGTTTACCAATATCATTCGCACCTTCCTTCCCATCATGGGATTCTCGTTGTTGAAAGTAACAATCTTATTAACGGCCGTGCCAACACCGTATTTTTCTTGCATATGCTTATCTTCTAGTGGAACAACGTGTTCCATGAGTCGCTGCATAGCATCGGAGAGTGTTGGAACAATTTTCTTCGTACTCACCACAAAAATAAGATTGGCAGAACTGAAAACAATATGCGGCAACTGGCTACCAGTGTTTGAAGCAATGACAAATTCGCCTGTTTCAGCAAGAGCATGCACGCTACCTAGATAATAATCAGACAGCAAAGCTTGTTTTCTTAACGCCGCTTGTTTGGCAGGATCTTTTTCTTCCACAATAGCTTTGTGTAAATTGTTCCAACCATGCTGATCTCCTTTTAAATAATCGACGAAGCCGATCTGTTCAAGTGTTACTGAGGATCCATTCATGACAGAAGTTCCAGCGGGAATAAGCTCTTTGAGTTTCGCAACTGCCGCTACACCATTTTCTACAACAATAGCCTCTACGTTCCTGAGCGCAAGCGCATCGGCAACTTTTTGTACTGTTTCTTTGTTTGCTAATGTAGTGTAATTCATATTATTTTTTATTAGGTAATCCAATTGTTAATTTTCTCAGAAGTGAAGCCATGTAAGCGACGTTTACTGTATACACTACTGTTTTTCCACACCGCACATCTTCGACTAAATTTGCGGATTTGAGTATTTTAAGATGTTGCGAGACAGCGGGCTGCGGGAGTTTTACCTTCACCGCAATCTCCCCTACTGTTTGCGGTTTTTTCATAATTGCTTCAAGGACACGGAAACGGTTCTCGTTCCCTATCCCCTTGCCCATCTTGGCTATTTCTTTACATAAATCAGACATATGCACATATTAGCATATGTATATATGAAATGCAAACAAAAAAACACCCGAGATATCTATACCCCCAAGTTTAGCTAATCAAGATTAAACCAAGGACAATTGCCGTAATAGATCTTTTCAGTAAAGAAATACAGAGTAGGCATATCCGGATAGATTTGCTGGGCAAAACTGTCTCCATATACAAAGAATATTGAGTCCGGATACTCTTGTTTTAGTATTCTTTTTTCTAGATCTCTTAATACATAATAGCGCTGTGCACCAAGTAACTTGTCAGCTCCATTGAAATATTCATTGGATTTCTCTTCTAGTTTTTTTGCAATGGAAATCTTCTGCCACCATCCTTTTGGCTTGGAATTAAGTGTGGAAACAACTTTATCGCGGGTAAGGTCATATTTTTTCCAGATATCGGACAGTAAAACCGTTTTAAACCCACGATTTGCCATCTCTTGTTTTACTTGTTGAATGTATGGGCCAATATTTGATTTGTCGTACTCGTTATTTTCAGCATGCTTGTCCGCTAATATAAAAGTCACAGAAACTCCATTTTTATATACTTTGTTTAAGTTCGAGATGTACTGAGCGAGATAGTCCAAGGTTCGTTTATCGCGATCATCCGTATCTTTTTTTGGTCCTGCACCCCAAAAACCAAAAAAAGTAAGTGGTTCTTTTGTGCTGATTTTTTTATTTATTAGTTCAATAAGCTTATCTTCACGATATGGATATTCTCTACGAATTGCCCGGGCATTTATCGTATCTAGGATTTTATCTGCGTCTGAATAACTTCGGTAGTAAGGGAGGTCATGATTCTTAAGTATGTTTGGGTACAAGCTTTTCCACGTAGTGTGCGACTTGAGATAGTCTTCTCTGTTGATTTTAAGACTCTGGACCCAAAACTTTTGGTATTCAAGTAATACTTTTTCTGGGTTTATCAACTCTGGGAACAATGCTCTAAATTCAGCAACAGCATCTGCTTGATTGAATTTGATGTACTTCAAAGCTTCTTTAATAGCTGAAGTGAAACTAGGAAGTTTACCCCTTACATTTTTAGGTAACGTCGAAGCAATTGTAAAACCAGAAAATAGGTATTGAGACATATCGTTTCTAAAATCGTGTACGATTCTGCCACCTAATGCTTCGATATTAAGTGCTTGTTCAAGCAGTACTACGGCGATATCGATCTCTCTATCAACTAGCTTGCTTGGAAACTCTTTAAAGTCATAGGCAGAAATGTTTTGGTTTTTCAAAAGATACGAAGCTACGGTGTTTGTCGTGGAGTATTTTTGAAAAGATCCAACCTTATATTGAGAAAAATCCTGAAGTGAATTGATAGTAATCTTTGGGTTAAGTGTTACTGCAACAATTGGAGTTGAGTGAACCAACTCTCCAATTATTTCACCGTATCCATTCATGTTTATTCCGTCTTCAAACATTGCGAATAGAGGGTCAGAAAGACCTATTTGTCCTGAATTGTTCAACAGGGTCGCGTATGTTTTATCGTCGCCACCAGTTGCAATGAAATCAACCTCCAACTCATGCATATCAAAAATTTTCTTTTGTGCAGCTAAATATACAGGAAAATAAAGAGCTAACTTTCCGAACTCTGCCACAACAATCCTCTGCTTTTTTGAGGTATTGAGGGTTTGTAGAATGTCTTTTACTATTATTCGGTCCTTTGCTTCGGCAAGCTTTGCGTAGCCAAATTCCTTAAACTTTTGGAAGTAATAATTCTCTTCTGGGGTTTCGAGTTTAAATTCTTTTGCGGTTTTTGAATCAATTGTAGTCTTGTATGATTTAGTTATTTCTCCAAGCGCACCATCGCCAGATTTATAGTTATAACCCACATTCATTCCGGCTCCATTAGCAAAAGGCATCTTATAGCGCCATGCAATGTAGTCTGGTAGAAAGTTTTCAGCCACCTTGCGAAGAATATATTTTGTAGTAACACGATGATTTTCTTTTTTAATTTTTAAATCTCCTTTGATTTTAAACGCGGTATCAATGACTTTGGTATCTAACAAGGGAGATCTTACTTCTACGGTAAAACGCATCGCCCCACGATCAACTCGCTTGAGATGGCCTTTGCCAAGATTTTCAGTAAGCATTTTACACCCCTTATTTATATTATTATCTGACAGAGCAGAAAACTCATTGTATCCAGCAAACAATTCATCAGCTCCTTCGCCAACAAGAACAATGCTCAAGCCGAGCTTCTGTGCTTCACGAGAACAAATCCAGTTGGCAAATCCTTGCCGAATCACCAATGGCTCATATGTTTCCAGGTAATAGAGTACCTCATCAAGCTCTTGTTTATAGTCGATATTTGGAGATACTATCTGATATTTGTATCCACGGTCCTTACAGAGACGTAGAGCAAATTCATAATCCGAAGAACCGGTATTTCCTAAAATAATAGCAGTGACATCCGGATGAAAACGCGTCGCGATTTCCATAACAAGAGAGCTGTCAACTCCTCCACTTAAAAAGACACCGATAGGTAAATCTGTATCTACTCGTTTTCTCACTGCCTCAACAATATTTTTTTCAAGCAAACGAATAGCGGAAGTTTCGGAAAGCTTCGTTTTTGGATCTTCTATTTTAAAGTATTTAGTGAATTTTCCATTGAAGTAATAGCTACCTTGTGGAAATTCATTCACTGTAGTTACGTTTTCAAATTGCACTAGCTGCTTCAACTCTGAAGCAAATAATATTTCTCCATCTTTAGTTTTTGTGTAATAAAAAGGTTTTACTCCAAGTGGATCACGAGCGGCGAAGATATCTTTAGTTTTTGTGTTGTATACAATAAATGCATACATCTCCGAATCCAGCTTATATACCATTTCAGATCCCCATTCTTCGTACGCATGCACGAGAACCTCTGTATCTGATTCAGATGAAAAAACATGATTCAGTTTTTCAAGTTCAGCACGTAATTCTTTATGATTAAAAATTTCACCATTCTGAACTGCAAAAATAGTCTTGTCTTCATTATGGAGAGGTTGCTTTCCAGAGAGTCTTCCAACTATAGGCAAACGATTAGCGCCGATAGTTGCGTTTGGAAATGTTTCCAGCTCAAAAGTACTACCTCCTCTATGTTGGATTTTTTCTAGAGATTTATTGGCTTTTAATTCTGAGTTACTAGAATTGAAAACTGCAGTAATGCCACACATGTTGAGAATTATAGCAGATAAAAAATATTTTCGACCACACATAAGAAAATTCCTTTTTATGGGAATTTTCTTATGTGTGTAAGCGATGGGATTTTCCCGCGACTCTCGCCTCGTCGCCACTCGGCTCGGTCTGGGCACCAGCTCGCTTGTTTTGCAAGCTTGTAAAACATAGCTCCGCTGTTCAAATCCCAACGCAAGACAAGCAGTTGTCTTGCTTCGCTCGCATTAAAAAATCCCCATAAAGGGGATTTTTTAATTGCGCGAGCGATGGGATTTGAACCCACGACCTCTCCCGTGACAGGGGAGCGCTCTAACCAGCTGAGCTACGCCCGCAAATATAACTTCTCTAAACTACCACAAATTAGAAAAATTTTCTAATTTCTAGGACTTGGTCACGAATATTTTGCTCGCCGTCACTCGCAAAATTTCTCGACCCCGGCTCGCTACTTTGCCTACTGGCAAAGTATAGCTGCGCCTTGCAAGTCCTCACACAAGCAAATAAATTTGCTTGTTCCGCCTAAACGGGTGTCGGCGGGAGGACTTGCACCTCCGACCTTGGCTTTATGAGTGCCATGCTCTAACTACCTGAGCTACGCCGACATATTATTCAGCAAATAGACATAGTGGGCATGTCACGTGCCGAATTGTTGCGGGGGCTTTCATTGGCTACCACGTAGCCAGGTACTTTTCGACCGAGCAAAGCTCGGCAACGAAAAGTCTTTCAATTCCAGACGTAAGCAAATCAATTTGCTTACTCCCCTCGCAAAATTCACAAACCTACCGGTTTGTTGAATTGTTGCGGGGGCTGGAATTGAACCAACTACCTTCGGGTTATGAGCCCGACGAGCAACCGTTGCTCCTCCCCGCGATGTAAAAACTCGTCCACGCAGTATAGCAAAAATAAGGTTTTCTGCAACAAACGGAACTTTTTTTCACTGTAGAGATATGCTACTATGACCGGTATGAACGATGAAAAACTAGCCCATGTCCGCCATACATTGGCGCACCTTTTGGCACAAGTTGTCAAAGACCAGTACCCAAACGCCCACCTTACATTGGGTCCTGCTGTAGATAATGGCTTCTACTACGATATTGATTTCGGCACTGAAAAGATCAGCGACGCTGATTTGGCGAAAATCGAGAAATACATGAAGAAAAGCCTCCCGAAGTGGACCGAATTTACCCACAAGGAAGTGTCAAAGGATGAAGCCCTCGCACTCTTTAGTGGCAATCAATACAAAATAGAACTCATCAATGAAATCGCTGATCGTGGCGAAACAATCACTCTCTATACCTGCGGAGGATTTACTGATCTGTGTCGCGGCGGACACGCTGAAAATCCAGCCAAAGAAATTTCACCCGACTCATTCAAACTAGATCGTGTGGCCGGCGCCTACTGGCGCGGCGATGAAAAAAATCCGATGCTCACCCGCATCTACGGCCTAGCGTTCCCTACCAAAGAAGAACTCGATGCATACATTCTCCAGCAAGAAGAAGCAAAAAAACGAGATCACAGAAAACTTGGACGAGAAATGGATCTTTTCACTTTTTCTGATTTAGTCGGTGTTGGAATGCCATTGTTTACGCCAAAAGGAAATATTGTACGCGAAGAAATAATAAAATTCTCTCGCGAATTAAATGATGCGCTTGGTTTCGGAGAAGTACACACACCAAATATAAACAAGGGAGAACTATTCAAAATATCTGGTCATTACGACAAATATAAAGAAGATATGCTTTCAGTAACATCACAATACGTTTCCGATGAAATGTTCTTAAAGCCGATGAACTGCCCACAGCACACCCAGATCTACGCATCAAAACCAAGAAGTTATCGCGACCTTCCCATCCGTTATTCTGATTTTGCAGTCCTCTACCGCGATGAGCGTCCAGGGGAAATGTCTGGGCTTACGCGCCTACGAGCATTTTCGCAAGATGATGGACATATTTTCTGCCGAGAGGATCAAATCGAAAGCGAGATTGAACACGTACTTGAGGCAATTGAAAAAGCGCTCGCTGTCTATAACGTAGAATACTGGATGCGACTTTCACTGCGTGACCCGAACAAAAAAGAAAAATATCTAGGAGAAGATGCTGTATGGGAAAAATCTCAAACAATCATGAAGAAACTTCTAGAAGAAAAAAAAATTCCTCATAAAGACGCAGAGGGTGAAGCTGCGTTTTATGGACCAAAGATAGACATCATGGCAGTCGACGCACTAGGACGTGAATGGCAGATATCTACCATTCAGCTTGATTTCAATCAACCAAAAAGATTTGAACTTGAGTTCACTGATAGCGACGGACTCCGAAAAACACCGGTAATGATTCACCGTGCACTTATTGGATCTCCCGATAGATTCATGGGAATTCTCCTTGAACACTACGCTGGAAACTTCCCTACTTGGCTTGCTCCCATTCAAGTTGCGATTGTTCCCGTACGCGAAAATCATGATGAGGGCGCCAAAGAGATTGCAAAAAAATTAAAAACTGCAAACATCCGCGTCGAAATTATTTCTTCAAATGATAGCCTCGGGAAGCGCATTCATGCAGCAAAGGCAATGAAAACTCCCTACACCATCGTTCTGGGCGATAAAGAAATCGAGTCCGGTAATCTGACGATTGAAAAACGTGACGGGACAAAAGTGGAAATGGGAACGGAAGAATTTATACAAACAGTCTCTGCTGAAATTAAAGAAAGAAAATAACAAAAATCCCGCATATGCGGGATTTTTGTTATTGTAATTTGCTTATCAAATCTCGTATGGCATTCCCACGGTGAGAGAAAGCATTTTTCTCTTCGGGAGAATATTCGAGCATCACTTTTTCTACGCCATCAGGAAGAAAAAATAAATCAAACTCTCGTGCGTTATCATCTTTTGTTTCAGGCTTCACCACCACCCCTTGCACGCGACCTTCGCCGATAGTTATATTATTCTCCCCTTTGCAAATTCCTAGTCGACAGACTGCTTCAATACGGCTCCCTGCAAACCGTTCCCCCATCTGCCATGGCTTGAGTGCTCGAAAAAAATCTCGAATGTACGGACCAGGAAAACCTCCGAGTATTTCAAAATGGAGCGAGGTATCATCTACCAAAACCGGTTGTTTAAAAGTCTCATAGGCGCGCAAGAGTTTGTGTTGAAGAATTTCTTCTGGAGCTCCCTGTATTTCATAGTTGTCTTCAAGCACCCGCTGTTCACAATCAAAAAACTCACCAAGTGCGGCTGAGAGCTCTCGAAATTTGAGCGGATTGCCGGTAACAATGATGAGTTTTGATTTCATTAATACTTTCCTTCCTTAAAAAGCTGCTGTAGCATATTTGATAAAATAGGGGTCAGAGTTTTACCATCAACATTAAGATCACATCCGCATACAGGTATTGAATTAATCGTGGAATCCGTAGCTCCGCCGTTAGAATCAACAAAAAATATTGTACTTTCAGAGACAAAACTAGGAACAACAACATCAACAGTACGCCCAATTACGTTTTTATTTATATAGTCAACTACTTCAGGTACATATGACATATCATTGAAGTGGACTTCGAAACCCTTGTCAGTCTGCAAAAGATTAGTTCCTGAATTGTTATTCATCCACCCTATAATTTTTACTTCATTTGTTTCAGTTAGTATTTTTTCATATTGAATTTTTGCAGCATCTGCATAGATAGCAGTTTTATTTTGAAAGTCTTTTTGTTCTTTATGGTGTTGTATACTACCTAGAATAGAGGAGAGAAGTAATCCTATCAAAAATAAAGCAGTTGCTCCGCTAATAAACAAGTTTAAACTAAGAATAGAAAGCGATCCTGATTTTTTAGCAGAACGTACAAATGGTATAGGTAGGGCTGTGGCAATAAGTAAAAAAATTGCCCCCTGAAAAACGAGTTCTGGACTATAAGTATCGAGACCATTAAAAATAACAAGAAGAAATCCATAAAAAACTAGTGCTGCTTGTATAACAACTAATATTATTGTAATAGATATTAGTTTCCAGTTTGTCTTTTTTATAGGAGTCTCATCCATAAAAATTTACTACACTAGATATCAATCTCTGCAGTCTTTGCGTGCGATTGGATGAACGATTTACGAGGACCGACATCAGAACCCATGAGCGTGTCAAAGACTTCGTTTGCAAGCTCTGCGTCTTCGATATTTACTTGTTTAAGTACACGGCGAGCTGGATCCATAGTCGTTTCCCAGAGTTCTTCAGCATTCATTTCTCCGAGACCTTTGTAACGCTGGATGTGCACTTTTGTAGAACCTTTCTTTGTTTTTTCTTCTTCAGCTTCTTCTGATTCCTCGCCTCCCCCTTCAGCATCCTCGTCCTCAGCTTTCTTAATCATCTCTTCGATATCAGGCATATCTCCAGCAATAGCGTTACGCTCTTCGTCGCTGTATGCATAGTGAATTTCCTTTCCTTTTTTTATCTTGAAAAGCGGTGGCTGCGCAATATAAATAAATCCAGCGTCGAGGATTGGACGGAAGTAACGGTACAAGAGCGTCAACAAAAGCGTACGAATGTGCGCACCGTCGACGTCCGCATCTGTCGCGATAATGATCTTGTGATAGCGCATCTTTGAAAGATCGAAAGTGTCGCCGATCGAAGTACCCATTGCGATAACCAAGTTCTTGATTTGTTCAGAACCGAGCATGCGATCAAGACGTGCACGTTCAACGTTTAAGATTTTACCGCGGAGTGGCAACACTGCCTGTGTCTTTCGGTCACGTCCCATTTTTGCCGTACCGCCTGCCGAATCTCCCTCTACGATGAAGATTTCTGATTCACTTGCATCTTTACTCTGACAATCGGAGAGTTTACCTGGAAGAGTCATACCTTCAAGCGCCCCCTTACGGAGCACTGAATCCTTTGCCGCTTTTGCCGCCTTACGAGCTTTAAGCGCCAAAATTGCCTTATTGATGATAGCTTTAGCGTTATCAGGATTCTCTTCAAGGAAGTTCGCAAAAGCTTCTCCAAATACCGTAGCCACAGCTCCTTGTGC
Organism: Candidatus Nomurabacteria bacterium; assembly: GCA_023267375.1. GTDB lineage: Bacteria > Patescibacteriota > Minisyncoccia > Phycocordibacterales > UBA9973 > JAHFNJ01. Next base: position 20,753 of record JAHFNJ010000005.1, on the reverse strand, counting down.
TTCCATTGAGCCCAACTTCGCTTTCGTTTGGCCTTCGAATTGAATTTCACGAAGCTTTACTGAAATAACCGCCACGAGACCCTCAAGGACATCTTCACCAGTAAATCCTCCTTCCGCTTCTTTCAAAATATTATTTTTCTTGCTGTAGGTATTCAATAAACGAGTAAGCGCAGTTTTGAAACCAGTCACGTGTGTACCACCTTCTGGGTTGTAGATGTTGTTCGCAAATGGAACGATCTTATCGCTCATGTCATCTACATACTGGAGGGCGATTTCTACGCCCACACCGTCTTGCTCTTTCTCCACATAGAAAATATTGTCGTGGAGCGCTTTCTGCATACGCGTGTAGTATTTTACGAGAGACACGAGTCCGCCTTCAAAATAAAATGTTGTTGAAGGCATTTCGAATCCGATTTCTGCGAGATAGATCACATCGTCGTCGATCTTTCCTTCATACAGACGCGCATCAATAATACTGATACGCAAACCACGCACGAGGTATGCCTGTTGGCGCAAGTGATTCACAATCGTATTGTAATCAAACGCAGTTCCCTCTTTGAAAATTTCTGGATCTGGTTCAAATGAAATGATGGTGCCATGCGCTTTTGATGAGCCCACTTTTTTAACAGCGCCTTTTTTCTTTCCCTGCGCATACTCCTGCATATACTTTCCGCCATCGCGATGCACTTCTGCTTTTGTATACGTAGAAAGTGCGTTCACCACAGATGCGCCTACCCCGTGCAAACCGCCAGATACCTTGTAGCCAGAATCATCACCACCGAATTTACCGCCGGCGTGAAGCGTCGTCATGACAGTTTCTAATGCGGATACTTTTGTTTTTGGGTGCACGTCGACAGGAATACCGCGGCCGTTGTCGGCGACACGAATGCGATTGTTTGGAAGGAGCGCTACTTCAATGTGCGTACAAAAACCACCCATCGCTTCGTCGCGTGAGTTGTCGAAAATTTCCCAAACCAAGTGATGGAGACCATCGATACCAGTCGTACCGATATACATGCCCGGACGGCGACGTACCGGCTCCAATCCTTCAAGGACAGAAATAGACTCTGCACCATACTTTTTTGCTTTTTCAGATTCTTTTGCCATAGTGATTTATTTTAAAAATGTCCGCCAACGGCGAATCCGCTATTGGTGGAAAATGCTTGAAATACTCGTCTTTTTTACCCCTCTAGTATACCAAAAAAGCTTCCAGATAGGAAGCTTTTTTATCTCTTTTTTACCTTGAAAAACAAGGATATTCTAGCGAATTGTCCAATCTGGGTGTTTTTTAATCTCACCAGTAATACCCTCCATGATTTTATTCACCTCATCATCGGTTAACGTACGTTCAAATGATTGAAAAACGAGCCGAAAGGCGTATGACTTCTTACCATCTTTTGAGAATTCATCGAATAATCGCGGTTCTTGCACCAGCAGTTCGGTTGCATTTTCTTCGAGCACTGTTTTTATTTCATCACTTTGCACCTGTTCGGGAACCCAGAGCGCAATATCACGGACGATAAACGGATAGAGCGACCATGGTTTAAATCGAGATGTTCTAGAGAGCATTGAAGTACTTGTATCAATTGCTGAGACATCAACATCTTTCATAAATGTTTCAAAAGCAACTTCGGTCACCTTTTTCTTATCACCATAAGCCACATGCAATGCTTCACCATCTTTAGTGAAGACAGCACCGATTTCAAATACTTTCACAGTGTCCACTCCCAAAAGGGCAAGGTTGGTCTGATTGAGAGCGATACTTTCCTTGAGACCGTCAGTAAGATTTGCGCGTAAATATTTTTTGTTCGACGCGCTTGCAAGCACTTCCACTTCCCCTTTTGCAGAGAAACTTGAAGTACAGATTTCTGAATAACCCTCATTCAACAATTTTTTACGCGCAGCAGTTGTTTCTAAAAACAACGTATTCGTGATCGAATTTTCAGCGAAGTGCGGATTGTCTATTGGGGTCAGCCGATCATAGCCCATAATGCGAATAATTTCTTCGGCAACATCGCATGGCAAATTCATATCAAGACGATTTGTAGGCACGGCGACACGGTAGATACTGTGATCGATTTTTTCCGTACCAAAACCAAGCTTACGAAACATGCCCTCAATCCCCTCCTCAGAAAGGGTAATTCCTAGAAGAGAATTAACGTACTCGAGAGAAAGGATGATGTGCCGCATTTCTACTGGCTGCGGATAGACATCCACAAAATCTTCCGACAATTCTCCGCCAGCAACACGCTGCAGTAAAAAGGAAAGGCGAAGCAGTGCTGTTTTTACAAGATCAGGTGAAAGCCCTTTCTCAAAACGATCCGATGCATCAGTTTTCAAGCCAAGCTTCGTCCGTGTTTTTCGAATCATGGTCGGTTCAAAACTACAGACAGAAAGCATGACAGTAGTAGTCTTCTCATCGATACCCGACGCCATTCCTCCTTTAATACCAGCAATATCGAGTGCTTCTTTTTCGTCAGCAATAACGAGCATGGTTTCATCAAGTGTATAGTCTTTTCCATCAAGCGCTTTCAGTGTCTCGCCCGGTTTTGCTGCGCGAATAGTAATGTGTTTCGTATCGCCAGCAACCTTATCAAAATCAAAGGTGTGCACTGGCTGTCCCGTCTCAAACATCACAAAGTTTGCGATATCTACAACATTGTTGATGCTGCGCTGTCCAATAGCCGCCAAGCGTTCCTTGAGCCACAACGGCGATTCCCCTACTTTTATATTCTTGATAACCCGCTTTGTTGCACGACGGCAGCGGCTTTCATCATCGAGCGTCACTGTCACTAAATTGTGAGAGGAGAAATCTTTCGTCGTTTTTGCGTCAATCGCCAATTCTTTGGGATAGAGATCAAAGAGCATACCGATCTCGGCGGCTATGCCATAGTGACTCATGCAATCATGTGCACGATCAGGTAAGATTTTAAAATCAAAAACGGTGTCAGTGCCGACCGTTTCAAGAGAATCAACCTCAAACGAGTGCATTGTTATCATCGCACCAACATGTTCTGGTGCGGGCAACTTCTCATCAAAATATTCTTGGAGCCAATTATAGGAAATTTTCATATTAAAACTGATTAAACCGTAAATCACCCTGGTAAGAGTAGCGGACATCAGGAATACCCTTTTTCATCATAAGCAAACGATCAGCGCCCATACCAAAGGCAAAGCCTTGGTACACCTTCGGATCAATACCGCAGTTTTCAAGCACTTTTGGATGCACCATGCCAGCACCCAAAAGTTCCACCCAGCGACCACCAGTTTTAACATCAACCTCAACGCCTGGTTCCACAAATGGGAAAAATGAAGGACGAAAACGAATCTCGCTATCGTCGCCAAAAAAATGTTTGAAAAATGCAAGGAGTGTCCCTTTTAAGTGCGCCATCGTAATGTCCTTACCGATAGCCAATCCTTCAATTTGAGAAAACTGCATTTCGTGTGTCGCATCAGTTGCTTCGTTGCGGAACACTTTGCCCGGCACGATGATCGCAAACGGCGGTGTTTTGCCCGCTTTCACCAATTGCTCCATAAAGCGAATCTGCACATTGGAAGTGTGCGTCCGCATGACATACCCTGGTTTATTTTTTATCCAAAAGGTGTCCTGCATATCCCGAGCTGGGTGCTCTTTGGGGATATTGAGCGCATCAAAATTGTGATACTCGTCCTCAAGTTCAGGGCCAAGCGCAACCGAAAAGCCCATTTTAGCAAAAATAGCTACTGCTTCTTCAATTGTAGCTGAGAGTGGGTGCGGGTGGCCTGGGATATGTGCGTCTTTCATATGGAGCCCATTTTAGCAAAAAAGGGTTGTTTTTGAAAGCTTATTTACGATAACCCTTTTGTGCCCTTTTTGGGTTTCATCCCCTCTTTGGGAAAGATGACATAAAATGTTGTCCCCTTATTTTCTTCTGAAGTGAACGAAATAGAACCACCTGATTGTTCCACAATTTCTTTCACGATATAGAGGCCAAGCCCTGTGCCGTCGGTATCTTTAATAAGAATATTATCAGCACGATAGAGCTTTGTGAAAATCTTTACCTGATTTGATTTTGGAATACCATAGCCATTGTCGGAAACTGAAATGCGTATTTTATCTTTCTGTTTCTCAACGGCCATATGGATAGATCCTTTCTCTGGAGTATATTTTATGGCGTTCGAAAGCAAGTTCTGGAACACAATACGGGTCAGACGCGGATCCATCGACATCTTTGGAATTCCCTTATCGTATGCATGCGTCACTTTCATTTTCTTAAGCGCAATGGTTGGCTCTTGTTCTTTAATGACACTCTCTGCGATTTCGGTAACATCAACCATTTCAGGCTCAATAGCAAAAGTGCCCAAATCAATACGTGATACGTTAAGGAGCGCGTTCATAAGGTCAACCATACGTTTGGTACTTGTTGAAATTTCGGAAAGATACTCACGCTGTTTTTTTGTTGTCTTACCTACGTCGTTTGACATAAGCATTTCGGTATACCAACCAATAGCGGTGAGTGGCGTGCGGAGCTGGTGCGATGCTAGCGACACGAATTCTGTCTTTGATTGGTCAATTGATTTTTCTACAGTTACATCACGAAACATAATAATACCAGACACACCTCCTGTATCAGCCTTATTTAACAGCGACGTTGCAGAAAGCACAATCGGGAAAGTATTCCCATCGCGACCCATAGTATACATATCATCACGAAGTAATGTTCGAGCAATACTCTTCTCGCGAATTGCATAATAGACTGGTGATTCCTTTTCAGTAATAGGTACTTTGTTTCTAAAGAGGGGCAATATTTCTTCAATCTTTTTATCATGCGCATCACCTTCTGCGATTCCCAATGTAACCGAGGCAGCTTGATTCAGCAACTTCACACGACCTTGATCATCGATGGCAATCAAACTCTCTGCCATCGAAGAAAAGATGGCATTAATTTTATGCGTCTCGTGCTGCAACAGTGCGGTACTTGCTTCGAGCTGCTCATTTTTTTCCTTGATGCTCGAGGTCATCATGTTTGCAAGCTCAGTAGCACGACGTCGCGAGGTTGTAAACGACAATACCAAGACAAAGAGTGATAGACTCGCCAAAATACCACCCAAACCAATGATTCGTGGAATTTTAGCAGTTACCCCTCCAACCACCGCCTGGCGTGTTGCACTGAAGGTAACAGTGAGTGGTGTGTTCGCGACAATCACCTTGCTTGTATTAACAAGGAGCATCTCAGGATTTTCATTCTCAGGAACCGGACTTACGGTATTGCTATAGAGTACATTATCTTTTATTAGATTCTCGCCATAGTACACATCAAAGTTGACACCTTGGTATGCAAATTTATTAGGAAATGCTTCATTGAAAAATGACTTTAACTCAAATACCCCTTCTATAACGCCACGAAATGCTGCGCGACGAAGAGCTACTGTCTCAGGGGTCGGTGTTTTTGTATAAATCGGTACAAGCACGGCAAACACCTGTGTGCCATCAGAGGTAGACATGAGCGTATTGAAAACAATGGGTTTTGCTTCATCACGAGCTTGTTCGATTGCAGCTTTAAAAGAAGCGTCAGCACTCACATTTGTTCCTATTGCAGGAAATGGTATATCACGCGCATGGCTGTAGGTTAAAATATCATACGTTGAAAAAGTAGTAGTAGGTGTGATCGTAAAATTCGGTGATCCTTTTTTGTTGACAGAAGAATCATTACGAACCGACTGGAGGAATATATTTTTCGAACTTTCAGGAACACGTTTTATGTAGTTGAGTGCATAGAGTGATGGGTAGCGAGAAGTAATATCAAGTGTTCCGACAAAATCATGAAATGATTTTTGGTTGATACTTGCTGCGGCAGAAAAGAAACCTTGTGTTGCAAGCAAGACATCCATATCTCTGTTTGCTTTATTCTGTAGATCGGCAACAACGTTGTGATTTACTGTATCAAACCGCAACTGCGACTGAAGATTAAATACTTGCACATTATATCGCCAAGCGATAAACGTAAGGACTAAGGCAAAAACAAAAACTGAGAAAGCAATGAGCGTGCCTCCCAAATAAATTCGGCGGTGCAATTTATTCTGTGCGCCGCCGAATTTGGCAAAAATTGTGCCAAGTGTCTCCTTCATTCTGTTAGGTGTAATTAACGCGTCACACTAATACCACTCGCTGCTTGTTCGGCAAACGGAGCAATCACGGTAATACGGCCACTGCTGGTCTTGTAAATCCAGTATCCAGTACCATGAGGATCAACAGTAGTGTTAAGCGAAGGGTCATTAGGAATACCAGCGAGATACACACCATCTTCTGTTAGATCAGTACAAATATCAACCAATCCAGTACCAGAAGCATCACAAGTACCGTCGTACTTCAAAATCTCAACAGCAGCACCGACATCGCCTGAATCAACAGAAAGATCCGATGGATCTATAACAAGTGGAAGAGTTGGCGCGGTACCTTCTGGAATCGCAATTGCACCAGATACACACGTATTGCCACTGATACAGTTGTTGCTACCATCAAGATCTCCTGGGAAAGCGCCTCCATTATCGATAGCATATTGATAAATTGCATTCAAGATTGTATTTACATCAACTCTACGTTGCGCATCACGAGTATCGCCGAGTTGTTTACCTGGATTTATCGCCAAAATAACAATACCCGCCAAAATAGCGATCGCCGCAACAACAAGGAGGATTTCAAGGAGAGTGAAGCCTTTGTTATTTCGAAATGATAAACCTAATTTCTTTTTCATATATTAAAAATGGAACAAAAAAACCTAATTACTAATATAGACAGTATACTGCACATCGAAATACTAACGAAGTTTAGTTATCCACAGTGAAAATTTCCTTTTACAAAGAAGCGTTGAGTGGCACTAGAAGCGACGTTGTTGGCTCAAGCTCTGTGTTTGGAGCTATCACTGTAATACGGTTACTTTCTGAATCTTGTACAATGAAATACCCGGTGCCATCGGGATCGGTGTTGGAAGGATCGTTTGGGATGGCAACGATATACTTTTTATTTTCAAGCAGTGGAGATAAATCAACGAGCCCATTTGTTGCACAATCTGCAGTACTTGTCGATCGACATATTTCTACTGAGTCATCGATGATATTGTCTGGGTCAGATGCATCATAGGTGCCAACCGGAATGAGGACTCCCCCATTAGCATCAGTATCAGGAAGAGCTCCTTTATTATCAATCTCGTATTGATAGATAACATTCACAATGGTATTCAAATCAAGTGATCGTTGCGAGTTTCGCGTATCAGCAAGCTGTTTTGATGGATTGAGCGCCCGAATAACAACTGCCGCCAAAATAGCAATTGCCGCAACAACAAGGAGGATTTCAAGAAGGGTGAAACCTTTATGTAAAACTCTTTTGATTTTCTTATTGTTCATACCCACTATTATTGTACTTTGAATTGATAAAAGAGTAAATCAAACACCTGCTTTGTCTCGGGATTAGACCCGCCATAGCAGACACTCACCTTTGTAGTGCTTTTATGGCAACGATTTTGCAAATACGAATCACTTGTATTAACTACAGTAAAAATAGCATCGTCACGACTCATTGTTTTTTGTGGACGCATAATAATAGCGCGATGGGTTTTTATTTTTGATTCAAGCGTTGGCGGCAAAACAGTAAACAAATAATCCTCGCGGATAATCCAACCAGCAGGCAATGAAAAACGCTGTGCTGTTTTTAGCTGCTTTTGATTTCCCACGTATAAGGATTTCCATGCAATTCGTTCGTTGTATGCAGCAAGATCTGCGCCGGTGAGATTATCAGCATTTTCTGGCAAAGGACTTACCTCTGGTATAACTATTGGCGATACTGGAGCACGAATTGCCGTATTTCTAATATAGACATACAAAAAGACTCCCACACAGACGATGAGCAGTGAACCCCTTACGATAATCTTCTTATGTTTACTCTGCATGTATTTTTATTATACCACCACAACAAACCTTACATTATAGATATATCTACGGTATATACGGTTCAAACGAATGTATCGTCCCATCAACAGCGGAAGAACCAAAAAGATGTACTGCAGTCGAATCATAAAAGACACCAGTCAATCCCCCAGAGAGAGTGTAGGGTGCGTAGTTTCCTGGATTAATAATCACCGCAATATTACTTACATATGGCTGATAGAGCCCATCAGCACCGGGAACAAAGAGCACCTCACCCAAACTTGAAGCAGTGATAGCTCCTTGGACCTCTGTGTCTAGTGAAGAGTTCTCAGCGGTTACCAACGAATTACTAGCATTCGCGGGATCGAGAGAAATATCATTTGTTAAATAGAGCTGATCAGAACCAAGAGTAGTGTACGCAAGTTTTGTGCCTGAGCCTGCTGTTACTGAAGTTATATACGGAGAAGCAACCGCAATATCAAAAGTGCTACCTGTGTCATACACCCCACCTGAATCAAAATAATAAATATGGAGTGTTGTATCATCTGAACCCACATACACATATCCAGTACTACCGGTATCTTTATACACAGCGATATCACTTATAGTAGCTGGGGCACTCGCACTTGAAACAGCTTCCCCGCTCGAGTTAAGCAGTATGAGTGAGCCAGTGGTATCAGACGACACGGCAAGTAACACGTTCCCGGCACTATCCGCCCAAACTCGATTTCCAGTACCAGAAACAGAAGCATTGTATGTAGTGAGCAACTTCGGATTTGATGGTGAACTTCCTGAACCGTTATAATTATTTGTTTCATAAACTTGCAGTTCCCCATTTGAATCACTAGTTGCCACATAAATGCGACCAGTTCTCCCCTCAGCAAAAATACTTTTTGGCTGTACGCGCGTATAACCACCAGAAAGCGCAACTGAACGGATTTTAGTCGGACTCGCGGGCGATCCTCCATAACCACCACCGATGCCGTACACATCCATAGTATTTGCAGACGTAAGCATGTACCGCACCGCAGGCGACACAAAGAATGACCAGCATGAATCATTGTTGCCCGAATCAATCGAAGTATCTGTAAGGTTGTCAGTGATAGTGATTGCTCCTGATTCACAACCACCATCCATCACGTCGGCGTAGTCAACCGTCGCTGAACCTTGTGGCAAAAGATGCCACTGACTTCCCGAGCTCGTTGAACGGAGATACACAAGAGACCCAGAAGATCCAGTAACAACAAATGATCCACCAACAGTGATAATGTCGCCACCCTGATATGAAAAGTATACATTTTTACCACCAGTAGAATAAATAGTCAGATCATTAAAAGTTGTTGCGCCAGTAATAGTGCTGTCATTAGCAGTATTTAAGATAACTCTCCCTGTGCCAGCACTAAAACCACCTACTCCAACGGAGTTTATCCAATCTCTAGCAACGTTGAGATACTGCGCCCCTGCAGAAAGAGTTCCTTGTGAAATTGCTAATGACCCATTTACGGTTGTTTCACCTGAAAGATCGTATGTGTCAGTACCATTAAAAGAGAGGTTGTAGTAAGAGATTGACGAAGGAATGGTGGTATTACCCCCTGGATTATCACCACTAAAAACAACAGTAGTCGCGCTTAAAGTACTTATCGTCCCTGAATTTACAATTGGTGTCCCAGAAATTCCGGAAAGTACCAGCGTACCGGAACTGAGTCTGAATACTCCAGCAGAAACAGTAAGCACACCACCAACTTCAGTAGTTCCTGTAATTGTTTTAGTTCCTGTCCCTGAAGAAGTCAGATTGTAGAAAATTATAGAACCTGAATTTACCGATGCAGATCCATTTCCTGAAAGTACCACCGTTGATGACCCAGCTGTAAATGTTCCTGTTTTTGTAAACAACGTTCCAGAGGTTCCAGAAAGCGTAATGGTTGAACTGTTGGCAGTGAGTGTTCCACTAGAACCGATAGTGATCGTTGTTCCAGACAAACTGTAATTACTCGCACTCGTCGTCAGGGTTCCACTAATAGTAATAGAACCGAGCACCGCTGAATTAACATCCATTGTCACAACATGAGAAGCCGCGATGGTAACAGTTTCACCAGTTGCAGGCACATGACTACAATCCCACGTAGCAGAAGTGTTCCAAGCTCCAGTAGCTACTGAGGTACAAGAAACCGTGCCAAAATTCCAACCGGTGTTCCCCGATACATTTGTACTACCGTTTGCATTCCAGGTTGCCCCACCGGCAGCATGACTATCTTGCAAAATCAAATAATTTGAAGTAACTGTTCCGCTTGATTTCGACAAATTCCATGCACTACCAGAAGAAGTACTCTGCATTGTAATCTTGTTTGAACTACTTGCACCAGAAACAGTCCACGTCGTTACTGTTTGTGTTGTACTCGCAGTAAAGTTTACGGTGTGTGCTGAAGTATTATCATCCTTAAAAGTAGAAAAGGTGTTCGAACCTGAAATAGTATATGCTCCAGTACCAGTTCCAGAAATCCAGAAGTTATAAAACGTTCCACCACCACCTGCAAATGTTTTACTCGATGAAGATGCATCCGTGAGTTTTATTGTTGAGGTTCCTTGAGTAAACGTTCCAGTTTTTGTCCAAAGTGAACCTGTCCCCGAGAGCGAGATAGTAGCGGCATTCGCAGTGAGCGTACCAGCAATTGAAATCGTCCCGGTCGATAGCGCATAATTTGACGCGGTAGTAGTAAGTGTCGCCCCAGAACTAATTGTAGTCGTGCCCGTGGCAACAGTCGATCCGTTCAACGATTTTGTTCCTCCCGTTGAAACCGTCAAATTAACATAACTTATAGTGCTATCAACTGTCTGCGTACCGTTTAAGGTGTAATCAATAGTGGAATTGGCGGCAAACGAAGTGCTACTGAAACCCGATGAATAATTCCCTGTAAACGTAGATGCTTTCACTCGAGCAACCGCTCCACCAGCCACAACCAGAGTGTTTGAACCATTACCAGTAACAAGATACGTACTTGGATCAAATGTCCCCGCAGAAACAGTCAGCGTACCACCAGAGGCAAGCGTAGTGGCGGCGCCGAGTGTTTTGACTGTTGCAACAGTGCCACCAGAAACAGTGAGGTTATAAAATGTAATTGATCCAGAATTAAGAGTTACGGAACTCGCTCCAGAGAAATCGACCGTCGAAGTACCTGCAGTAAAAGTACCTGAGTTTGTAAACAGCGTTCCAGAAGTTCCAGAAAGTGTAATGGTTGAACCATTAGCAGTAAGCGTTCCCCCGGAACTAATGGTGAGTGTCGTTGTATTGAGTGCATAATTTGTGACACTAGTATCAAGCGTGCCAGAAACAGTGAGGCCAGTGACAACAGGAGTCGCTACATCAAGTGTAGTTGTTACACCAGATACAATGGTGACAGTGTCCGCAGCCGCCGGAACCCCTCCTCCACCAGTACAACCACTCCAATTACTTCCCGTATTCCAATTTCCTGTTGTTATCGCTACACAACCACTAATAAAAACCCAACCTGATGTTCCACCGCCCCCATTATTACTGTTTACGGCATACCACGAGGCCCCACCGCTCGCAACACTACCAGTAAGAGTCAGGTAATTTGCAACAACAACCCCACTTGATTTTGAAACGTTTAAACCAAAGTTTATTTTATGCGAACTATCGGCACCCGATACAGAAAAAGTTGTCACTGTTTGCGTAGAAGAATTTCCAAAGATGGAATGAGCAGAAGTATTATCATCTTTTAGTTCAGTAAAAGTATTGGAAGAACTAGAAAATGTAAACGTTCCTGTCCCTGTTCCAGTAATCCAGAAAATGTTGAATGTATTGTTACCCGTAATAGTATATGTTCCTGTACTACCGGTAGTAAAAGTAACATTATTAAATGTTCCGTTGCCACCCGTAAATGCTTTAGCAGCACTTGAACTGTTTGTGTAATTAATTGTTGAAGTTCCGGCACTAAATATCCCCCCATAAAGAGAAAATGCCGCCCCCGTACCTGAGAGTGTAATAGTTGAACCATTTGCAATAACTGTACCTGTTGAACTTATAACAAGCCCCGCTGCATTGATTGCGTAGTTTGAGCCAGTTGTGTCAATCGAGCCAGCCACGTTTACATTTCCAAGTGTAGCTGTGTTCGTGCTCAGTGTGAGATTTATTCCAGAAGGAACTATCACGTTATCTGATGTTCCTGGAATACCGCCACCGCCCGAGCAACCAGTCCAATTCCCTCCCGTATTCCAATCACCGCTTGTTGTTGCTGTGCATGAAGGATCTCCAAAAATCCATCCAGAATTACCTCCGTTATCAGTACTGTGTGAACCAGCATAAAACGCAGCACCACCTTGAGCTGTAAGGTTCGCGATATTCACATAGTCAATACTTACATACCCACTCGTCTTATGTAGAACACCTGCCCCACCAGCCTTTGTAAGTGAAATTTTATGCGAACTATCCGCCCCAGAAACATTAAAGGTGTTTACATATATGGTTGAATTTAAACTAACCGTATGCGCAGAAGTATTATCATCTTTTATGTCGTTAAAAGTAAAAGAGCTACTACCACTCCCAGTAATAGTATATGTTCCAGTTCCAGTTCCAGTTATCCAAAGATTATAAAAGGTGGCAGTAGCAGAGCTCATTGTTTTAGAATAGACACTTGTATCAGTAAACTTAATAGTAGAGGTTCCGGCAGCAATCGCGTCTTGGCGACTGGAAGAATTTGTAAATTGACTAGCAACAGTATTTGCATTACCTGTAATAGTAATAGTCGAACTATTCATGAGGAAGAGCGCATTTGAGGAAATAACAAGACCGCCAGTGGTTAAGTTATGATCTGTCCCATCACTCGAAGTAAACTCGGTGCTGGCCGATATAATAGTTGTACCACCCACAGTAATATCTCCGCCAAGTTGATACCTCTCACTGCTGTTATTTAAAGTCAAAGAGCCATATGTAGCTGCGGCAACAGTGGTATTACCCGCGGCATTATTTCCAGAATACGTAACGGTAGTGTTGTTCCCTGTGGCCGTAAAACTTCCACCAGTAAGATTAAGTGGTGTACCCGTAGTGCCTGAAAGTATGAGGTTCGCAGAGGTCACAGCTGTTGAAAACGCAACAGTGCCTGCAGAAATAGTAAAGACATTAGCAATTGTGATGGTAGCGTTCGCTAAGCTTATTGTCTTTGTGCCGGTTCCTGATGAGTTTACATTATACAAGGTAACTGAACCTGAAGATGCTAAATTAATCATACCTGAAACACTGTTACCAGTGAAATTTACAGTAGAAGTGCCATAGGTAAAAATACTACTAGTTGTTTGAATACTCAACACAGCAGATGTCCCTGAAAGATTGATAGTAGAAGAGTTAGCAATAAAGGTACCGTTATATCCTCCGAGACTTTCTCCAACAAAAAGCTGAGAAGCTGAGAGAGTATGACTCGTTACACCATCTGACGTATTGAGTGTTCCTCTTACTGTCACATTTCCAAGTACTGGTGTATCGACATCCATTACCACTGAATGACCGCTACTAATTCTTACTGAATCCCCTGTTTGTGGCACAGTGCTACTACAAGAAGTCCACGTCGCTGCAGTATTCCAGTTACCACTTGCATTTGAAACACAAGTATTCACCGCAAATGCCGAGTGTGGTGAGGCGAGAAAAAGAAACATACAAACCCCTATGGTAAAAAAGAGTTTGCTGCGCTTTGAAAAAAAAGAAAACACTTTCTTGAGCGCACCATTTCTAATTGTATATGTTTCAGCCATGTTTTATCTTATAGCAACTAGTCCTTCTATGGTAGCACCAGCCTTCCCGACAGTCACCCCGGAAGGCACCATAAAATTGACCGTGCGTGTTGTTGCGCCGGCACCATTTTGATAACTCACAAAACCAAATTGTATTGTCGCAGTTGCAATCGGCGTCGTTGGATACGTTGGTGATGTTGCCAGTGTATCAGGTAATGTATCGGTTGAAATAGAAACTTGAATCGTGGCAGTCTGCCCACCACCCAACGTCCCCGTCGATGGATCACCACCTAATACGACCCAGCTTTTATCCGCAGTGACATCATAGGTCAACGTACTGTCGCCATTGTTTGCGATCGTGTAGGTTTTTGCGCAGACAGTCGACAAATCATCACAACGAACATCTCCTGAGTCTTCTTCCCAAACAGCAAAAACATCGTTTGAATCGGAAACACTTAAACTTAAATATGGCTTTTCATGCCATGTAGTGATGGACAGGTTACTAATAATCATCGGTTCAGTACTTTCGAGATTACCTGAAAATGTCGCGACGATCTGACTCGAGACGGGACCAGAAAAACCTGTCGCCGTAATCGAACCAGTTGCCAGCGTATTCAATTGAGAGAAATTTGTTAAATCGAGTGCATAGGTGCAATCATCACCATTTGGATTTTCAAGTAACACAGGTTGTGTTACTAAAGCATTAATATCTACTCCAGTGAGCGGATACAAATCTGCTGAAGGGAAATATTGGTTGGCTGTTGTAGAGCCAGTTTTTAAATCAAGGAGTACTGCTTCGATACACCCACTTGCATAGGCAAGAGATTGCTGTGACTGTAATGCGGACAAACTTTCTTGGGAACTACTTGTCCCCTTTGCAAGCATCGACACACTGATAGCAGAAATAACTGTCGCCACAATAATAACCGTCATAAGGGCAATATATCCACCAGTAGTATTTGACGTAGTAATGTTCATTCGATACATACAGTATATAACATAACGATTGTTTAGTTTACCCGAAGTGATGCGGTACCGGTAAATGTTTTTGAATATTGATATTCATTGCCAGTATTGGTCGTATTGGAACTAAGCGTAAAACGATATGAGATAGTATCTGCCGAATCACGAGTAAATGTTATGGGACCAACCGCACCAATCCCATAAGATAGAGGGGTATCACTACTTTCGGGTATTATCGTGGCCCATGATAAGCCATCGTATTTTAAAATGGAACCATAGCCTTCTTGATTATTTACATATACATTATTAAATGCATCTATAGAAATACTACTAGGTGATGTTAGACCATCGCTAGGGGAACCGATAGCAACCCATGAAAGTCCATCATATTTCATAATTGCCCCCGCTCCAGGAATACTCACATATACGTTATCCAATAAATCAACAGCAATATCAAGTGGGGTTGTGCCAAAATCCGAAACCGAAGCAATACTAGTCCAGGAGATACCATCATATTTTAGAATTGTATTATCAGAACTATTGATATTTGCTACATATATATTATTTTGAGAATCAATAGCCACACCCGTGGGCACACTTATATTATCTCCCGCATTTGCAAATTCACTCCAAGAAGCACCATCATACTTTACTATTGAACTGCTATCACGATTCGCAACATAGAGATTCCCGAAAAAATCGACAGCCATCCCTATGGGATAATTTAACCCGTCACTAGCATCTCCAAGAGCACTTACAGTTTTTCCATTATATTTAAATACTTTGTTTTCGTCCCCTATTGAGATATATAAGTTTCCATATTTATCAGAAGCTATATGCACAAGTCCACAGCAATCGATGGAGAATTTATTTTTCCATCCATTATCGTACTCTAGCAACGATAAACTCTCGCTGATAGCATATATGCGAGGGGAAAGCTTTACCCTATCATCCGACAAATTAAACGTCGTACTATTTTGGAAATACGGAATGCCACTATCAGTGTCGACACCAATAGTGGCACTGGTACCAGTAGATGTCACAAATTGGAGCGAGGACGCGCTTGCCCCAATAGTAGCTGGCGTTGTCAAACTAACAGCGTCATGGATTTTGTGTGTAATAAAATCAGAAATAAAGACTCCTTGATCTTCTACTGCGGTAATCGCCTCCGTTTTAATTCTCGTTTTTTGCGTAATAACATACAAAGCGGAAATGGCGAGCACAATAAGTGAGAGACCAGCAATATAGAGCATGATTTCCATGAGCGTAAAGCCTGTAGCGCTAGGCTTCATTCTCTTCTTTAAAATCTTGCGATAATATTTTTTATTATTATTTGCTTGAGTATCCATATATTTTAATACAGTGTTTCAAAATAAAAACTCTCCCCTGTTGGAACACTCCATCCATCATCGGCATTATACGTTTCAACATCCCCGTATCCACCAGATGAATAGACACCAAGATTTGGATGCGTCGACCCAGAAATATCAACAGCAGTCGGTTCCACAGCGATCCAGTATGTATTCCCAGGAGTCAAACCAGCATCAGGTAAATCGACAGAAAAAACGCCGACATCGAGACTTGCCCACCAATCAGTAAGTTCCAACGAAGTCCCACTCTGCTGCGTGACAAGGCTACCAATATCTGGGACTCCACCAGCATCAGCATATATTGAAACTTGAACGCCAGCAGTAAAAGATCCTGTGTCTGCTTTTTTGTACAAACGTACACCCGAAATAGAACTCACCGTTGGTACAAACGATTGCACAATGCCATACGTAAAACCGGTCGTAGTACCTTCTCCAAACGAGAGCGCTGAATCTTGCGAGACTTGCTGTTGATCAACAAAGGACTCCCAATTTGAAACAATAGTGGAAACAGAGAGTGGTTGGGTGGTACTACTATTGCTGTCTCCTGATGACCAGACTGTTATTTTTATTTTTGCTTGATCTGGGTTGGTGGATCGATCAATGGCAATCTCCCGATAGAGCCCCGTCGAATCGTTTGTATCCCCTGTGCCGTAATTGCTCACATCGAGCAACCACCGCCCGGTGCTTCTCTCTAGTCCATACGTCCCATCAGCAAGTATGGTATTGGTGTCAAAAATCTGACTGCGCAACCCGCGTACGATATCAAGTGTAGCATTCGCAACAGCTGTGGTACGGTTGCGCGTACCAGCATTGGTAATACTTTGTTGTCCAAACAAAACGCCCGAAAAAATACCGAGTGCCACGAGTCCTAAAAGCGCCACGGCAAGCATGAGCTCAATTAACGTAAAACCGGCAGTATTGTGATAAGGCTGTTTAACCACGTACTTCATTGTACCATTAGAAAAAAAATTTTTACTTCTTACCGTTAATAAGAAACTGCAAAATACAGATCGTATCCTGAATAGTTTTGCACAAGACCAGCATCATCAAATATTGAGAGGCTGCCATTTGCATAAAGATCGCTTATATTGATGTCAATGTTTGCATAATTTGAGTTATCCGCACTTGTTGCCTCAACAACTAAATAGTATGTATTACCAACAGTAAGGGATCCTGGTGTATCGAAGGAAAACGAGAATGGACCTTCCGACAAACCAATCCAATCTTGATTTGCAATCGTATAAGAAACAATAGGAGTATGGTCGGGGTGCCCAGATCCATCATCTGCTTCTATTGAAACGATAACGTCACCACTAATTACTCCTTCATTTGTATCCCCAGTAAACTTTGAAAGAGAAAAACCAGAGACGGTGCCGACTGACGGAATAAATGATTGTGCAATTCGATGAATACCATTGCCGCTCGTCTTCCCAATTGAAATGTTGTTACCATCGAGTGTTGTCTGAGACTGATCGATACCATGGTTAAACCAGCAGGTACCATTATTACCAGAATCAACAGAGGTATCTGTTGTAATAAACCCGTCAGTCCCAATTCCCGTTCCCGTTATCTCTGCGCAACCAGCATCTTTTATGTCGGCATACGTAACAGTAAATTTACTTGCATCACCAGCAATCTGAAATTGCGTCGGTGTAATATCATCACTTGAAATGAGCGTAATACTATTTTCAGCTGTACCAGTCACTATAAAATTGTTGGCAATAACAGTAGTAACTGCATATGGAAATGTCGCCGTGACAGGAAAGCCATTATTTTGGATAGTAAAATTATAGAAAGAGAGTGACGGAATATTCGAAAAATCAACTAATGGTGCAATTATTACAAAATTAGTATTTTCACCAAAGTTTATCAAACCGGAAAATGTCTGAGTAAGACCAGCACTCGGTAAAAAAGATACCTGCGCATTCAACGAGACACTCCCCGTAGCTGAAAACGAACCGTAAGTATTCGAACTCTCCGGTGAAAAAAAGATAGTGCTATCCTGCGCCCCAGCAGTCAGAGAAATATCATTCAAGATTTGTTCACCCCATGTCCCTAGAGATAATCGTTTATTTTCTGATGAATTAAGTAACGTAGTTGTATTGATAGTATTGGCCCCACTAAGAAGGAGCACCGCATCGTCGCCACTGTTTGTGAGATGCAAAGAATCGATAGTGTTACTACCAGCAATGGTAAGTGTTAATACTCCTCCGCTATGAGAAGTTGAGAGAATATTAAACGCATTACTAATAGAATGTCCTCCATCAGCCAAGACATACTGCCTCGCAGTAGAAAGTGTTGGAGAAAAAGTAATTGACCCTGAGAACCCAGAAAAAAAGGAATCAATATTGGTTCCGCCAAATACCTGAATATCAGCATCGCTCGTAATAATAAAATGAGTACTTGAATCAATCGAACTTCCATCATCGACAGTCACCAGCGTCCCCGTGTTCCCGCCAAGCGTTACGGTCGTCCCGAATGATGTATACGAACCACTACTTTGAGTTGTTAATGAACGTGCAACCAATCCTGACCCGCTATTGTTAGTGAGTGTTCCCAGAATTGTAATATCACCAAAATCTTTTGAAAGAGCGGTGTCAATCGATACTGCAACTCCATCATCAATCGTGATATTTTCGTCTTGCGCTGGAGTTCCCCCTGATCCATGACACCCGCGCCAAATACCATTTCCATTGTTGGCACTACCGCTTGACCAATCACCCGAATACGCCGCATGACACGACACTTCCACAATTGAGACATTTTGAGACAAATAAACCACTCCCTGCGAATTGATTGTAAGTGTTTTTTGTTTACCACTAGCTGTAGTAAGCGTGATTGTTCCAGAAGTAGATTCCAATACAGGGAGCCCGGACCATTCCAAAAACACAATATCAATAGTGCGACCGGAAAGTAGTGTCCCCTCTATCGTAATAGACCGAGGAATTGCCTCCGTTTGATCAAAATCAGGATTCTCTCCATATGAAGAACCAGAAAAAAGCGTAACGTTATTTGCCTCAATATGAACACCCCAAGAGGTATTATTTTTTCCTGAAGTAGCGAACGATCGTGCACTCACTAAATCAGTACGAATAACATCAAGAGCTGAGTTGAGATTATTCTGCTCGATGATAGATTGCGAAAGCGGGATACTAACAACTGAAATGATGGCTATCACAGCAATCACCAAAACTACTTCAATAAGCGTAAAACCGCGAACACTTTTCGTGTACGAAAAAAGCCGCTGCTTGCACACTTTTATTATTTGACGATTGACATGAAGCATTCAAATATAATCCTCTATGCATTACTTATTGTATAGCACTCTTGCTTCTTATTTATTCACACCTCCAATCAAACTATAGATAGGCAAAATAACAGCAAGCGCAACCATGACAACACCGAGCCAGACTATTACCAACATCACCGGCTCAAGTGCCACCGCAAGATTCTTACTTGAAAGCTCAGTCTTTGCTTCATACTTGGCACCAACTTCAATGAGAACCGTTGAAAGGTTTCCTGATTGTTCCCCTGCGGTGATGACCTGTCTGATTGCCGATGGTAAGATATCTTTCACATTTGGATACTCCGCAAAGCTCTGTTCAAAGGAATTTCCCTTTTCAATACTCTCATACAAGTACGCATAAAATTTAAGGAAAAAAGGAGAAAGCGTTGACTCTTTGAGTGAACCGATAGCTTGCACGACTGGCAACCCACTTTTCATAAGTGTTCCCAGAAGATAGCCCATGCGCGCAATTTCAAGTTCTTGAATCAAATTCCAAATACCTGGAACAGCAAATAAAATATACTGCCCGACAACCCGTGTCTTTTCATTATAAAATAATAGATAGACTGCAAGTAAAATGCAGATCATGAATGCCGGGACAGCAATGATACCGTAATCACCCAAAAATTGACCAAACCCAATTACAATTTGAGTAATAAACGGCAACTTCACATGGAGTTGTGAAAATACGGTTGAGAGCTTTGGCAAGATAAACCAAGCGACACTAATGCCAACAAGACCGGTAACAACTAAAATAAGTATCGGGTACATAAGTGCCGAATGGAGTCTTGATTTAAAAAGACGGTTCTTCGCATCCTGCTCAGCAATAACGTGGAGATTTTGAGACAGCGTACCAGATTCTTCTCCGCTACGAATAAGCGATATTGCGTGCGTTCCAAAGAGCCCGGTCTCTTCAAGAGCTTTCGAAAGCAATGTTCCATTTTCTACGGCATCACGCACCCGTCCCACGATTTTTTTCATCTGCGATGATTTCAATTCTTCTTGGATCGCCAAAAGTGCTTGTGAGACCGGCATACCAGAGCCAGCAAGAAACGAGAGATTCTCAATGAGATACTCCTTCTCTTTGGCGAGTCCAAAATGTATCGATGAAAATAATGTTTTTTTCTTTTCCATTTTTAAAATAAGAAGTCGTGATACTTCCCCACGCTCTATACTCTTTTATATATGTACACATACTGTCGCGACTGCTGTCGCAATCTGCCACGTCATACTACTCAGTGGTCGTTGTGGGAGATCGTTTAGCACGCGATGGCTTGTTTTGCGCAACAGTGGTAGTAACGACATACGCATCTTCTGGTGGTTCGGCAACGCGGAGTAATTCTTCAATAGTGGTGATACCATTTTTCACTTTATCGATACCATCTTCAAAAAGCGCCCGAGCGCCGCCACGTCGTGCTGCTTCCCAAACCTGTGTCGACGCAGGATTGTTCAAAATAAGATTTTGAATTTCTGGAGTAATTGCGATAAAT
>JAHFNJ010000004.1 GCA_023267375.1 Candidatus Nomurabacteria bacterium | reverse complement strand
AATGCCTGTAACACTTTGAACCCATGGTTTTTTGAAAATATTTTGTTTTGGTGTTTCCATACTATTGTTGTGCGCTAATACTGATAACTGGTTTGTTGGCTGTGACTGATTGACCGACTTTCAAATCTTTATCAACAAAGGTGACAATGCCGTCGATCGGGGAGACAATGAGTGTGTTTTGGTATGCACCAAGCGCTGTCTGGTAGGCACCGCGAGCTACATCAATTTGCGCCTTTGCGACACTGTTGCTTGCTGTGTCTGTGCCGATGGTTAGAGCTAAATCAGTAAGGATCTTTTCTCTGTTGTTGACGGCAAGGTCGTACGCATTCTTGTTTGCTAGGTACACTGCACTTTTTGTATTTGGAATTGCAATGGTCCACGTGGTGAATTGATTGAATGTATCGGTTTTCAAGAATTTTATTTGCAATCCGCAATTACCAAGTGCGACCGGTGTGTCATATTTTACGCCAATGAGACCTGTTTCAAGACCGGAGAAATTTATTGAGTACCCAGAATCACTATCTCCTGATGCGTAGGGTTTTAAAATGTAGGAACCCTCTTTCCCGCACGTATAGGTGCCGGAAATAACAGCAGTATTGGTGTCTTGTTTGTTTGGTACCGCTTCGAGTCCGCTTGAGAGTAATGTTCTGTAGGCATTATCTACAAGAGTGTCTTGCTGCTTCTTTGTGGTGCTGTATTGATTGTTTAATGACGCATACTGCGCTTCTGCGAGGTCGAGGGCGCCTTTGGCCTGTTGTACGGCACCTTCCGCTTGCGGGGCTGAAAGTTTAGCTAGTATTTGGCCCTTATAAACAGTGTCTCCATATACCACTGAAATGGCAGCAAGGTTGCCTCCCTGGGTGAACCCCAGGCTAACATTGCTTGCATCAGCGGGGGCTGTTGATGAAGTGATAGGAACCATTATAGTCGATGGAATAATCGGTGCAGTGCCGACGTGGTTATAGGCGAGAGAAACAACAATGAGTCCCAATACACCAAAGACGACGATCGCAATTTTAGGTTTTGATAAAAAATGTGAAATGTGTTTTTTCATAATTATTTTAAAGTGAAATGCATTTAGTAAGGATACGCGCTAAATCGTTTTTATCTTCTTGTTCGAGCTTCGATAGCATGGCCGTGAAGATTGAATTTTTTTTCTTATAAATTGATGCTAGGACTTTCTGTGCTGTCGGGGATATGGTGATGCGGATTGTTCGACGATCTTTTGGTTCCTCAGTTCGAACTACAAGCTTTTTAGCGACCAGGGTATCGATGAGTGTGCTTGCTGATGGGGGAGTAATGTAGAGGTGGCCAGCAATGTCTTTCATGGTGGGGTTCCCTTGCTCGGCAATGTACTTGATGATTTCAAAATGTGACAAGCTCCATCCCTGCGCTTTGGCTTCTTTGACCAGCGCTGAAGTCATGGTGTGCCGGAAGGCGAGCAATGCTTCCTCGAGTTGTTTGGGTAATGCTTTTGTTTGTTTTTTCATATGACGTAGATTATATAATCTAATTGTTAGAATAACTAACTAATAGCATAAATAACCTTTTTGTGTCAAGAAAAAGGTTGTACTTATTGTGTTTTTGAGTTTAGTAGCTACTCTTCGTCTGCACTTGGTTTTTCGATGGTGAGTGCTTCGATGCCTGGCGTAGAACCAGTGATACGCATGATATCTTTATCTACTTTCTTGAGTTCTTTGCCGGCGAAGTTGTATTGGTTGACGGTGGTTGCGAGTGAATTGCCGAGCTTGGTGTGGAACTCTTCGTATGATTTCAGGTGTTTCCCGAGTTCGCCGACACGCTTCACGATGTCTTTCGCTGATTCCTCAATTTGCATTGCTTTCAAGCCCTGAAGCACGGTCTGTAAGTATGCGAGAAATGAAGTAGGGGAAACGATAATCACTTTATATTTTTGTGCTGCACGCTGAATAAGGTTTTCTGTTTCTTCAGTAACTGCACCGATTTTGTTGACGATCAGATCATAGTAAATAGCTTCATGGGGGATAAACATGAAAGCGAAGTCCATAGTATTTTTATCTGGCTGAATATATTTGGCAGTTTCAACAATACGATTCTTGAGGTCGTTTACGAAGATCTTTTCAAAGCGTTCTTTCTCAGCCGGGTCTTTTGTTTCAGTGATACGATTGTAGTTTTCAAGTGAAAACTTTGAGTCAATTGGAATGATTTTATCTTTCACAAAAACGACCGCATCAACAATCGTCCCGTCAGCAAATGGGTACTGCATCTGGTACGATCCAGGTGGCATGACATTCTTTAAAAGAGTTTCAAGGTAATACTCACCTAAAATACCGCGTTGTTTTGGGTTCTTTAAAATGTCTTGCAGGCTTTGCAGCTGATCGGTAAAGGAGACAACCTGCTTGTTCGTTTCATCAAGTCGAGTGAGGCGTTCAGTAATATCGCGGATAATTTCTTGTGACTCTTTTGTTTGGTGACGAATAGTCTCGGTGACTTCTTTGTGTGAATCACCAAGTTTTTGGTCAACAGTACGTGTGAGTTCATTCATTTGCTGAAGAAGAAGTTTGAGTCCGGTATCGTCTTTCTTTTCTTCGGGTTTGTTGTTGCGGCGCATAAAAAGCCAACCGATTCCCAAGCCGACTATAACCGCCAAAATTATTAGAATTCCTGTTTGCATAGAAGTATTTTAGCATAAAAACAAAGCCCTCCTGCACAGCAAGAGAGCTCTATAATTTTAGCGACACTTTTTTAACTGAGCTGCTGACGAAAGCGGACACCTTTAGTATTTCTTGCCAGAACTTCATAACCTGTCGTTGTCTGTTCGACATAGAGTACTCCTGGAATATTATTGTCGAAGGTTCGCCTTACGATATCGGCAATTTCTGTAATAACACCATAACGGTGTGGAGGCATAATCTCATTTAAAGACTTCGCAACATCTTCTATAAGTTGCTCCATCGTGGTCCCTTTCTTTCCTGGAAAGAAGATCGAGAGCGTTTTGTTAGGAGATGTTTTTGTCGCAACAGAAAACGTCGTTGCGATTGACGTGTAGTCATTGTTAATCATAGCAGTAGTTTATTAAATTAAATTAGACACATTTTCTTAAATTAAACCCCTTTTAATAAACAAAGTCAATCTTGTTTCAGGGCTTCCTCTGCGTGCTCTCGATAGGTGCAATAGTCGCAATTTGGGCTTGCTTTTGGGATTGTATCCGACGAAAGGCAGGCGTGGATATCTCCAAGTGTTTTTTCAATCCAGGAATCGTCGCCTTTATAGGGGATAATCTTAATATCGAATTCAAGCTTACCATCGAATGCCTCGCGGTCAGTCTGGCCGTTGCAGTAGACAAAGTAGCCAGTATCTGAAACCTTGAATCCATTATGGCGTAGGAGCCACTGGTATACCTCCATCTGTCGTTTGTAGCCGATTTGCCACTCAGCATCGAGATTTACCTCAGTTGTTTTAGATGTCGATTTGTAATCGACAATGTGGAGTTCTCTGTTTTCATTTACCCAAAGATCATCAACTGCTCCAGTAATGGTTAGGTTGGTCGGCTCGTGGGTAAAACGTACGCCTTTGAAATTTTCTCGCCATTCATCGAGGTTTTTGTGAGCAAAGGGAATTGCCGCAATTTTATAATGCTTCATGAGTGGATGTGGTTCGCCGTTTGCGCGATGCACGTCAAATTCTTTTTTGAGCAGGGTATCGACGGCTGTATTTAAGTTGAAAGGGAATCCGGGTGGACGGCCAACACCGAGTCGACGATCCAAATAAAAGCATTGTGGACATTCTAGGAATAGATCAATTTTTGAACGCGAAAGCGCGAACGGTTTTGCATCGCTCGGATCGTAGATGTTTCGTGTACGTTTGCCTTTGTAATATTCACTCATAAAACAAGTATACCATTGAGAACAGAGGGTTTTACATATATTGACAAATTAGCAATATATGTGATATGAATAAGCAAAATTCAAACCATTTAAAAAAAATAAAATGAAAATTAGAACAAATTTACCGCACGAAAAAGGCGATGGCCATACTCTGGTTTTGTTTGGCGAGCCAAGAGTTGAATTTGGTTACCTGACAGGAGCTGATGGTAGTATTTCAGTACATTGTCATTTAATATCTGTGACCGAAAAAAGCTTTCAAAACTATTCATTTGAACGCTTGGAGACACAAGTTTCTAAGTCGCAGGAAATAAGAATGCGAAAATACGCCAGGAGCTTAGCACAAAAATGCTTGAAAAAGGGTTATAAAATTATAAAATCAGAGGTCAATGGATACCAGCAAAATAACATCTGGTCAGGCTTCATGTTTTTTATTAAACGTAAAAAATACAAATAATCCATAAAAGGATTAAAAAGGTCAGCACAATTGTGTTGACCTTTTTATTTTCTAGCTTACCAACTTACTAGAATACTAGTTTACTATTCCTATAATTTTCCAAGATAGTATTTCAGTGTATAAATCCAATCCTCGTCGTCCTCCTCTTTCTCAAGTTTCTGTGCCAGAAGCCATTCGAGATAGCCACGATCAATTTTAGCAACTTCTTCAACTTTTTTGCCGTTGTGCTTCCCGAACTTGAATGTTTTTATAAGTACGGGACGGGAAGAAATATCCATCATCTCAAGAATCGCCAGTTCTTCACTACCCCCAGCATTTTCTACCATTTTTTTATGGAGACGCTCGAAAAGTTTTTCGAGCACCAGCACGTCTCCAAGTGCGTCGTGTGCGGCTGCCTCAATATCGATATCAAGCAAGTAGCGCAAAAATTGCAAACGGTATGATTCGATTTTTTCTTCAGGATCTAAATGTCGTGCAATGCGGAGCGTGCAAATAAATCGTGGCACTTTCAACCCTTCTTTTTCAAGCATGCCGATATCAAAAAGCGCATTGTGGGCGACAAAGATGACATCTTCATCATGGAGGAGTTTTTTTAATTCATCATATTCAAAACTAAATTGAAAGGGCGGTTTTTCTGCTACCATTTTATTGGTGATATGGTGCACGGCTGATGCGCCGGGCGGAATAGTGAGTGGTGGCTTAAACAGGGCCATTTTCCGTGCACCTTCAATGCTGTAGGCAATCTGGCACAAGTAATCTTTCTTTTCATTACCGGTTGTTTCGGTGTCTAAAAAAAGTAGTTTGGGCATAGCTCGATTTTAGCATGGGAAAGTAAGCTAGTATACTGGTAAATGAGTATGTTAGACTTAAATACAGAATGCTGGTACATAATTACGAAAAATTGATTGTGTGGCAGAAAGCAATGGATTTAGTTGCTGAAGTTTATAAATTTACGGCTGAATTTCCAAAAGCTGAAGTGTATGGGCTTTCTTCTCAAATGAGACGATCTGCTGTTTCTATTCCATCAAATATTGCAGAAGGTAGTCGAAGAAAAACAAAAAAAGATTTCTCACATTTCTTAATCATATCATTCGGTTCTGGGAGTGAGCTTGATACACAGTTAAAAATAGCAAAACGGCTTAAATTTGTTACAATAGAAGAGTACGAAAAAGTACAAGCATTACTCGAAGAAGTGATGAGAATGCTCAATAAACTCATTGAATCAAATGGAAAGGAGGTCTAGTTTACTAACATACCAACTTACTAATATACTTTTATGTCGTTACAAGAAGAAATAAAAAATCAAATAAAAGAGGCGATGCTTGCGAAGGACGCTGTCCGACTCGATGTGTTGCGCGGTATGACGGCTGCATTCATGA
This sequence comes from Candidatus Nomurabacteria bacterium, assembly GCA_023267375.1. Lineage (GTDB taxonomy): Bacteria > Patescibacteriota > Minisyncoccia > Phycocordibacterales > UBA9973 > JAHFNJ01. Next base: position 62,467 of record JAHFNJ010000004.1, on the reverse strand, counting down.
ATGAACTTGTGGCCAAAGGAAGAAAGCCACAGGAGATTCTTACTGATGAAGAAGTCCTTGCTGTTATTACGCGTCTTGCAAAACAGCGCAAAGATTCTATCGACCAATTTACCAAGGGCGGCCGTGAAGATTTGGCAGCTGAAGAAAAAGCGCAACTCTCCATTCTTGAAAAGTATTTGCCGAAAATGATGGACAAGGCTGACGTAGAAAAAATTGCAGCGTCTAAAAAAGAGGAGCTCGGTATTACTGATCCGACAAAAAAGGGAATGCTCATGTCAGCACTCATGAAGGACCTTAAAGGCAAAGCAGATGGCACTGTCGTTAAAGAAGTCGTTGATGCATTATTTTAATTATTAGTTTTTTAAAAATACTATGAAACTTATTTTACATTGGCTCATTCTTACTCTTGCTGTGTTGGGTGCAGCATATCTTGTTCCTGATATCCATGTCTCGACATTTTTAACTGCGGTCATTGTGGCTGCGGTGCTTGGCTTCATTAACACTATTATCAAGCCTGTCATAAAAATACTGACACTGCCAATCAATATTCTGACGCTCGGTCTGTTCTCTCTTGTTATTAACGGTCTCTTTTTCTGGCTCGTGGCGCAGGTTGTTAAAGGTTTTACGGTTAGCACTTTCACAGCAGCATTCATTGGGGCTATTATTGTTTCCTTCATCAACTGGATCGGCAATCGTTTTCTTAAAGAAGATTAAAGACTAAAATATCTAAATCCCAATTAGTGGCTAATTGGGATTTTCTATTCTGTATTTTTAGTCATTAGAAATGTAAAATGTAGTCATTTTTTCATATGCATACGGTTCCATTCATAATAAAATTCATTCAAATGCACGAGCATTGGGCAAACTTACTACTCTTCATAGGGATGATTTTTGAGGGCGAGGTAATCCTTATTCTTACAGGTATTCTTATTCACCAGAATGCGCTTCATCCAGCTGAAACGATTTTTATTGTCTCGGTAGCAGCGCTCATGAAAACGGTATTAGGGTATCGATTGGGTGGTTGGATTGCTCGACGTTTCCCACACAGCGCATTTCTCCGGTATGTTGAGAAAAAGATATTGCTTTTATTGCCCCGATTCAAAGAGCGTCCTTTCTGGTCAATTTTTGTCTCAAAATTTATTTACGGAGTGAATAATGCTACGCTCATTTTTGCGGGTTATATGAAAACTAATTTCCGGATGTATATCCGCGCTGAAGTTATTTCCACGATTATCTGGCTTCTCGGTTTTCTTGCGCTCGGATACTTCTTCAGTTTTGCTGCTTTTTCTATCGGAAACAATATTCGCCAAGGTGTTTTCCTTATCCTCATCTTCATTGCTGGCTTCCTCTTGCTTCAGAAGTTCGTTTCATTCCTCTATGACCTCTTTGAGTATGATAAAAAGGCATAGTTTTCATAATCGAAAAAATGTGGTATAGTGAGCGACGGTATATGGAACAACTAAAGCTCATAACACATAACGGCAACTTTCACGCAGACGATGTGTTTGCTTGCGCAACGTTGATGATTTTGCTTGAACGAGAAGGAAAGCAGTATGAAATCATTCGAACTAGAGATGAAGGAATAATCGCTTCTGGCGATTATGTTTTTGATATTGGGGGTGTTGATGATCCTTTGATCAATCGTTTTGATCACCATCAAAAAGGCGGCGCCGGAGTACGTTCAAATACGATTCCGTATGCTTCGTTTGGGTTGGTCTGGAAAAAATACGGAGCAGTTGTTTCAGGTTCGGAGACTATCGCTGACAATATTGATCAAAAACTCGTGCAGCCAATCGATGCAAATGACAACGGGATGAATCTATTTACCGGAACTATCGAAGGAGTCTCTCCGGCTATTATTTCAGATATCGTATCTGTTTTTCGTCCAACCTGGAAAGAAGAATCCTATGACATCGATGGCGCCTTTCTAACTCTCGCAAAAACAGCAAAAGTATATTTAGAACGAATGATTGTGAGAACAAAAGATGCACTCGAAGCGAGTGCATTTGTTGAAGATGCGTATGCTCGTGCAGAAGATAAACGCCTCATTATTTTGGATGGGCAATATCCGGCACATGAGACGCTTGAAAAATACCCAGAACCACTTTTTGTTATCGGCCCACGCACTGACGAAAAGTGGATGGTAAAAACAATGAACAAGGAAAAAAATTCTTTTGCAAATCGCAAAGATTTACCGGCAAGTTGGGCTGGATTGCGTGATGCTGAATTGGCAAAAGTGACTGGCGTGGCTGACGCAGTGTTTTGCCATAATGGACGATTCTTGGCGGTTGCAGGATCGAAGGAGGGTGCGATTGCACTTGGAAAATTAGCGCTTGCAGAATAACTATATGGAACACAGATTCAATAAAATAATAAGTATTAAAGAAATGCTCAAGGAGAAACCAGAACCTTCTTTGCTAAGTGAGGAAGAACAAAAGGATATAAATCAACTGGCGAGTGAAGGTAAACTTCGTTTCATGGATAGCTTGAGTGCTGATCGGAAAGCAACAGATTTGAATAGCAAATACGGTAAAGGACATGAAATTTTTACTGTGGTTCCGATACCAGATGATGGAAAAGGAAATCGCTTTAAGGTTGAGCAGCACGCTCCTCGACGACAGTCTGCCGCTTAATTTTTTACTAACACCTAATCACTAGAAACTAAAACCTAATTATATGGCATTCATTGACGAACTAAATATACATGCAAAAGCAGGCCGTGGAGGAACGGGGGTTGTTCGTTGGCGCCGAGAGAAATTTATCGATAAGGGTGGACCAAACGGCGGCGACGGCGGTCGTGGTGGCAACGTGCTTGCGCGTGCAATTCGCGATGTGCACGTCCTCGCTAAGTACCGACACAAAAAAGATTTTGAAGCAGAGAGTGGTTATGAGGGGGAAGGCGGCAGTCGCCACGGCAGAAGCGGTAATGATCTCTATATTGATTTACCGTTAGGCAGTATCATTACAAACCAAGAAACTGGACAAGTATATCGACTTGAAAAAGAAGGGCAGGAAGAACTTCTTCTTAAGGGTGGTAATGGTGGTTTTGGGAATGAGCATTTTAAAGGTTCGACAAATGTGGCTCCAAAAGAGTGGACTCCCGGTAAAGATGGTGAGGAAGCAGATTTTAAAATCGAGCTCGAACTTTTTGCAGATATTGGTCTTGTTGGGTTACCAAATGCCGGCAAGAGTTCACTTTTGAATGCGCTTACCAACGCTGAGGCAAAAATTGGTGATTATGCATTTACGACGCTTGATCCGAACCTTGGCGCCTTCTATGGGCGTATTATTGCGGATATTCCTGGACTTATTGAAGGAGCATCGGCTGGTAAAGGACTTGGTACAAAATTTTTACGACATATCAAGCGTACGAAGATGTTGCTTCACCTTGTTTCATTTGAAAACGAACTCACACAAGCTGGTGGAATGATGAAAGTCTATAAAGAAATTCGCAACGAGCTCAAAACGTATGGCGATGGCCTTGATGAAAAGGAAGAAGTAATACTTCTGACAAAAACTGATGTTGTCGGTGACGAAAAAGCAATTGCAAAGAAAAAGAAAGAATTTGAAAAGCTTGGTAGAAAAGTATTTACAATCTCGCTCTATGACGACGAATCTATAAAAGCATTTTCTGACGAATTAGCAAAAATAGTAGAATAAAACTATTTGTTCAGGTTCGAATACGTGATAGTATAATCTCTATACTATGAAAAAAATCACTTACTACTTACGAAAAAAACGAGTGTGGGGCAGTATTCTTATACTTGCTATTGCAGCTTTTTTCATTTTTGGCAAAGGCAAGGATGTTTCAGAGAAAGTTGCTGTGGTGCAAGCTGATGTTGTCGATCAGATTGTGCTTTCGGGAAGCGCGAAAACTCGCGATCGCGCAGATCTAGGATTTGCTTCTTCTGGTCGTGTACAGAAAATAGCTGTTACCAACAACCAAGATGTACATACTGGAGAAATGCTCGCTCAGCTTGAGATCGGCGATCTGTTGGCTGAACGCGCGATTAAACAAGCTGCAGTGCAAGTGGAAGCTGTTGATCTTGAAGGAGCCAAGAAGGATCTCGAAAGAGTAAGAGCACAACAGGATACAAAAGTAGAAAGCGCTTACCGCACGCTTTTGAGCGAAGGTTTAGCTGCTGTTCCTGATTCTGATACCTATACTGTTGCTCCGCCGGTTATTACAGGTATTTATGATGGTGGAGAAGGGCAGTACGATCTCTATATAGATAAAGAAGATGCCACAGACACTGATCTCGTCCTACGAACATATAATTTGGAAAAAACAAAAAGCGTGACTATCCAGAAAAATGAGCCAACAAAAATGGGTACAAGAGGATTGTTTGTTTCATTCCCTGATACCATTGCTGACTATCAAAATACAAAATGGTATATCACTATTCCAAATACTAAATCAACTGCATACTTGGCAAACTACAATGCGTGGAATGAAGCAAAACATGCGCGCGATATAGCCGTGCAAGATGCAGAATTTAAATACAAAAAAATTGTTGCAGAACAGCAAACCAGTGCAACCTCTGCTGCCTATGCGGAAATAGAAAAAATCGATGCAGCAATACGCAAGAGTACTATTTACGCGCCGTTTAATGGTAAAGTCTCAAATATTCAAAAAGAAGTCGGTGAGAGTGCTGGGGTTGGGGAAACTATTATCTCAGTGCTCGGAGAAGGAGCATTGGAAATAGTACTTCAAGTACCAGAACTGGATGTTTCAAAATTGGTAACTGGTGCAAAAATAGCAGTGACTTTCGATGCTATCCCCGGAGAGACTTTTGAGGGAACAATAAGCACGATAAATTCAAAAGATACAGAAGTGGACGGAGTACCAATTTACGAAGCGTTTGTCGAGGTTGCACCTGACCCACGGATTAAAACAGGCATGAGCGCTTATGGAAAGTTTGAAATCGCTCGTAAGGATGGCGTGCTTGCGATTCCTGCGTACTTGATTACAAAAGAAGGAGATGCATCATTCGTTACTGTTTTGGATAAAAATGATAAAGAGAAAAAAGTAACAGTAACTACCGGCATTAAAGGTTCTGATAGTATGATTGAAATCACCTCAGGTCTTTCTCTCGGAGATATTGTTATCGGTGCCGTTAAGAAATAAAACCCGAGCATCTCTTTTTCGGGACAGTTTTGTCATTTATGGTTACACACAAAGCACCAAACAATTCTCGCATAATGGCTGTCGCTTGGTTTTTAGCAAAGCGGCAAATTCTACGATCAAACAAATACACAACAGCACTCATTATCTTTATTATGATGCTGACGTTTCTAAACCTCGTGGTAATTTCTGGAATCCTTATCGGCTTGATTGAAGGAGGTAATATTGCCAACAAAGAGCAGTACACAGGAGATCTTATCATTACTACTATTGCAGGAGACCCATACATAAAGAGTACCTACGCTATCAGCAATACGTTGCATGCAATGAGTGACGTAGAGAATGTCAGCGTCCGCTACTTTGAAGGAGGACAAGTAGAAGCGAACTACAAAACGCGTCGCGATTTTTCTGATTTGCCTGATACGGTAGGAACGCAAATAACGGGTATCAACCTTGGCAATGAAGAAGCGCTTTCACACCTTTCGAAATATGTTGTTGAGGGCGATTTTCTTGATGCGAATGAAAGTGGCTATATTTTGATCGGGGCGAACTTGCTTCACCGCTACTCTTCTACGTTTGGTGACGCGTTCGCATCGCTTGAAGGCGTGTATCCGGGCGATGAAGTGAAAGTAACCGTGAATGGCCGAACAAAAACATTTATCGTAAAGGGTATTGTTGATACGAAAGTAAACGAGGTATCGTTGCGCGCATTCATGACAACGGAAGATTTTTTGCGACTTGTTGATCGTCCAGGGTTAAACGCAAACGAAATTGCGGTGGATTTAAAACCAGGGTCTTTTACGACGCCGGATATACTCAAAAGCAATCTTGAAAAAGCTGGCTTTGCGGGAGATGGGAAAATTCAAACAGCAACTGAAGCTATCCCCGAATTCCTGAATCAAATTCGTCTCGCGTTCGGACTTTTAGGAAATGTGATCGGACTCATTGGTATCGTGGTTGCCTCAATCACTATATTTATTGTGATATTCATCAATGCGGTCACGCGCCGAAAATATATCGGTATCATGAAAGGTATTGGTATTTCTTCGAAAGCAATTGAAATCTCATATGTTTTCCAGTCTATCTTTTACGCACTTTTAGGTGGTGGCTTCGGAATGATTCTTGTGTACGGTCTGCTGGTTCCGGCATTTAATGCACATCCACTTGATTTTCCTTTCTCCGATGGTATTTTGGTTGCTCCGCTTTCTGGAACTCTTTTTAAATTCGCGTTATTACTGATCGTTACCTTAGCAGCTGGTTATGTTCCTGCACGAATGATTGTAAAGAAAAATACTCTTGATAGTATTTTGGGACGTTAATATAAATATATGATCTCAATAAAAAATCTGGTAAAAACATATAAAACAAAACACACCGAGACACTGGTGCTCCGCGGTGTCGATTTAGAAGTGAAAGAAGGAGAATTTTTGGGGATTATGGGGAAGTCTGGTGCCGGCAAGTCAACGCTCATGTATCAAATAGGGTTGCTCGATCATCCGACCTCTGGAGAAATTATTTTGAATGGCAAACAAACAGAACAGTTGACGCAAAACGACCGAACATTGATGCGCCTTTCTGAACTAGGCTACGTATTTCAAGATTATGCGCTTATTCCAGAATTGACTGCCAAAGAAAATACAATGATTCCTCTGTTGATGCAGGGATTATCGCGTGAAGAAGCGGGCGACATAAGCACTCGCATGCTTGCCAAGGTTGGTCTTGCAAATCGCGAGAATAATTTGCCGAGCCAGCTCTCTGGTGGAGAGCAACAACGCGTATCGATTGCTCGTGCTATCGCGCACAATCCAAAAATACTTTTTGCTGATGAGCCAACAGCAAACCTAGACAGCGTGTCCGGAAAAGCTATTATCGAATTGTTTGAAACGCTCCACGCTGATGGACAGACGATTGTGATGGTGACGCACGAAGAAGAGTATGCAAAATATTGTGATCGGGTGGTCTATCTTGAAGACGGAAAAATTACACGAGAGTTTAAGCCAAAATAAAAAAAGGGCCCATCAGTAGTGATGGGCCCTTTTTATTAAATAGGTCACTGTTAAACAGTGACGGGCTCCTTTTTTGCTTTCGTTGCCGTTTTTTTAGACCAGATTATGTTTCTGGCCTCATCGATAAGTAGCTGCATTTCGGCAAGATCATCAAAAATCTTATCAATTGTTAGTTGGTCACTTTTTTTAAGTGATTTTCCCTTGAAGTAAAAATACATTGCCTTGTATTCCGGTTTCCATGTTGTTTGGTCCTTACTGTGGATTTTTTCTATATCCACACAGGCTTGTTCTGTGAGGTCAAAAGGTTCAATGATTTTGTTTTCAGTCCTTTTGTCGTCAACAATTTTCTTTAAAAACGCTGTAGTTTTGTCAATCTCAACATTGAGGATATCGAAGGAAGCTAAAAGTTGCTCAACAGTAAGATCCTCAGTAAGAATGTTTTCAAAAAAAATTTTGATTGTTCGTTTTGGGCGATGCCTTTCATCGCTGGTTCCAGGAGTCATTAGCCTGGTAATGTTCTGAATTAAACGTGGACCTAAAAGGCCAAGAAGGATTGATTGATCTTTCTTCATAAGAGATAGGGGTTTAAATTAATATTTAAGTGAACTAAAATTTCTACCAATACTACCACATTTATTTAAACAAGCAAGTTATTTTCATAGGAAGAAAAAACTTCAATCTATGGCCATATTTTGCTATACTGCTTTCGTGGAAAAGAACTATTACACGACAATCGGCTTGGAAATACACGCGGAACTGAAGACAGCGACCAAGATGTTCTGCTCTTGCAAGAACGATCCTGATGAAGAACGTCCCAATGTAAACATTTGTCCTGTCTGTACCGCGCAGCCTGGCGCGTTGCCGGTCATCAACAAAAAAGCAGTAGAACAGGTTATTCGTGTGGGGCTTGCCATCGATGGCACTATTGCAGAAGACTTTACTGAGTTTGACCGTAAAAACTATTTTTATCCAGATATCCCAAAAGGCTACCAGATTTCACAGTACAAATATCCAATTGTCTCTGGAGGTGAATTAGCTCAATTTAAAATCACTCGTATTCATCTTGAAGAAGATACTGGTACCTCAAAGCATGACAAAGGAGATTATTCGCTTGTCGATTTCAATCGTGCTGGTGTGCCGCTCATGGAGCTTGTAACAGAACCTCATACATTTGAAAATCCGGAAGAAGCAGCGAAGGCAGCAGGAAACTTTGCGCGTGAATACCAGCTCTTGCTTTGGTATTTGGGCGCATCTGATGCGAATATGGAAAAAGGGGAAATGCGTGTTGAGGTGAACGTTTCTGTCTCGACTGACCCTAAAAAGTTGAATACCTATGTAGAGGTCAAGAACATCAACTCGGTGCGTGCCGCGGAACGAGCAATCAAATATGAAGTTGAGCGAATGATAAAGCTCATGGAAGAAGGGAAGGCTGATGAAATTGTCAAAGAAACACGTGGGTGGGATGAAACAAAAAATAAGACTTTTTCACAACGAAGAAAAGAAGATAGCCATGACTATCGTTATTTCCCCGATCCCGATCTACCGAAGTTGAAACTCAAGGAACTTTTTAATCTTGCAGAACTGAAAGACAATCTCCCGGAAACACCAAAGGAAAAACGAGAACGCTATAAGCTTGAAGCAGGTGTAAAAGACGCTGATATTGAAATATTTATCGGTAACCCAAAACTCTCACAATTTTTTGAAGAAGTAATTGCAAACTTGGGTGGTAATAAAGAAAAAATCAAAGTAGCTTCAAACTATATTACATCTGATATGGCAGGACACATGAAAACTGATGCGAATTTTGTATTTCCTCATTCTGAATATTTTGCAGAGCTTATCGATATGGTGACAGAGAATAAGATCACTTCACGTGGCGCGAAAGATATCCTTGAAATTATGTACACTGAAGATGCGTCACCTATGACTATTGCGACTGAGCGCAATTTGTTGCAAGTGTCTGATGAAGGTTCGCTCCGAACGCTCGCTGAGGGGATTATTTTAAAGCATCCGAATGTGGCTGCCGAGTATAAGGGAGGCAAAGAGTCATCGCTACAGTTTTTGATCGGTCAGGTAATGAAAGAGTCGAAAGGGAGCGCAAATCCCCAGGTGGCGAAGCAATTATTAGTAGATTTGTTAAAATAGAAAAATGACAAAAATAAAAGTAGCAGTAAACGGTTTTGGGCGCATTGGTCGGGCATTCTTGAAGATTGCATGGGAGCGACCAGAAATTGAAGTAGTCGCAGTAAATGACTTAGGTTCTATTGAATCATTGGCGTATCTTCTAAAGTACGACACAGTCTATAAGACCTGGAATCACGATATTAAGCAGGATGGGAAGGATATTTGGATCGACGGCAAACAGGTAAAATTTGTTTCTGAAAAAGATACGACAAAACTCCCATGGAAAGAGCTTGGAATTGATGTGGTAGTAGAATCAACCGGCCTTTTCACTTCGTTTGATAAAGCAAAGTTCCACTTGGATCAGGGTGCAAAGAAAGTAGTTATTTCTGCACCAGCCAAAGAAGGCGATGGAACTGTGCAAGGCGCTACCATTCTTTTGGGTGTCGATGAAGAAAAATTTGGTACCTGTGACATTACCTCAAATGCTTCATGCACAACAAATGCTGCTTCGCCGTTAATTGCAATCATGCATGAGGCGCTCGGCATTGAAAAAGCAATTTTAAACACTGTACATGGATACACAGCGTCACAGGCACTCGTGGATGGTCCATCGAAGAAAGATTTGCGTGAAGGACGTGCGGCTGCGCAAAATATTGTACCGTCTTCAACTGGTGCGGCGATTGCCGTGACCAAAGCGTTCCCAGAACTCACCGGACTTTTTGATGGTATTTCTATCCGTGTTCCTGTGCCGGCTGGATCCATTGTTGATGTGACTTTTATTTCCAAGAAAACGACAACCACCGAAGAAGTAAATGCTCTTTTGAAAAAAGCGGCAAGCGATGCTCGTTGGCAGAAAATTTTTACGGTAACTGAAGAACCGCTCGTCTCGTCTGATATTCTCGGCAATTCACATGCTTCTATCGCCGATTTGGCAATGACTCGTGTGGTTGGCGGCAATCTCGTCAAAGTGATGGCATGGTATGATAACGAAATGGGGTACACGTATACATTAGTCGATCACGTGATTAAGACAGGGGGTACTATAAAATAAAATGCCTGAAGCGACATTGGAGAATATAAATAATAAACAAGAATCTACTATTACCATCCTTACTGACCATGCTATTAGTTCATTGATGGAAAATCTGAAGCAGCAGATGGCTGATGAGAGAGCGGCGCTTGTGCACGGGGAAATTTTTGTCACACTTGATTCTGACCCAGAATCACCAGTCCATATCGAAATAGGCTGTAGTAAAATTCAGTTTGAGAATGATTTGAAAAATATGTTAAAAGATACGCTACGATTGCGATATCAAAAGAATCGAATTGATGCTACGTCTAATGTGATTGGTCTTCGTCGAACAGTTTGGTTTTCAGAAAAAGACCAAGAAGGAGTCCCATATGATGAACGTAAAACACTTCCTGGTGGAGGAACACAAGAGGTTGTCTTATTATAATTTATTACAAAATATAGTATGAAAGTCGCCATCGCCATTTTAATCCTCCTTGCCATTAGCGTTTTTGTGCCGATTATTCCGGCTGTTGCGTATAATCCTGATTGCAAGACGACAACGTGCAAAGTTTCTATTCGGTTTGTTCGTTTGCCGATGTTGCTTTCACATAGCAGATAATTCTTAAAAATAATGAGCCAACAAGAACTTAACCCAAACCTTATTGCACGACAGGAAACAAAAAGAATTGCAATGGTTCATATTCACGAACTGCTGCAGCTCGATAGCGCCCTTCAGACTGCCTTTGAAAAACTCGCTCAAGAAGAAGTTGGGATTGAAATGTTTGAGGCAAAACTTGAAGACATACTTGAAACTAAAGGCGAGTTTCTTTCAGAAATAGGACTTAAGGTAGTACTTGATGCTGGGAGTTACTTTGATGAAGAGCCGCGCGAACGGCAGCTGGCATACGTGATTGATGAGAGTACATTATTCCTCAAGTTTTTGCGATCACTTGATCCAGAAGATATTAAACGAACAAAAGGAGGTTCTGATATGCTAGAGGGGGTTATTAAAAGTTTGGCAGATGTGAATGGAAGCACGTATGAAGATTATGAAGATGATAATAAAACTATTATCGATGGCATTATAGAGTTGCATCGTGCTGCTCCAGAAATAATAGCAGAATCAAAACGCCTTGATCCTGAAAAAGAAAAAGGTAGTATTTGGAAGGCCGGGGAAACCTTGAGTGAATCTATAGAAGCAGCGAAAGGTGGGTACAAGAGAGAATACCACTGGATGCACTATGCAGGACTTCTTGATGGTATGCACATTCATCCAGAAATTGATATTGAAGACAAAGAAAAAATAAATATACCTTTATATCAGAAAAGATTACATACTGACCTTGAAAATATAAAAATCGTCCTTGCTAACCCTAAAATGAAAGAATTATTTGGTAAAAGAATAAAAGACATAGCGCTGGAACGTATTCAAAGAGATAAGAATCACATTACAAGTAGTATTAATAGCTTTCACCTCATACTAAATACTGATGATAGTAGAAAGATTTATTCTATAATGAACAAATTCACTGATGACGTTTTTGCTTTAGAGGTAGATTAAAAATATGAAAAAAATTTACATTGGCTCCGACCATGCAGGCTATGAACTCAAAGAGAAACTCAAAACATATTTGAGTGGTCTTGGTCATGCGGTAGAAGATAAGGGCGCATATTCTTATGATGCGAACGATGACTATCCAGATTTTATAACGCCCGTGGCAGAAGCAGTTGCCAAGGAAGAGGGAAGTTTTGGGGTCGTTTTAGGTGGCTCAGGACAAGGTGAGGCAATTTGCGCAAACAGAGTAAAGGGTGCGCGTGCAGCGCTCTATTACGGTAAAAGTATTGATATCGTGAAGCTTGCGCGCGAACATAATAATGCGAACATCCTTTCTCTTGGTGGACGATTTCTTTCAGATGATGAAGCAAAAGAAGCGCTAGCGCTCTTTTTGGAAACACCATTTACAAATGACGAACGGCATGTGCGAAGAATAAATAAATTTTAATTATGGAAATTATTCCGGCAATCATGCCAAAAAGTTATGAAGATTTGAAGAATAAAATCTCGCTTGTGCGAGGGCTGGTTTCGTTCACGCAGATTGATCTTTGTGATGGACAATTTGTAAAAATGGTTACCTGGCCATTCCATGATGGCGATGAACGCAGTCTCGACAATATTTTGAATGAACGCGAAGGGTTGCCGTTTTGGGAAGACATTGATTTCGAACTCGATTTAATGGTTGCAAATGCTGTCGATGAATTTGATACGTATGTACGCATGGGTCCTAAGCGAATTATATTTCACCTAGAAGCGATGCCAGACCACGAAGCCTTTTTGCAATTCTTAGAAGGGATTGATCTGTATGTGCGGGAAAATATTGAAATGGGACTTGCTATAAACACAACCACTCCTATTGAATCGCTTTTCCCATTTGTCTCAAAAGTTGATTTTGTGCAGTGCATGGGTATCGCACAGATTGGGCGCCAAGCAGAGCCGTTTGACGAGACCGTGCTCGATCATATCAGAACACTTCGAGAAAAATTCCCTGAACTTGTCATTAGCGTTGATGGATCAGTCAATTTGAATACCGCACCGCTTTTGATCGATGCTGGTGCCGATCGGCTTGCGGTTGGTTCAGCAATTTTTACATCCACAGATATTCGAGAGACATTGCGACAGTTTGAAAGTTTGGTAGAATAATCTTATGCGTACAATCATTGGTATCCTCATACTTCTTATCTTCCTCCACTGGATTGGTTTATTTGGTATTTGGAAAACAGGCAACTATAATTGTCGCCTTTTCACGAGCAATCATTGTCTCGAGGGTCAGATCTTTCACTTAGGTTTTGCCATATAACTTAATATTTGGAATGTAGACGCATGGTATACTTTTGCCATGACGCAAGCTCTCGCGCTTTCTATTTTAAAAACGGGCGTAAATGTATTCCTGACCGGTGAACCTGGTGCTGGTAAAACACACACTATCAACGAATATGTACGTTATTTACGTGAACGTGATATTGAAGTTGCTATTACGGCCTCGACCGGTATTGCCGCGACTCATTTAGGTGGCATGACGATCCATTCGTGGAGTGGTATTGGGATTAAAACAAATCTCGATCACTATACGCTCGACAAGATCGCTTCCACTGAATACATTGCTCGACGTGTAGGGCGTGCCAGAGTGCTTATCATTGATGAGGTTTCAATGCTCCACCAAGGTACATTGGAAATGGTAGATGCGGTATGTCGCGAGGTGCGGCAGAGTGCTGAAGCCTTTGGTGGGCTCCAGGTGGTCTTTGTCGGTGACTTCTTTCAGTTGCCGCCAATCGTAAAAACTGCTCCCGAGAATAGGAATGACGATGATCAGACGCTTTTTACCGATGAAGAGAAACCGCTACTCTTTGCCTATCAGTCAGCTGCGTGGAGTCGAGCAAAACCGCTTGTTTGCTATCTTTCTGAACAGTATCGTCAGGATGACCAGATCTTTCTTTCCCTTCTTTCTGCGATTCGACAGAATACGTTTAGCACTGAGCATTTATCTCACCTTGAAAAAAGAAAAAATATACACAGTGGAGCGCCTGTTGGGATTCCGAAACTTTTTTCACACAACATCGATGTGGATCGAGTAAATACGGATGAGCTCTCGAAAATAAAAAACGATCAGAAGGTTTTTCAGATGTCTGGAGAGGGGAACGAAATGCTAATCGCAACGCTTAAAAAAAGTTGTCTCTCGCCAGAAATACTTGCCCTTAAGGTCGGCGCGTCAGTCATGTTTACCAAAAATAGTCCAAAGGAAGGATTTGTGAATGGGACACTTGGTACCGTTATCGGGTTTGCCCCGGGAAGTAATTATCCTATTGTAAAAACACGAAGCGGTCGAGAAATCATTGTCGAACCAATGGATTGGACCGTAGAAGAAAACGGTAAGATTAAAGCTCGTATATCTCAGACACCGCTCCGTTTAGCGTGGGCTATTACTGTGCATAAAAGCCAAGGAATGAGTATGGATGCAGCTATCATGGATTTGTCGCAGGTATTTGAATTTGGGCAGGGGTATGTGGCGCTTTCGCGCGTACGGCGGCTCTCGGGATTGTATATCCTGGGCTGGAACGAACGAACTTTCCAGGTACATCCCGATGTGCTCGCTAAAGATGAGCAGTTTCATATACAGTCAGAAGAAGCAGAAGAAGTATTTGGAAAGATTTCTCCTAGTGATCTTGAACGCATGCACAAGAACTTCATCATTGCCTGTGGCGGTAAAGTTAAACCCGTTACGCGTATTCTTTCTGTGGAAGAAAGCAGCAAAAAGAAGAAAAGCGACACAAAAGAAGAAACGCTCATTCTCTGGAATGAAGGAAAAACAGTCTCTGAAATTGCTAAAGCAAGAAAGTTAACAGAGGCGACTATCTTTGGACACGTTGAAGAATTGGTTGAAAAAGGGAAGATAACAAAAGCATCACTCTCTCGCTTGCTTGATACCAAGCTTTCAAAAGCGGTGCCAGTAATCCAAAAAGCTTTTAAAAAATTAGATACAGATAAACTGACTCCGGTTTTTGAAAATTTTGATGGAAAGTATTCCTATGATGACATACGAATAGCTAGAATTATGTTAAAATAGAAACGATGTTGACCGACACAAAAATAAAAAATCTGGAAACAGTAGCAAATAATATTCGTGAATCAATCATCGAAATGCTTGTTGAAGCAGGGAGTGGCCATACTGCGGGTCCTCTTGGTATGGCGGATATTTTTACCATTCTTTTCTTTGATGTTTTGAAACATGATCCGCAAATTCCAGATTGGCCGGAGCGTGACCGCCTTGTTCTTTCGAATGGTCATATTTGTCCCGTCTATTATGCAACTATGGCACATGCTGGGTATTTTCCGCTTGAAGAGCTGCAAACCCTCCGTAAGTTCGGTTCACGACTCCAGGGACATCCACATCGTGAGTTTATGCCATGGCTTGAAACAAGT
The DNA here is from genome assembly GCA_023267375.1 of Candidatus Nomurabacteria bacterium. Lineage (GTDB taxonomy): Bacteria > Patescibacteriota > Minisyncoccia > Phycocordibacterales > UBA9973 > JAHFNJ01. The sequence goes on along the minus strand of JAHFNJ010000004.1, from coordinate 47,225 downwards.
TCTGGTCCACTTGGAGCTGGGTTGTCGCAGGCTGTTGGGATGGCTATTGCTGATCGAATGGATGGCGGCAATGGGGTAGATCGTTTCGTCTATTGTCTCATGTCTGATGGTGAACTTGATGAAGGCAATAGCTGGGAAGCGATCATGCTCGCAGCAAAAGAAAAAATCCATAACCTAATTGCAATAGTTGATCGCAATAATATTCAGATCGATGGCTATACAGAAGATATTATGCCGCTTGATGATCTTGCAGAAAAATGGCGGGCCTTCAATTGGCATGTGATTGAAGTTGATGGTCATGATTTTCGAGCGCTTTCACAAGCTTTTAATCAAGCGAAAGCTATTTTTGAGAAACCAACCGTTATTATTGCGCATACGATTCCCGGCAAAGGCGTGAAAGAGTTTGAACGAGATTTTCACTGGCATGGTAAGCCGCCGTCTCTCGATGAGGCGAAAATGGCGCTCCATGAACTGCGAACATTAGGTGGTAAGATTCAGAGCGAGCATCAGTAGATAATTATAAATTATGGAAAATACTCAATTTGCATCGAAAAGCATAAAACCAAAAAAACGTGTACAATTTTTTATTGTATTAATAAGTATCTGGATTCTTTTAGGATTGTTTTTCCCCATAATTCCCTTCTACGCGAAGGAAGGATGGACTCAAGGAGCGTGCCAAATTGCAACTTCCTCTAGGTGTTACAAATCAAGATTGATGTTCCTGACAATTTCTGACGTTGTATTTATTATAAATCACCATACATTAAAGGAGTATTTTGATGATAGTGGCTATAAAAATTCTAAAAATGCTGAAGAGAATGGTTTCCTACCATATTAAGATAATATAATTATGAATATTTTTATCATTGGACATATATTGGGAGCATTTATCGGCGCAGGCGCTGCTTATACGAGCGATATCACTTTTATGCGCTCGATTAGAGATGGAGTAATTGATCAAACTGAATTTCGTCGACTAATACGATTGAGTAGATTTGTGTGGGTGGGACTAGCACTCCTTATTTTTTCAGGAGTGGGACTTTTTCTTGCGAAGCCTGATTTCTACCTCCATTCGGTAAAATTTATGAGCAAGATGAGTATTGTGTTATTGCTTACCATAAACGGAATTATTTTTCACGTGTACCATCTACCGTTTATTAAAAGACGAATCGGTGCGACTCTCTTTATAGGTGTGCAAGGGAAACAAGGATCATGGATAATTCTTTCAGGAGTTCTTTCGGTCGTATCATGGACGGCTGCTTTAGTTTTAGGAACGTTGGATAGTGTTCCGTTTTCTTATCCTACGATGATCGCATTCTATAGCGGAGTGCTTGGTATTGGTGCTCTTTTTGCAACAGTTACTATCAGAAAACTTTTAGAAAAAACTGACGTATCTTTTATAAGAAAATGTGCTGTTGGTTTGGGTTTCGTAACATTGGGTCTTATTGCGCTATAATTACTCTATGCTTAATCCTCACTCAAAATTAAATCCAAAACTATTCAATCCTGATGTGGAGCAAGTACCGATCCGCAAAGGATTCGGTGAGGGGCTCGTGAAAGCCGGCGAAGTAGATGCAAATGTTGTTGCACTATGTGCAGATCTGACTGAAAGTACACAGATGCATTTGTTTAAGGAAAAATTTCCTGAACGATTTGTTGAAATTGGTGTCGCAGAGCAAAACTTGGTAACCGTTGCTTCTGGAATGGCTGCGATGGGGAAGATTCCATTCGTTTCTTCATATGCAATGTTTTCACCAGGAAGAAACTGGGAACAAATTCGCACGACTATTGCGTACAATGATCGTCCGGTAAAAATTGTGGGAAGCCACGCTGGTGTTTCGGTTGGCCCTGACGGTGGGACGCATCAAGCCATAGAAGATATGGCTATTATGCGTGTCATGCCCAATATGATGGTTATTTCGCCATGTGATGCAATCGAAGCAAGGAAAGCTACATTGGCGCTCGCAAAGCTCGCAAAGCCGGCATATCTGCGTTTGGCGCGCGAGAAGACCCCTGTTATGACGACAGAAGAGACTCCATTTGAAATAGGTAAGGGGCAGACCGTTTATATACCTGATACAGGTCTGGCACAGGTGGGTATTATTGCAACGGGTGCACTCGTGTACAAGGCGATTATTGCTGCAAAAGAATTAGAAAAAGAAGAGGGAATAAAAGTAGCGGTAGTGAACATCTCAACCATCAAACCGATTGATGCAGAGCTTATTGAGGCAATTGCACGAGAGACACGAGCTATTGTTACCGTAGAAGAGCACCAAATAGCTGGAGGGCTAGGAAGTGCGGTTGCGGAAGTGCTCGTACAAAAATACCCAGTACCGATTGAATTCGTCGGCGTCAAAGATAAATTTGGTCAGTCAGGAACGCCTGAAGAGCTCATTGAATACTATGGAATGGGAGTGAAGAGCATCAAGGCTGCGGTCGAGAAAGCGTTGCGGCGCAAATAATTATTTTTTGCCTAGTTTCTTTAACTTTTCGTTCAGTTCGATGATTTGAAAGTTGCATTCCTCATAGTCTGCCTTCAATCTTTCAAATTCCTCTCCAAGGCTCTTATCTATAAAATCGAATGTATCTTTCGTCCGCACATTTCTTGTTCCGGTAAGTGATTGGAAAGCATCTTCAATCACCACTTTTTCATTCAGTTTTTCGCGCAATTCTTTCTGTAAATATTCCAATTCTTCTCGTTTACTTATGTTTTTTTGAAGTGCTTCTTTGAAGATAGTATCTTCCTCCTTGTTTAAAACATCTCCTTTTTTCTTCAAGTACCGCTCTTCTTGTTCTGAGAGGTTTATACGTTCGATCATAAAGTTATATTTTCTTAGGTTTGTAATCAGCTGGTGCTTTAGTTAAATATTCTTTCAATTGAGTTTCGGTCAGCAATCCTTTTTGGGCGCCTACTTGAAGCGTGACAGACATTGCGTTGATTGGTGCCCACAAGAGTGCTTCTTCGAGTGACAGACCTTTAGCAAGAGCCGACATTATGGTAGAGGAGAAGGCGTCGCCTGCACCTGTTCGTTCAAACGGTTCGTGGGGGTAAATAGGCATATACCAGTACGTACCGTCTTCTTCGCGTGCATATGCTCCCAAAATACCATCCGTAACTACCACAATTTTTGGTCCAAGCTCATGGAGCATATCCATCAATTTTTTCTTATCTTCCTCTTTGGTTTCTAAAATGCGCTGCGCTTCTTCAAAGTTACAGAAAAAGATATGTGAGAGGCTGTAAATATCTTTCAACTTTTCTTTGCCAAGTTTTATTTGAAATGTCCCCGGCTGGAAAGCGAGTTTCGTTTCTGTATTTGCTTTGAGCCATGTTGCAATCTCATGGTGAAAGTCCTCAGTATTTTCTCCAAGTGAACTTAGATAAATCCATTTTGGTGTGACGAGATTTTGCGGGAGGTGTCGTTCAAATGGTGCGTGTTTTACCAAAATAGTCCGTTCAACATCATACCAGAGCACGTAGTGGTAATTTGTCGGAAGTTTTGGGTCGACTTCGACATACTCGGTTATAATGTTGTTTCCTTTCAGTGTTTCTAGACAATCCTTACCATTTTGGTCATTGCCGACTGACGCTGAGAGAGCCGCAGAAAGTCCAAGTCGAGACGCAGATACGGCTGCATTAGCACTATTACCAACGGCATACAATACTTCAACTGATTCGTACGGAACTTTATCGCCGAAACGAAGAGAGATTTTGCAATGTTCGCGATTGAGATCACAGGTTGCTTCAGCATCTTTCAGTCTGATAAAAGCATCGATAACCACGTCACCGATTGCGAAAATGTCCACAGATTTGTTGTTTTCCATGGGGCTATTTTAGCATATTTTGGTATACTAGAGCTATGAAAAAAACGTTACGTGAATGTATACAAGAAGCCGAAGCAAAAGGAGTTGCTATCGGCCATTTTAATATTTCAAACCTTGAGGCGCTGCATGGTATTTACAACGCAGCAAAAAAAGTAGATGTACCGGTGATTATCGGACTCTCAGAGGGGGAAGAAAAGTTTGTCGGTTTAGAAGAAGCTGTTGCTTTGGTTAAAACAATTCGCGAGCGAGATGAGTATCCAATTTTTTTGAACGCTGACCACCACAGCAGTTTTGAATCAGTGAAAAAATGCATTGATGCTGGATATGATTCTGTCATTATCGATGTAGCAAAATTGCCTTTTGAAGAGAATGTGAAAATTACGAAACAGTGTGTCGATTATGCTCGTGAAGTGACAGCAAAGACAGGTAGGGACATTTTAGTCGAAGCTGAACTCGGGTTTATTGGTTCTGGATCTATCGTGCGAGACAGTATCCCAGAAGGCGCAGGGATCTTAACAAAACCTGAAGATGCTCAAAAGTTTGTGGAAATGACGGGCGTAGATTTATTTGCCCCCTCAGTCGGCAGCATTCATGGGCTTATCAAGACTGGCAAGCCGCATATCAATGCAGAACTGGTGGCAGAAATCAGAAAGATCACCGGAATTCCACTTGTGCTTCATGGGGGCTCTGGACTTCGTGATGAGGATTTTACGAATGCAATCAAGGCTGGTATTTCCATAGTGCATATAAATAGCGAGATACGACTGGCGTTCAAAGAAGCGACTGAGAAATCGATGAAAGACAATCCATCTGAAATAACTCCGGCGAAAATTCTACAGCCAGCGGTAGATGCTATTGAAGCAGTAGTGGAAGCGCGATTACAATTATTTAACGGAATGAAGTGATTATATATGTCTTGGTTACTCCCTATTACCCTTGTTGTTTTGGCAGAGTTGATTGCTGATATATTTGCAAAAGAGTATTCACTAAAAGGGCATTGGTATTTTTGGGCCGGAGCCCTTCTCTTTTATGTGTGTGCTACGATGTTCTGGCTCTCAAGCTTAAAAGAAGGTTCAGGGTTGGGGAGAGGTGTAGTCGTGTTTTCTGTGTGCTCAGCTGCGGTAGCGCTACTCATTGGTGTTTGTTTTTATAAAGAAGAGGTAAATAAAATACAAATAATTGGTATGATTTTAGGGGTAGTGGCGCTCGCACTTATTTTTTGGGAAAAATAAAATGAAAGACCAAATTAAAAAATTTTTCAAGGGTGATATAGATGATTCAATAGAAACGCTGAAGACGTATAGTCACGATGCGAGTCTTTTTGAAATCATGCCGAAGCTCGTGGTGTATCCGAAGAATGCCGAAGACGTAAAAGAACTTGTACGATGGGTAAAAGAAAATAAAAAAAATGACTCAACTCTTTCTATTACTGCGCGTTCAGCTGGTACCGATATGTCTGGTGGGGCAATCAATGATTCGATCATTATGGATTTTACGCGCTATATGAATGCGCTTGTTTCGTTGTCGCCAGAAAAAAAAGAAGCGATTGTCCAGCCGGGAATGTTTTACCGTGATTTTGAAACTGAAACAGTAAAGCATGGGCTTATCTTGCCTTGTTATACTGCATCGAAATCGATCAATGCCCTGGGCGGGATGGTGGGGAACAATTCTTCTGGGGAAAAGAGTTTGAAGTACGGTTCCACTCGAAACTTCGTGAAGGAACTCAAGGTTGTCTTTGCTGATGGTTTTGAAAATGTCATTCGCCCGCTTACAAAAAAAGAGCTCTATGCAAAAGTGGCGCAGACCGATTTTGAAGGTAGTGTGTATCGGGAAATGCTCGAAATGATAAATAAGAATCAAGATTCTATCCAGAAAGCACGACCAAAAGTTTCAAAAAATAGTGCAGGGTATGACCTCTGGGACATCTATGATGGTGAGTTGTTTGATCTTTCAAAATTGATTGTTGGTTCTCAAGGTACACTGGGTGTTGTGACCGAGATTAAACTTTCTTTAGTGCCCGTTGATCGAGCTACAAAGCTTATGGTGGTATTTATGAATGATCTGACACACCTAGGCAGTGTTGTTGATGAAATTCTTCCGCTTAAGCCAGAAAGTTTGGAATCATACGATGACAAGACCTTTAAACTTGCAATGAAGTTTTTCAAAGATCTTGTAAAAGCGAAAGGCGTCTGGGGATTGTTCAAATACGCGCTTTCATTCATGCCAGAATTTACCATGATACTGACTGGCGGTGTACCAAAGTTGATTTTACTCGCTGAATTTTCTGGAGAGAGTGAACAAGAGGTTGCTCTTGCGTGCGATGAAGCACGAAAGAAAATTGCGCACTTCGGTTTCAGGACACATATCACGAAAAATGACCGTGAAGCAAACAAGTACTGGCAGATGCGCCGCGATTCGTTCGCGCTGTTGCGCAAGCACGTCGAAGGCCGTCGCACAGCGCCATTCATTGATGACATTATTGTGCCGCCGAACGTGTTGCCAGAATTTTTGCCGCAATTGAATGCGATTCTCGACCCCTATAAAAATATCATCTATACGATTGCTGGACATGCAGGTAATGGTAATTTCCACATCATTCCACTCATGGATTTCAATGATCCGCGTACAGTGCCGCAGATTCTTGAGATTTCAGAAAAAGTGTACAACTTAGTCGTGAAGTATGATGGTTCGATTACAGCAGAGCATAACGATGGCATTATCCGTACTCCGTATTTGCCACTGATGTACGGAGAACATATCTACTCACTTTTTGAAGACGTGAAGCGAACATTTGATCCGCAAACTATTTTAAATCCAAAAAAGAAAGTAGGGGATACCATAAAAGATATTGAAAAATATATTATCAAGCCCGATGCGCCACACACAACCCATAATTCTTAGGTTCTAATAAAAATATTAGTAGTAATTTTTTAAAAATGTATGGCAGAAGAAAAAGAAGAATTTGATACAAATAGAGCACAACAGAGACAAGATGATATTATGAATGATATCCAGTGGATTCGAGACGGTCTCAAAAGAGACATAATTGAATGGTATCAAAATGCTCGGCCGAAGTCAGTTGCAGAGGAGAAAGATATTCGTCGGGGTATGCGCAAATATTTATCTATCGCACAAGATCAAATAAAAACTCTTTTAAATGGAAAGCTGTATTAAAAAAGTAAAACCCACTGTAAAGTGGGTTTCTTTTTCAAAATATTTGAATAAAGCTTAGTTGAATTCCGGATCTACAGGAAAATTTTTCATAATGCCATATGGATGTCCTGTATCTTTCAATACATTTCCCCAAAGTTTGTCGTAATCCTCACAGAAAACGTACTCTTTCTTGGCAACTTCGACAAAAAAGAGGTTGTCTTGTAGATCTTTCGTGAGCTCGTCGGCTGACCAGTGGCAGGATCCAACAACAAAATGAATTTTGTCTTCAGGTACTTCTCCTGCTTCTATGAGCATTTTGAGTGTCTCAAAATCCCCCTGCCAATAAATTTCATTACCAATTTCGATTGATTTTGGTAATTTTTTATTATCAAACGTATGCAGGTAGAATAGACTTTTTCCGGTTTTTGGTCCGCCGTAGTATGCAGGTACATCAAATGAAGGGAAGTTTGTCATTATCTCGGGAACGGTGGTTTTAGTTATTCTATTTAAAATCAAACCGATTGTCCCTACTTCGTTGTGCTGTACGATTAAGATTACTGATCTTTTTACATACGGGTACTCTTTTACTAGAAGTGGTGGTAGCATTGGTTGAGCAACAAGCAGCATTCCAATTCCAGGCACCTTCATTTTTGGATCAGCGCTTATTTTCTTTTTCATGGGTACAGGGGTTTTAAGTAAATTTTCGTAACTATATAATTAAATCAATGGTATGGCAAGGATCTTTGCCACAGCCGTGGTCACCAAAACTTGCCTTTTTGGCTTTTTTGTATATAATGAGCCTCATGTTTTCAATCACTGCAAAAGCTCGCACTGCGGGCACAAAGGGCGCTCTTGAGACCGGTTATATGCCGGCTGTATTTTACGGTGCTGGCAAAGAAACTACTTCTATTGCTGTATCGCTTAAAGAGTTCGAAAAGGTTTGGAAGAATGCCGGCGAATCTTCAACCGTTACTCTCGAAACTCCATCTGGAAAGGTGGAAACGCTTATTCATGAAGTACAGGTTGATCCTGTAAAAGGTTTTCCTATTCACGCTGACTTTCTTGTTATCGATATGAATAAGGAAATTGAAGTTGGTGTACCGCTTGAGTTTACTGGCGAAGCACCAGCGGTAAAACAAGGTCTTGGTTCACTCACGAAGGTGCTCCATGAGCTTGAAATTAAGGCCCTTCCGAAGGATCTTCCACACTCAATCACTGTTGATATCTCGTCTCTTGCAACACTCGAAGATAAGATTCACGTAAGTGATATCGTATTACCAAAGGGGGTTGTTGCGGTTACTCCAGCTGAAGAAGTAGTTGCTCTCGTTCAGGCTGCAAAGGAAGAAAAAGAAGAAACTGGACCAGTTGATCTCTCTGCAATTGAAGTGTCTGTTGAGAAAGGTAAGAAAGAAGACGCCGAAGCTCCTGCTGACGAAACAAAATAAAGATACTCAAATAAAAAAGACCCCTTCTGGGGTCTTTTTTATTTGTAAGAAACAGAATCTGTTTTCGGCTTATGTTATAATAACGCCATGTTTAGAAAAGTACTTATATTTTCACTCGTTGTTCTTTTTGCGACAACTGCATTTGTCTCAAGAGGGCTTGCCGCATACGACTGCACGATTCCAACGGCGGATGCTGCTCAAAAACAGCTTTGCCAGCAACAGTTAAATGATTTGGAAAAACAACTCGCAGACCTTACCGCCAAATCAAATGCCTTAAAAGGCCAAGCTGGGACATTAAAAGGGGATGTAACGTTGCTTACTGCCCAGATCAATGCATTGAAAACGAAAATAAAAGCGCGTTCAGTCGCTATTGCACAGCTGAAGACCGATATTACTGAAAAAGTTTCTACCATTGAGACACTGCAAGAAAAGATTATCCGCGAACACCAGTCGTTGGCGCAACTCTTGCGTAAGACAAATGAAATGGATTCCAATACGATTGTAAACCTTGTTCTTTCGGATAACACGATTTCAGATTTTTACAGTGATGTCGAATCATTCCAATCAATCAAACGATCAGTAAAAGAATCAGTACAAGCAATCGATACCGCAAAGACTAAAACAGAATCAGAAAAAGCGGTGTTGCAAGATAAGCAAAATAAAGAGCTTGATGCAAAAGCTGAGCTCGAGATGTCGCAGAAACAAGTCGCAAAAAACCAGACTGAGAAACAGCAGCTGCTCTCTATTACAAACTCAAATATTTCTGAGTATGAAAAGCAAAAAGCTGCGAAGGCAGCACTTGCTGCAAAAATTCGTGCCGCACTCTTCAACCTTCGCGACACAGGAGCCATTCCGTTCGGCAAGGCGCTTGAATATGCAAATGCTGCATCACAAAAAACCGGTGTTCGTCCAGCGTTTCTGCTCGCCATCCTCACTCAAGAATCAAACCTTGGAACTGATCAAGGTTCGTGCTACCTCACTGATCCAACGACCGGAACAGGGTTCGGTATTCGCCGTGGAATTGTTGTTGCGAATGTAATGAAGCCAACGCGTGATGTTGGGCCGTTTCTTGAAATTACAAAATCGCTTGGACGCGATCCATATAAAACACTCGTTTCGTGTCCGATTGGCGGCTATGGGTACGGTGGTGCGATGGGCCCAGCGCAGTTTATTCCTTCGACCTGGAAAATGTTCATCAGTCGCTTGAGTACGGCGCTTGGCACAAAAACCCCTGATCCATGGGTACCACGTGATGCCTTCATGGCTTCTGCAATGTATTTGGGTGATTTGGGGGCAGGAGCGCAAACATACAGCTCTGAAAAGTCTGCAGCTTGTAAGTACTATGGAGGAGGGAGCGGCTGTACCACAGTGAGTTCGCCTTATGGTATAAGCGTGATGCAGAAAGCTCAAAATATCCAACTTAATATGATTGACCCATTGAACTAGGCCATATAATTGGCCGAAAAAGCAGCCCAAACCAGGATTTGCAAGTTTCCTTAAAGTGTGTTAACTTAGTCATACATATGAAAACAGAAATTCACCCAAAATACTTTACTAATGCTAAGATCACCTGCGCTTGCGGAGCTGTTTTCGCTATTCCTGGAACAAAGGAAGACGTACAGGTTGAAATCTGCAGTCAGTGCCATCCATTCTATACAGGTAACGAAAAAGTGCTCGATACAGCTGGCCGTGTAGATAAATTCAAGAAGCGCACAGCTCTCTCAAAGGAAAAAGCAAAAGCTAAGAAATAACGATAGTTTCACTCGAAAAATCGCCACCGTGAAAAACGGATAATGGCGATTTTTCTTTTGGCTGTTACAATAGTCTTATGTCTGATTTTAATCTCGAAGAATTGAAGAAGAATCACAAAACGTCGTATCTTGCGAACGAATACGAACGCATTTTGAAAGAGCAAAAATCAGTAGAAGATATGGCAGCCACTGACCCGAGTATGGCTGAAATGGCAGAAGAAGAACTTGAGGTTTTGAAGGAACAACGCGAAGGAGTGGAGCGACAGATTGCTGAAATTCAAAAATCAGAAAAAGTAGAAGAAGAATTTCCAAATGAAATTGTCATGGAAGTACGCGCTGGGGCAGGCGGTGATGAAGCCTCGCTTTTTGCTTGGCAACTTGCAGAAATGTATAAGCGCTACGCTGATGCTCATGGATGGGAATATAAAACAAACTATGCACCAGAAAATGAAGTCGGCGGCTACAAAGAAGCATCCTTTGAATTCAAAGGCAAAGATGTGTACCGCTTGCTTCGTCATGAGACAGGAGTTCATCGTGTGCAACGTGTTCCGGGAACTGAAAAAAATGGCCGTATTCATACCTCGACTGCTTCAGTTGCAATTCTTCCAATTCGTAAAAAAGTAAACTTTGTGATCAATCCTGCGGATCTTGATATGGAATATTCTCGTTCCGGTGGCGCTGGAGGGCAGAACGTGAACAAAGTGGAGACAGCGGTGCGCCTTATTCACAAGCCAACAGGCATCGATGTGCGTTCGACGAGTGAACGTAGTCAGCTCGCAAATCGTGAGAAGGCGATGACAATTCTTACTGCAAAGCTCCAACAGTTAAAAGAGGAAGAAGAGGCAAAAAAATACGCTGGTGATCGAAAAGCGCAGATTGGTACCGCAGATCGCAGTGAAAAAATCCGCACTTACAACTTTCCACAGGACCGTGTGACCGACCATCGTATCAAAAAATCGTTTTCAAACATCCCTGGCATCATGCGCGGAGAGATAGATAAGATCCTCGAGGCCCTTGAGAGTGGGGAAACGGGGGAGGATGAGGAATAACCCTTATTTTACTTATCCCCAACACCTTGCTTTTTTCGTTTATATGTGCTATTCTTTTGGCAGTAGTTTCCAAAAGTCTTTCTCGTTTCATGCTTCGTGTCAAAAACATTGAGGTTATGGATGGAAATCGGCCAAAGGCGATTACATTTATAAGTTAGTTTTGGTTTACTCCTTGCAAAAGGAATAAACTGAGTAAATTGTCATATATGGCAAAGAAATTGTATGTAGGTGGCTTACCTTACAGCACAACTGACGATGAGCTTCGCGCTCATTTCGAGCAGGCTGGCGCTGTTGAATCAGCAACCATTATCATGGATAAGATGTCTGGACGTTCCAAAGGTTTTGGATTCGTAGAGATGTCAAATGATGCTGACGCTGAGAAAGCTATCTCAATGTTCAACGGTCAAGACTTCGGTGGACGAAAGTTGACTGTGAACGAAGCTCGTCCTATGGAGGCTCGTCCTCCACGATCTGGAGGTTTCTCTGGAGGTGGACGCCGAGATTACTAATACCTCATTAGTATCTCAAAATAAAAAAACTCCCGAAAGGGAGTTTTTTTATTTATATAGAGTAGTTATTACATCATTTAAAATTTTAACCTGATCTTGATGGGTCAACACCTTCCTTGCTACGGGCATATTTATATCACCATCTCCTGTTTCATAAATGATCCCTGTTTCGCTTGTAAGTTGTCCCAGGGTGACAATTTCAGCACCCTCAATTCCAGATTGATGAGGGTTTCGCATATTAAAATCAGCAGCTCGGGTTTCACCTTCTTTATTTATTGAAATAATCTTCATGCTTCCGTTTTCTGTCCAGCTCATGTAGTCAAAACTATCTCCTTTTGAAAAGTGCTTGTCATTATCAGTATCTGTAAACCTAATACTTAATTTTTTCGGTGTTTTAGCTTTGTACTCTCTGGGATCAGAAATTCCTTGCTCGAAAGCACCACTTTTCAGCATTTCTTGAAACAACGAGTCTACTTCTTTCGATAGCTGCTCGTTTGAACGTCTCATCTCTAATTTTTTAGTATCAGAAAAAAGGTAGCTGCTTTTCTGTGCTTCTGACTTTATTCCCGTAGTTAGCAGTATAGTAGAAGTTAAAAAAGCATATATTAACTTTCGGAAACGTGGATGTTTTGTGAGTTCTGTCTTAAGCTCCTCTGGGACCTTGTTTTCGAGTGCCGCTTGTTCATTTATTGTTTCCGCATTTTTTACTGCAAAATTAGATGACTCTAAAGACATACATTTTATAAAATTATGTACTAAATCTAACCATCTAAGTATAACACGCATTCAAGACCAAATTGAGGTGCGTGTGCCAGGGATCGAACCTGGGACCTTTCGAGTATCAGTCGAATGCTCTACCAGCTGAGCTACACACGCAAACGGTAACGAGTAGCACTATACCAAATTTTCAAATAATATCAAACAAACCCTATACTTTTTTAACAATTTCCGTTATACTGGGGTCGGTCATTTTGTGGCCTTTTTCTATATTATGACCCCTGATCCTCAAAACAAAACTCCGTGGTGGCAGCCATCCCTCATTATTTTTGGACAAGTTTCAATGTGGGTAGCCTTACCGCTTGTTCTTGCGGTTATTATTGGAAGGGCGCTTGATAAGCATTTTGGTACCAAGCCATGGATATTTTTAGGACTTATCGCGATGGCTTTTCTGGCATCATGCTTCATGATTGTAAAAGTGATCAAGGCATATATTAAGAAGCTTGAAAAAGAGGATAAAGAAAAGAAAGACAGAGAGAAAGTAAGTTAGTAATCTAGTAAATTAGTAAGCTAGAAAAATTCCGATTGAGCCCGTCTAACTTACCAGCTTACTAACGTACCAGTATACTTAAACAAATTTTTATGGAAAACAACACTGAAGTAAAACATGAAGTAACACTTTACGCTGAACCGATAGCACATGTCGGTAATTTTCAAATCACAAATGCGTTGCTTACCAGTTGGATAACAGTAGCTATCATTATTCTCTTTGTTGCTCTTCTTAAGACTAAACTTCGCAATGTTCCTGGTAAGCTCCAAAACGGGTTTGAAATAATTCTCGAGGGCGCATACTCACTCGCAGACCAAGTAACGGGGGATCGAAAAATTACTACACGAGTTTTTCCGTTGGCTTTCTCAATATTTACATTCGTGCTCATCAATAACTGGTTGGGAATACTCCCATTCGGTTCTTTTGGTTTGCTTGAAAAGGGGGCAGAAGGCACTTCCTTTATTCCATTTTTGCGAAGTGGGACAGCTGATGTAAACACCACTATTGCGCTCGCTTTGTGCGCTGTTATCGGTTCAAATCTCTTTGGAATTGTCTCAATCGGTGCGTGGAAAATGTTCAATAAATATGTTAATCTTAAGGCGCTCGGTAGTATTTTTACAAAGGTCCGTAAGGAGCCAATGATCCTTTTGACTGCGCCGATTATGTTCTTTGTTGGAATGCTCGAGCTTGTGGGAGAAGCAGCAAAAGTCGCTTCCTTGTCGTTCCGATTATTCGGTAACGTCTTTGCCGGCGAGGTCCTCTTGGGCGCGATGGCGGCTATTTTTGCGTATGTTCTCCCTGTTCCATTCTTGTTTCTTGAAGTGTTCGTGGGGCTTATCCAGGCCTTGATCTTCTCGATCTTAGTGCTCGTCTACTTTACGATTGCTGCTCAAGATCATGAAGAACACGATCATGCTGAGACATTAGAGAAAGAAGTTGAGTTTGAGATGGAAGAAGTTGCACATGCATAAATGAAACAGGATTCCGTATCAAGTCCAGAATGATCTATCATTATGTACTTGACCCGGAATCTAGGGTTTTAAACATTATTAGTTAAGTAAAAAATACCATGGAAAACACAGCAGTAACTACCGCAGTCAACTTGGCACCTCTTGCAAAAGCGCTCGCCATCGGTCTTGGTTCTATTGGTACCGGTCTTGGTATCGGTATGATTGGCCGTGGAGCAATGGAAGCAATTGGCCGCAATCCTGAAGCATCAGGCAAGGTATTGGTTCCAATGCTTATCGTTGCAGCATTCGCTGAAGCGATCGCAATTTACGCTCTCGTTGTAGCGTTCTCTATCTAGTTGATAGTTGCTAGGTGTGAGTGCGAAGTCCTATCCTTCGTTCTTACATCTTCAACTGTTCGTTAGAACAGTCTTTCTTACTATTATTTTATCCAACTATTATGGAATCAATTGTTTCTTCATTTCACCTCGATATAAAAATTTTGATCGCGCAGCTCATAAACTTTGCTGTGGTTATTTTCGTACTCTATCGTTTTGCTATTAAGCCACTTGGCAAGCTTATGAGTGAACGTTCAGCAAATATTGAAAAAGGTTTGGCTGATGCAAAGGTAAATGCTGAAACGCTTTTGAAAACACAGGCAGAATATGACAAAGCTTTGGCAGAAGCGCGTAAGGAAGCAAGTGATATTTTCGCAAAGGCGAAGAAAGACGCTGAAATGAAGAAAAATGAAATGCTCGAAGATGCCAAGAAAGAAGTTTCAAAAATAATGGCGCAAGGTACAGCAACGCTCGAAGAAGAAAAGAAAAAGATGTTGGATGATGCAAAGAAAGAACTTGCGAGTTTGGTAACTTCTGCCACAGAGAAAGTATTAACGAAGGGAATCAGTGAAAAGATCGATGCAGCACTTATTGAAACGAGTGTGGCGCACTTTAAATAATATATGGCAAAGTTTGATATTAACAATTTAGCGGACGCTCTCTATGAAGCAACGGAAGGGAAGACCCATGAAGAGCAACAGAAACTCATTCATGCCGCACTTCTCATGATCAAACAGCATGGAGCGTTGTCGCACACAGCACAATTCTTGAAACGCTTTGAGAAGATTTATGACGAGGAGCACAAAACTGCCAGAGCTGTCGTGTCATCAAAGAATAAGCTCACTGAACGAGAACGTCACGACATCAAACATTTCATTGCCGACAAGCACAAAGCAGAGCATGTCGTGATGGAAGAAAGCGAAGATGAAAGTTTGCTTGGCGGAGTGAAAATAAAAGTCGGGGACACACTGTATGACGCGAGTCTCAAAACCAAACTGAAACAATTAGAAGAATATCTCGTAAAATAATATGTCAAAATCAACAATCGTAGAAAATTTAAAACAGGCAATCGGCGAATTCAAAGCTCATACAAAAGCTGAAAAAGTCGGCGTGGTGCAGGAAGTGTTCGACGGCGTAGCAAAAGTGTCAGGACTTTCTGATATCAAAGCATCGGAAATGGTGACGTTTGCTCATGGCGAAACAGGCGTAGCGCTCAACCTCGAAGAAGATTCTGTGGGTGTGGTTATTCTCGGTGATTTCTCAAAGATTAAAGAAGGTGACGAAGTTCGTGCAACCGGCAAGATTTTGGAAGTACCAGTAGGAAAAGGCACGATTGGTCGCGTGGTAAACGCGCTCGGTGCTGCTATCGACGGTAAAGGTGCGCTTAAGGGCGATGCAATGTATCCAGTAGAACGCGTAGCTTCTGGTGTTATTACTCGTCAGTCAGTGGATCAGCCAGTACAGACTGGAATCAAAGCTATCGACGCACTTATTCCGATTGGTCGTGGACAACGCGAACTCATCATCGGCGACCGTCAGACCGGTAAGACTGCAATCGCTATAGACACCATCTTGAACCAAAAAGGCCAGAACCTTATCTGTGTCTACGTTTCGATCGGTCAAAAAGATTCAAAACTCCGCAAACTCGAAACTCGTCTTCGTGAAGGCGGCGCAATGGATTACACCGTTATCGTTTCTGCAGGCGCATCAGAATCTGCTGCACTCTCATATATCGCACCTTACACTGGTGTGGCTATTGCTGAATACTTCATGGATCAAGGTCAGGACGTTCTCATCATTTACGATGATCTTTCGAAACACGCTGTGGCATACCGCGAAATCTCACTCTTGCTCCGCCGTCCACCAGGCCGTGAAGCATACCCAGGAGATGTCTTCTACTTGCACTCACGCTTGCTCGAGCGTGCTTGCCGCCGCAACAAAGAAGCTGGCGGAGGTTCTATTACTGCGCTTCCAATCATTGAAACCCAAGCAGGCGACATTTCTGCGTACATTCCGACAAACGTTATTTCTATCACCGACGGTCAGATTTTCTTGGAAACAGATCTTTTCTACAAAGGTATTCGTCCTGCGGTAAACGTCGGTTTCTCGGTGTCTCGCGTGGGTTCATCAGCGCAGATCAAAGCTATGAAGAAAGTGGCGGGAACACTCAAGCTCGACCTCGCGCAATTCCGCGAACTTGAAGCATTCTCACAGTTCGGTTCTGATCTCGATGAAAGCACAAAGAAAACACTCGACCGCGGACGCCGTGCCGTTGAAATGTTGAAACAGCCTCAGTACTCACCGGTTGTCGTTGAAAACCAAGTGGTGGCTCTCTATGCGCTCACTCGTGGTTATATGGATGATGTGCCAGTTGAAAAAATCAAAGAATTCGAAACAGGCTTGATCGACTACGCATCTGTTAATGCCAAAAACTTCATGAGTGAAGTCAAAGAAAAAGGTATGTGGAGCGAGGGCGAGGAGGGGAATATTAAAAAGGCGATTGCTGATTTCAAAGTAACTTTCTTAAAGTAAAACTATGAAAAAAAATTCACTAGCCTACATAATCATCATTCTTGTCATAATCCTTGGCATCGGATACTTTGCTTGGATGAAAAATCATTACATTTCAAAACAAGAAGCACTCAGTATTGCTGATCCGATAATAAAAAAGTGTTGGGTGTCGACTGAGGCAAATAAGATTGAAGTCGAGTCTCTCACGGCGGCCCTCATTGATCGACAGGTATCTTTGAATCCAGAAGTTCAAAAGTATTGGCGAGTAGGTGTGGTGTATTCAACTACTGATCAGTTTGGTATGGTACGTGTTGCTGGAGGATCGAATGATATTGCCGGAAATATTCCCGAAGTATTCATAAATGCAAAGACAGGGGAAGTTGCAGAGAAGCATTTTACGGAACTAGGTTCGGTATCACCAGAATGTAGATAGTAATGAGGTTTGGGAAATAAAAATATGGAACCAAAATCTAAACAAAATAATCTAAGAAATATATTAATCTTTATTGGATCAATATTTTTAACTTTTATTTTTCAAAAAATATTTTCTATTGCAAGTGGTAATAATATAGTTTCTGTATGTGTGTTCGTTGCTTTTATTCTTATCCTATTGTTTCTAAATAAGAAATATCTAAAACAGAAAGAAGAAAATAATATAAACACTACTCCTTCAATAAAAAGTTCTAAGATATATTTTTGGCAAGGATTATTTTTGGTGTTGACAGTTATTTTCTGGATTATTGCATCTTTTGATTTTTTTGGGATAAATACAAAAGAATTTAAACTTGGAATTTTACTTATTCTTTCAATAGCAACATTCATTCTTAGTATGCAAGCAAAGATAATATCAAAAAATGAACCAGCCCAAAAAACAGCTAAATTTCTTATTAGTTTAGGATTTTTTATCTCTATTTATTCCCTAATTACGAGCTTGATGGGAATGAGTTGGCATTAATAATATGGCATCAACTAAAGAAATTAAACGACGAATAAAGTCCGTAAAGAACACCAAGAAAATCACTAAGGCGATGGAATTGGTAGCGGCTTCGAAAATGAAACGCGCAGTTGCGAGCGCGCTCTCTTCACGTGTCTATGCACGCTATTCACTTGAGATTCTTGAATCACTTTCTGAGGCTATTACCGAGAGCGTCAATCCACTCTTTGTTGAGCGTCCAGCTGCTAAAACACTTTTTGTATTAGTTACTTCAAACCGTGGACTCTGTGGTGCCTACAATGCACAGGCAATCCGTCAGACCATGAATTTTATAAAACAAAGCTCTGTACCGATTGATTTTGTAACCGTCGGCAAGAAAGGCGACGCAGCGCTTCGCCGGCTTGGCCAAAATATCGTGGCTTCATTTACGGAACTTCCCGATACGTTGTCGCTCCGTGACATTCTCCCTGTCGCTTCCATTTTATTTGAAGAATACGGCAGTCAAAAATATGATCACGTCTACATTGCATATACCGACTTCGTGTCAGCCCTTTCACAAAAAGCCACTATCAGACAACTCTTGCCGATTTCAAAAGAAAAGATCATTAAGGAAGTAAACGGTGAAATAAAAGAACGAAAGAATGGAAAAACTGATTACACCTTCGAGCCATCGTATGAAGTCCTGATTGAGAAACTTGTAGAAAAATTATCCAGAGCGCAGGTGTACCAGATGCTTCTCGAATCCATGGCCTCTGAACAATCCTCCCGCATGGTCGCCATGAAGAACGCTAGCGAAGCCGCAGGGGAGATGATCGATGATCTGACATTAGTATTCAACAAAGCCCGCCAATCGTCGATTACGCAGGAAATATCAGAAATAAGTGCCGGTATGGCGAGTGTCAGTTAAGAAATTAAAAGTTATAAATTATAAAAATTATTATGAAAGGAACAATCAAAACAATAATCGGGCCGGTGATCGACGTCGAATTCGAAAATCATTTGCCAGAAATATACAGTGCGCTTGAAGTAATGAATGGCGACAAGAAAGTCGTGCTTGAAGTTGAGCAGCACGTGGGTGGCAATACTGTCCGCACCATTGCTATGGATTCTACTGATGGTATGTACCGCGGAATGGAAGTTGTTGATACCAAGGCAGCTATTTCTGTCCCAGTCGGTAAAGAAACGCTCGGCCGCATGTTCAACGTACTTGGTGAGCCAATCGACAACAAACCTCTTTCAAAAGGTTCAACACTTCCAATTCACCGCAAGGCTCCAGAATTCGTAGAGCAAGCAACGGCGGTGCAAATTCTTGAAACTGGTATTAAAGTTATCGACCTCATCTGTCCAGTATTGAAAGGAGGTAAGGTGGGACTCTTCGGAGGTGCAGGTGTGGGAAAGACGGTGGTGATCCAGGAGCTCATTCACAACATTGCATCGAATCACGGAGGTTACTCTGTGTTTGCAGGTGTGGGTGAACGTACTCGTGAAGGTAACGACCTCTACCACGAAATGAAAGATTCTAAAGTGCTCGACAAAGTAGCGATGGTGTTCGGACAAATGAACGAACCGCCAGGAGCTCGTATGCGTGTAGCACTTTCTGGTCTCACTATGGCAGAACACTTCCGCGATGCTGAAGGAAAGGACGTGCTCTTCTTTATCGACAACATTTTCCGCTTTACGCAGGCAGGTTCTGAGGTATCTGCGCTTTTGGGACGTATTCCATCAGCGGTGGGTTATCAGCCGACGCTCGCAACAGAAATGGGCGCCATGCAGGAACGCATCACCTCTACCACTAAAGGTTCAGTAACATCTGTGCAAGCAGTGTACGTGCCAGCAGACGACCTTACCGATCCAGCTCCAGCGACGACGTTCGCGCACTTGGACTCAACCGTGGTGTTGAACCGCTCGCTCTCAGAACTCGGTATTTATCCAGCGGTGGATCCACTCGACTCAAGTTCAACAATCATGGATCCAAACATTGTTGGAAAAGAACACTACGAAGTTGCCCGTGAAGTACAACGCGTGCTCCAGCGTTACAAGGACTTGCAAGACATCATCGCGATTCTTGGTATGGAAGAACTTTCTGAAGACGACAAGCAACTCGTTATCCGTGCTCGTAAGATCCAAAAATTCCTCTCACAGCCATTCTTCGTCGCCGAACAATTCACTGGTCGTTCTGGTGAATATGTAGCGCTTGCTGACACCATTCGTTCCTTCCGCGAAATCTTGGATGGAAAGCATGATGACAAGGCAGAAGATATGTTCTACATGAAGGGAAGTATTGATCAGGTGAAATAAAAATGTCAGCAAAAACTCTCAAATTAAAAATCGTTACCCCTGAAAAGGTGGTTCTTGAAGAAGAAGTAAATCAGGTTACTTTGCCAACCATGGCAGGGGAGATTACCGTGCTTCCGGAACATATTCCGCTTGTCTCTGCACTCAAGTCCGGCGATGTTGTAGCTGTTGCAAATGGCGAGCATATTCCGTTTGCTGTCTCTGGTGGTTTTATTGAAGTGAAGAAAAACGACAATGTTACAGAAGTGATTATCCTTGCTGATTTTGCTGAACACGTGGCTGATATTACCGATGAGGCAATCATGAAAGCAAAAGCCCGCGCAGCTGAACTCAAGACTCTCCATGACAAGGGTGAAATTGTTGACTTTGAACACTTTGAAGCTGAACTTGAACGCTCGCTCACACGCGTGAAAATCGCCGACAAATGGCGATTAAAAAAATACAGAAAATAGTATATCTAAAGACCCAAAGAAAAATGCCTATTCCAGAAGAAATAGGCATTTTTCTGTTGTATTGACAAGTGCACTACTATATGCTAGTATCGCATTAGCTCTGTTCTTCTATGCGCCACAGATAGTGGTCGTGGCGCTATGTTTTTTAAGCAATCTGCCCTGTAAGGCCGATAATCCCTATGTAACCCCCGTAAGGGATTACTCTTGCTTAAGAGCTATTTCTAACCACAGCCCCCCAATAATTCAAAGTATTACTGTCGCTTGAAACAACGACTGAAACAGGAAGTCCTTCGCACAATCGCGAGGGGCTTTTCTTTTGCAAAATTTAGTATAATCTTATTCGTATGGAATATACCATCATCCTTTTCTACAAATATGTCCGCATCGATGACCCAGAGGGCCTTAAAAAGGCTCAAATTGGGCTTTTAAACGAGCTTGGCATGAAGGGGCGACTCATCATAGCCCATGAGGGGATAAACGGTACTTTTGAAGGCACAACGGAAAATGTGCAGAAATACATGGAAATCATGAAGGCTGATCCACGCTTTGCCGATATTCACTGGAAGAAGAGTGCCGGTACTGGAGAAGCGTTTCCACGGTTGCGTGTGCGTGTCCGTCCCGAGATTGTATCGCTTCATCTTCATGATACTGATTTTGATCCAAACGAAGTAACAGGCGAGCGTCTGAAACCCGAAGAGTTGCATCAGTGGTATCAAGAAGGCCGTGAATTTTATATTGTCGATATGCGCAATGATTACGAGCTTAAGGTGGGGAAGTTTGAGAATACTATTTTCCCTGGCCTCGCCAATTTCCGTGATCTACGCGACAAAGTAGGTACACTTGCTCACTTAAAAGATAAGCCAGTGCTTACGGTTTGTACTGGTGGCGTGCGTTGCGAAAAAGCGTCTGGATTTTTGAAGAAACAAGGATTCCAAAATGTACACCAGCTCGATGGCGGCATTGTTTCATACATGGAAAAATATCCAGGCCGTGATTTTAAAGGATCGCTGTATGTTTTTGATAACCGCATCACGATGCATTTTGATAACCCTGCAAACCATACTATTATCGGTAGTTGCGAGCGATGCAACGTGCCATCTGAACGTTATGTGAACTGTAAAAATTTGATGTGTCACCGTCATTTTCTCGTTTGTGAAAACTGTTCTCCAGAACTTGAGAGTACTTACTGTGATGTAAATTGTGAGAAAGATTGGAAAGAGCGAGTTGCTCAAAAAAACTTCCAGACTGCATGATATACTTGTCCTATGCAAGAATCTCAAACTACACATTCATGGATTGAAAAATATAGCGTTCCGTTTGGGCGAATAGCACTCTTTGTTATTTTCTTCTGGTTCGGGCTTTTAAAAGTACTTTCTCTAAGTCCCGCAAATCCACTTGTAGCAGAACTTGAAGCAAAAACGCTTCCTTTTATATCATTTGATACGTTCATCCTTTTGTTCGGACTTTTTGAAATGCTAATCGGTGTTTTATTTTTAATTCCAAAAGCGACCCGTTTGGTGTTTATTCTTTTTATTCTGCATATGATTACAACTTTTCTGCCACTTGTATGTTTACCAGAAGTGACGTGGCAGAAGCCTTTTGTTCCAACTCTTGAAGGGCAGTACATCATAAAAAATCTGGCACTCATTTCGGTTGCTTTTTTCCTTCTTATCAATCACTCCAAGAATCACGCTCATGCATAATATTCCCGGCACTCTCTATGTGGTGGCAACGCCAATCGGTAATCTTGAGGACATCACGCTTCGAGCGCTTTCGACGTTGAAAGAAGTTGACCTTATCTTGTGTGAAGACACGCGGACGACAAAAAAACTGCTTGATCGCTACTCAATTAACAAGCCAACGATGAGTTACCATAGCCATAGCAAGCTCTCGCGTGAAAAAGACATCATCGGAAAATTAGAAGATGGAAAAAATTTGGCACTCGTGTCAGATGCTGGTACACCATCAATCTCTGATCCTGGAGCTCTGCTCGTTCGCCATATTCGCGAACAATTGCCTGAAGCTCGGATCATTCCAATCCCTGGACCATCTGCGCTCATTACTGCGCTTTCTGCTTCTGGTTTTGATACCTCATCGTTTACCTTCTTAGGATTTTTACCGCACAAGAAGGGGAGAGAGACACTTTTTAAAGAGATAACCCTCTCCGATCGGACTGTCGTGTTTTATGAATCAACCCACCGCATCATGAAAACTCTCGCATCTTTGAAGGAATGCTTGGAGGAGGGTAGGAAAATTGCTTTAGGGCGGGAACTTACCAAGAAATTTGAAGAAATTGTGTCTGGAACGGCCACAGAACTTGAACTGTATCTCACCACACAACCTGAAAAAACCAAGGGGGAATTTGTGGTTTTGGTGGAAGCTCGCTAAAAAAAGCGCACTTTTGCTTCTCATTTGAATTACGTGTATAATCAGCGCATGATTAAACAGCGTCTTGTATTTCTTGCCGGAATTATCATCGCCCTCTTGCCATTTAGTGGGTTTCCTGCGAGTTGGAAAAAAATATTTTTTATTTTCTTCGGCCTCTTAGTTACGTTCCTTGCCTATCTTTTGTATCGAGAAAAAAAGAATTCTTTGCCTAAGAAAAAAGATGGCATGAGTACCTATACGGACAATCGTGACATGCTGGCTGCATCTCCAATGAGTGATATTAAAATTCCAAACGTTTAGTGCGATTATTTTTTAAGCGACGTTCATTTTATTTTGCATGAAGAAAAAGGAAATACTACACTTGTTCCTTCTTGTTATTTTTGCGGGGGCCGTACTTATTGCGGTCCTGTTTTTTGTCGATTCAACCGAGTCGTATGATGCATCTATTTATGCTAGCGAAAATACAGAGGATGTTCTCGGCGCTCAAGAAGTAGCTCCTCTTCCGGTAGTAGATCCGACGTTGCCTGTAATCGTAGCAGCAACTCATATTCCAGAACCTAGTACTGTAAAAGCGCTCTATATCACGAAGTGGGTGGCGGGGAATACAAAATCACGCGAACGAATCATTGGAATAGCTGATCGTACAGAAATCAATGCTGTTGTTATTGATATCAAAGATTACTCAGGGAAAGTTTCATTTCCATTGACTGACCCAGCTTTGGTTGCGCTTGGTTCAGGAGAGCGTTCTATCCCAAATATCCGAGAAATTATCAACGCACTACATGCAAAAAATATTTATGTTATTGGCCGTATTTCAACATTCCAAGATCCGTATATGACGGGAACGCACCCAGAGTGGGCCGTTCTTCGTAAAAGTGATGGCATGGTATGGAAAGACCGTAAAGGACTTTCGTTCCTTGATCCAGCAAATCCAAAAGTTTGGGAGTATATAGTGGCGCTTGCGAAGGAGTCATATGAGAATGGTTTTGATGAAATAAACTTCGATTACATCCGGTATCCTTCGGATGGAGACATAAAGAATATTGACTACAAATTGGTTACTGATGCAAATGGCGTCAAAACCACTCGTGCTGATAATCTTGAAACATTTTTTAAATATCTTTCAACAAATTTAAAAACAAGTGTCCCCGAACTAAAAACATCTGCTGATCTTTTCGGGTTGGTTACGAGCGCACGAGATGACCTTGGGATAGGACAAGTGCTTGAAAAAGCACTGCCGTATTTTGATTACATTGCTCCGATGGTGTATCCATCACACTACAATAAGGGAGAGTATGGTATTGCAAATCCTGCGGCAGATCCGTATCAGATTATTCTTCATGCAATGAATGATGCAAAAAATAAGATAGAGAAATTTAAAAATGATCTGACAAATCCAGAAGATATACGAAACAGTATTTCGTACACGCAGATCCGCCCTTGGATACAAGATTTTGATCTGGGTGCCAAATATACGACAGATATGGTTAAATTAGAACTGAAGGCTGCGAAAGATGCTGGAGTAGAATCATGGATGGTATGGGATCCAGCAAACAAATATCATGAAGATGCGTTTGAAAAAGTAACTGCCAATCAATAAAATATATGCACAATATTAAAAAAAACCTCACAACCAATGTTAGTTTGATCTCCATTGCCGTGTTATTTTTTGCACTCGGTATTTTTGTCGGAGTTGCACATCGTCTGCTCGCAAACCAAGTTACAGGAATTACCAATACTGCCGACGGTGCCGTTTCTGGAACAGATTTCAATACTTTTTGGAAAATATGGCATTTAATTGATGAAAAATTTCCTGGTGCAAGTAATGTAAGCACAGAGGATCGCATGTACGGGGCGATCAAAGGCCTCGTTGGATCATTGAATGATCCATACAGCGTCTTTTTTTCACCAGAAGAATCACAACAGTTTAAAGACGAAGTCACAGGATCTTTTGGTGGTATTGGGATTGAAATCGGCATGAAAGATAAAACTCTAAACGTGATCGCTCCACTGAAAGATACCCCTGCATACAAAGCAGGAGTGAAAGCCGGAGATTTTATTGTAAAAATAGATGGTGTTACCACTTCTGACATGGATATTGATAAAGCGATCTCGCTCATTCGAGGAAAAGAGGGGACGAAGGTGACGCTGACACTCATTCATGAAGGGGACACTGCCCCACGTGATGTAACGATTGTTCGTGGCATTATCAACATACCAACACTCGATACTGAAAAACGTCCTGATGGTATTTTTGTTATAAAGCTCTACCAGTTTTCTGAAGGAGCACCAGATCTCTTCCGTAAAGCCATGAAAGATTTTCAGGCGAGCGGAGATACAAAACTAATCCTCGATTTGCGAGGTGACCCAGGTGGCTATCTTGATGGAGCAATCGATATTGCGAGCTGGTTTTTGCCAGCAGGAACAAAGATTGTCAGTGAAGACTATGGTACCAGCCAGCCGCAAACGGTGCATCGAAGCAAGGGGTATGACATTTGGGACGAAAAGAAAAATGAAATGATTATATTGGTAGATGGCGGTTCTGCTTCAGCGTCTGAAATTGTGGCAGGGGCACTTTCTGAAAATGGTATAGGAAAACTTGTGGGAGAACAGACGTATGGCAAGGGCTCTGTGCAGGAGGTAATCGATGTTACTTCTAATACTTCGGTTAAGATTACTATTGCTAAATGGCTCACACCAAACGGTATCTCTATTTCTAAACAAGGATTGACTCCTGATGTAAAAGTTGGAATTACCGCTAAGGATATTGAAGCTAAAAAAGATCCGCAGATGGATAAGGCCGTAGAGTTATTGAAGTAATTCTCAAGAAAATAGGAACTCCACTAGAAGCCTTGTCTGTCGGATAGGTGGGTGTGGTCGCAGTTGCGTAATCTGGGTTTATTGTTTAGTATGAAAATGATTTATAAGTTTAATTATATAGGCAGCATTTCGGTTTGTTGACCGCGACCTGCTTCTAAACAGGATGAAAGTTATTCTACTTAAAGACATAAAAAAGATTGGACGAAAAGGAGAGGTAAAAGAAATGAATGATGGATACGCACGCAATTTTCTTATTCCACAAAAATTGGCTGAAATGGCAACACCTGAGGCAATTGCAAAAATCGAAAAAATGAAAAAGACTGCGTACATTGAAAAGAAAGTACAGCACGATCTCTTAGTAAAAAATATAAAAGAACTCGAAGCGATAACGGTAACACTCAAGCGATCCGCAAATGAAAAAGGACATCTTTTTTCAGCAATACATCCTGATGATATTGTGGAAGCGCTCAAAGTAAAGCATCGTACGCACATTGCACCAGAAAATCTCGTTATTGAAACACCGATTAAGATGCTTGGTACATTTTCAATTGGCGCGCATATTGATGATGTGAAAGGATCTTTTACGCTTGTCATTGAGCCAGAGGCAAAAACAAAAAAGTAATTTCTCGATAGTATTCATCACTAAAAAAAACAAAACCCCTACAAGTCGTAGGGGTTTTGTTTTTTTAGATTTTATACAGTCTTATTGAACTGAAACAGTTTTCTTTAAGAGTACTTTTCCGTTGAAGTGTGCCTTGCGTGTGGTACCAAATTTCACCTTTCCAGCTTTCATTGCAAAAAGAGTGTGGTCTTTTCCGACGCGGACATTGTTTCCAGCCATGATTCTCGTGCCGCGCTGGCGGACGATTACAGAGCCTACTTTTGCTGTCTCGCCATCGTAGAGCTTGGTGCCCAGGTACTTTGGATTTGAATCTCTTAGGTTTTTGGCGGAACCGCCGGCTTTTCTATGTGCCATGGAATTTAATAAATAGTGACAAGCAAACAGGGGATAAATACCCTATTAGCTAGCAAACTACAGTTACCTATAATATAATGGTTTTATGAGTATACATGATCTAGGGCAAAAGATCAAGACCGTAGGATCATCAGATACCGGAAAAGACCTATATATTGCAGCCATTATCATCCTTGTGGCATTTGGGTCGTTTGGGTTGGGTCGCTTCTCGAAAGAGGATACATCGTCGGTAGTTATAGAGCAAGGTGTTTTACCCTTGCAAAATCAAGCTTTGGCGGCAGCTTCTTCTGATAGGACTGTAGCAGTGCCGACCCCTACTAGTACCATTTCGGCCACCCCAAAAGCGACTACTGGGGCTTATGTGGCCTCAAGCCATGGCAAGCGGTACTATCCTACCTCTTGTAGCGCTGCAAATAATTTAAGCGAGGCAAATAAGATTTATTTTAATACAAAAGAAGAGGCAGAGGCGGCCGGGTACACGAAGTCAGCTTCATGTCCTGACGTCTAAGGCATCAACTAATCACTCAAACTATATATGAGAAATAATAAAAATATTTTAAGCATCTTTACTGTCTTGTTCGTCTTTGCATCGGTTTTTTTCTTGCAGGGAGACTTGAAGCCGATTATTGAAAAGGGTGGCGATACAATCAGCCAGACACTCGGGCGGGCTTCTTCTGCCGTCTTGCCACTCATTACCCAAGAGACACCGCTCACTCCTGGGCCACTTAAGGTTATCAAAAAGGTTGTCGAGAAGGCCGTTTCAAAAAATAATGAAGCTGCTACTTCCGCTAATGCAGTAACATTAGGTGGCATCATTACCGAAACGAATAACGCTCGCGCTTCACAAAACTTGCCACCTCTTTCTCAAAATAAAGAGTTAGATGCTTCAGCGCTGGTAAAAGTTAAGGATATGTTTGCACAACAATATTTTGAACATACTTCACCAAATGGTAGCACTGTTGTGACGTTGGTATCAGACGCTGGATATGATTACATCGTCGTTGGAGAAAACTTGGCACTAGGAAATTTTGAGAGCTCAAAAGAAATTGTGGATGCCTGGATGAATAGTCCTGGTCACCGTGCCAATATTTTAAATACCCGTTTTACTGAAATCGGTGTTGGTGTGCTTGAAGGTTCTTACCAAGGAGAAACGATGTGGCTCGCGGTACAGCATTTTGGTCTTCCACGTAGCAGTTGTCCAGAAATTAATGTAGCACTCAAGAAAGATATTGATGAAAACCAAAATCAGATCGATGCTGATAACGAACGACTTGATGAGCTGCGAAAAAAGATGGATGAAGAGGGGAGCACTGACGGAAGTCCGTATACGGCGACTGTTGAAGAATATAATAATTTAGTAACAGTTTATAACAACTTACTAAAAGAAACGCAGAATAAAATTGCAGTGTACAACAAAGAAATAAATGCACTTAACAGCTGTATTCAGGGATAGCAACAAAGAGCCATTTTTGGCAAGAGGGAGGGTCTTTCGAGGCCCTTCTTCTCTCTAGGATATATGTCGCACAATATATCTTTTGCGACATAGCATAGGAGTTTTTTCCTCTTACTAAATAAACCTTTATATATTTTCATTCAACAAAAAAGCCACGCGTGAACGTGGCTTCCCTGTTGTGTGCAATTTATTTTTTTAATTACTCAACAAAGGTCAACGCTTTCCCTTTCTTGCCACCGCGGCCGGTTCGGCCGATTCGGTGTACGTAATCCTCGTATGTGGCTGGAACGTCGAAGTTAATGACATGTGAGACGTCGTTTACGTCGATTCCACGGGCAGCAACGTCTGTTGCGACCAATACCTGCAATTTGTTGCTTTTGAACATATCGAGGGCTTTTTGGCGCTTTGATTGGTTCTTATTGCCATGGATTGACTCAGATTTGAAGCCACGAGTCGTTAATTCTTTCGAAAGCTTCTCAACACCGTGTTTTGTTCGGCCGAAGACAAGTACTTTTTTGAAGTCAGCCTCAGTTAATAGATCATGGAGTACTTCAATTTTTGTTTTTCCTTTTGCGATACGAACAACATCTTGTTCAACACTTTTTGCGGTGTCGCCAGTTTTTACTGAAATTGAAATTGGTTCGTTCAAGAAATCTTTAATGAGCGCTTCGATCTCGCGTGACATTGTTGCAGAAAAGAAAAGTGTCTGACGTTCTTTTGGCATTTTTGCCATCATGAATTTCATGTCAGCGATAAATCCCATATCAAGCATGCGATCAGCTTCATCGAGCACGATTGTACGGAATTGCGACAAATCAAGCGCCTTGCGCTCTATAAGGTCTTTGAGGCGTCCTGGGGTGCCTAATACGAAGTGGTTATGGTAGCGGAGATCACGGATTTGTTTACCGATATTTTCACCACCGACACAGGTCACGCCGAAGAGTTTGAGTCCCCCGGCAAATCCGCGAAGTTCATCTTCGATTTGCGTTGCGAGTTCACGAGTTGGTACGACGATCAGCACCGATTCTTTCGGGCCTTTCAATACTTTGTCGATAAGCGGAATAAGAAACGCTGCTGTTTTACCAGTACCAGTGTTTGCAATGCCGACAATATCAGCACCTTTGAGTGCGTACGGAATCGCTCGATCCTGAATCGGAGTTGGCGTAACGTAGCCTTTCTTGATGATATTAGCCTTTAAACGCTCATCGATAATGAAATCTTTGAATGCGTGCTCAGGTATAAAATGCGGCATCTTTTCAGTGATGACGGCTTTGTTGATAAATTTTGAGACATCGATATGTTGTCCCTTGAAGCCACGACCGCGGTTACCGCCGCCATGGTTGCGAACTGGACGACCGTACGACGGACGCCCCTTGGAATTGCTTCCAGAATGTTTTTGATACATTTATTTTTCTTTAGTCGCAGTTATGAAGAATCAGAGTGGAATTTCTTTCCGCTGTTTCTTCTTTAATAAGCGAGAATTCATCTCAAAAATAATGGCTTGGCGGGAGGTTGAAATTTCGAGGCAAAAAATGAGGATGAGGATGGAAACGATGTGGTGCATCGTTGACCGACGAAAATCATTTTTAGACCGAAATTTCAACCTCTTCGACTGCCAAGTGTCCGGGTTTTTATACGGTTATTTTTGTGATGAATTCTGATGTAAGGCGCGACTTAATCCATGAGTTTTCTAATAAGGATTAATCGCCCCTATATTTCTGATGCCATAAGGCTCAAAAACAAAAACTGATGAGATGTGACTTACCCTGATATAGTATCTTATATCCCCTATTTTGTCAAATGTCGCTCAATATTGCCGTTTTAAAAACACGCATATCCGCCTGTTGGCGGATTGCTATGCTCAGCTCGTCAGCTTCCGCAATATTTTTAAAACGGCAATATTTCGCTTGGAGGAGCCGAGCCTGCTAATATATAAACGTATACAAAAAGGCGTTATCTGATTTATTTGATAACGCCTTCAGGTTTTTTTGTGAACTCCCTACCCTACTCGTCTGCTTTCAAGAAGAATGTGCTGCCTCCATAGGTGACGGGGACATACACCATGTTAATTTTTTTAGCTATCCAGGCAAGTTTTTTATAAAGAAGTGTGATCTTTTTCTTCTCAACTTTCACGTCTTCTTCAAGAATAAAAACCTTAAACTCGTTCAAGCGTAGGTAAAATTTCATCTCGCGTCCGCTTACGTTCTTACCACCAACTCTGTTTATAAAAATAGAGAATGTGGTGGTAGCACCGTCTGCATTAAACAATGCACGAAAGTGATTTTTTGCGAGAAATTCTTTTAGTTTATCACTAAGACTTACCCTTTTACCTTTTTCTCCGACATAGGTATTTGAAAGTTCACTGCCAAGGAGAAGGAAACTTATTTCCTTACCGAGGGGAATAGTTTTTGGTGTAGCCATTTTTGGTTATTCTTTTTTAGTTTGAATTTAGTTTGAATTTTTATCAAAGTAACATAAATAACGTAAATTTGTCAATTTTTTACACGGCATAGAAAAAGCCGCTTAGATTTACATCTAAGCGGCTTTTTTCTGATGTCAGTAGCTTACGCGCGTGATACGTTCGTAGCTGCTGGGCCTTTGTCGCCTTGAGTGATCTCGAAAGTGACAGTATCGCCAACTTTGAGTTCATCAAACATTACACCTTTCAACTCTTTTGAATGAAAGAAAAGATCTTTCGCCTCGCCTTCGCGAGAGATAAATCCGAATCCCTTATCTGAAATGAGTGTTTTGATTGTTCCTGTGTTCATATGATTGTTATATTTTTTACGCGTGAGAAACCCGACTTTTGTGCTGCTTTCTAACTAAGGCACTAAGTGTACGTGACATTGCCGACAATGTCAAAGAAACAGAGCAGACTCCCCTTTTCTGAAAAATTTTTCTACTATTGTTTTTTGATATCACTGACAGTAACCGCTCCGCCGCTTACCGTGTATTTGAAAGTTGCTTTGCCTTGAATATGCCCATCTTCATAAACCATCGTACCGCTCTTTGTTGCCATATCAGTAGTGACGCTGATCACGTACCAATTTCCGCCAAGGATTGGTTCTTCTGGCGCGAGTGTTTTGATATTCGCTCGAATATATTGCTCAACAAGTGCTTGGTCTGTCGTTGTGTTTGTTGCGTCAGGACAATTTTCTTTGGTATAGACAATAAGCTTTGGATCACCAACTCTATCTGGTACGAGCACCTTGTCTTGCTCAACGAGCACCCAGCGTTTCTTGGTAAGCGTACTGGTATCCATGACGTACACTTCAAGCTCTTTTGCGGAAGAACCTTCAACTGTGTAGGCATAGGTAAGTTCCATTGTATTGTCAGTAAGTGCGCCTGAGAGTGTCCCCGTATAGCCATTGGTCATATCAGGACCAGCTTGATTCCCGGTCTTTGTTCCTGAAACAGTTTTATCATCCGCAATATGGAGGACAATATGTTCTTCGGCGCTATAAGGCTCATCAGGTGTTGCAATTTGATTACGCGAGAAACAGTATGTTCCTGGCGTAGCAACAAAAGCTATGGGTTCCACTACAATCTCTTGAACGGGGGTGTTCGCATAAAAACGCATGATAAAAATAGCGAGGAAGATTAGAATGATTCCCCAGACTACTATTTTTCCTTGTCGTGAAAGTCTGCTCATACTTTTATTGTACTACGGAAAAGTTGCTGGTGGAAACCGTTCTGCGAGATGGTTCGGAGCTCATTTTTACAACGAGCATATTCAGGAATAGTTTTTTCAACGAGATTCCAAAAACGCTTTGAATGATTGAATTCTCCGAGATGGCATAATTCATGGACGATAATGTAGTCGGCGAGATGCGGTGGTAAGTAGATGATTTTATAATTGAAGTTCAGATTGCCATTCTTCGAGCAACTCCCCCACCGCGTTTTCTGGTTTTTGATGAACACCCGTTTATAGGAAAAGTTATAGAATTGATTCCAGTATGTGAGGCGTTCATGAATGAATAGTCGTGCTTGTATACGGGCGACACTGTTTGAGGTGCGTTTTCTTGTATACTTTTTCTTCTTTTTGCGATACCATGAAAATATCATTATTAGTAATTTCTAATTATCATGCTTAAAGAATTCAAACAATTTTTACTACGTGGCAATGTTG
Source organism: Candidatus Nomurabacteria bacterium (assembly GCA_023267375.1). Taxonomy (GTDB): domain Bacteria; phylum Patescibacteriota; class Minisyncoccia; order Phycocordibacterales; family UBA9973; genus JAHFNJ01. The sequence goes on along the minus strand of JAHFNJ010000004.1, from coordinate 14,986 downwards.
TTGATCTGGCGGTCGGTGTGGTGGTCGGTGCTGCGTTTGGAACGGTGGTCACTGCTCTGGTGAAAGATTTTCTCACTCCACTCATCTCTGCTATTGCAAAACTCCCAGACTTTGCCGGTCTTTCATTCACCATAAACGGCAGTCAGTTCATGTACGGCGATCTGATCAATGCAATCATATCATTTATCTTGGTTTCGGCTGCAATTTTCTTCTTCATTGTGAAGCCGATGAATCTGCTCGTTGCGCGCTCTCGTAAAGGTCCGCCAGCTGACCCGACTACTAAAAAATGTACAGAATGTTTGAGCGAGATTCCAATAGAAGCCAAACGTTGTGCTCACTGCACACAAGTTGTCGCATAGAAAAAACCGCTCGTAATGAGCGGTTTTTTTCTACAGAAGAAGACTATTTTGCCTTTTCCTTTTTTGGTTTCTTCTTCTCTTTTCTTCGAGAATCATTTCCTTTTGCCATAGTGTGAAAAATGGTTATTTACTAATAATATATCCCAACTATCTTTTACTGGTTTGCATTTTCTTCATGCGTCCGCTTGATCGCATGTCGTGTACCGACCAATCGTCCCGCCATACCGCCGAAGAGTATCGCTAGACTGAAGCCTGAGATGGCAATAGCGCTCGTAAAATGGCTCTCTAAGAAGAGTTTTACTAAAAGCCGGTATCCGACGTAAATGAGCAGAATTACGAAACTGGCAATATCGAATTTTCCAATAGAAACGACTTCCTTCTCTTCATCCCAGGTAATCTTGGTGATATGTCGGAACAAAAAGAAACCTAAAATAAAACCAAATGAGGCGAATCCGACAACTGGCATCCACATGAGTTCGCGAAAGAGAATATCATACGCTAGTACTCCACCGATAGTAAAAAGAATGATAACAAACATTGTGAGACGCACCACGAGTCGTTTATGCAGACGCCCGCTTTTCAGTAAATTCTCCATTTTTAAATTCATGGAGTACAGTATAGCAAAAAAATAAGAGACCGAGAATTAAAAAAGGCATACCGGTAAAGGCTGCCTTTTTTAATGAAGAAAAATATAAGTCTTATTGTCTCTTCTTGTGACTCATCATGCGTGCACGCTTGATTTCGAGTCGTTTCTTTGTCTTTGGAGATCGAGATTTTTTGTTCTTGATTCCTTGGTTTGCTCTTTTTGCCATATTAGGAAAGGTGCTTGGAAACAAGTTTCGTCATTTCGAACATGTTGACGACAGCCTTACCACCAAATACTACTTTTAGTTTGTCATCAGCATTGATGTTGCGCTTATTCTTTGGGTCTTGAAGATTGTTCTTCTTGATGTATACCCAAAGTCCTTTGACGACTTCAGAACGAGGCATTGGTCCTTTTCCTACCACTGCTTCTAGCTCAGCAGTCAACTTCATTGGCTTCATAAACGCGGATACTTTTTTTTCTGCCATACAATTTCTTTGGTCTACTATTGCGGAAGCTCTAGTTGACCGTGTAATTAAATAATAATTGCTTATAACTATACCGGCCCCTATTATACCATATTCCCCCTAGGAGAAGCTATGGGTGTGTACAGGTAATCGTGGTAGATGGACTTTTTGGGTATATATGGTAATTTAAGAAAAATTCATTAAATTAAAATGCTTATCTTATGAAAGTACCTAAACTCACTTCCCCATCACTTGGTGCAATGGTTATTGTCCCAAGAATTCCGCGCGTAGGTGTCTTTTATAAGGCGCTCGAAAACTTCACCCAAACGAATGAATGGAACGATCTTTTGCTAATCTCACTTGCCCCGTTGCGCAAAAATAGAAAAGGATACAAAAAATCTTCACTATTCATAGTTTGTATGCCACCTGCAACATATGGCTATTCCATTAAAGAAGGTAAACTTTACCACGTAGAGGTGCTTCCTATTTACAGTTACAAACAATCTCGAGTGGTAGACCAATTGCGCATTCTTCGCGAAATCTAAACACAGTAAAAAAAAGAGGCCTCACCGCCTCTTTTATTTTTCTATTTAAAATGTAGGTGCGGTAAAACTATCAGGGATAAGACTTTTACCTTCACGTAATCGTTCGAGTCCGTCATTAAAAGCTTTATAAAGGAAACTTACAATAAAGCTATTCCAAACAAGGAGTACCGGCTTAGAAAGATACGAATTCCATACATACACGGAACTTTCTTTTACATACTCAAAATTGTGCTGTACTGTCGGTGACTCAATAAAACCCTTGAGATCAAAACCGAAAAAACTCAAGATGAGCAGTACCACAACAAGCATGATAACAAACCTGATAAAGCCACCTTGCTTCCCTTTTATATTCATAGATAAATTGTAGCGCATAGAGGGCGCTATTCCAAGAAGAGAAGACCCAACATTAGCAGTACTCCGACTGCAAGAGCTAAGAATTGAAGCAATGAATGTTTTACTACTTTTGTTTTATGTAATTCTGGTATCAAGTCCGCAACGGCAATATAGATGAAACCCCCTGCTGCAATGGGGAGAATCCACGTCGTGAAAGTTTCTCCCGTAGCACCAAGAACAAACGCAACAAGAGTACCTAAAATTGCAGTTAGGGCAGATAAAAAATTGAGCCAGAGTGCTTTCTTCCTGGTGTAGCCAGCATGTAAGAGTACTGCAAAATCACCGATCTCCTGTGGAATTTCATGCAGTATGACTGCAACAGTTGTTGCAATACCGATTGGAATACTGATCAGGAAGCTCGCCCCGATCACGATTCCGTCTATGAAGTTGTGAACCCCGTCAGAAAAAAGAATAAGCTTCCCCACTGGATGCGGGTGATTTTCTACAGTGTCATCACTGTGATGATGCCAGTGGAGAAATTTTTCTAAAATAAAAAAAAGAAATATCCCAGCAATAATGAGTAAGCTGGCAGTTGTATTGTTCTGCAGCGTTTCAAATGATTCAGGAATCAAATGGATGAATGCGTCACCCAACAATGCTCCAACAGCAAGACTGACGAATAAAAAAATATATTTACGTAGAAATTCTTCTTTTAGAGACAAGGAAAAAACACCCACGAGAGAAATGAGGCTAATGGCGAGTGTGCTTATGATTGCGGCGAGGTATGCCATATCGTTGAGATGATAATAGTCGTTAATCTGATAATAATCAAGAGTTGTATTTTGGCAGGTAAAGCATCGGGTCAAGGTAGGTGTTTGTCGGAGCGATCGGCTGAGTCAGGATCTTACCCTTACAAGTAAGCGATGGTTTTGTCGTCAGCTCCACAGCGTCGCGTGCGTAAACGGATACATGTAAGTGTGGGCCTGTGGAATAGCCTGTATTGCCACTATACGCCACCACATCCCCTCGGCTGACACGCTGCCCCTTCTTGGCTTTTATAAGTGAAAGGTGTCCAAATGTGCTCGCGAGGCCATTATCATACTTTATAAAGACGAAATTGCCCCACGAAGCACCTCGGCAGACAATATCAGTGTTCCCTGTGCCTGCGATTACCCCGTCTGCCATAGCTCTAACTGGTGTACCGACAGATGCACGAAAGTCTACGCCACTATGCGACCCAGAGGCGTAGAGCCTTCCGGAAGAGGATGTTTTGCCGAAGAGCTGTGTGACATATATGGTATCAAGCGGCCATGATAAGGGAGCTGAGCCTGCTTTCGGAAGCGACTTTGGATCGAGCACATACTTAAGTTGTGATTCGTAACTCTCAATTTCTTTAGCGAAGGAATCTCGTAATGCAATTTTTTGCGCAAGTAGTGTGGCGTAGCTTGATTCTTGGTTTTTTGTCTCTTTCAATAGTTTATTTTTTTCAGCAACGGTGCCATCAACTATTTTTTTCTGATCTAAGAGATCGTTTTTAAGCGCAACAAGTTCTTTTTTTGCTTTCTCGGTAACAGTCTTTGTATCTTCAAGTTCGTCCTTGTCGGTCGCAAGTTGTCCAATATTATCTTTTATACTTTTTTCAAAAAAGGAAAGTTGGTCTACTGCTTGCCAGCTTTCTGAAATACTTTGGCTGCGAAGCATACCAACAATAAGCGGTTCTGCTTCTGCTCGATCAAGAAAGCGAATAGACTCACCGAGTGCGCCTTTGTGTGTGACGATATTTTGCCCTTTCTGGTCAATTTGTCCACTCAAATTTCCAAGATCTTCATCTTTAATCGCAATTTTTTGTTCGATTACTTTTTGTTGCGCGCGTAGTTTTTTGGTGGTGACATCCAATTCTTGAAGATTTTGCGAGAGCGTTGCTTTTTGCTGACCAATACCTGCCAGCTGTTTCTGATAGGAAGCAATTTCTTCTTCAAGGGCATCTATTTGCTGGTTTTGTCCAGCAATCTTATCTTTCAACTCCTGTGCGGTCAGCGCCTGGCTAACTTCCGGTATGAGTACTACTGAAAGAATCAAGAAAAATCCAAGTAGTATCGAAAAAAATGTTGAAGACGACTTCATGTCTTCTTATTCTACTTGGCAAGTAGCTCTTTTGCAATTTTTAGGCGTTCAAGTGTTTCTGTTTTACCTAGAACTGACGCTATGACAAATGGATCTGGTGATTTATCGAGACCTGAGAGCGAAAAACGTAACGGATGGAGCATCGGTCCTTTCTCCTTATCTTTCAAGAATTCCATTATTTTCTCTTTTAGTTGTTCCACAGAAAAAGCATCTTCGGGTAGTGACCCAAGTTCTTGCAGCGCGTCTTCAATATTTGAAAGAATGATATCTTTCGCGGTATTTTTCCAGAGTAATTTTTCTACAGGGTAGCTAGGTCGTTCAAAAAAGTAGCCAAGTTCTCCATTGTGATCCATGAGCGCTAGATCGCTACCTTTAGAAATTCGTTCAAGAAGTATCGGGGCAAGATTGTTGAGTGCTTCCACACTGAGTTTTCCATTAAAACGTTCTGGTAAAAAAGTAGTGATATAGCTTACGAGTTCATCGCTACTCATTTTTTTGAGATATTCACGATTGTACCAATCAAGCTTTTCTAAATTAAAAACAGCCCCTGACTTCCCTACTTTTTGAAGGGTAAATGCGGTTATCAACTCCTCCAGTGAGAAGATTTCCTGCTCTGTTCCAGGGTTCCATCCCAAAAAAGCCACGAAGTTTACCAATGCTTCTGGTAAGTAGCCCTTCTCTTTGTAATCAATCACTGCAACATCTCCTTGGCGTTTTGAGAGTTTTGATTTGTCAGGATTTAAAAGCAGTGGCAAGTGCGCGAACTGTGGTGCCGTCCAGCCGAAATACTTGTAAAGCTGCAGATGCTTTGGTGTAGAAGAAATCCACTCATCACCTCGAATAACATGACTAACCTGCATTTCATGATCATCAACAACAACAGCAAGGTGGTATGTTGGGTAGCCGTCAGACTTCATGAGAACTTGATCATCAACATCGCTATTCTTAAACGATACTTCGCCGTGAATAAGATCCTTCCACACAGTCTCTCCTTCATCCGGCATATTGAGACGAATGACATGGTTTTGCTTGTTTGCCAATTTTTGCGCGACTTCTTCTTTCGATACTTTTTTACAAAAACCATCGTAGCCAGGCGGTAATTTATTTTTTTGTCGCTCCTCACGAACTTCGGCAAGCCGTTCTGGTGTACAAAAACAATAAAATGCGTGATTATTTTCAATCAGCTGCTCGGCATATTTTTTATAGATAGAAAGCCGTTCTGATTGCACATATGGACCATGTGAACCTGTTTGAGTAATTTCTCCGCTTTTCAAGGTTACTCCTTCATCAGGAATAACGTTTGCCCAGTAAAGTGATTCGAGGATATTTTGAATACCGCCTTCCACATATCGTTCGCGATCGGTGTCTTCGATACGGAGCATAAACGTACCGTTATTTTGTTTGGCAACCAGATAAGAATAGAGAGCTGTGCGGAGTCCGCCCACATGCAAAAAACCCGTCGGCGACGGAGCAAAACGAGTGACTACTTTCTGGTCTGACATGAGAGAATAATAGCAAAATTAAGGTTTTTGGACGACTTGACAATAATTAATTATATTGTTAATGTAAACAAAAATAAACTTTTAAATTACAAAAAAAATGAAAAAAATAATTCTATTATGCTTACAGATACTTCTTACTGTATCTTGTTCACCCAAAAAGGAATCACCATCTGGCAAAGAAATTCCTACTGCACATGCTGACTCCAAACCCCAGATTGATGTACAAATGGCAACCGAGGAGCTTAAGGAATATCTCGATAAACCGAATCCTCCTGAGGACATTGCGCCATTCATTGATTCAATCAAAAAAGAATACCCGCAACTTCTGGCAGATATTGCATTTCTCCGGTCAGATTCAATGAAGGGAGTGCGCATTGATTGTATCGGGGTAACCCATTTCAGAGCTATGGAGGAAAATAATTTTGAACCGTCGGTAGACACGGAAACGATAGCAAGCCAGGAGTCTGCTAGGAAACAAGTGCTCGACAGCGGGTATGATTTAGTAAGTGGGGACTTTTCAGCATATTTTGGACGTGTTGATAAAAAAATAGCCATACATGAACAGCTAACAAATGTTTCAAGTATGGCAAAAATGCTTCACTACAAAAAACTCCCAACCTATGCTGAAACTGAAAAATTCCTTCGCGACCTAGCAACAAAAGATTTTCCATGCAGTTTAGCTTTTTCAAATTCAAGAAAACCGTACGTGATTGGAACGGAGCCGCGTTGGGTATACCTTACTCAACAGTATTTACTCCCTAAGTTTCAATCATCACCCGGAATGTATCCTGACATTGAAAGATTTGCATGGCTTCTTGGAAGAGTGCGGAGTGAGATTTCTTACTCGAGAATGGCCCAGTATCTTCTGAGAAATGCAAAGGGGCAGAAAGGAGTGCTCTTGTATGGTGAACTCCACGTTCCTGACTATCGGGAATTCCAAAACAGATTTGGGACTATTGGAACTATTATGTAAGTAATTTTTAGCGTAAACAATTAGAAATTTTCAAAAAAAACTCCGGACCCGCGTAAGGTTCGGGGTTTTATTTTTCGTGTGACAGTGCAATATTCACCACTTCTTGTGCAATTTTTTTTGCAGCATCTGGTTTGGCGAATGCGTGAGCAGCGGCCACCATTTTTTCTCGAAGCGGTTGGTTCGCAATCAATTTATCAATTTCAAGATTCAAAAGATGGGGTGTTAAGTTTGTTTCTTCTATGACAAGACACCCACCTTCGCGAGCATAGGTAAATGCATTTTTACGTTGGTGATCACCGTTTGAATTGGTGATTGGAATAATAATAGACGGTACACCCCATTGTGCGATTTCAAAGATTGTTGAACCAGCGCGAGAAATAATAATAGTCGCAGCGCCAGCGGCCATACGTTCTGCCAGCACATTCAAGAATGCAAACGGTAAATAGCGTTCTTTATATGGATGTTTTTCAAGAACCACCTCAACCTGGCTCAAAACCTGTTTTATATTTTTTGCACCAACCTGATGAATAACTTGATACGAATTTAAAAGTTCAGGCAGTGCATCTAAGATCGTTTCGTTAATAAGCTGTGCTCCTTGTGAGCCACCAATAATGAAAATTACTGGAATGGATGCATCAAATTTTAAATATTCAAAAGCTCCTTTTTTAATCGGTTCTTGGATCTCAGTTCGTATCGGCTGGCCAGTCCAAGCTGTTTTCCCTTTTGGAAAATACTGTGCAGCTTCGTCATACGAAACAGCAATACGTTTTGCAAACTTACCAGCAGAAAGGTTTACACGACCAGGATATGAATCAGATTCATGGATGATTACTGGGATACGGAGTATTCGAGCACCAACAAGCACAGGAAAACTTGCATAGCCACCCTTCCCCACAACAACATCAGGATACACAGAAAAAAGTCGGATGGTGGCAATAATAATACCAACCCCTGTTTTGAAAAAATCGAAAAAATTTAATATGGAAAAGTACGTTCGTCGCTTCCCTGCTGGTGATTCAAGGAATGTTATGCCGTTGTCATAGAGCGCCTCTTTGTCATATGGCGTATCGGACATGTAGTAGAGCTTTGCTCCTACAATTTTTTCTTCATCAACAATGCGGTTTACCTCCTCCGCAATCGCGATGATTGGATAAAAGTGTCCGCCTGTTCCTCCTCCTGTAAAAACAATTTTCATAAATAGATTATTCTTTAATTTTTATTTTAGCTGTTTGAAATTGCGAAACATTGAGCACGATTCCCATTGAAAAAAGAGTGATCAGTAATGCTGTTCCTCCGTGACTGATAAAGACAAGTGGCACGCCTGTCAAAGGGAAAAGCCCGACGAGCGATGCAATATTTAGGAATGCTTGGAACACGAACAGTATAACAATTCCCGAGACGAGAAGTCTACTGAATGAATCTGGGGAGCGCGAAGCAATGCGCATACCACGAAGGGCGAAAGCAGTAAACAGTAAAATCAGGGTCGTTGTTCCAATAAAACCGAATTCTTCGCCGATGACAGCAAAGATCGAATCACCTTGTGGCTCTGGTAGGTAGCTAAATTTTTGAATACTCTGCCCATACCCGCGTCCTGAAATGCCTCCCGAACCAATAGCAATGAGCGACTGATTAAGCTGATAGGATGAACCAGTAGGATCATGTGATGGATCAACAAATGTGGTTACACGTTCAATCAAGTAGGGTTTGAAAGAGACCAAGATACCAAAACCAACAACAGCCAGGATTCCTAACCCTAAAATATATTTCCATGGTACGCCGGAAATCAAGAACATCGCGAGTCCTGTCACGACAATCAGAATAAAGCTTTTCGTATCAGGCTGGCGAAGCAATACAACTGCGATGGTCGAGAAAAGCACAAGAAGCGGCACGATCCCCCACTTTGGATCACTAGCTTTGTTCTTAAGCCACGAAAGCCAGGTGGCAAAGTACATAATGAAGCCAATCTTGAGGAATTCTACTGGCTGGAATGATACTGGGCCAATAGAAATCCATCGTCGTGCTCCGCCATGAGAAAATCCGAGATGCGGCACAAACACGAGCATTGTAAGAACTACCGATCCAAGAAAAATAAAAAAAGCATTTTTGCGCCAAAATTTGTATGGCACACGGAGCCCCACAATGAGTGCAATGACTCCACCACCCAATCCAAGTACCAGCTGGTTGAAAAGTACTTTATAAAATTCCGTTTCGTTTTTGGCGAGTACCCCAAGCGACGCCGATATAAACATGAACACGCCTACAATGAGAAGTGTCGCAATCAATCCTAAAAAAATGGTGTCGACTTTTTTACCCTTCATATTTTATGAAATAAGCGCAAGAATAACGCCGATAACGGCAAAGATGACTGAAATAATCCAAGCACGCATGGTGACTTTGTATGACGGCCAACCAATAGCTTGAAAGTGGTGATGGATCGGTGCCACTTTAAAAATCTTTTTTCCGTTACAGAGTTTTTTTGAAAGACGCTGTAAAATTGCTGAAAGTGATGTTATTACTAATGGCAGTGCAATGATTGGGAGCAGGAGCACCGTATCCGTAAGGAACGCTACAATTGCAAGCGTAATCGTAAGTCCCACCATCCCCGTCTCACCCATATAAAAACGTGCGGGAGGAACGTTGAACCACAGAAAAGCCAGAATTGAACCGGTTATTACCGCGCAAAAAACAGCGATATCAATTTGATGTTGGAAATAGGCAATTGTCGCATATGCTGCAAAAGAAGAAGCAAGAACGCCTGCCGCAAGTCCATCAATTCCATCGATAATACTGCCTGAAAAAGTAGCGAGCACTACAAGAATAAAAAAAGGTACAAAGAGCCAACCGAGCGCAACACTGCCAACAAATGGAACAACGACTGAGGCAACACCAAGCTTTACAAAAAACCACCATGCTCCGACTGCGCCAATCAAAGCTACCGCAAGAACACGATTCCTGCGTGAGAGCCCATCAACAATTGAGTTTTTATTCCCAAATATCTGCAGCAGATCATCAAGTAAACCGAGCAGTGACGCTGCAATGAGCGTGAAGAATGGTAGCAGTGTCTGGCTTCGGCTTAGAAAATTGAGTCTTGAAGTCGCTTCTCCTGGAAAAATAATTGCTGCCAGATAAATAACGAGAGCGGTGAGGAGAACGCTCACCCAGATAATAACACCACCGACACGCGGCGTGTTTCCTTCCGCTTTTGCATTATGAATTATGTTAAATTCAGCAGACATCCCTGGGTTGGCTACGGTGTCGCTACGCAAAGAACGTTTCCAGAGTCGATGCCGATAAAAAAAGTGTGAGAAAAAAGGAGTAATTATAATGCCGATAAAAAAGGCAATGGTCGCTGGAATAAATACTTTAAGAATACTCGTGATCATATATTGTCTATATACTACCTCTTTTATACAAAATACCTATCTTATAATGCAGGCGGTACTGTGCTACTCGTTGTCGCAAGCGCGGTATCGATTCGGTCTCGCCATGTATGAGTAGCAGCTATCAATTCTTGCATATCCTCAAAGCGTCCTTCGCGAGTTGAACCAAGCACCACGGCAATAACAGGCTCACCTGGTCGAACATCGAAAAGAATCGCTAGGTTGCCGCCAGCAATTTTTGTATACCCCGTTTTTGAAGCAAGAAGAGAAGTTATTGATCCGGTAATACTATCCGTATTTTTAAGTGTATGCGATTTGCCACTTGCTGAGGTTGTAGTGATCTGTGGATAGGTTGTTGGCCCAAAAAGATCTGGGTATTTATCGTACGCATACTTAAGCAGTGTGCCTATATCACGAGCGGAACCATAACCACCATTATCCGTTGCCGAAACATCAAGACCAGTTTCGTTCGAAAAAGAAGTTTGCGTGAGGTGTAGCGATTGTGCTGTCTCGTTCATTTTTTGAATAAAATGAGCAATTGTATTCTCGGAAACTATTGCTTCTTCAATAGTGTTGGGTGCGAGTACATCTTCTGCTGAAAGCGCAATTGCGCGAGCTGCATCATTTGAAGAACCGACGAGCATAACCTGTAAAAGATTCGTGAGCGGCCATTTCTCGCCTTCTTTAAGCCCTGAATCCCCTTCCTGTGAAATTGCTGCGCGAGGAATAGTAACAACAGTATCTGCTGGTAAAACTTCTTTTGCTACCACGGTTGTCATTATTTTTGTAAGTGACGCAAGTGGCAACCTCCAATCTTCGTGGCGCACAAAAATTATCTTGCCACGAGTCAAATCGTAAACAAAGGCCGCTTTTGCATCAATAGGAACATTACCGAGGGGTCCATACAATTCTGCTTCAGCTTTTTCTTTTTGCGCTTGAACAAAACGTGCTTTTTGCTGTACTGCACTTGTTTGAATAAAAATGGCAGCCAAAAAAAGCACGCAGACCAAAGCACCGATTATGCGGTTGTCTATTTCTGTATGTCTCATGAGTTTGCTTGCGTAGTATCTTCTATTTTTGCCTCAACACTCTTAGCGATTTCATTTGAAAGTGTCGCATGAAGTTCACTAAATTCTGAAATATTTTCAATACGCGACACTCCCATAAACGAAAGTAGTTCAAATGTTGGCTTGTAAATGAGTCGACGTTGATCATTTTGATCGGCTACTTTTTCAACGAGCCCACGGATGAGCAGGTTGCGGAGAATGAAACTCGAGTTTACACCGCGAATATAGTCGATTTCGCTGCGAGTTGCGCCATTTTTATACATGACAATAGCGAGTGTTTCTAAACTAGCCTTCGATAAATCTTTGTTGAGTTCTTCTTTGCGAAGTGCATCAATCACCTCAGACATCTCACGAGATGTTGCGAGTGTCACTTCATCTTCCTTACGAATCAAATCGATACCTCGACCAGCGAGTTTTTCTGTAAGTGTTTGTAGTGCGCTTTCAATCTCGTCTTCCTTTGACTTGAGCATTTTGGCGAGCGTTGCCACAGAGAGTGGTTCTCCCTTATAAAAAAGTAATGCTTCAATTTTTGCGTCGAGATTCATAAGTAAGTTAGTAAGCTAGTATATTAGTAAATTAGAAAACTCCAAAATGCACCAACCTAGCATACTAGTTTACCAGATTACTAGCATGCTCTTCCTCTTGCTTCACAATTTCCATATCTTCAAACGTACTGTTCTGAATAACATCAATAATACCATTTCGAACGAGTTCAAGCATCGCAAGAAATGAAACAATGATGTGGACACGCTGTTCTTTTTCTGTCCCGAGCTCCGGATTGCGAGAAAACTCCTTGAATGACACTTTGAGTGCGGATTGAATACGACTGGTTAGACTGTCGATCATTTCTTCGATACTCACCACCTTCTTGATTGAAACTTCTTGCACAAATTCTTTCTTGGGAATGCGTGCAAGAGCATCTTTGACACCGGCAAGCATTGATTCAAGTGTGATTCGCGCATCAGGACTAAAGAGTGGTTCATTCCAACTGCGTTCTGGTGCCATATATAAAACAGCTCCTCCGAATTGCTCTTTGAGTGCTGGCGTCACTGCTTTTATCGCTTGATAGAGCTTGAGTCGTGTTTCGAGATCGCTAATTTTTTCTGTCTCTTCTACTGTCAGTTCAAGGTTTGGCAGAAGTGATTTTGATTTAATGAGCACAAGTGTCGCTGCCACCATGACAAAACTCGTCGTGTCAGAAAGCGATGGCGCTGTCATACTGCGAATGTGTGCAATATAATCATCGGTCACTTTTGCGAGCGATATCTCGTTCACAAAAAGCTTCCGGCTTTCAATAAGCGAAAGTAGCAAGCCAAGCGGCCCTTCAAACACAGGCGTTTTGACCGTATACGCGGTTTCAATCGTGTCCATTAGACCATATTTTACTTGATTTTATCCAATTCACACACTTGACTATACGGATAGGTTATTGTGCTGCCTGAAAAAATTTAATGAGATACTCCCATGAAAACTCATTTTTATGTACCGCACGGTTTTTTTGATCGATTAAAAAAAGGTCTTTAAGGGTTTTTTCTCCATACTCACGTTGATATGAAATAGGAATATTCTCAAATATTTCTGTTATTGTTTTTATGGGATATTTATCTGCGTTTTCAAATATATCGATAAGCACCTCCACATATTCCCTTTTTAATTTACGGTAAGTATCAAAAATACTGCTTATATTTTTTTGATTTTTAAATAAAAACTCCTTCATCAAGATTCTTTCATTGGGGACTATGAAATGTTTATCAAAATCTTCTCCATTTTTTTTACTATAAACACGACACGCCTCAATTATCCCGTCTAAGTCGTGCTTGCAAGCATCATTGAATTCAAGCCTACTCATATCTGACATGGTTGCTGGAAATAAAATTCGGGTTTCCTCAATATACGGCACTTCAAGTGTTGATAGTCCATAAATATTTCTAGAAATATAAGATTCAATAAATGGTTGGATACTCTCAGGATTACAGTCTGCTGCATTGAAATTTCCTTTCGAAGAGGAAACCATCGTATAGACAAATCTTGAAGTTCTACCATTACCATCTTTAAAAGGGTGTATGGCATTAATAGTTGCTCCTAACATAAATGCTGCGTCTTCAATTTTATTCTGAGATTCCAAACGCTGAAAAGCCTCAAACGCTTCTTGGAGAAGAGGCATTTTATCGGCATTAAGCGGTGGATTATAAATTGTTTCTTTGTCTTGATTTATTAATCGAACAATACCAAGCGGGTTTTCTCCTGCATTAAAGGCTCTTTCAGGGATAGGTGTGTCCTGTAACAGACCATTAATTCTTAAAAGTAAAATATTGAATTCATCAAAAGAAAGATTCTTAATAAATTCTTGTTTCTTCCCCATGTCCTCAATTATATTTTCCTTATCAATTTTTTTAAAAAAAGTGGCTGTCGCAATGAATTTTTCTTGACGATCTTTCAAGAGAGATGGGACGGGTTGTTGACTTTTTTCGTTTGAAGGAGGCATTACGGATTTAATCTTTTTACATCACGCGGCAAGTAGGTTGCTTCGCGGACGTTTGGCAAATCAAGAATTTTCATAACAAAACGGCCAGGGCCGATACCCCCACCGCCGTGCGGAGGCACACCGTAACGGAAGAAGTTTAGATAGTCTTTGAGTGATTCAAGCGACATCCCCTTCTCGAGGGCTTGTTTTTCAAGAATTTCTGGACGATGTTCACGTTGAGCAAGTGTGGTTACTTCAATCCCTCGATAGAGAAGGTCAGCACGACGAGAACGATCAGGATCATTTTCTAAACGCATATGATAAAAAGCGCTTTTTGACTTGTGGTAGTCAGTAATAAACACAAAATCATGATCTTTTTCTTTTTTAATATAATCTGAAATCGCACGCTCTTCTTCTGGAGATAGATCATGTTCTTCAGGGCTTTCGATATTCAATCCAGCAAGAATTTTCTTCGCTTCGACAATTGTGACTCGTGGAAATGGTCGTGCAGGTACTGTAAGCTCGAGCTCAGGGAATGATTTTTGTAGTTCTTCAAATCCAGCCACAATCATGCCTTCTTCAAAATCCATCACATCATGATGTGATTCAACATATCCTATTTCAAAGTCCCAACCAGTAAATTCGGTGAGATGACGAGTCGTAAAAGACTGCTCTGCGCGGAATACAGGCCCAACCATGAATACACGTTCGAGTCCTGAAGCGATTCCCATTTGTTTGTAGAATTGTGGCGATTGTGCGAGATATGCTTTACGATCAAAATAGTTTACTTCAAATACTTCAGCGCCGGTTTCCGAAGGCGTATTCATGAATGATGGCGTATAAATCTGGATGAAGTTATTTTCATCCCAGTACTTACGAAAACCTTTTTCAAAAGCAGTCCACACTTTAAATATTTTTGTTTTTTCTGGTTTACGAATATCAATCCAACGATAGTCAAAGCGTGTCGGGGCTTCAGTCTCTTCATCATTACCCTTTACAACCACTGGAATTGGTAATTCAGGTGCAGCTTTTGAGAGCACTACTACTTTAGTTACACCAATTTCAATACCACCAATCGCCTGCTTGGCTTCTTTGACGGTACCAGTAATAGAAACAACAGATTCGAGAGATAGATTTTTTGCAATTTCAAAAGCTTCAGGGTTCGAAATTTCGATGACGTTTTGGATCA
>JAHFNJ010000012.1 GCA_023267375.1 Candidatus Nomurabacteria bacterium | reverse complement strand
CGCGCTGGACATAGCGAAGGGCACCCGCATGACATTATTATTACTGATCAAGCGCCAAATTATCATCGTTAAGTATTCTTATTTTTAATACAAAGACCCAAAGGTCTTAATTTCCACGCGTATGCAAATCAAAGAAGGTAAAATTGTAGTGCTCTTAGGTCTCCAATGGGGTGATGAAGGCAAGGGAAAAATTATTAATGACTCAGTTCCTGAGTTTGATGTTATTGCGCGTTTTCAGGGTGGACCAAATGCTGGTCATACGGTGTATCACAATGGAAAGAAGCATGTGCTTCACATGGTGCCGTCAGGAGCTTTTTCATCTGATGCAGAAAATTATATTGGTGCATCGGTGGTGCTTGATCCAATCGGACTCAAAGCTGAACTTGAAGAAATCGATACTGTTTTGCCGATCTATGAACGCATTCGTATCGCTAAAGAAGCGAACCTTATTTTGCCGACGCACCGACTGCTTGATAAAGCGAAAGAGAAAGCAAAGGGGAAGAGTAGTATCGGTTCAACACTGAAAGGTATCGGACCAGCGTATACGGACATGACTTCACGCGACGCACTCCGTATTGGGTATGTTTGGGGTGCTGATTTCAATGAGCGATTTACCAAATTGCGTGATCTGCACCTTACGGCGATTCGCGAGACCAATGCAGAAGATGTTATCGACATGCCAGCGCTTGAAGCAGAAGAAAAAAATTTTATGGAGGCGATCGATTTTTTAAAGAAAAAACTCGGTGAAAAAGGATTTGTCCACGGTTCGTACTATCTCCGAAAAATGGTCATGGAAGGGAAGCGGGTACTTGCTGAAGGTGCGCAGGGTGTAGAGCTTGATATTGTGCACGGTAGTTTTCCGTATGTGACATCTTCGGTTACAAATATTGGCGGTGTGTGTGAAGGTTTGGGAATCCCTGCAAAAATGATCGGTGAGGTATATGGCGTTGTCAAAGCGTACACAACTCGTGTCGGCAATGGTCCATTTGTGACTGAACTGTTGGATGAACGTGGTGATACGCTCCGTAAAAATGGAAATGAATTTGGTTCAACAACCGGTCGTCCACGACGTTGCGGTGCGCTCGATTTGGTACAGCTTCGTCACGCGATAGGATTGAACGGTGTCACAAAACTAGTTATTACAAAACTTGATGTACTCTCAGGGCTTTCAGAAATTCCTGTCTGCAATCAGTATCTTTCTCATGGCGAGCCAACCGATGAATTGCCGTTTGATTACACGGTAGCAGATTTGGTTCCGCAGTTTGAGAAAAAAGAAGGATGGGAAGCGTTTCCCGATACCATAAAGGACTATAAAGATCTTCCCAAAAATGCATTGGCATATTTGCGTTATATTGAAGAATCATTAGGAGTGCCGATTGTTGGGGTGTCAGTGAGTCCAGAGTATGCAACGCTCCAGATTCCTGAAGGCGGACTTAAATAGGAGCCGCACAATCAGCACATTTCTTTGTTGCTCCGCTCATTTGTTCCCGCGCAGTAGGTTTACTACAGCTTGGTCGCAAGCCTCGCTTGCGCCTCGAACTGCATCTGATTGTTCGGCTCCTAAACTTTTTGCTTTTGGGCGATGATACTTGAATGCAATTCTTCTGGTCGGTGTGAGTCGATACTAGTAATAGTAATAGGCCAAGGAAATTTCTTTAGGTTCGTCATAAGCGTCTCGTGCAGTTGTTCTTGATCATATCCGAGAGCGATGATATCTGGTTTGTATGCATAGATCACCTCCCATGATCCTTCGTCCATATCTCCTGCCACAGCTTCAGTTATCGCTTTGCACATTTCAACTTTCCGCATACGTTCACGGAAGGGTGTTTGTGGCTGACGTTTTTTTAAATGGCGGACTGCTTCATCTCGAGCAACAACCGCGATCAACGTCGCCCCCATCTTTTTTGCTTCGTCAAAAAAATATAGATGTCCATCATGGATACCGTCAAATACCCCGAAGACCATCACTTTTTTTTTCTTATCTTTATCCATTACTCAAATCCTATCATAAATTATGGGCATTATGATACAATCACCCCATGCAGGAAGAGTATATTGTCGGTCGCGTGATACACGGACTGCACCTTGGGCAAAAATTGGGTTTTCCGACAGCAAACCTTGATCGGCGCAGGTACGGCAAAAAGACCCCCGTTTTTCGTTTTGGTGTATACGCTGGGACCGCGCAGATTCGAGGTTCAAAAAAAGTATATCGTGCAGCTATTGTTATCGGTCCACTCGATAAGCGTGGGTTGCCAAAACTCGAAGCGCACCTTCTTGGTTTTAAGGGGGTGTTGTATGGAAAGTATCTTTCAATACAGCCTGCAAAATTTATTCGACCATTCACTGTATATAAAAGTAAAGAAGCACTGATCCGTCAGATCAGGCGCGACGTTGCAAATATTAGAAAAGTAAAATTGTAATATATGGAATCAACCACCACTGTTTCTGAAAGTAAGCTCACTCATTTTATAAAAACATACGCTCCGCTGCTCGTTTTTCTTGCTGCAATGCTCTGGGCGACCGATGCGCCGTTTCGCGTGCATCTCACCAAAGATCTCTCAAGTAATTTTATTGTGATGATCGAGCATTTTGTGAACTTGATCTTTGTCATTCCGCTCTTGTTTATGAATTGGAAGGAGTTGAAGCTCTTAAAGGGAAGAGAGTGGCTTGCAGTTGTTGCTATTGGTGTCGGTGGTTCCGCTCTGGCTTCTATCGCTTTCACACAGTCGTTTCACTATGTGAATCCATCGGTTGCAATCGTACTTCAGAAACTCCAGCCATTTATCGCGATCGGTCTCGCTGCTACTTTGCTTAAAGAAAAAATGCCAAAGCGTTTTTGGCTGTGGGCTCTTATCGCTATCTTAGGCGCATATGTAATTTCATTCCCGCACTTCACTCCGCAGATGTACCAAGGAGAAACATGGAATCCAAATATTTTAGGTGTTCTCTGTGCACTTGCCGCAGCATTACTTTGGGGTGCTTCGACCGTCTTCGGTAAGTATGTGTTAAACAAGGTGAGCTTTAAGGCGATGACTGGTCTTCGATTTGCAACTGGTTTTCTTTTCCTCTTTGTTCTTAATCTTTCAACGGGTAGTTTTTCTCAAATTAAAATTGCGACAAGTAAGGATTGGCTCTTTCTCGTGATTGTCTCGCTGGTTTCTGGGGCGCTATCGCTCTTGGTCTACTACCGAGGATTGCAGTTTACCAAGGCTTCTATTGCAACCTTAGCTGAGCTCGGGTTCGTTTTTGCGTCACTCGTTATCAATGCAATCTTCCTCGATGCACACCTCGTGTGGATGCAGTTTGTTGGCATTGGAATTCTCCTCTTTGCGGTTCTTAAACTAGCGGCAGTTAATAGGGAAGTATCTCTCCCTGAGACTAATCAAACAGCCACTGTTTCCTAGCCACGCTACTTTTGCCTTTCTGGCATTTTTTTGCTACTATCTCCAAGTCAGCTACCTTGGGTGGCTGACCGTATTTTCATTCCGCGGTAGCTCAGTGGTAGAGCGATCGACTGTTAATCGATTGGTCGTAGGTTCGAATCCTACCCGCGGAGCCAGATAAGTATTAGTTTCCTAGCATTCCATTTACTGTATTTCTGGTCTTGATACCGAAATAACCCATGGATGGACTTATAGCATTTGCTTGTTGGAATTTTATAAGTGCAGCTTTAGTACGTGGACCAAATGTTGTACTCTCATTTCCTAAAGAGCCTGGTCCGCTTAACGCAACAGTAAAGCCTTTTTTATTTAAGAATTTTTGTAACTCTTTTACATCCTCACCAGTAGAACCAATTTTTAAATCCCTCGTAAACACATACTTTGATTCTGTGTTACTTGCAACAGGATTTAGAGTGGGAACAAAAACCTTACTAGACAGTACTGTTCCACCAGAACGAGAACCTGAGCCCCCTGATGAGTTTCCTGTGGTAAACGAAAATTCATACCAATGTTCAACAAGTGAATCATTCACTGAAAGATCGATCGTGTATTCCGTATTTTTTTCATAGTTATCTGGATTAGTATAAGTCAGCGTTTTGTAATTATTTGACCAAGATCCATTTAATGTTGGGCATTCTTCACCGCATGGACCAGAACTGATCGTTATATGATCACGAATACCCGAAGGCACTGTTTCAGAAAAATGAAAAACAACATTTGTATTAATTGATACACCGGTTGCTCCATCTGAGGGGAGTGTACTCGTAATTTCAGGAACGGAAGAATATATAGTCCATTCACTCGTCGCAGGAGATGCATCAGTGTTTTCTGCACCATCAATCGCTCTAACAGAAAACTCATGTTGTCCTGCTGTTAATACAGAAGTTGTGTAAGGTGATACGCATGAAGTAAAACTACCTGCATCTATGTTGCATTCAAAAGTTGAAGGATCTTCGTTTGATCCAAACTCAAAAGTTGCAGTCGAAGAATCAATAGAACCGGCAGTACTGGATAAAATAAGAGTGTCAGGTGCTGTATGGTCTGCACAGGTTATGTTTACCGTAACTTCACCGGTATCGTACGTTCCACCACCAGAACTTATAACGTGGTAAGTAAAAGTATCTGTACCACAATAATCTGCGTCTGGCTCATAACCAAGATATGGATCAAGATTTGAAACCCCACCATGGCTACCATTATTTATTCCACCAATAGCGAGTGTGTCCCCGCTATCAACATCATAGTCATTATCAAGTACATGGAAAATTGATTCACCAGAATTTTCATTTATCGTGTATTCGTCATCAATTGCTACAGGTAGATCGTTGACTGGATTTATTACAATATTCGCTGTATCAGATGCTGAAGAAAACGCTGTAGTGCCACCATTAGAAGCAGTACTTGCAGTACTTCCATCAGTACCACTTGTTTGATCCCATGCGAGGAAAGTTATAGCAGAAGTAATTGTCCCGTTAAAGTCTGTGCTTGGTCGTACATATATTCGATTATCTGAATCAGACGCCAACAATCTCGATGACGAGGATGATAGTGTCCCCATTGCATTCCATGTTGTACCACCATTTAATGAGTAATAATATGTTGCATTCGTAGTATTTGCCCCAGTAATCGCAATGCCAAGCACAGCGCCACCATCACTGTCAGTGACGTTATCTACCTGACCTGAAGGTGATGCGAAATCTACTAAGTTAGATACAAGCGTACCCACCGCACCACTTGGCGCACCAGGGTCTTCATTTACTGAAGATAGAGCTGGAGTTCTCGAGGAGTCTAAAACAGGTGCATGATTCGTTGAGATACCAGAAAATGATTTCGATCCAGTAGTAGAGGCTGCGCCATCTGAAACATTTGTTGCAATAGTAAAACTACTCGTAAAATTAGTCGCCGGGGTAAAGGTGACACCCGCAAGTAATGTATTCACATCTGAAACTGGACCAGATGCTGTCCAAACTCCAGTTCCTGAGAGATATGTCGAAGTGACCGTGCCTGAAGTGGCTGTACTTAAAGCCCCAGCTAAAATATTTGACAACGTAAGCGTCGCTGTAACATTAGCATTATCAACATCACTGACAACTATATCCGTAAGATTAAGTGTCGTATTTTGAGTATATGTTTCAGCCGCAGAAAGATTCGTCGCAATAGGTGCATCATTTATTGCTGTGACAACCAAAGATGCCGTATCTGTCGCTGATGAAAATGCGGTGGTACCACCCGTAGATGATGCATCTCCCATACTTCCATCAACTCCAGATGACTGATCCCATGCGCGGAAAGTTATAGCACTTGCAAATGTTCCGTTTTGATCTGTTCCGGGTATGCAATAAATACGATTAGCTGGAACCGCAGCGAGAAGTCGTGCTGAGGAACCCGAAACTGAACCTATGGAACTCCAGGTAGACCCACTATCAATTGTGTAATAACAAGTGAGACTGCTATCTTTACTTATAATAGCAATACCGAGCGTACCGCCATCTACGTCTGTGACATTATCAAGTCCTCCGGCAGGAACGACTGCATCTATGAAAGTAGTTACAGTAGTACCTACAACACCACTTGGTGCACCGGCATCTTCGTTGATCGTTGAAAAGGTCGGACTCTTTGTTGAGTCGAGCACTGGTGCTGAATTATCTGCATGTGCAGAATTTGTAAAGATAAACAACCCACTAATAATTACTACTATATAAAAAATATGTAAGCGCATATACAAAGTATAATATCACGCATTACCTCATTTAAACTGTTTTTATGTGTAAAAAGTTCAATTTGATTTTCGAATCTTCCGAATGCATAAAACACCTGTCACTTATGGTATGATTTTTATATGGCAACAATAAATCCTTGGATTAACTTCAACGGCAATGCTCTTGAAGCGTTTACTTTTTATAAATCAGTTTTTGGTGGTGAATTTACAAAGATTATTCATTTTAAAGATCTCGCAAGTCCAGAATTTCCAGTAGCAGATGAAGAAGCGGAGAAAATTATGCTCATCACACTACCCATTGGCAAGAGCACTATGCTGATGGCCAACGACGTACCTTCATTTTTGGGTAAAGTAAATGAAAATGAAAACAGAAGTAAAATTTCTGTGAGCGCAGAAAGCAAAGAAGAAGCGGATACCATTTTTAATGGTCTATCAGTGGGAGGGCAAGTAGAGGCACCCATGAGCGACAGTCCTTGGGGTACTTATTTTGGCATGTTTAGAGACAAGTATGGTATTGAATGGACTGTGGAATTTCAAACAGGAAAATAGGGTTTAGAAATTCCTTTGCTTTTATTGGCAAAGGGCGTGTTTTTCATCAGTTGTTCCAGATCCGTTCCCTTGTTTGAGCTCGATATTATGTTGGAACAACGAAGGGCCTTGAGGGTTCAACTCCAATTCTCCTGAACCAAAGCGTGTAATGATACTTTCTACATATCCTGTTTTCTTAAACACTGCAGTGAATCCATCGCATGATTCGCCAGCGATCTTCGGGTCTACATCAAACGAATAGAATCCTGTTGCTGACGTCGTTGATGTTCCGTAATTTGGTATTGAAACTGAAACTCCTGAAATTGGCGTATGACCGCATGTATCGATAACATAGCCGAAGATGCGTACTTTGTTTTTTACATACGCAGGACCGTTGCTTGGCTTTGTTACTGGATCAAGTTCGATTATGAGCCCATTATTTTGAGGGTTGACCACTCGTGCAGCAGACAAAAGCTTATACCCAGTTGCGGATACATCGGTTATGTATTGACCTTTGGGTTGCGTTTTCAAATAGGTGAGAAATGCGCTCGTTCCCGAGAACTTCTTTCCATTGAGGGAAAAGGAAGGATTTGAAATGACAATGCCTGTAGCGCTGTCTACAACAAGAAATTGATTCGTGCATTGGGTAGTTGTTTGCGGCTGGTTCTTGGTGCTATTTGTTGTTGATGTAACTGGAGATTTTGTTGAAGGTTTTGCTGTAGGTGATGTTTCGGTTGCAGGAGTGACTTCTGTCGACTGCTCTTCTTGAGGTATGGTGCTTACTGTATCAGTACGCTTATTGGAGTTATATGCAATGATTGCAACGATAACGACTACGGCAATAATAATTATTGGAACGACAACCCCAAATCCTTTTTTAGTGTTTTTCATAGAAATTAAAAATTAAGAATGTTACTAATACACTAAGTATACTCCTTTTTCTGTCGTAGCGAGACCCTTGTGTCGATTAAAATGATGTTTTAATTATTCCCCCGATGCGGACATCCAGCCCAACAGCACGGTCGGCGTTTTCCTTGTTTGAGTTCTGTGATGGTTCTTTTTAGGTGAAGTTCTCGCGTTTCTAATTTTTTAACAGAGGTAGTCCAGCAAATCCACTCATTGCGTGCGAGGGGAGTGATATCCTCCCAAGCCCTGAGTGCTGCCTTATCAGAAGCAAGTGCTTTTTGTAAGTCTGTTGGTACTGCATGCGCTACACCACCCAATATTTTTTGCGTAATCATGTAGTCAGTATACCAAGAGGAGATACTATACGCAGTACATAAGCCACTATTTATTGACTTTATTGAATATTTGTGCTAATATAAACGGAACTAATTCTTTTAAAAACCATGTTTGCGTATGAAAAAAAATACTGAAATTAAAAAACCAACTACAAAACGTTCCTGGAGATTCCTGGCTCTCATTTTTGTTATTTTTGGAGCTATGCTTTTGCTATCAGAAAAAACAATTCCGGATCAAAACTTTTATGGGATTATAGCTCTTGTTCTCGCCGGAGTAGCTGCTTTTACAGGAGAAAGGCAGGAAAAAAATAAGCCTTTACCTGGGATGGAAAGATTTGATGAGTAATGCACTCTTATTGTTTAAGTTCGAACCCTCGCTGTGAATAGCGGGGGTTCCTTGTTTTTGAAAAATTTTAAGGTGATGTATACTGGGTCTATGCAAAAAATAGCTACAAAAATATTTATTTACGCGTCTATTGCTTTTGGAATTTTGGGAATACTCATGATCTTGGCTGGCGGGCCAGATGTCACCGGACCAGGACTTAATATGACACTTCACAAACTCATACTTGTAGATGTCTTTATCATCTTGCCTTCGTTTGCGCTCAGTGTTGCGAGTAAATATTTAAGTAATAAATCATAGGTAGGTATTTCGATATACATAAAATAAAAAGGCATCCCGTACGATTGGGATGCCCTTTTTTTAATTAAAAAACAATTTACACGGTTACAACTTCCTCCATGTTTGCAATGATTTCGTCGCCGAATTCAGAGCACTTTAACAATGTTGCTCCTTCCATCTGACGTTCGAAGTCATAGGTAACACGTTTGTTGGCGATGCTTTTTTCTATACCTTTGTAGATAAGATTTGCGGCGTCGAGCCAGCCAAGATGTTCAAGCATCATGGCACCTGAAAGAATGACTGAACCCGGATTTACTTTATCCAGGCCTGCATACTTCGGCGCGGTACCGTGCGTGGCTTCAAAGATTGCATGGCCGGTGACGTAGTTGATGTTTGCACCGGGTGCGATACCAATACCGCCAACCTGAGCAGCTAATGCATCACTTAAGTAATCACCATTCAGATTCGGTGTGGCAATCACATCGAAATCTTCCGGACGGGTAAGCACTTGCTGTAATGCAATGTCGGCAATGACATCTTTGATGATAAGACCTGCGCCCGGCATACCTTCGGGAATTCTGCACCAGGGCCCTTTTTCAATTTCAATGGCACCGAAGTATTCTTTTGCAATCTTATATCCCCAGTCACGGAAAGCGCCCTCCGTATACTTCATGATGTTGCCTTTATGAACAATGGTTACGCTTTTGCGGTTGTGCTTGATCGCATACGTAATTGCGCTGTGGATAAGGCGTAAACTACCAACGTAGCTCATCGGTTTAATGCCGACACCTACCGCTACATTATCATTTGCAACAATGCCTGCCATTTTCAGAAACTCAGCTCCTTTCTCTTCCGTATTAAAACGGATTTTGTTGTAATCCTTTGGGAAATTAATCGCAAGGAAATCCAGCACTTTCTGTGCTTCAGGACTGCCGGCAACAAACTCAATGCCTGCATAAATGTCCTCCGTATTTTCGCGGAAGATGGTCATGTCCACAGCGCCGGGATTTTTTACCGGAGAAGGAACACCTTCAAACCAACGAACAGGACGAAGACAAACATACAGGTCGAGAATTTGGCGCAGTGCTACGTTCAATGAACGAATGCCGCCACCCACAGGAGTCGTCAACGGGCCTTTGATGCCGATGAGGTATTCCTTGAATGCTTCAAGCGTTTCATCCGGAAGCCAGTTGCCGGTCTGGTTAAATGCTTTTTCGCCAGCCAACACTTCTTTCCAAACGATTTTTTTCTTTCCGCCAGATGCCTTCTCTACGGCCGCTTCAATTACACGAACAGATGTACGCCAGATATCAGGTCCGGTGCCATCACCCTCAATAAAGGGGATAATTGGGTCATCAGGCACATTTAGCTTACCTGCAACCATTGTAATTTTAGTACCTTCTAATTGTTTAACCATAACTTATTTTATTTTAAAGGGTTCGGTTTACTCTGCCGAAACAGCTTGCCAGATTATTCTAGCCGTGTATTTATAATATATTTATTGGAATAAGTCAAACGACTTATCATGTGGTATAATGCCTGTTCAAAACTATGAAAATTCTCTACGGCTACCTCAAAAAATATTGGAAACTGTGCCTTTTAACACTCGGCTTGGCGACCATCAACCAGATCTTTTCCTTGCTTGATCCATACATTTTTCGACATGTCATTGACCAGTATGCGACAAAACCCGACCTCTATACGAAGACAGAGTTCTTTCATGGCGTTGGATTGTTGTTGCTCGCTATTGTTGGTGTGGCATTTGTTTCGCGTACGGCCAAAAATTTCCAGGACTATTTCTTAAATGGCGTCAGTAAGCGTGTCGGTGCTGATTTGTATCGCAACGGTGTTTCGCATGCGCTGTCGCTTCCGTACGCCGTTTTTGAAGATGAGCGAAGTGGGGAGACACTCGGCAAATTGCAGAAGGTTCGCGATGATACAGAAAAACTGATTGCGGCGGTGGTGAACATTTTGTTTGTCTCGCTCATCGGATTTATTTTTGTCGCTATCTATGCAATCAGTATTTACTGGGGGATTGCTGTGGCATTTTTCGGCACGATTCCGATCATTGCCGGCATGAGTTTGATGCTCTCTAAAAAAATTAAGACAATTCAAACAGCGATTGTTGCGGAGACTACCGGGCTTGCTGGTTCGACAACTGAATCACTACGCAATATCGAACTTGTAAAAAGCTTAGGTCTTGCTGGACAGGAAATGGATCGTTTGAACACGACGACGAATAAAATTTTGAAACTAGAGCTCAAGAAGCTTCGTTATCTCCGCAGTTTGAGTTTTATCCAAGGAACGGTCATCAACTTTGTCCGCACTTCGATTTTGTTTTTCATGCTCTATTTGATTTATAACGGCACGATTACGTTCGGCGAATTCTTCTCGCTCTTCGTCTATTCATTCTTCGTTTTCGGTCCGCTGCAGGAAGTAGGCAATGTTATCGGGACGTATCGCGAAGCGCAGGCATCACTCGCCAATTTTGAAAAGTTGATTGGTATGCCGAAGGAAGCAATTGCAGAAAATCCACAATCAATCGGTCTTGTGAAGACACTTTCATTCAAAGATGTTTCATTTACCTATGCGAGTGGCACAGAACACGCGGTAGAAAATATTTCTTACGATGTTGCAACAGGGCAAACAATTGCTTTTGTTGGTCCATCAGGATCTGGAAAAACATCGCTCGTGAAATTGCTTGTCGGATTATATATTCCAACGAAGGGACAAGTTCTCTATAATGGCGTGCCATTTGAAATGGTGGCAAAGGAAGAGCTTCGGGCGCAGATTGGTTTTGTGACGCAGGACACACAACTCTTTGCCGGAACGATCCGTGAAAACTTGCTCTTTGTACGCCCAGGAGCTACTGATGCAGAATGTCTTGATGCGCTTACTAAAGCACAATGTCAGAATCTTCTCGCACGTGGCGGTAAGGGCCTTGATACGCTTATTGGTGAAGGCGGAGTGAAAGTATCGGGTGGAGAAAAGCAGCGTCTCTCGATTGCCCGCGCACTCTTGCGTAACCCGAAGATTCTTATTTTTGATGAAGCAACATCTGCGCTCGATTCTATTACCGAAGAAGAAATCAGTAAGACGATCAAAGATGTATCGCAATCAAGCACGCATATCACTATTTTGATTGCGCACCGTTTGTCGACTATTATGCATGCCGACACTATTTATGTGCTTGAAAAAGGGAAGATTACCGAGTCTGGCACACACAAAGTGCTTCTTGAAAAACAAGGATTGTATTCTGCGATGTGGCGTCAGCAGGTTGGCGAACGTACATAAATTTCTATTATGAGCACAGAACCAGTGATTTGTTTTGGACAGCAACCATCCGGATTTTTTCCAAAGCGATTTCTGTATGCCAAAATTCAAACAGCGAAGAAACTCCAAGCAAAAATTGGCGGGCGTATTGTTTTTTTCTATCATGATTCTGATGCAGATTACCGTGAGACGATTACGCTCATGGAGGACCCGCGAACCAAAGAAGAAGGGCGTTTAAACTTTACTCAGGAAAACAAAGTACAGAAAAAATATTCACCACTCTATTTAAAGAAGATTCCATCTGGCTGGAAGGAAGATATTGCACGGAAACTTCCACGGTTTGTTGGTAAAAAAGCGGTGGAGCTCTTTGAGAGTGCGACAGGTGCTACAGCAGCTGATTTTTGTCTCGATATGTACCAACGGATGGGGCTGCTTGAGGGGATAGAAGTTGCTCGTTCGTCAGATAAAGAGTTTCGTATGAAAGCATCCGAACTCACCGAGCATTTTTATGCAGACGTGCCGTATGAAGGCGAGATCGTCCGAGCAGAAATGCACGAAGGATCACTCCGACTCCATGAAGGCGGAGGAAGCTACTTCACAATTCCAATTCCAGAGGTAATCGAAAAATGGCAGAAGAATCCTGGGCGAGATTACCGCTTTGGCTGGATGCAATCAGTGATCCACTCCACACATTACATTTCAGGAGCGGGGGAAAATGCATACTTAAAAAAGGAAGATTTCCCTGAAGTGCAATTCGTGGATCGAGATGTTATTGATAAATCAAATTATGCCTATATTCCAGAACTGTAATCGTGTATAGTTATAAGACTAAAAATTAATTATAAATATATGACTAAAAAAATACTTGCCTTTGGTGCGCACCCTGATGATGTTGAATTCGGCTGTGGTGGCCTTTTAATAAAAGAAATAGAAAATGGTGCGAAAGTAAAAATTGTTGTTGGTTCACTTGGTGAAGCGGGAACCAATGGCACACCAGCTGGACGAAAAGCTGAGACAAAAGCAGCTGCAAAACTAATCGGTGCAGAGATTGAATTCATCAACCTTGGTGGTGATTCTCATATGCAAGATACTCCAGAAAATGCGTTCAAGATTGCTGAGATCATTCGTAAATACAAACCAAACATTGTGCTTGCTCCGTCGTTGTCTGAAAATCAACATCCCGATCACCATGTGGTGGCTTCGATGGTACGTTCTGCTTGCCGACTTGCTCGCTATGGAGGAATCAAAGAGTTAAAGAAACATCCTGTGCATATGATTGAGAGTCTCTACTACTATCCATCGAGCCCAGGTTTTGAGAAGACAGCAGACATTGTTATCGATATATCAGCACAGTATGAAAAATGGGTAAAGGCGATGCTCCTTCACACAAGTCAAATGAAGACAAAGGATTATTTGAATTTGGTTGGTAGTCGCGCGCAAACCTATGGCGCAGCAATCGGCGCGAAGTACGCTACTATTTTGTGGACGAATGATCCAGTCAAAGTAGAAACACTCGCATCTCTCGGATCATCACGAAACTACTAATATGTGTCCTCATCACACAACAGCTTCACAAAAAAATAAGAAAAAGCTCAATATCGGCATTGTTTGCTATCCAACCGTGGGCGGTAGTGGTATTGTGGCGACTGGATTGGGGATTGAACTTGCGAAGAGGGGGCATAAGATTCACTTTATCAGTTATGACCCGCCGTTTGCCCTCGATAGAAAATTACCCAACATTTTTTTTCATAAAGTTGAGACCAATGGCCATGAACTTTTCAAGTATCCAGACTATACATTACCGCTGGCCGTAAAGATGGTAGATGTCAGTAAAAAATACAAACTAGATATCTTGCATGTGCACTACGCGGTACCGCATGCAACAGCTGCACTTTTGGCGAAAGATATTGCCCGATCAGAGAAAATACCGTTCCCGGATGTCGTTACGACACTGCACGGCACCGATATTACTTTGCTTGCTCGTGATACAAGTGTGATGCCTGTTATTAAATATTCGATTGAAACCTCGTGCGGAGTGACCGCGGTCTCGCAGAGTTTAAAAGAAGACACGATTAAGGCGCTGAAAACAAAAAAAGAGATTGAAGTGATCCACAATTTTTATACGCCACGAAACAGTACAAAAAGCGCATCATCGGTTCGAAAAAGTTTAGGCATTGCACCAACTGATTTTTTGGCGATACACCTCTCAAATTTGCGCAAAGTAAAACGCATCCCTGATTTGCTAGCGATTTTTGGGAAAATAAAGAAAGAGAAACACATTAAGCTGCTTATTTTAGCCGGAGCTGATTTTACGCCGTACGAATCGCTGGTACAGAAGCTCGGTATCTCAGGGCAGGTTATCGTAAAGCGAGATGTGCTTGATGTTGAAAATTATATCAATGCAGCAGATATTGGTGTGTACACCTCAGAAGAAGAGAGTTTTGGTATGGGTATTCTTGAAACGATGTCGTACGGCAAGCCAGTCCTTGCGACAAATGTTGGCGGCATTTCAGAGTTTATGCAAAACGGAAAAACAGGGTTTTTGTTTGGAGCTGGGAAAGTAGATGCGTTTGCAAAAAAAGTATTAGAGCTTTCACAGAATCCTACACTTGTTGTGGAACTTGGTCAGAATGCTAAAGAGCGTGCACACTCTGGTTTTTGCGCGAAGAAAATTGTGGCTGAATATGAAGCGTATTATCGAAAAATAATGTCAGTATGCCGATAGTATGCGGTATACTGTATAGAGTATGAATTCATATAATTGGTATTCACAACTACTAAAGCCATCCTGGGCACCACCGCCGTGGTTGTTTGGTCCAGTATGGTCAGTATTGTATGTATTGATTGCCATTTCTTTTGGGAAAGTTTTTATGATGCTTTGGAAGAAAGAAATTCCAATGGCTGTTGCGTTGCCGTTTGCACTCAATCTCTTTTTTAATCTTATTTTTACCTGGATTCAATTTGGGTTAAAAAACAATTTACTTGCCGCATTTGATATTCTCCTGGTTCTCGGCACAATTATCTGGGCAATGATTGCTATCTATCCATACGTGAAATGGGTCAGCTATATCCAGATCCCATACCTACTATGGGTTGCTTTTGCGACAGTGCTACAGCTTACTATTACGTTTTTAAATAAATAATATGGATAGCATTGGATTATTTATTTTGTTGGCGGGGTTTGTCATTGGACTCGGTGCTGTTACCGTGATTGATATTCATGGATTCTTAGGACGAAAATCTAACTATTGGACCGAAGCCACGACTCGTACGCATAAGGTGACAAAACCGCTCATTTGGGTGGGTGTTTGTTTAATTATTGTTGGTGGATTTATTTATTTCAGAAATGAACCATTTGCAGGAATTCCGCTCTATCTTTCAATTATTGAACTTGTACTTTTAGTGAATGGATTATTTTTATCGTTTGTGGTGAGCCCATTTTTGCTTAGGAAGGAAAAGGAGGGGAGAAGTGCTGAATTGTTGCCGTTGTCTTTACAGCATAAAATTATGGTAAGTTTGATAGTCTCAGATATTGGTTGGTGGGGTGGGTTATTTTTAGTGGTGAAGTATATTTCAGCACACTAGGTTTCATGAAAAAAAATAAAATTGTATTTGTAAAAAACAAAATGCAAAAAGGGTACACTTATGAGCTCACCGAACCAATGGGTAAGCATTTTGATAATCGGTTCAAGCCTGATCTATCCCCGAAAGAAATGCTACGATTAGGAGTTTTTGGTGGACGATATTTGCGTGATTGCAAGAGTGAGTATCCAAAGGAGTGGTTTACGAAGGCAAAATTATATAAGGAAGGTTTACCTGGTCACGATAAAAAGCTAAATTATTTTGGTGTTGATGCATCACAACCGCTTTCTGTGTGGAAGAAAAATGGGTGGATCAACAATCAAGATCCACGAGGCTGGTTTGAGTGGTATTGTCGCTACTACATGGGGAGAAGGAGTGCTGATGACGAGCGTCAGATAAAGCGATGGGTGGCGATGCGACGCCATATAATGCAAATCAAAAATAACTGTCGTGTCGGCGATGAACTGTGTCGTCCACGCCAACGACAAGCATTGCTCCATTGGGCGTATGACAGCCGAGTTCTCTAAATCACGTCCATTACAAGTATGGTACTATTCTTACTATAATGAAAGAAACTATCGCTATTATCGCTGCCTTAGTGGCTGTCGCCGGCAATGTACCATATCTGCTCGATGTGATTAAGAAGCGAGTACAGCCTCATCCGTATACCTGGCTTGTGTGGACAATTGTGTCTGCGGTAACTTTTTTTGGGCAGGTTGCCAAAGGGGCAGGGTGGGGCGCAGTTCCAACCGGAGCAGCTGAAATTTTTACCGTCATCATCTTTTTCTTTTCGCTCAGGTACGGATTCAAGAACATTATCAAAACCGATACTTATTTTTTGATTGCTGCTTTACTCGGACTTATCCCCTGGATATTGACGAAGGACCCGACGATTTCGGTTATCATTGTCGTATCTATTGATTTGATTGCGTTTGTGCCGACATTACGAAAAACCTGGAAGCATCCAAAGACTGAAACGCCAATTCTCTATAGTATGAATGTCTTGCGTCATGCACTGACACTCTTTTCACTACAGGCATACAATATCGCTACGATGCTGCACTCTATTGCCATGATTATCACCAACTCAATGATGACGAGTTTTATTATCGCCCGCAAGGAAAAAATAATTAAGTAATATATATGAGTATTCATAAAGAAGTCACTATTGGTCATGTACATCTGACAGTTGCTGATCTTGAACGATCGCTTGGTTTCTATCGGGATATTCTCGGATTTGAAGTTACCGCACGATATGGCACCAGTGCCGTATTTCTTTCTGCTGGCGGATATCATCACCACATTGCACTCAATACCTGGGCTGGGAAGGGTGCACCGCCTCCACCGCAGGGACATTCTGGCTTGTATCACTTTGCGATCTTGTTTCCTTCACGTCAGGAGCTTGCGTTGGTGCTCAAAAAACTGGTAGATGCAAAGTATCCGCTCACTGGCGCTGCTGATCATGGTGTCTCCGAAGCGATTTATCTTAATGACCCGGACAATATAGGCGTTGAACTCTATGTCGATCGTCCGCGTTCGGAATGGAAAGTAAAAAATGACGGAGAAGTCGAAATGGTCACTGAGCCACTTGACCTCGATGATTTACTGGAAGAACTAACTAAATAAATGGAAGAGAATACACATCTTAAGATTGAAACAATAAAAGGCTACGGTGGTAGTGAGGTTTCTATTTGTCCAGAGCGAGGGGGGATTATTACATCCCTCAAACTAAAAGGGACAGAAATCCTTTATTTTGATCCGGCCACTTTTAATGATCGTACTAAAAATGTTCGCGGGGGTATCCCGATTCTTTTCCCGAATGTGGGGCCAGTTGCAGACGCCCGCTATCCAAACCTGCCACAACATGGTGTTGCACGCGTCTCTTCACAATGGGTTATGGAGAAAAATACTGATGGAAATGATTTTATTGAAACACTTACTACAGATGAAGATACTAAAAAATTATATCCCTATGATTTCGTACTTTTCATTTCCGGGAAGTTTAATGAGGATGGTTCTTTTACATTAGTCCAGGCTGTAGAAAATAAAGAATCAAAAAGAGAGCTTCCTATTGCAATGGGGATCCATCCATATTTTAAGGTTTCTGATAGTCAGAAAAAAAATATCAAATTTAATTTTGAAGGGGGAGAAATAGCCACGCACAGTATAGAACAGTGGGCAGATACTATCATTCTTAAAAATCCGAAAGTTCTGGGAGGGGAAGATTCGGTTATGGAAATAGCGATTCCTGATCTTGGGGTACTCATGATTAATGCTTCGATCGAGTATGACACTATTTTTATCTGGTCACTGCCAGGAGCAGATTTCATCTGTATTGAGCCTATAATGCGGGGTTTAGGAGGTTTTATTTCACATCCGGAGCAGATACCACCCGGGAAAACATATACCGCTCGGGCAACCTTTTCTCTTAAAAAAACCTTGTAGTATAAGGGTTTTTTTAAGAATTTACGACTCCTTGCTTTTATATAGAAAGTGTGTTACTATTGCACAGAAGTTTTTTGCCAATGACGAGCATTTTTAAAAAACCGCCCTTAAGGAAGGCGAGAAAGATGATCAGTTATTGTTAAGAAATGGTTCATTAGAGTCAAATAAGTGTTAAATTTTTTAAATTAAACCCCCATGAGTATTAGTAAGTTAAGAAATCGTTTACCGAAGCCCGGTGAAACAGTTGTGCTTGATGCTGAAATTGTTGGCACAACTATCCGTGAAATCTTCATGAGTCAACCGTCATTGAGAATTAAAGTGAAGAGGCCGGAAGACAAGAAACCTTCATTTATTGTGTGTGAACCATACGATCCGGAGACAAAAACTGGACACTATACCGTCACTCGTGTGAGAGATGGCAATATTGTTCAGAAAGGTGTTGATACACTTCAGTTGTCACGCACCCTCTGGCGGATCGAAGCAGTAATGAAACCAGGGATTGATATCGTAATCCGTGCTAAAAAGGAAAACAAGCGTTCCGGTTCCGTAATCGTTAAGCTTCAGGCAGAAATGCTCAATTAATTTAAAACGTAAAGTGAAGCAGTGCAGTCCCGTTAAAAGCGGGGCTGTTTCTTTTTATCTATACTACTAAAAGTAAAATGCCTCGCCGGCGATTGCCGGCGAGGCATTTTACAAAGGAGTCAATTACAATTACATCTTTTGTCCACCCATCATGTTTCCACCACCCATACTTCCTGCGCCTGCTTTCATATCGCAAGCTTTGCAATTTTTCTTATGGGTTACAATCTCGTAGATTGCTGAGAGGCCAACCACGATGTAAACAATCTTAGCAATTGTTCCACCGAGGATGTTTGCTAAATCCCATCCACCAATCAAACCAACCAATAACCAGTTCAAACCCCCAATAACGAGAAGGATGAACGTAACTTTGTGTAATTTCATAGTACTAATAAGTAAAACGTTACCTAATAATAAAGACCTTTAAATACACATATATTATAATCCCTCACAATCTGTGTGTATAGTGGATAGCTATTTAAATGAAAAACAGGGCCTGATGAATAACCCAAGGTCACTTTGAAATACTAGCTCTATTGGGATTCTTTAGATTTTAGCAGGCTCGGCTCCTTGGAGCGAACCCCGCTTGTTTCAAAAGCCTTGGGAGGCGCGACGGCGCCGTACAGAGAAAATTTTTAGTAGGAAATTTTCGTGCTTTTGAAACAAGCGGGGTGAGCGTATTTTAACCCCATTCAATAGTAGTAGGTGGTTTATCAGAGAGCCGATAGACAACAGCGCCCACTTCACGGATTTCGTTTGTCATACGCTTGGACACTTTCTTTAAAAAATCATACGGGAGCTCTGCGCACTGCGCGGTAAAGCCGTTTACGCTCCAGACTGCCCAAAGCGCAATAACTGCACCAGAGACTGCTTCATCACCTTTTGTGCACGTGGTGACTGACTGGGTCACCACAGCACCTGCTTGCCAAATACTCTGATATAAACCTGCACGATAGAGTTCTTCGATATAAATGTTGTCGGCGTCACGTGCGATACGCAATTTTTCTTTGGTAATTTCTCCTTCAATACGTACTACGAGTCCTGGTCCGGGGAATGGATGTCGCGTAACAAGCTCTTCTGGGACACCAACTTCACGACCGATATTCCGCGCATTATCTTTGACGCAGTCGATGAGTGGTGCGAGTTCGGGTACTGAAAATCCCAAATCAACATTATGGTGGATTTTTATTTGCGCTTTGCGCGTACCGGTATCATAACCGCCGCCAGATTCAGAAACATCGGTATAGAGCGTGCCTTGCGCGATAAAATGTGCCTCACATCGTTTGGCTTCTTCTTCCAGAATATTTTTATAGATACCGCGCATAGCGATACGCTTATCTTTCATCGTGACTTTACCAGCAAGCGCTGTCACAAATGCGTCTGTAGCATCTATGATTTTTACCGAGAGCCATGGTTTGTCCCCAAAGAATTGTAGGACACATTTTTCATCATCAGGACGATCGATGCCTTTGATATACACAGCAAACAATTTTGTATCGACTAACTCTTGGGCTTTTTTGAGAAGATATGCAACAACCGAAGAATCACTACCACCTGAGAGTGCCAGCAAGACATTCTTGTTTTTTATTTCTTCGGCTAATTGATGTACTTTCTTTTCTGCCATGCTTTGTGCAGGGTAGCGATCTTGAGCCCTGGCAAACTCGAAGATGAAGTTTTCAAAAAGCTTTTCGCCGAATAGAGAGTCTGAAACTTCTGGATGAAACTGTACACCAAAGAGATGTTTATGCATCGCTGCCGCGATTGGCGTATTTTCGGTGCTGCCCAAGATCGTGAGTTTTTCGTGTGCGCTGACGATATCACCATGACTTTCAAGTACGGCTGAAAGTTCTGGAATAGCGGTAAAAAGAGGACTCTCGATGTGTGTTTTAAAGGTATGTACGCCAAATTCGCGTTTCTTAGCCCCTTTGACCTCTGCTCCGACATGCTGTGCCCAGAGCTGGAATCCAAGACAGATGCCAAACGTTGGTATTCCTAGATCCAATATGGCTGTATCAAAATGTACTTTTTCTTCATAGACCGAAGCAGGCCCCCCAGAGAGGATAATGCCTTTAGGGTTCAATTTTTGTACATCAGCTGCAGTAATACGTGCCGGGTCAGCAACTAGGCAGTAGACGCCCAATTTCTCAACTTTTTGGAGGATAAGATGGTCGAATTGACTACCCAATGGAAAAAGAAGGAATAATTCGTTTGTTTTACGGACCTGTTTCTCTGCTTCGATTTCCTTGAGAACGGCGTCGTCGATCTTGGTAAGCGTGTGTATCATACGTTTTTAATATGTTTTCAACTATATCATTTATTTCTATAAAGGACGAGACACTTTTTATTTTATTGGTTTGTGATGTATAATATGCATTATGAATATGAATGGTGGATTAGAAAATGGATTCGGTGCTCCTCAGCCCTCATCACAAGGGAAAGAGAACGTGCCTTATACTAAGGAAAAAAGCGAAGCAGTAGATACAATCCTTGAAGCACTTGGTAAAAATGAAAATTTACAAAAAAGGTATTTTTGGATTACTGCTAATGTTGTTCCTCTAGAATACAAAGATACTGTTATTACAGAGCTCGCTCAAAAACTCCCTGGATATAATGGAGACAAGAATAAGATAACAGAATTATTTACTGAGATTGCGAATAGGTATAAAGAAGAAGATGTTTTTATCGACAGTGATGTTCATGGAATGAGCCAGGAAGAATATAAAAGAAAATATGGTGGATCACATGGTGGCTCTGGTGGTAGTCACGGAGGAAGTTCTCATGGTGGCGGGCATGGCGGACACTAATTTATTTTTTTTATGGATCGGTTTACAACTAAAGAAATTGCGCTCTTCAAGCGATTAAATACTCCTGCGAAGATTCAGGATTATTTGGAAACCCTTGCGCCAAATTTTGAAGAGGATGGCGAGACATGTATGTCGCCACGGCGCGTGATTGAAACACAGAAGGCGCATTGTATGGAGGGCGCGCTCTTTGCTGCAGCTGTATTGGCATATCATGGACAGAAAGCATTCGTGCTTGATTTGAAAGTTTCGGATCATAGTATCGATGACGACCATGTCGTGGCACTTTTCCGTGAAGAAGGATGTTGGGGGGCGATTAGCAAAACAAATCATGCTGTGTTGCGTTACCGTGAACCGATATATCGCACGATTCGTGAACTCGCACTTTCGTATTTTCACGAATATTTTACCGATACAGGCAAGAAAACGCTCACGAGTTTTTCGAAACCGTTCAATCTTGCGCAGTTTGATGATCGTAATTGGATGACCAGCGAGAAAGACTTGTGGTATATTCCGCGTGCGCTCGATAAATCGCCACATGAAAATATTACAACCCCTGCTGTGCGGAAAAAGTTTCGTCGTGCTGACCCGATTGAAATTAAAGCTGGGAAGATTGTAAAAACTAGAAGGTCCAAACACTAAATTCTAAGGAATCATTTAGGGGTCTTTTTAGAAATTAGACATTAAGATTTAGTCATTTTTAAAGATATGTATATCCGTGTTACCGTTACTCCGCAATCAAAAAAGGAGAATATTAAGCAAGAAGGGAAAGATCGCTACCTAGTGAGCGTACGAGCCCTTGCTGAGCAAAATATGGCTAATAAAGCGGTCCTAGCTCTTATTTCTGCTCACTTTAAAGTACCTAGTAAGGCGGTGAAGATCATCAGTGGGCACCATAGTCCGCGGAAAATACTGTCACTCGATTTACCTGAGTCGAAGTGATATAATGTGCGTATAACAGCATTAATATAAATAAAAATCCATGAATATCACCATCAAAGCAACGGCAATCGAACTTACTCCCGCTATCCGCGACTACGTAGAAAAGCGCCTACAACCACTTGAAAAGTTTTTTCCTGAAGAGAGCAATCAAGCACAGCTGTCTGTTGAGGTAGGAAAAACGACCAACCACCACAAGCAGGGCGATGTTTTTAGAACAGAAATAAACATCAACTCATCTCATGAAAAGTATCGTGCGGTGTCTGAACTCTCTGACTTGTTTGCTTCAATTGATGAAGCAAAGGATGTCGTCGTTGGTAAAATAACTTCACATAAAGATAAGCGCCGAACACTCTTTCGTCGTGGTGCCTCAAGCGTCAAAAAGATGCTGAAGGGAATGACGAAGCGAAATCCGTTTACATCTAAATACGACGCGTAAAATAAAAACCCTGCATGAATGCAGGGTTTTTATTTTACAAAATCTTTATACTCCATCTCTTTTTTTCCTTCAGGAATCACTTTTTTTATTATGAACTGACCATCAGCAAATTCAGCGTCGGTTATTTTTATGCGTAGTTGTTTTCCGTTTTTTTCTATGAAGAA
Source organism: Candidatus Nomurabacteria bacterium (assembly GCA_023267375.1). Classification (GTDB taxonomy): domain Bacteria; phylum Patescibacteriota; class Minisyncoccia; order Phycocordibacterales; family UBA9973; genus JAHFNJ01. The sequence goes on along the minus strand of JAHFNJ010000012.1, from coordinate 6,839 downwards.
ATAGGTGCCCGGCCAGCCTTCATAAGCAAGGTACTTTAGATACTTTTCTCGATCGGGATCTGCTTGATTGATGAGCCCATCTGTTTTACTAATTTTTTTCGTGATGGTAGCTTCTGTGTGGTCTTGAGGAGTTTCTTTAGAGTTTCCTTCAATCCATGAGGGTAGGATTTCTGCGACAAGACGCCCTCCTTCGGTCCATAAAATCTCATTGAGTGCATCACGTGAAATAGGCCAGTTTTGGATAACAACTTTTTTCTGTGCCACGATTGGTCCGTGGTCCATCTCGGCATCCATATGGATAACACTCACGCCAACATCTTGTTCATCCGCCAGAATCTGGCTTTCTACCGGAGAGGTTCCGCGGTATTTTGGCAACAGTGATGGGTGCACATTGAGCGGCGGATACTTCCCGACAGCGAGCAAAGAATCAGGAAGGATTTTACCGAAGGCGGCAGTGATAATAAGCTCAATATTTTTTTCTTGTAATGTTGCAATAAAAGCACTGTCCAATTTTTCTGGCTGGAGAACTGGAATGTGTTCGTTTGCAGCGAACTGTTTAACAGGAGATGGGGTAAGCGCAAGTCCTCGGCCGGCTGGTTTGTCTGGTGTTGTTACAACGAGTGCCGGAGAGAAACCTGCTGCGATAAGTTGTTTGAGTACCAGTGTGGCGAATTCTGGCGTGCCAAAGAAGGCGAAGGATAATTTTTTATTCGTAGAACTCATAAAAATAATGACTAATATCTAATTACTAATTTCTAAAAAAGAATTTCTGGGTCCTTTAGACATTAGAAATTAGGATTTAGACATTTCTGGGGGCGGAACATCCTCCAGACTATGGGCTTTGTCGATAAAAAGAATGCCATCCAAGTGATCGATTTCGTGTTGGAAAATTTGTGCAAGCAGTCCGCCAGCCCCACGGGTGAAGGTTTTGCCGTTTTCATCGTATGCGGTAACGGTTGCTTGGGTTGAACGTGGCACTTTGCCGTACGTCCAGCGAACCGACAGACATCCTTCAGGCAGATCCTTTTTAATACGTGATTTCTTTACGAAGACAGGATTGATGAATACCAAGTCTGACAATTTTGATTTTGTTTCCTTGGCGGCCAATCCTTTTTTTGCGGCTAAACGCTCTGCGCGATCTTCCAAAAAGTCATCTTCAAATATTTTTCCTGATACGACGAAAATGCGAAGCGATTCGCCGATTTGCGGAGCAGCAATAGCAACACCGTCAGATTGTGAAGCCAGCGCTTTCTTCATCTTCACAATGATATTTTGTATCTCTGTCGAAGTGATTTTTGAGACGGGTACCGCCTTCGCTTTCAGACGGAGTACAGGGTTTTCTTTTTGTACAATGGCAATCATGGAAGCGTTAATTAGAGTTCTTTCAAGTATTCCAAAAGTTTCGTGAGTTTTACAGTATCTTGTGAGCGTGTTTGCATATCGCGAACGATAACTGATTCCTCGATCGCTTCTTTCTGTCCGAAGATAATAGTGTAGGGAATGTTTAGCTTTTCAGCGATAGCGAGCTGCGCAGAAAGAGAATCTTTCGAGAGTGATTGTGCAATCGGAATGTGTGCTTTGCGGAGGATTTCAATAACGTTCAGACTCTTCAGTTTTGCTTCAAAGCCTAACTGGATGAAGTAGATTTTTGGTTTCTTTAAGATACGTGGCGAGAGTTTCTTGTACCATGGCGCTTGTACGACGCGATCCATGCCGATGCCGACACCCATGGCTGGGACATCTTTTTTACCAGAAATCATCTTTGCAAGATAGTCGTAGCGTCCACCAGCTGCAATCGTGAGCGGTTCGCCTTCTTCGCCTAAGCCATTTTCAATTATTTCAAATACAGTTCGTGTGTAATAGGAAAGACCGCGCACTAAGTTTTTGTTGATGCGGTAGGGGATGCCCATTTCTTCCAAGTATTCAAGCACCTCTTTGAAGTGGTGTTTGCACGCGTGGCAGAGGTAGCTCACCGCTTCAGGAGCATTTTCTTTAATTGGCTGACACTTTTCATCTTTACAATCAAGGAGACGAAGCGGATTTTCCTTCAAGCGTTGTTTGCAGTTTGCACAGATGGATCCAATGTGTTTCTTGTAGTAATTTACCAATTCACGAATATAGTGTGGACGGCATTCTTTGTCGCCGATAGAGTTTATATCAACTGACAAATTTATTGCACCTGCTTCTTCTAAGATAACAGCTGTTGTTTTGATGACGAGGGCGTCTGCGATGCTTTTATCGCTGCCGATCATTTCCAGTCCAAACTGGTGGAGTTGTCGGTAGCGTCCACGTTGTGGCTTGTCGTGACGGAAGAATGGTCCGGCATAGTAGAGCATGACGGGTTGTGGGAGTGATTGCATGCCATGTTCAATATATGCGCGAATAACGCCAGCAGTGCCTTCAGGACGGAGCGCTAAATGATCGCCACCCTTCGTTTTTAGGGTATACATTTCTTTATCAATAACGTCAGTGCCGATACCAATTGCTGAAGTAAAGACTTCCTCGTGCTCCATGATCGGTGTTGCAATTGGTTTAAAGCCGTAGTACACAGCAACTTCTTGGGCCTTTTCAAAAAATCCTTGGAAACCGTAGTACTCATCGCCCAAGATATCACGCATACCTTTTGGGGACTGTGGTGCTTCTTTTTTTACTTTTTTGTCTGACATAGATAATGAAAAATTATTAAACTAATTTGTTGCGTAATCGTTGTGTTCTCCAGGAAGAACAGTGATTGCGTTGAGAGGGAAAAGGCGGAGGTATGCACGGCCGATGATAAGATCTTTTGGTAACGTTCCCCAGACACGAGAGTCAGAACTTGCACTTCTGTTATCTCCCATGACGTAGTACTCGTCAGGCTTCAGTGTTATTTCTACTTTGTTGTCAGATTTGTTTTTTACGTACGTTTCATCAAGCACTAATCCGTCTGGATATTCTCCATTTTTTATGGTTACTTTTGATCCATAAATGCTGACCGTGTCTCCTGGTAATCCAATGATACGTTTAATGAAATATTTTGTTTTGTCGTTTGGGTATTTAAAGACAATTACATCGCCACGTTTAGGTTGATGTAAATGATACGTGAGTTCATCGACAATCAAGTATTGTCCATTTTGAAATGTTGGCACCATTGATGAGCCGGAAACTATAAATGGTTGTGCGACAAAGGTGCGGATAGGGATGACTACCAACAAAGCAATTGCGGCGAATTTTACCAAATCCCAAAAACCACTTTTTTTTATTCCTGGTTTCGTAACACCAGAGCTTTCAAGAACAACATACTCCTCGTTGTCATTTTCCATGGCCTCCATTGTACTATGTAGTATCTATTGACACCAAGGTATTTCTTATTGTGAATCGTAAAATAGGCGGTATGTATTCGTTTCAGTTTTGTCGTGGTATTATGTCTGCATGTTATACGTTGTTGGTCTTGGAAATCCGGGTGATGAATATCGCTATACGCGCCACAATACTGGCCGAATTATTTTAGAATTGCTTGCGAAGAAGCATGAATTTTCTGGCTGGAAAGACGACAAGAGTATTAAGGCGATTGTTGGTAAAGCTGAAATTGAAAATGAAAAAATGACTTTTGTTTTACCGAATAATTTCATGAATAATTCTGGTAAATCAGTTTTGCCCTATATCAAAAGTAAAAAAGATTTGGAAAAACTTGTGGTTATATATGATGACCTCGATTTGTCGATTGGGCGCATTAAGATTTCGTATGACCGCAGTGCGGGCGGACACAATGGGCTTGCTTCGATTATCAAAACAGTGAAGAGTCAGGAATTTGTGCGCATTCGTGTGGGGATCTCGCCATCTACCGCAAAAGGTTTGGCAAAAAAACCAGCTGGAGAGAAGGCGGTGCTCGCGTTCTTGCTTAAGAATTTCAAAGATAGTGAGCTTGTTGAAATCAAAAAACTTTCTAAAAAAATAGGCGAGGCACTCGTTTGTATTTCTGCTGAATCAAAAGAAAAAGCGATGACACTATTTAATTGAGTATGAAATAAAAAAGTCCCGCGGCGCGGGACTTTTTTGATGTAAGATTAACTGAACACTCTAAGGTTTCCTTTTTCTTTGATGTATTTTTTATTTACAGTAATGACTTTTGCAGCGTTAGCATAGGTTACCTTCATTTCATTTCCATAAAAGTCTTTGGTCAGTAACTTGTCTGGATTCATTGATACAGCAATAAAATGATTGCGAGACGTCTCTAACACTAAGAGTTTTGTGCCTTCCGGAAGATCGGTTAAAAACCACACTTTTTCCTTCGAAGGGATGAGAACAGGCGAAACCATAATAAGGAGAGCAACGAGTAGTATCATTAGTTGCTGTGCGAACGGTAATGCTACCGAGGGAGTATGGTTGCTCCAGTCAGCAGTAAGCAGGAGAACAGAATTTATTATCATGTGACAAGGATTTAAATTGTGATTTTTTTCACAATACCGTATTTATTTTTCCTAGTCAAATGAGCGTGATTTTTTCTAGGTTATATTAGAAAAAAGTACAGATAAGTCGAGTAGCTGGGTCAGTCGCACAACCAGTAGCAACAGCACCGCCTAAAGCACCAATGGCGGTAACTACAAGCACGCTTGCGATACCGAGCAAAAAGCGCAATTGTCTTGAGGAGACAATAGGCTGTACTTTTGTAAAAATAGAAATTTTTATTTCAAGTAGTTTGCTGATTGTTTGCTTGTTAGCAAAGTAGTTTCGAAATAGTTCTTTATTGGTGAGTGTCCAGTCTATCGCATATCCCACGAGTCCGATAATAAAAATAGTGAGCAGTACCCCCGATAAAGTAGAGTGCACCTCAATCATCTGTTTTTGCTGTGTAGACCATGTAGCTCCGTGTTCGATTGCTTCGCCAGTTGCTTGGGCGACAAAAATAGAAATTGTTCCCAAGAGTGTAGTCCACCCAGCACACTCATGCAGGAACGCATTTTGATTTTTCTTAAAAAAAGAAATGACTTCGACTAATCCATACATCATCGCAAAGACGATGGGAAAGTGCACAATAAGCAAATGGTAATTATTCATACGAATAAGTATAACAAAAAATCCCCCATAGGGGGATTTTTTGTTACGTTCTAGAAATTATTTTTCCAAGTACGTGAGTGTCATTCGCTGATCCTTTGGCTCGAAGAGTGTGATCTGGAAGTTGTAGGTCTTACCAAGTTCCAATTTTTCACGAAGCTTTGTTTCAGAACCAAAGAGTGAATTGTGGACGAGTCCAGCAACACCTTCCTTGATAGAAACGAGTGCGCCGTGTTTGTTGAATTTGATAACAACACCAGAGACGATGTCACCCTTCTTCAATTTGCCTTCAAATTCTTTCCAAGGATTTTCCTTGAGGGCTTTGATTGAGAGAGAAATCTTTCCTTCTTTGATCTCGATAACCTTTGCTTTTATCTTGTCACCGATCTTGAAGAGCTGACGTGGATCTTCCACGAGACCCCAATCAAGTTCAGAGATGTGAACGAGTCCTTCAAGTCCTTCTTCGATTTTCAAGAAAACGCCGAAGTCTACCAAGCCAGCAACAGTACAATCGAGTTCATCACCCACTGCGTATTTGCCAACAATTTCTTTGCGCTCTTCAGGATTGTTATCCTTTTCAGAGAAGATAAGTTTTCCTTCTTTTGGAAGTGCAGAAATGATAATAACGGAGAGTTTCTTGCCAACGAGTTTCTTGAGTTCTTTCAAGATCTTGTCTTTATCAGAATCTTCAACGCGTGGGTAGTGTTCACTCTTAAGCTGTGATGCAGGCAAGAATCCAGCGATGCCTTGCCATTCGAGAATAAGTCCGCCTTTGTTTGCTTCCTTAACTGGAATATCAAGAACAGTTTTTGCCTTTATAGCTTTTTCAGCATCACTCCAGATAAGAGCTTGCTTTGCTTCCTTGAGGGAGAGCTCAATATAGCCATCTTCATTTTCAGCTTCAACGACTTTTGCTTTCACAATATCGCCGATGCCGACTTTTTTCAAAATGTCACGAGCGTTCTGGAATTCACGGCCGTAAATAATACCGGTACCAAATGGTGCCAAGTCGATATAGACTGATGATTTCAAAACGTTAATAACTGGTCCTTCGACAAGCATGTCGACGGATGGGGGATTTGGACCTTTTTCAAGGAAAAGCAAATGACTCGCTTTTTCTTCTTTAGGCTCCTCTGTTAAAACAACTTTTTTTACAGTGTCTGTACTCATAATAGTTAATGGTTGTGTATCTATCATACTTAATGTGCTGGTCTGCTTGTGTGGATTTTTCAATTTACCCGACAAAATTTTTTCGGCTTTGCCAAAAAAATCTTTGCTGGGTCATTTTTGTGGTGCAAAAATGAAAAAAGTCCGCACAAGCGGACCTAGAGGTTTTAGGTTCTAGTTTGACTCGTGTCGCGCTAGGGTTACCCTAAATCCGTGCTTGTTAATAAAATTAAGTTGTGCCGAGATAATACTATATATAGAGGGGAATTGCAAGACTTTGAAAATACCACGATTATTTTTTGAGAAAAGGTATATGTGGTACTATTTTGTTATGGATGACAGTCTAACCACCACAAAAATCAAAGAAATTCAAGCTCAATTTTTAGAGAAGGTTAAGTTGCTTGAAAAGATGAGAGATGAAAAAATTATATCTATAAAAAAAGGAATAGATCAGCGCAAGATCGATGCGCTTTTAAAAAAAATAAAAGAATAAAACATCTTCTTTATGGCGCAAAATGAACGAATAAATACGAGTGAGATTAAGAGGGTTGTAGAAGAAAAAATTGAAAACAATGAAGCGATAGACCCTAAAGAGGTTGTTGAGGCTATTAACGCTAGGGCTAGTGGTGCTCATGAAAGAA
>JAHFNJ010000003.1:28345-124635 GCA_023267375.1 Candidatus Nomurabacteria bacterium | reverse complement strand
TGCTGGTGATATTCGTATGTGGACGACCGGGAAGGGCGCGCGTGGGACTATTCGTGAGGCATGGACTGATTTTGAAGTCATGAAGCGTATACCTGAAGATAAATGGGAGGAGAGCCGAAAAAATGGCAGTACCGAAGAGGGAACGTATACCTATGTAAAATTGATGCCTAAAACCGGCCGAACACACCAGCTCCGCGTTCACATGAAATATATCAACCACCCTATCATCGGTGATCCGATTTATGCTCCAAATCGGCCACTGGCGCTTGGTTTTAACCGCCTTGCCTTGCATGCCCAAACCCTTACCATTAGCCTCCCTGACGGCAAGACCCACACTTTCGAGGCTCCTTTTCCTGAAGACTTTCAGAATGCCCTAACTGTTGCGTAGGGGAAAAATGTATGCTAGAGTAGTGCCACTATGGCAACTGCAATAAAACTAACATCAGTCAGTACAGACGAGCGCAAGAAGCTCGGTTTTGCTTCTGGCGACACGGTTCGCGTTTGGTCAAAAATTATCGAAAAGGGCAAAACTCGTCTCCAGGCGTTTGAAGGTCTCGTACTTGCTCGTAAGCATGGCAAAGAGATCGGTGCGACATTCACTGTACGCAAGGTTTCAAATGGCGTTGGTGTTGAACGTATTTTCCCACTCTACTCACCAAACATCGATAAGATTGAAGTGGTAAAGAGTAACCGTACTCGTCGCTCAAAGCTCTACTATATCCGTGAAAAGGCGGTGAAGGAAATCTCTAAGAAAATGAAATCAGCGAAAGTGTATGCTGATGAAGCTGAGGTTACTGAAGAGGCAACAGCCTAACTTACAATAAGACAAGAAACAAAAAACTCCCGAGAGGGAGTTTTTTGTTTATGTGCGTTCGGTTGATTTGGTCACGAATATTTTCTGTGGTCACGAGTTACTAAGTCTGCTCAAGTGAGTACACTCTGCGCGGACTAAGTACTCGCGACCCCGCCTCATGGCCGCAAAGCGGCATCATTGCGGCTCGCCCAAGTAAACAAAAAAGGTACGCAGGTACCTTTTTTGTTTTTTGTGCGCAGGGGGAGATTTGAACTCCCATAGGATTGCTCCCGCTACCACCTCAAGGTAGTGCGTCTACCAGTTTCGCCACCTGCGCATATATTTGATAACCCCCGGATTGTAATACATTTCACCAATAATTTCCAGTCATTCTGGTTGATTGACCAAAATGCCTTGTAAGTGGTATTGTTCCGACAAATTCGAGTTATTACTAAAAATCATAGAAGCTATGAAAAAGAAAAATATGTTCCTCGATCATGATGGTGTCATGGTTGATGAAAAACCATACGTGTTACTGTACCTTAACGAAAGGTATAAAATAAACTTACGTCTAGCAGACAACATTAACTTTGATCTGTTGCACGAAGTTATTCAGCTTCATACCGGAAATCCCAACCTTACTTTTGATGAAGTCTATCTGGATATAGGTAAAAATTTCCATGCATCTGATATATGGAATGAACGTATGCCCATAATAGAAGATATGCCAAAAGTGGCTCCCGAGCTGGCCAAGAAGTACAATCTGCATATTGCGACAGCAAGGCAAAAAATTGGGCATAGTGCTCTTAGAACTGTGTATCATCGACATATCCCCAAATGTATTCAAGAACTACATTGCGCCTGGGATTATGAAGAAGGTCGCGGATTTTGGAGTGTTCCCAAGGCAACATTCATACAAAATTTTGAGGGTGAAAAAATCGCATTCATCGACGATACTCTTAAAGAGGTGTTGGGGACGAAAGATATTATTCCATCATATCTTTTTGATTTACACGGCGTACATACTAAAGAGACAGAAATTCCAAAGCTTGAAAGCTGGAAACATATCGGCGATACGTTTCTGTAAGAGGAAAGTTTTTAATGGAGAAAAAGGGGTTGATTAAATCAACCCCTTTTATTGTATGTAGGTATCGGTACTAGGGATATGATAAACTAATTATATGTCCATGGATCTACCGAAGAAAAAATGTATACCGTGCGAGAAAAAAAGCACACCACCGCTCGCGGGGCAGCAGCTGCAAGACTACCTCGATGAAGTGCACCACTGGGCACTGTCGCCTGATGCAAAAAAAATTTATCGCGAGTTCAAGTTTAAAGATTTTGTCCAGACAATGGCATTTGTTGATCGTGTTGCGGATGTCGCTGAAGAGGAAGGGCATCATCCTGATATCCATATTTTTTATAATAAGGTGACTTTTGAACTATGGACACATGCAATCGGGGGACTCTCAGAGAATGATTTTATTATGGCATCCAAAATAGATATGCTCTATGGTGGATAATTTTTTCTCATTGGCTTCTTGGGATCTGTCGACGGCACTCTTAGGGGCTGTCGGGTTTTCTCTTGCGCTCTATATTCATCGGCACAAGAAAAAAAGTAAGCCACTCGTCTGTCCGCTTCGTTCAAACTGCGAAGCAGTCATTCATAGTGACTATTCTCGATTCGTCGGTATCCCCGTTGAGTTGTTGGGTATTTATTACTACCTCGCAACAACACTCTTTCATGCATTTCTTGTTTTTTCTCCCAATCTCACACACCCAGCATTTTTCCTTTCGTCACTCGTTGTCGCGACAGGAGCATTTCTCTTCTCGCTCTATCTTGTTTCGGTGCAGCTTTTTATTCTGAAACAGATTTGTACCTGGTGTTTGCTCTCAGCGACGATTTCAACGATTATTTTCCTCATTACTTTTTTCTCTACTCATTTTGTTTTAGGGCCATTTATTCTCTGATAAACCCGCCAGAGGCGGGCAAGCTGGAAAATATAAAGAAAATCTGCTATAACAGAGGGGCTCCCGTCGTGACGGGAAGCCCAATTTGTAATTACGAAGTGGTGATTACTGATTGAATGTATGGGGCTTATGGTGTAACGGTTAACACTGAGGTTTGTGGAACCTTCGATCTGGGTTCGATTCCCAGTAGGCCCCCAATAGAAAAAGTCCGGCTTTGTCCGGACTTTTTCTATTGGGAGACTAAGCGAGTGAACTGCTTCACTTGTGTCTGGGAATCGAAAAGCTTTTGCATATTTACGAGGAGCTGTGCTCCGAGAAAATGCAAAAGGTGTACTGCCCCAGTAAGGGGAGATTCCCAGTAACCTTATAAATAAAGACTCTTTTTATATACCCCTTGCACTGCCGTCACCACTCTGATATAGATAGATGCTGTATGCATAAACTATATTTGTACCTTAGTATTTTTATTATTGGAATCGGTAGTATTTTTAGTGTAAAAACTTTTCTTGTTAAAGAAAATACAGTCTCGCAATCAACTCTCGTAACACTTGCGAGTGCATCGGTTGCACCTGAGGTGATACCACTTGCTAGCGAAGAGACTTTACTACTGCCAAATATCGACACAACGGTTGCTGAAGATCCTTCTACAACAACTCCGCCGACTCCTGTTCATCCTGCGCGTGTGATCATCCCGTCGTTGGGAGTTGATGCGAAAGTTACCGATGTTGGTATTACAGAAAAAGGATTGATGGATGTACCGAAGAATTTTACCGATGTTGGCTGGTATAAATATGGATCGATGCCAGGTGAAGTAGGGAATGCGGTACTCGATGGGCATTTAAATAACGGCTCTACTATTGATGGTGTCTTTAAAAATCTTGCAAAATTGTCTGTGGGCGATTCTATTTTTGTGGTTGGCGACGACGGTCGTAAACTTGAATTTGTAATGAAGGAAAGCAAATTGTATGATCGCGATGCTTCGACCGAAGAAATTTTTACTAAAGATGGCCCACCTGAATTGCGCATTATTACCTGTGAAGGAAAATGGCTTATCGCTAAGCGTACCCACGAACGACGAAGAGTTGTAACAGCCGTACTCAAAGGAGAAAGTGAAGGATAAGAGGTGTTGATGTGGTAGAAAAAAGGTAATCTTGCAAAATTTTATTTTTGTTTCATAGTTTATTTTAAGCGTCACGTTCTTGATAAGGGTTCGTCACTAATACCGTAAGGTCGTCTTATGTATTATTAGCTTATTTAAACAACACTATGATTACTAAATATGTTTCTGCGTTCGCACTGTTTCTTGTTCTTGTGGTTGCCATGGCTGTTGTGGGGGTTACCACTGCGCAAGCGGCAACCTTCCCTGATGGTTGTGGGTCAGCCTTAGGGTACAGCGCAACAACAGGTAGTCCATGTAACGGTACTTCAACTGCGACCATGCCCTATCTTCCTGGTTGTAATAGTGCCTTAGGTTACAGTGATACCAATGGTGCTCCGTGTAGTGGTGGCTCTGTAGCTATTGCATACCTTCAAGGTTGTTCCTCGATTTACGGATATAGTTCCGAATCTGGTCAGCCATGTAATGGTACAACGGTTGTTTCGTGGGGAGTGCCTGCATCGACTCCTCCAAGTGGAACTCCTGGATTGCCAACAACTGGTGCTGGAGGTGATGCCGCGCGAAATGCTGCTCTCCTCATCTCTTTGGGAGCAATCGTGATTGCTGGCGGAATCTACTTCTCTCGTAGAACTGCTGTAGCGAAATAGAAAAGATAAAGACGGACGTGACGAGCGTCCGTCTTTAGTCTACCCAAGAGTTTGCCTAAGTCTTTTAATACATTCATTCTATGAAAAATAAAAGCACTTCATACCTCATAGGAATTTTAACCGTCATGGCTCTCGCTGGGTTTTTATACGTTGCGGTGCATGCAGTTTTCTATGCCCCTGAAGCTGAAGTGCCGCTTCCTCCTGGGTTGAAGGTTGTTGATGTTTCAAATAGCTCATACCAAGAAAAGAAAGTGGGGGATGAGGTTCCAGTTCGTTTACGAATTCCTTCAATACATGTTGACGCACTCATTCAAGCGGTTGGTATTACGCGAAAAGGAAATATGTCGACCCCAACTAATTTTACCGATGTTGGTTGGTACAAGTACGGCGTAGCTCCAGGAGAAAATGGTAGTGCGGTAATTGCGGGGCATGTCGATAACGGTCTTTCATTACCGGCAGTTTTCAGCAACCTTAACGATCTTCACGTGGGAGATAACATATATATAGAAATGTCCGGAGGCAGCGAACTTCATTTTATTGTTACCGAAGCAGATACCTATGATTACAATGCGCCGACAAATGATGTGTTTACCGACTCCGGATCGCCACAAGTGCGATTGATTACGTGTGCTGGCACTTGGATCCAAGAGTTGCGGACGCACAATAAACGATTGGTGGTGACTGCTGCACTGCAGAATTCGTAGACCTTTTTGTCTCAGGGTAGCTCTTTATGTCCAATAAGGTGTAGCTTTTCATTGTCAGGCGGCTGGAGTATACTATCCCGTAATGCTACACCACATCATTGAATCGCAACAATTTGATACGAAAACAATAGCCAAGCTATTCGCTTTAGCAGACAAGCTTGCTAAAAAACCTGGCTCACCGCTTAAGGGTAAAATCATGGCTTCGCTTTTCTATGAACCATCAACGCGCACTCGATTCTCATTTGAATCAGCCATGCTGCATCTCGGTGGGCAGGTGATTACTACAGAAAATGCTGAAGAATTTTCTTCCGCGCAAAAAGGGGAGACACTCGAAGATTCTATTCGCATTGTCTCTGGCTACGTGGATGTGATTGTCATGCGTCACCATCAAGAGGGTGCATCAAGACGTGCAGCTGCTGTCGCAACTGTGCCCGTAGTTAGTGCGGGAGATGGTCCCGGGCAGCACCCAACGCAGGCACTCCTTGATCTCTATACGATCAAAAAAGAAATCGGAAAAATCGACGGCATCACCATTGCCTTTGTTGGTGATCTTAAAAATGGCCGCACTATCCGTTCGCTTTCATATTTGCTCGGTAAATATAAAAACGTAAAAATATTTTTTGTTTCGCCAAAGGAACTAAAAGTGGGGAATGATATTAAAGAGTATTTAGACAAGCACGCTGTTTCGTATGAAGAGACAGCTGATTTAGCAAAAGTTGCTCCACTTGTTGATGTCCTCTATCAGACGCGTATTCAGAAAGAACGTTTTGCAAATGAAGCCGAGTATAAAAAATTGAAAGGTGTATATCAGATTGATATGCGGTTGGTAGATACTATGAAAAAGAAATCAATCATTATGCATCCATTGCCGCGCGTTGATGAAATTCTTCCCGAAGTTGATGCATCACCAAAAGCGCTTTACTTCAAGCAAGCGAAGTATGGACTCTTTGTCCGCATGGCGCTCCTCGCTTCGATTCTTAAAAAATAAATCGAAAAAGAAAATCACCTCTGTTAATTGGCAGAGGTGATTTTCTTTTTGTACAATATATATAAAATTGTTCAATAAAAACTAAATCCTACTAAAATGAAAAAAATACCGAACTTTCGCATGAGTACTGTCTTTGCATTATTGCTTGGCAGCGTAGCGTCGTTCGGGCAATATACCGATACGATGCGCATTGATCTTTCTCTTTTTATGAAAGAGAAGAGGTCTCAGGGTGGCAATACCACACAAGGCTGTTCAACAGCACCAAATGACAATTGTACTACTGCCGATACTCTTGTTGTTGGCGCAGCGCCGAAATCTGGTACTACCTGTGATGGGACCATTTTGGCTTTTGAAATTCCTGATTGTCTTACGTCAACAAATTCCACCGCAAGTGTGTGGTATCGATTTGTTGCGACTGCTGCTAGTTTGACCGTTACTATTTTTCAAAATAGTGGTGGATGCTATCTTTCGTCGGCTGTTTGGAAAACACCTCCGTGTAGTGGCGCTTCATGCGACATTCTTTCCTGTCAGTCGAAAGCTAATGGTCTCATTCGTACCGAACATGTGCTTTCAAATTTGATTGTCGGAAATACCTATTGGGTGCAAGTACTGTATACACCTGGTGGTATTTGCGGACAAAGCGCTTCGTATTTTATTTGGGTGTCGACCACGATTCCGTCAACACCGAGCAATCCAGCGCCACAATCAACCTGTGCAAATCCTTTTACTGGGTGCATATTCTCGTATGTGCCAACAGTAGCTGATGTGATTACATATTGCCCACAGCATGCATTTCCTGTCACCGCAGAAGATACAAATAAAGTATTGCAGGGATGTATGACTATTAACACGGGGAATACAACATCGATTGGCGTACAGGTGGTGATTAGTAGTAATTGTCCTTCGGGGAATGTCGCCTGGGCAACAGCCACACTCTGTGATAATACTGGCACTATTATTGGTTGTACGAATATCCTAACGAACCCGTATTTTACAGTAACCTGCAATACAACTGTTTGCATTTGCTTTGCTTGGGAGAATACAGCATGTAGTGACTACTATTATTACTGGCCATTTGCCTATGCCAATAATACTGGTTGCGGGTTACCGGTTGAACTGCTTGATTTTAGTGCACAGTATGAAGCGTCTCGTGATGTTGTTCGTTTACATTGGAGTACCGCTTCTGAAATAAACAACGGTTACTTCTGTGTTGAGCGGAGTAGTGATGCCCAAGTATTCACTGAGCAAATACGGGTGAAGGGGAGTGGTACAACAACCGGAGTTGTTTCGTATAAAGCGATCGATGATGCCCCACTTCGCGGAGTGAGCTACTATCGCTTGAAACAGGTGGATTATGATGGCCATTTTCATACTCGCCAATACGTGCAGTTACTATCAAAGAGCAAAGTGGAGTGATGAATGTCTGTACAATACTTGGACAGCTCGTGTATCAAGGGCCTGTTGGTACACAACCCTTATTGCCGAATGGTTTCTATATCATTTCTTTTGCTGGGCGATCTGATGGGCAGATACTTTTCATAAAATAAAAAATCCCCCGACAGTACATAGTCGGGGGATTTTTCTAGCAGTCATTAGCAGCAGTGGCACTTATTTTCAAACATACTTGCGGCTGCACCAATGATTACGAGTGTTGGCCAGATGATGCCCAACGTATGTGTTGAGATGACACTTACTTCTTGCAGAAGAAATGCCGCGGCGACAAGAATGATGCATAGTGGCACCACACTGTGGTGTGTGCACTTGCAATCCATTCCGCAGACCCCTTTGTTTTGTTCATCCATCATAATGTAATATCTATATTACGTTAATCGACCTTATTTAAAAATATCTTGTGTATAGTATAACAGACCTATATCAATAATACACACAGCTTCCTTGATTTTATAATGAATGGGAATATGATAGAACTATATGAACGAGTTTAGTCTTATTGCTTTTGATATGGATGGAACACTTACGGAAAGTGCTACGCCTATTGAGCCTGAAACAATTACACTTCTCGAATCTCTTCTGCGGCATAAAAAAATAGCAATTGCATCAGGAGCAACATTGAACCAGTTTGAACAGCAGCTTCTCAAACATTTTTCATGCGACACATCTTATTTTAAAAATTTATACCTTCTCCCAACAAATGGCTCAGCCCTCTATGAATACGATAATGGTTGGCGATCGCTCTACTGTATTGATTTTACCGAAGACGAAGCTCGTGAAATTATGAATGCTTTCGATCAGGCATTGGTAAAAAGTGGATACGAAACACCAGCAACAACGTATGGACCAATTATTGAGCATCGTTGTTCGCAGGTGACCTTTGCTGGACTTGGAGTACATGCTCCCTGTGAAGAAAAAGCCAAATGGGATCCCGATCACACGAAACGCGAGCGGATTGTAAAAAACTTATCGGAGCTCTTGCCTGAATTATCAGTTACTATTGGCGGGACAACTTCGATTGATGTAACAAAAAAGGGGATCAATAAAGCGTACGGACTTCGAAGATTACTCAAACACCTCGATCATTCGAAAGACCAGCTTTTGTATATAGGCGACACTCTTTTTCCAGGAGGAAATGATGCTCCAGCGCTTACGCTTGGAACAAAATGTGTACCTGTTACCACTGTTTCTGATACTCGTGCACTGATTCGCCAAATATTGAACGAGGTGCCGGCGGAGAGATTATAAAAAGTTGATGTCGGCTGTCTGCAATATATTCCTTGCATCCAGGCTAGCCATGCGCTAGTCTTTTTATATGGGAACAAATGAAGGCTATCACGAACCGCGCTATGAAGACATTATAAGTAATATTGAGAGACGCATGAAAGAACCTGGTGTTGCTTTCGGTCTTTTAGCCATTGGGTTGCGAGGTCTTGATACTGATAAAGCATTTGAATTGCGCGATCGTATGTGTGAAAAAGCTATTGAATTGGAAAAACAAGCTGAAATGCTTTCTACTAAAATAAGAGAACGTGGACCGACATCAATGATGGTTGTGGGGAAAGATGAAAAAACACCTGCAGAATTACTTGATATGTCAAAAGAAGTTGTTACAAGTTTGCTCTATAGTATTGAAGGGTTAACGTCATTGAAAGCGAATATGCTCCGTGAGAAATTAACCACGCTTTCCAAAGAAGAGGAAAAGCTTGAGTCATTACTTGCTGCTTAAATATAGTGTAAATGAAATAATGCACCTCAGAGAGGTGCATTATCTTATTTTAATTGCAGTAATCTTTTTAGTTTTCGTCTATAGAGACGAAAACGACTGTGGCGACGATACGTGTGGTACATCGTCAAAATAATTGCAGTAGTTAACATGACGATACGTTTTTCTCTTTAGTATACACCCGGCTATTTTTATTTGAAAGGAGTGAGGAGTATACTGAATTACGTATACAACCAGCTGAGTAAAAAAATAGGCCAATGAAAAATATAAAGACAATTTACGAACAGTACCAGATAATGCCGAACTTGCAGTTGCATATGCTGCGCGTGGCAGCGGTAGCAAAAATAATTCTTGATCATTTACGCGAACCTCTCTCGCAAGACGAAGAAGCGCATATTATTTCCGCATGTCTACTTCATGACATGGGGAACATCGTGAAGTTCAAACTTGAGTACTTTCCAGAATTTTTAGAGCCTGGTGGACTTCACTACTGGGAAGGAGTGCAAAAAGATTTTTGGCAGCGATATGGAACTGATCAGCACGATGTACATTCTAAAATTGCTCAAGAATTAAACGTTCATCCTCGAACACTCGAACTTATTAATGCAATTGGCGCGAAAAATGCATGCGCAAACAGTCAGTCAGTTGCTATTGCTCGAAAAATTTGTTCCTACGCTGACATTCGTGTTGCACCGCACAGCATTACTTCTCTTGAAGAACGGATTACAGAAGCACAAGAACGATATAAAGACAGAAAAAATGTTGGAAGCGACAATGTTCCATCACAAATACATGATTGTTTTCGCGAGATTGAAAAACAGCTCACTCTACTCATGAATATTTCCCCAGAATTCATTACTGAAGAGCGTGCGACGCCTGTTATTTCCTCGCTCTCGACGTACATTCCTCTCTAAAAAGGGGGCTTTTGTGAAAAAGCAGTAGTCTAGTATAATAATAGCCCGAGCAATATAGACGCCAGCCAATGAATGTGTTTTTTTGCAGGCTTTCTGGCAAGCCAGCGCGAGGTATTTTTACGCCCTCGCAGGAATAAGGATTTTTTTCTCTTATCCACATTTTGAAATTTGCATCCCGGTGCTAAAATGTACCCACTTTAGAAGAATAAACTTTAAAAAAATTATGGACATTTCAATCACAAAACGCGACGGTACTAAGGAACCATTCAATGCGGATCGCATCAACAGATCTATTGAACGCGCGTGTCGCGGACTCTCCGATCCGATCGGAAAGGTGACACAGATTGCTTCCGAGACAGAGCTCACACTCTACGATGGCATCACGGAAGAAGAAATGGACATTGCGACCATCAACGCTGCACTCCAGAACGCACAAAACGATATTGAGTTTGATAAAGTCGCTACGCGCATCCTCCTTAAGACTATCTACAAGAAAGTAGTAGGGGATTTTCACTCAGATGAAGAGCTTGCGAAGCTTCACCGCGATCATTTTAAAGATTATTTGATGAATGCGATCGAGTTAGGATTGCTCGATAAACGTTTGGGTACACTTTTTGATCTTACCGAGATCGCAAACACGTTGAAAGTTGATCGCGATGAGCTCTATAAGTACTCTGGTCTTTCGACGATGCGTGATCGTTACCTCACGAAGGCTGCTGACCAGACACCACTTGAGACACCGCAATATTTTTGGATGCGCGTAGCGATGGGTATGTCACTCAATGAGACTGATCCGACTGCATGGGCGAAAAAATTCTACGAAAAACTTTCGAAACTCGAATATCTTTCTGCTGGTTCGACAAACATTGGTGCTGGCACAAACAATCCGCGTCTCTCAAACTGTTTCTTGATGGAAATTCAAGATGAGATGGAGCACATCGGCAAAACAGTTTCAGATGTATTGCTTCTTTCAAAAGCGACAGGTGGTATCGGACTTGCAGTCACTCGACTTCGCGCGGAAGGATCTGTTCTTAAATCAAACAACACTGTTTCGTCTGGACCAATTCCATTCATGCACATCATCGACTCTGCTGTTCGCGCAGTGCAACGTGGCGGAAAGAAAAAAGGTGCACTCTGTTTCTACATGGAGAACTGGCACTACAATTTCCAAGACTTCCTCGACTTGAAACAAAATGCTGGTGATGACTATCGCCGTGCACGTACCGCAAACACTGCAGCATATCTTTCCGATGAATTCATGAAGCGTGTTTCAAATGGTGATGACTGGTATCTCTTTGATCCGAAAGAGGTTGTTGATCTTATCGATTTATACGGTGAAGCTTTCTCAAAACGCTACAATGAGTATTGTGCAATGGCAGATAGAGGGGAGATGAAGCTCTGGAAGAAAATGCCGGCTCGTCAGCAGTACAAGAATATCCTCGTATCGCTCGAAACTACCTCACACCCATGGCTCACTTGGAAGGACACTATCAATGTCCGTGCGCTCAACAACAATACTGGTACGATTCACTGCTCAAACCTTTGTACTGAAGTTACCTTGCCGCAGGATCGCGACAACGTAGCGGTCTGTAACTTGGTTTCTATCAACCTCCCACGCCACATCTCAGCAGGCCAGATCGATTGGTTTAAGCTTGAAGAATCTGTCCGTTTGGCGACTCGCCAGCTCGACAACTTGGTAGATATCAACCGTTTGCCTATCCCTGAAGCTGTAAACGCTGATACTAAGAACCGCGCAGTAGGACTTGGACTCATGGGCTTTGCTGATGCTATTGAACAGCTGGGCTTCTCGTATGAAGATCAGGGCGCGCACGAACTTGCTGATAAGGTCTTTGAATTCATCAGCTATATGTCTATCGATGAAAGTGCAAAGCTCGCACAAGAACGCGGCAGTTATGAGAATTTCCCTGGTTCTGCATGGTCAAAAGGACAAGTGCCAATCGATACACTCGCTAAACTCGAAGATGCTCGTGGCACCGCACTCACCGTATTTCGTGGCAGTGTCAAAATTACGCCACCCCTTGATTGGGAAACGCTTCGCGCTAAGGTAAAGAAGGGGATGCGCAATGCAACCGTGCTTGCGATTGCCCCAAATGCAAACATTGGTCTCGTTGCGGGAACCTCCCCTGGTATCGACCCACGCTTCGCACAAATGTTTTCACGAAATAAAATTTCTGGAAAATATCTTGAAGTGAATCCAAACATGATCACTGCGCTAAAGAAAGAAGGATTGTGGGAGAAAGTACGCGAACAGATTTTGACCAACCACGGTGACCTTTCTGAAATCGATATTATTCCAGATCGCATTAAGAAAATCTTCAAGACATCATTTGCTATCTCTCCGTACGCATTCGTTGAAGTCGCTGCACGTGCACAGAAGTGGGTAGACCAAGGTATCTCACGCAATATGTATCTTGATACTCGTGACATCGATGAAGTGATGCGCATTTACCAGAGTGCGTGGGAGAAAGGATTGAAGACGACATACTACTTGCACATGAAGCCACGCCACACTGCTGAACAATCAACAACGGCTGTAAATAAATCACAGATGACAGGAAAGCGAGGATTTGCGGCGCTTGGAGTTAAGGCGGTCGCTCCGGTACAGGCAGCGCCATCACCAGCTGAAGTAGCTACGGCGATCGAGCAGACTTCTCTTGTTTCAGAAGGAGTAACAACTCCTGTTGCTGATGCAAAACCTGTCGCTGCTGCTTCCGCACCTGCACCCGAATTTGTAATTCATGGTCCCGTTGATCCTCAAGACGCATTGTTGTGTGAAGGATGCCAATAGGATCAGGTTCTAGTAACTAGGTTCTAGTTGCTAGTAACATTATTTATTAAGTTTTCATTTAATTTCACTAGTCCCTAGCACCTAGAAACTAGTCCCTCTACTTTATGTTACTCGGAAAAGCTTCACCAGAAGATATGAATTTGCATCCCATACGCTATCAGTGGGCGTATGATCTTTACAACCAGGCAGTCCGCAATACGTGGTTCCCACACGAAATCGCTCTCGGTGAAGACTTGGAAGACTGGCGCAAAATGACTGAAGATGAACGCCATGCGGTGAAATTCCTGATGGCATTCTTCAATCCTGCTGAACTTATTGTGAATCGCTCGTTGGCGCTTGGTGTGTATCCATACCTCAAATCCCCAGAATGTCACCTCTATCTCGCTAAGCAGATGTTTGAAGAAGCAAACCACTGCGTATCATTCGAATATGTACTCCAAACATTTCCTTTTGACCGTGAGACTGTGTTTAATACACACATCGTTACCCCATCGATGGTGAATAAGGAAGCATTCATCAATAAATATTTGAAGCGCATGACGGAAGATTCTCTCAATATTGAGACTCCAGAAGGGAAGAAGGACTTCGTTCGAAACTTGGTGGCTACAAACATTGTCATGGAAGGCGTCTGGTTCTACTCAGGATTTATGGTGGCACTCTCGTTCCGTCAGCGCAATCAGCTCCGCAATTTCGGCTCAATGATCAACTGGGTGCTCCGCGATGAATCACTACACCTCCAGTTCGGTATTAACCTCATCCACAATATTCTCGAAGAGAATCCAGAATTGCTCACCGAAGAATTCGCGAATGAAATCCGCCAAATCGTTATCGATGGCGTGGATCTTGAAGTTGCCTACAACGTGGATCTTTTCCCTCGAGGTATTCTTGGCTTGAATGCTGACTACGTGAACCAATATGTAAAATACGTCGCTGACCGTCGTCTTGAAGAGCTCGGTATGCCAAAGCACTATAATGCAACGAATCCTGCAAAATGGATGGCTGGCGCGACAGATGTGTATGAATTGGTGAATTTCTTTGAGGCACAAAACACCTCCTACGAAGTGGACGCTCATGGACATAACACCACTAAAAAGAAAGAAGAGAACCAATAATTCTAAGTTATTCACAATTTTGTATTGAAAGCTTTCTTGCTAATGCTATAATATATTTAGGTTTGAAAAATAAATAAGTTTTTCTCCTGTTTGGAATTGGAAGTTCCAAACATAAAAAGGAGGCACAGCCATTATCAGCTAACCGTAACAACACCAAGAAAGTTTTGCACGGTGCTGGGACAAGATGAATAATCATGTTCCAGCTTCCACTGGGATTAGTTTAGGAAGAGAGAAATCAATTCCGAACACTTGTCCAGCGCTGTGCAGAGAATTTTTGGTGTTTTTTGTTTACCGATTACCCCTACTGGTATAGATCAGTAAAGCTTTAGAAAATCGGATTTACAAATAGCTGGGTAGTTTGCCTGTCCTTTTGCAATTAATATAGGGGACGTGTGGGAGAGTGATCGAACTCTTAACTAAAATTACCGATACAGAATATTCCTTATATGAAAGTATATAAATTTACGTGCAATCAAGCATGTCCAATTTGCTCCTTGCCGATGAAATGCCTCAGGGTGCTTTGTCCAAACGGAGTATGTAAAGACGCACGAGATTATGGTTTAAAATCATGGCCTCCGTGTTGTCCGGTACATGGTGTGATGTAGCACTCACGCTGTTGTCATAATTAAAAAACAATTGTTTGATCAACAATTGTTCTTTAATCCACTGTGTTAGAGAAGGCCACTTTCTAGCTAGAGGTGGCTTTTCTCATTTTTACACCAAACAACAAAAACAACAGGAGGCGAACCGCCGGCAGTTTTGGAGTTGTTTGATGTACCCCCAGTATATGGCGACACCGGTGTCGGTGTCAACAACCCCTGTGGATTAGATTAAATCTGATGGCTAGACGATAGTTTTGATATAATACGATTATGAAAATAATTTCACTTAATGTCTGGGGTGGCAGAGTTCATGCCGAGCTAACTCATTTTTTAAAGAGCAAGCAAGACAGTATAGACATTTTCTGTTTTCAAGAAATGTACCACCAGGCGGATGGTAAATTTTCGAATGTCGAATGGAAAGATGACGGGATACATAATCAATTGTTTGATTATGTTGCTCAGCTTTTGCCAAATCATGTAGGAATTTTCTATCCACATTTTGAAGATTTCTGGGGACTGGCAATGTTTGTCAAAAAGAACATTCAAATAATCGCAGAGGGAGAAAAACTTGTTCACCAGACAGAATCTATTGAGGAAGCTCGCAGAGGCGGAACATCAAAAAATATTCAATATGTTCTTACTGAAATAAACAGTAAAAAAGTTAGTATAGTCAATTTCCACGGTTTATGGAATGGAAAAGGGAAGACTGACTCCGAAAGTAGGGTTGCACAGTCAAGGAAAATTGTTGAATTTCTAAAAAGTCTTGAGGGGGAAGTGGTTTTATGTGGCGATTTTAATTTAAGGCCAGATACTGAAAGTTTAAAGATTGTTGAAGATTTCGGCTTTCGGAATCTTGTTAAAGAATATGGTATTACTTCCACGAGGACATCGCATTATAAAAAAGAAGAACGCTTTGCTGATTATGCTTTGATTACAAAAGGGGTAGAAGTTAAAGATTTTAAGATACTCCCAGAAGAAGTTTCAGACCATAATGCTATGTATTTAGAATTTTCTTTATCGTAGCTATTTCTCTATTTTGAAAAAAACGGCTACCAGAGTATATTGGTCTTATGGTTGTAATCGAAAAAGACGTTTCTCTGACCCCATACAATACGTTTCATCTGCCGGCGAAGACTCGGCTTTTTGCGACGGTGAAATCGAAAAAAGAGCTTCTGGAAGTGCTGAAGAATCCCGAAATTGCTGATTCGGAGATCATGGTTTTTGGGGGAGGCTCAAACGTCCTTTTGACGCAGGATTTTCCGGGACTGGTCATCAAGAATGAAATTGTCGGTATCGAAATTCTTACAGAAGATGATGAAAGTGTCTGGGTGAAAGCGATGAGTGGAACAATCTGGCATGACCTTGTGGTGTTTGCAGTAGAGCATGGTTGGGGCGGAATTGAAAATCTCTCGCTGGTGCCAGGTTCTGTCGGCGCAGCACCGATGCAAAATATCGGTGCGTACGGCGTGGAGCTCAAAGAAACATTTGTCGAACTTGAAGCGCTCGATATTAAAACTGGTGAAATGCGAATTTTCACTAAAGAAGAATGCAATTTCGGTTACCGCGATAGTATTTTTAAAAATGAAGAGAAGGGGAAGTATTTTATTTTCTCTGTTACCGTAAAGCTTTTGAAACATCCAAAACTGCGTACTGACTATGGCGATGTGGCGCGCGTGCTTGCAGAAAAGGGGATTGTGACTGCCACAATCAAAGACGTGAGTGATGCCGTCATTTCTATTCGTCGCGCGAAATTGCCAGATCCAAAAGATATCGGCAATGCTGGTAGTTTCTTCAAGAATCCAGAAGTCGAAAATGCCATCTTTTCAAAACTTGAAAAAGAATTTCCCGACATGCCGCATTACATGATGCCTTCTGGTCTCATTAAAATTCCAGCCGCTTGGCTTATCGAGCAATGCGGTTGGAAAGGCAAACGCATCGGCAATACTGGAACCCACACCCGCCAAGCGCTCGTGCTAGTGAATCACGGCGAAGCCACTGGTGATGAAATCAAACAGCTCGCACACGACATCATTGCTTCCGTTCGCGAAAAATTCGGGATCACACTTTCGCCAGAAGTGAATATTATTTAATTGATTTACTATACGCAAACAGGATGAAACTAATCACTTTAAATCTCTGGGGCGGTATCGTGTACGAGCCCTTGATGGAGTTCATAAAAACGCACGCAAAAGACACCGATATTTTCTGTTTTCAAGAGATGCTCTTTGGCGATATTCCGGATTTCACTCCAGGTGACCGAGCGCGGGGCAATCTTTTTTCGGAAATTAAAACTATACTCGTTGATTTTAATTCCCATAAAAGAATTTCTCCAAGTAAACATTTTCAACACGAATCGATATTTTTTGGTGCTGGACAGGCGATTTTTGTGAGAAAAGGCATCACTGTAACAGCAGATGGGGGCTTTCTTTGTTATGATGAAGTCCCGATGAACACAGTTGAGGGAGGGAAGGTAACAGGTAATGTGGAGTGGGTTGATATTGAATACAGCAACCAGATTCTGACTATAGCGAATCTCCATGGTCTCTGGCAGAAGGGGACAAAGAAAGTTGATACCCCTGAAAGAATTCTCCAATCGACAATCATAAAAGATTTCTTGAGTAAGAAAAAAGGCAAAAAAATCCTTTGCGGGGATTTTAATTTGAAGCCTGATGGCAAGAGTATTGCGCTGTTGGAAGAAGGAATGAGGAACCTTATTACGGAATACGGAGCGATTTCTACCCGAAGCGGATTTTACACTGGTGAAGAAAAGTTTGCGGACTATGTGCTGGTATCTCCCAATGTTGGCGTGCTCGACTTCAAAGTTTTACAAGATCAAGTTTCAGACCATTTACCATTATTACTTAAATTTTCATGATTAATTTATGTCATCCGAACTAAAAACACTCACACTAATAACTGAACCGTCGGCTGATTACGAGCTTATAGATTCCGGCGACGGGGAGAAACTTGAACGCTGGGGCGATGTGGTTCTAGAGCGTCCGGATCCGCAGGCACTTTGGCAGAAATCTGTACCTGAAAAATGGGAAGATGCAGATGCTGTATTTGTTCGGGAAGGGAAGAGCGCAAAATGGGAAGTGAAAAATGAATTGCCAAAATCATGGGAAATTGAATTTGGCGGACTCCAGCTCGTTATTCGTGCGACGTCATTTAAACACACAGGACTTTTCCCCGAGCAGCTTTCAAATTGGAGATGGATGGAGCAGAAAATTAAAGCGCGTGTTTCAAAACTAGAATCAGAAAAGAAGCGAGCAGGGAACGAAGTGCAAGTGTTAAATCTTTTTGGTTACACTGGCGGTGCCAGTTTGGTCTGTGCTAAAGCTGGAGCAGAAGTGGTACACCTTGATGGCTCAAAAGCCTCAATCGAATGGGGGAAAGAAAATGCCAAAGCTTCAGATCTTTCTGATAAACCAATCCGCTGGATTTTAGATGATGCCCGCGTCTTTTTGAAGCGTGAGGTGAAGCGTGGGAATAAATATGATGCGATCATTATGGATCCGCCGGCATTTGGGTATGGACCAAACGATGAGCTTTGGAAGATTGAAGAGCATTTTACGGAGCTGCTTGAGCTTTGTAAGCAAGTGCTTTCGGATAATCCTTTATTTGTGGTTATAAACGGTTACGCCTCAGGCTACTCGCCGACAGCGTATGCAAACAACCTTATAGCCATGATGGGGGATCATTCTGGTGCTATTGAAATGGGGGAGCTTACTATAAAAGAATCAGGTGCGGGACGCCTCTTGCCTTGCGGTATTTTTGCACGATGGAGTGCAAAATAGTCAATTGGAAAATATTTGGCGAGGGTGTATACTCGATGATGTCGCATCATTAATTTAGTGGAATTACACAGTCAGCGCATTTCTTCGTTGTTTCGTTCGTTTGCTTCCGCGCAGTAGGTCATCTACAGCTTGGTCGCAAGCCTCACTCACGCCTCGAACTGCATCTAACTGCGTAATTCCTATAGTAGATATTTCTATGTCAATAAATAAAAATCAATCGATCGGAGTTTCAGTTATTATTATCATAATTGCAGTTGTCGCTGGATTCTTTGTGCTCAAAGGTGCTAAAAAAATAGCACCAGCGAATACAAATACTGATACGCAGACTCAAAATGCGGAAGGTGTAGTTCCTGCCGACAACACAGGTGCCCCTACAACAACTATGGAAGAAGGACAAACATATACGCAAGCCGATGGTTTGCAGATCACTATTATAAAAGCAGGTAATGGGCAGGTTGCAAAATCAGGCGACACCGTATCAGTGAACTATGTCGGAACGTTTGAAGACGGCACAAAGTTTGATGCGAGTGCTGATCATGGCGGTCCAGCAGATTTTCCGATTGGTGTTGGTCGTGTGATCAAGGGTTGGGATGAAGGTGTTGTCGGTATGAAAGTCGGCGAGAAGCGAAAGCTCTACATTCCGTATCAGCTCGCATATGGTGAGAGCGGTTATCCTCCAGCAATTCCTGCAAAAGCAAACTTGAATTTCGAAGTTGAACTTGTCGGGATTAAATAATATGCAGAAAAATAGCTCAGCTGTGCTGAGCTATTTTTCAAAAAGATATATTGTATGAAAACAGGAAAAATAATTAGTTGGGTAGTCGGTATTATTGTCCTTGCTGGAGTGGCTTGGGGCGTTTATGCTATTGCGACATCTCCTAAAATTGCGGAGGGCGATATTATAAATCGTACAGGAGAGCTTCACTGGCATGCACATCTCTCTATTGTTGTGGATGGGAAGCCTGTTGAAATCCCCACTGATATCGGTGTGAATGGACCAATGGGTGCAGGAGGCGACCCTATGGCACTCCATACGCATGATACGTCGGGTATTATTCATGCTGAGTTTTTTGGCATGGTAACTAAAGACCAGCTTCGTTTGAAAGAATTTTTCAAAATATGGGGGAAGGATTTCTCTAAAGATTCAATCATGGGACATACGGCAACTGATGGGCATACGATTACCATGACAGTGAATGGTGAACCGAATACTGATTTTGAAAATTATGCTATTACCGGACAGGGGACCTATGATTCGGGAGGTGATCTTGGGAAAGTTGACGATATCGTTATTACGTATAAATAAAAGTTGGTACTAATCCCATTTGTGAGGGCAGGAAAGATTTTTCCAGTAGCTACGTCTCATAAGGTAAGTTCTATTAATAAATAATGTATCGGATGGCCTATCCCATCCAAAATTATATGGATACCATAGCATCGAATAAACGTTTTATGCAGACACTGACGACACTTTTCGTCCTCCTGTCTGTGTTTATTGCCCTAAAGGCGGTAAATGAGATTAAAAATAATAAATATATTGGCGCAGGCATTACACCAGGGAATACTATTACTGTTTCTGGAACAGGAGAAGTAAGTGCTGTTCCTGATATCGCTACAGAAACTGTTACGATCCAGTCTGAGGGTAAAACACAAAAAGAAGCACAAGAACCTGTCTCTGTGAAAGAAGGTAAAGTGCTCGCTTTTTTGAAAAGTGTTGGCGTCGCCGATAAAGATATTAAGACCGAATCAAATAGTGTGTATCCAAAATACACCGCTGGTCCACAGATTGAATGTTTCCGTTATCCATGCCCACCAGTAAACCAAGTTATTTCTGGTTATACTGCAACTGAAACAATTTCTATAAAGATTAGAAATGTTGATGATACTGGAAAGATTGTGCAAGGTCTTTCTGAAATAGGAGTAGAACTTTCTGGTCCAAACTTTTCTATTGATGATGAAGATGGCCTAAAGGCAGAAGCGCGCCAGAAGGCGATTGCCGATGCAAAGGTAAAGGCAGCTTCTCTCGAGAAAGACCTCGGCATTTCTCTCGGCCGCATTGTTTCTTTCAATGAAGATGGCGGTGGATACCCTGTATACTACGGAAAAGCAATGATGTCTGCTGATAGTGTTGGCTCTGCTGCGCCTGCTCCAACGCTTCCTACTGGGGAGAACAAGATTACTTCAAATGTAAGTATTACGTACGAGATAAAATAACTAGTTGTTGTGTAAAATAAAAAGCCGCCCCGATTTGTCGGGGCGGTTTTTTTTGTTGTTGAAGTTAGCTAAAATTAGCTGAACTTTTTTTCCTGCTTAATCTTTGGGATTCTGCCAGACCATTTATTCAGCAGATCTTCATGACTTTGTAGGCCATTGATTTTAAACTCATGACTTTTAAGGTCAACAATTTCAAATCGTGGTGTGACACCAATGCTCGTGAGCTCATTTTTAGGAAGATGAGTCACTGTCGGGGTGTAGCCGGTAATTTGTATTACCTTTGCGTCAATTTTACCCTCATCTATTTTCAGGAAATAGAATTCCTTATAGATCATCTTAAACATTTGGCCAGTGTAGGTCACAATTTCATACGGGGGGCCTTCAATGAGTTTTGATGTAGGGGGTGTTTTGATGGTTTTGTCCATCACTACTACTTCATGAGCGGCACTGCTGTCGCTTGTGGTCTGAGCCCCGTTAGGGCTCACTCTTTCTTTTCTGGAGGGGGTCATTGTTCCCTCGGATTGGGTTTCACTCATAATCTGAATTACGGGTTTAATTTTTGTTTAACACTATATTTATTTTAAATAACGAACCTTTTTGTATCATATTTTAGACAAATCGTCAAATTTAGTGAAACACCCTATTTTTAGCTGCTGTTGACTTGTTGCCCGAATAAGAGTATATTGAAAAGGTCAAACACCCCCGGGGTGTTTTTTATTAGGAAAAGCTATATATCTTTATGTCAAAAATCACCAACTATCTAAAGGAAACACGGGCTGAATTTAAGCACGTGAACTGGCCTACACGCCAGCAGACTATTATGTTTACCGTCATTGTCATTGTCATTTCAGGCGTTGTTGCGTATCTGCTTGGTTTTTTTGATTCGATCTTTTCGAAGATTCTCGTACGCTTTCTCTAATAGTCTCTATTTACTTTACTATTTTCTATTAATCATTTACTTATTTTATGGCAAAACAAGAACTACAAGGCGGGCGAAATTGGTATGCGATTCATACGTACGCTGGCTATGAAAATGCCGTGTTACGTAATCTGAAGCAGCGTATTGATTCATTGGGTATTTCGGATAAAATTTTCAATGTTATTGTTCCGACTGAAAAGAAAATCAAAATCAAAGGCGGTAAGCGTACAGAAGTTGAAGAGAAGATTTACCCTGGGTACGTACTCGTGGATATGATCGTAACTGACGATTCATGGTACGTTGTCCGCAACACTCCTCGCGTTACCGGCTTCGTTGGGGCAGGGGTCAATCCTGTACCACTCAATCAGACTGAAGTAGACGCACTCTTCTCTCGTATGGATGGTGGCAATGCTCGTCACAATATCGACCTCGAAATTGGTGAAATGATTTTGATTGCCGATGGTCCATTCAAGGAGCTTGAAGGTAAAGTTTCTGAGGTTGACCAGGAGCGTGGTAAAGTAAAAGTACTTGTGTCTATGTTTGGTCGCGAGACACCCGTCGAACTCGACTTCTTGCAAGTAAAGAAGATCTAAGGTAATGTAAGTCCTGTCGGCTTCGCTTCTAAAGCTGACACACAAATTTATGGCTAAAAAAATCACTAAAAAACTCAAATTAAACATCCCTGCCGGTAAGGCAACCCCTGCGCCACCACTTGGTCCTGCGCTTGGTCAGGCTGGTATTAACATCGGCGATTTCGTTCAGAAGTTCAATGCCGCAAGTCAGAGTCAGGCTGGCAATATCGTGGGCGTGGCGGTTACTGTATATGAAGACCGTACCTACGAATTTGCCCTCAAGACTCCGCCTGTCGCAAACCTTCTTTTCAAAGCCGCTGGCGTTGAAAAAGGTTCTGGTAAGCCAAATACTTCAAAAGTAGGAAAGATTACCCGCGCACAGCTTGAAGAAATTGCAAAGATCAAGATGCCTGACTTAAACGCGAAGGATCTCGAAGGAGCAATGAATATCGTTGCTGGATCAGCTCGACAAGCAGGAATCGAAATTAAAGGCTAGTTGAAATATAAGAACAAAAAGTGCCCATACGGGGCATTTTTTGTTTCAAAACTGTATGCTTACCGAAAAAAATTCTAAGAAAATCCTGATCTGTCTCGCGATTTATATCACATCGCTCATGGCGGCAAATACACTCGGCATAAAATTGATGCCATTCTTTTTCGGTAGTTATATTACTGTATCAATTTTTTATTTCCCATTCGTGTTTCTCATGACCGACGTAATCGGAGAGGTGTATGGCAAAAAAATGGCAAAACAATTCGTTATTGCTGGTTTTATCGCAGTCCTCGCGTTTACTATATTCAATATTCTTTCAATCGTGCTTCCATGGGCGCAATCCGGACTTTGGGCACATGACGCATACGATATGCTCTATTCCGTTTCTATCCGTATTTCTATCGCCTCAGTCCTCGCATTCATTATCGGTGAATACCAGGATGTTATCTTTTTCTTCTTTTTGAAGAAGAGGCAAAAAGTCAGTCGTTTTTGGGTGCGCGCAAACCTATCGAACGTCTGGTCTCAATTTTTAGATACGGTTATTTTTATGCTCGTGGCATTTGCTGGAGTCTATTCAGTGCATAAGCTCATAGTAATCATCCTTACCTACTGGCTGTTTAAAGTAGCAATGGGATTTTTGTATACCCCAATTTCTTATTTAGGTATTCGTCTCTTAAAAGACAAGGATAATGAAAGTACAACCCCTCAAAACGCGAATATTTAAAGAGAACGAAAACCTAGTTGATTTCATTCGTGCTCATATTAAAAAGATTCCAGAGAAATCGGTTTTAGTTGTTACCTCAAAAATCGTGGCACTTGCTGAGGGACGGACAGTGAGTGATACGAGCGCTTCTACTAAAGAAAAATTAATACGCAATGAAAGTGATTTTGCGCTACAAACAAAATATGTGCTACTCACTATCAAAGACGGTATGGTAATGGCAAATGCTGGCATCGATGATTCAAATGCAAAAGGGAAGTTGATTTTATTGCCGAAAGATAGTTTTCAGTCTGCGGCAGTGTTGCGAAAGCAATTACAAAAAATATATAAAGTAAAAAAGCTGGGAGTACTCATTACGGATAGCCGACTTTTCCCGCTTCGCGCAGGTGTTGTTGGGGTGGCAATGGGCTACGCCGGGTTTAAGGGTATAAAAAGTTATAAAGGCACTCCTGATTTGTTCGGTCGAAAATTTGTTTTCTCGCAGACTGATATTGCCGACAGTTTGGCGACCTCTGCGGTGCTTACCATGGGTGAAGGGAGAGAATGTCAGCCACTGGCACTCATAACTCAAGCACCAATCGTTTTTACTGAAAAGATAAATAAGCGCGAACTTATTATTGATCCAAAGGAGGATGTCTATGCACCGCTGTTTGGATCGCTTCATAAAAAGAAATAGTCTGTTGCTAAAAAACAGGAGGCCTCAAAGCCTCCTGTTTTTCTTTTATTAGAGAATAAACTCTTTTTTTAGATACCCCTTTGTCTCAGTGGGGAAATACCGCAAAATGATCCGGAGCTGGTTTCTTAAGAATCCTTTGCCTACAGCGTTCACATCAGATGCTGTCAGCAATACTTGTAACCACTCTTTGTTTTCGAACAATTCTTTCCAGCCTCTGTTCATAATCAGTTTGTGGATCGCAAGTCCGTGTGATAAATGCGGGGTGATGTTCAGTACACCTGTTGTCGTACTGTATTTGGGCGCGTTGACGATTAGTCCAGTTCTTAATTGATAACAGGCGAAATATATTTCTTTGTTTTCTTCATCAGTAAAAACGCGCTTATGAGCAGGTCTCATATCTCCTCCTTTTTTAGTAACATTTTTTCTTCACCATACTATTTTTACTGAGTACTGTCAAAGAAAAAAAGCTTTCCACCTTTCCTTAAATACGCTACACTAACCCTATGAAAGAAGCCCCTGAACGACCATCTTGGGATGAATACTTCCTCAAAATCGCTGACGTGGTAGCTACACGGACTACCTGTGATCGTGGGCGTTCAGCCTGTGTTATTACTCGCGACAAGCGCATCCTTTCGACCGGCTATATCGGTGCTCCGCCAGGTCTCCCTCATTGCGACGACGTAGGGCACGAGATGCATGTAGTCACCCATGCGGATGGCACACAGACAAAGCACTGTATTCGTACGACACACGCTGAACAAAATGCTATCGTACAAGCTACACGTGTAGGTGCATCACTCGAAGGAGCAACACTCTACTGCCACATGACGCCGTGTTACGTCTGCGCAAAGCTGATTATTACTGCCGGTATTGTCCGTGTTGTCGTGGCAAAAGATTATCATGCAGGAAGTCGCAGTAAGGAAATATTCAAAGAGGCTGGGGTGAAATTTGAGCAAATGAGCGACGAAACGATGCAATACGAAAACCAGTAGAAGAAATTTCTAAATCCTAATTACTAATGTCTAATAAAGAAACCAATGGTTGATCTTAAGAAACTACAAGAAGAAGTAATGCGCAATAAGCTTGAGAAAGGTTTCAACACCACCGATGTTGCAGTAGAATTTTGTCGTGCTTACGAGGAGCTTTCGGAAGCATACAACAAGCATGCAAAAGGGGATGCAAAAGGCACAGCAGAAGAATTTGCTGATGTGATGGTGTTTTTACTGGGAATGTCTGAAATTTTAGGCTTCGATCTCGAGAAAGAAATCATACGAAAAATTGAGATCAATAAAAATCGTAAATATACAAAAATGAAATCACCTGATGGTAAAGATATTTTTATACGGACGCGCACACCGGAAGATCCTTGAGATTTGCAAAAGCAGCAAGGATACTCTATAGTAAAAATATGGTAGTCATAGTTTCAAAAAATAAGAAGGTAAAGAACTCTCCATCCGAGGGCTATTTTCTTCTTATATAATTACATCCCAATTAATTTTACAAAAAGAAAAGCACCTCTCGGAGGTGCTTTTCTTTTTGTATGTTGTACCTTCTAAAAAAATACCCCCAATGAAAAAAAAGAAAAAAAGAACCCGTGCGTCCAATCAGCCAGGCGGTAAAAAACCCAAAAAACCAATTCTGCCTACTTGGACCCCACACCCCAATGATCCTTTTGGAGTAGGGTGGAGTGGTCAAATTTAAAGAAAGCCCATCGCAGTGCGATGGGCTTTACATTCTCTTATAAATTACAAACGAATAGGGATGCGGATTTTTTTCATCTGGTTCATGATGATCACGAGATATTTCTTGCCACTCATCTTTTTTGATTTCTGGGAAAAAACTGTCAGCTTCGGGAGAATCATCTATTTCTGTGATGTAGAGTTTGTTCGCTTTCGGCAGTGCTTCGGCGTAGGTGAGTCCGCCGCCAATAACGAATACTTCTACTTCGTCCTGGTTCTCTTCAAATTTTCGTCCTTGTTCAAGGGATGCGATTTGGAGCGCTTCATCAAGTGAACTCACTGCTTCAATCCCCGTTGGAGCTCCTGCGACATCTCGAGTGATGACGATATTGCGGCGGTTGGGAAGCGGGCGGCCAATTGAGACAAACGTCTTCCACCCCATGATGACGGTGTGTCCGGCGGTTGTTTCGCGAAAGTACTTCATGTCTGCTGGCATCTGCCAGAGCAGGGCATTATTCTTCCCGAGTGCATTATTTTTTCCTATAGCGGCGATGAGTGAGAGGATCATAGTTTATACCGCAATTGGCGCTTTAATGCCTTCGTGGGGGTTGTAATCGACAAGTTCGAAGTCGTCGATAGTAAAATCTTCAATTTTCATTTTTGCTGGATTTATTTTCATCTTTGGCAGCGGGCGAATATCATTGCGGCGAGAAAGCTGGAGATCTACTTGTTCTAAGTGGTTCTGGTACAGATGTACATCGCCGCCAGTCCAGACAAATTCGCCTGGTTGAAGTCCGGCGATCTGAGCAATCATCATGGTGAAAATAGAATACGAAGCGATATTGAAGGGGACACCGAGGAAGGTATCACAACTGCGCTGGTAGAGCTGGCAGGAAAGTTTTCCATCAGCGACATAGAATTGAAAGAAGCAGTGGCATGGAGGCAATCCAGCTTTGGACATTTCTTCGATATCGGCGACGTTCCACGCGGATACGATCATGCGACGTGAATCAGGAGTCTTTTTTATCTGCTCAATCACTTGCGCGAGCTGGTCAATATGTCCGCCATTTGGTGTTGGCCACGAACGCCACTGGTAGCCGTAAATAGGACCCAGGTTTCCGTACTCTTTCGCAAAAGCCTCATCTGTTTTTATTTTCTCCACAAACTCTTTCATGCCAGCAGTCCATTCAGCTCCGTTGATCTCTGGAATCGGCATGTTGTTTCGTTTCAAATATGCCTTGTATGGCCACTCGTCCCAAATGTGCACATTGTTGTCAGCGAGATATTTTAGATTTGTATCACCGCGCATGAACCAAAGCAATTCATGAATGATTGATTTAATCGGCACCTTCTTGGTGGTAAGGAGAGGGAAGCCGTCGGCGAGATTGAAACGCATCTGATATCCAAAGACTGATTTTGTGCCAGTACCTGTACGGTCTGTTTTTGTTGCGCCATGTGTCTTGATGTGCTCAAGAAGATCAAGATATTGTTCGTCGACATGTTTGCCTACCATGGTTCGATTCTATCAAAAAAAGAGGGGCGAGCATACTAGTTGACATATTGCGTAAAAAACGTAGAGTGAAGAAAATACAGTATTAATCCAAAAATAAAAAGTGTTATGTCAGCTAAAAAACAACCCCAAAAAACAGGAAAGCCACTGAGTGAGACTCAACGGCTTTTAAATGAAATGAGAGATTCAAAAACTCTCTTAGTGGATTCCATAAAAATAACCGGATCTATGGCAGTGGAATTCGAAAAAGTGATAGCATCACGTAAAACCATAGATGAAGAAACGCATAATCTTCAAATCAAACAGAAAATGAATGCCTTGATCGCTTCTGTTGGAAAGAAGAAAACTGTCGTTGATTTCTTCAGTCAAAAGCCGGTTCCTTACAATGGTCAGGAGACATTTGAGAACAACAGGAATCTGTTTGCCAGTGTGATGGCAGATGTGTATATGGGAGGCACTGATTTAAAAATCTGCCTCGATCGCAAAGATGAAACTGTCGCGGTTAAAACATACAAGCTTCTGGAGAAGTTTCTTGGGCATCTGGGCACATTGTTGCCATTTGGATTTAAGTACGTCGGTGACGATGGAAAAGGAGAGGTTGAGCGAGAAGGTTATTTTATCAAGCTCGCTGCTCATCAGTAATATGGTTATTTTCACAAAGTTTTAAAAGAAAGCCGGTCCGTACCAAACGGGGCGGCTTTTATTTTTAGCCATATTTGATTTTCGGCACTGAACGCCGTACAATGCCTGCATGTACTTACAACAACAAGACCAAGACATTTTAAATGCTATAAACGGCGAAGCGAAGCGCCAATCTGAAGGGCTCGAACTCATCCCTTCTGAAAACTATGTTTCTCATGCCGTCCTTGAAGCAAACGGCTCGATTTTGACCAACAAATACTCTGAAGGTTATCCCGGCAAGCGTTATTATGGCGGACAGGAATTTACCGACCAAGTTGAACGTCTGGCCATCGAACGTGCCTGCAAGCTATTCAACGCTACGTTTGCGAACGTGCAGCCTCACTCGGGGGCGCCTGCGAACTTAGCAGTCTACGCAGCTTTTCTCAAACCAGGGGACACAGTGCTTGGCATGGATCTTTCACATGGCGGACACCTTACTCACGGCCATCCGATGACTCTTCCCGCAAAAATTTATAACTTCGTTACCTATAAGATGAAGAATACGGAAACAGGGGAGATTGATTACGAAGAACTTCGTCGTGTGGCGATTGAAAAAAAGCCAAAGATTATTCTCGCCGGATTTTCTGCGTACTCTCGCACACTTGATTACAAAAAGTTTGTGGAGATTGCAAAAGAAGTCGGCGCTATCACCATGGCTGATATGGCGCACATTGCTGGGCTCATTGCTGCAGGTGTGTTACGCAATCCGTTTGATGACGGATTTGATATCATCACTTCGACGACGCACAAAACGCTTCGCGGACCACGCGGGGGACTTATCTTACTGCGTGAAGATTTCCCGAATCCGTTTGGATACAAAAACGCGAAAGGTGAGGATATATTGATGTCGACTCTCATCAACAGTAGTATTTTCCCGGGTATTCAAGGTGGTCCTCATATGCATACGATTGCTGCAAAGGCGGTGGCATTTGGAGAAGCGATGACACCAGCGTACAAAGAATATGCAGCGCAGATTTTAAAAAATGCGAAAGCCATGGAAGCCGTGCTGAAGCGTGAAAATATTCGCATGATCGGCGGGGGAACGGACAACCATTTAATACTCGCAGACGTTTTCGGATCACTTGGTGTAACTGGCAAAGAAGCACAGACAGTGCTTGATGAAGTGGGTATTACGCTCAATATGAATTCTATTGCTGACGATACACGAAAGCCTTTGGATCCATCGGGCATTCGTTTCGGCACCCCAGCTATTACCACTCGGGGCTTCAAGGAGGCTGAATGTGCTCGTGTTGCTGAGCTTCTGATTGAAACGCTTCGAAACAAGGATAATGCTGAAAAGAAAGCACAGATAAAAGCCGAGATAAAATCACTTGCTGAAAAGTTCCCAATCCCAGAAAAGTTTGTGTAGTATTTTAAATACGGTTGAAAATTATGATCGAAGTAGAAAAAAAATTTCAGCCGACAGAGGAGCAACTTACAGCGATGCTTGAAGGGGCAGATTTCTTAGGAGAAAAGAATATTACCGATACATATTACGATACTCCTGATTTTACTTATTTAAAAAAGGGAATTCGCTTGCGTTCACGAGATGGAGGTTGGGAGATTAAAGCTACTTCAAAAGAGTTGCATGGTGCTACAGCTCAGGTTATGAGAGAAATTGATACTGAACCAGAGATTTTGGAAGAACTTGGTTTTTCGAAAGAAGAAAATTTAACAGACGTCGTAGAAAAAAATCTACAGGTAATTTACGTTATACGAACAAATCGTTGGAAATACAAAAAAGAAGGGTTTACCATCGATGTAGATAAAACAGATATTGGATACGACATGGTTGAAATTGAATTGTTGGTTGAGAAAAAAGAGGGGATTGATGAAGCAGACCAGAAAATACTTGATTTCGCTAAACGTTTTTCATTTGAAATAAAAAAGTTGCCAAGCAAGACAGTACGATATCTGGAACACTACCACCCAGATATTGCTAAGGAAGTTTATAAATAGTCATGCCCCATATTCACGACAAAATCGATTTTACTGTCGAAGTATTTATTGTCCATGACAACAAAGTACTTCTTCGGATGCACGACAAGCACCATATTTGGCTTTCGGTGGGTGGACATATCGAACTCGACGAAGATCCTGTTGAAGCGGCTATTCGTGAGGTGAAAGAAGAAGTGGGTCTTGATATAAAAATCATCGGCGAGGCGGATGGTATCAAAGACCAAGAAGAGAAAAATCGGGGGTATAAGTACCTTATCCCCCCACGCTATTTAGGCCGGCATCCTGTTTCAGACACCCATGAACATATCGCCTTTGTGTATTTTGCCACATCAGACACAGATGCAATTGCCGAATCTTTAAGTGATCATGAGCGCAGCGAAACTCGCTGGGTAACAAAGGAAGAACTTGCTACTATGGATTTAGTGCCGAATGTGCGATTTTATGCAGAAGAGGCACTCAAGGAACTAAGTAAATAATATGAAAACAATCATTGGTATTATCGGTACGATTGGCTCGGGGAAAGATACCGCGGCTGAATATATTTCTAAAAAACTTTCTATCCCAACATTTCAGATTAGCCAGCCACTGAAAGATATTGCTAAAGAACGGGGGATCGAGCCGATACGTGAAAATCTGATTAAGCTTGGTTCTGATCTTGTGAAAGAAAATGGGCCTGGTTTTTTGGTAAAACTGTTGATAGACAAGGTGCCGGATGACTTGCTCATCATAACGGGAATCAGGGTGGTGGGTGTTATTGAATACCTTCGCGAGAATTACAATCTAGTTCTCCTTGCGATAGATGCCGAACCAGAAGTGCGTTTTCAGAGATGCTTGATTCGCAATAAGTTGGGCGAAGCAAAAATATTGGAAGAGTTTATCGAAAATGAGAGAAAAGAAAATGCCGCACCAAATGAACAACGGCTGTTTGAGTGCTTGAAGCTTGCTGATTATACGATAGAAAATAATGGCGACATTGAGACTTTTTTCAAGAAAGTTGACGCGTTTTTAGAAAGTAATAATCTTAAACGGTAATTCATGGAAAATCAAAAACCAGTCCCTGGTGTAGGAGTTATGATATTCAAAGACGGCAAAGTGCTTCTCGGAAAGCGGGGAGGGTCATATGCTGTTGGCGAATACACATTTCCTGGTGGAAAAATAGAATACGGGGAATCGATGGAAGACACCGTTCGTCGAGAGACGCTCGAAGAATGCGGAGTAGTTATTACAAATATTCGATTTCAGGCGGTGGTCAATAGCATCAAATATGCGCCACATCACTTTATAAGTACGGTATTCTTGGCCGATTGGGAGAGTGGTGAACCACGGACACTCGAGCCGGAAAAGCTTGGTGATTGGCAGTGGTACTCGCTTGACGATTTACCTGAACCGATATTCGAGTTTTCCAAACTGGCCATAGAAAGCTATAAAACAGGCAAACACTTCTTCGACATCGAGAAATAGCTTTTTTCTGCTATATTTCATATATGAAAAAAAGCGGGAAGTTGATTGTAATAGACGGAACCGACGGATCTGGAAAGGCGACCCAAGTGGAGCTTTTGCGGAAGCGCCTCGTAAAAGAGGGGAAAACGGTAAAGATTGTGGATTTTCCTGAATATGGAAAGCACTTCTTTGGAGAATTTGTCGGTCATTGCCTCACTGAACAGCGTTACAATTTTAAAAATCTCCATCCAAAAATTGCTTCGATTTTCTATGCAGCGGATCGCTGGGAATCAAAAGATGAAATCGAGGGCTGGCTTAAAAAAGGTTACGTGGTTATTGCCAATCGTTATGTTTCTGCCAACCAGATTCATCAAGGCGGGAAGATAAAAAATGCAAAGAAACGTCGAGATTTCTTGGAATGGCTCGACAAGATGGAGTACGGAGTTTTCGGCATTCCTCGGCCTGATTTGGTGGTGTATCTATCGTTACCAATTAAAACAGTAAAAGAACTTATCAAAAAGCGTGACTCAGAGTTGACGCGTACTTACAAAGGGAAGAAAAAAGATGTGCATGAGAGCGATATGCAGTTTATGGAAAATTCTCGCCAGAGCGCACTCAAGCTCGTGAAAGAGCTCAACAATTTTGCCAAAATTGATTGTGCGCCAGATGGAGCGTTGTTGTCACGAGAAATGATTCATGGAATGGTATATGAAAATGTTAAAAAAGTTTTAAAAAGGTAATCTGCTGTAAAAGACGAAAGGGCTGACGAATTAAAAATTCACCAGCCCTTTGTTTAAATTGAGATCGTCTACTCTGCACGGCGAAAATCAAACCAATGGGAACAAAAATTCCCAACCTCTTTACCATCAATCTTGGTTGGCATGATATCTTGTGCTGTGTATCCGAAGAGTTTTTTTGCGGTATCTCCTTCTTCACCGATTGAGCAATTTCCGGCACCTGGCTCAAGTTCAGCATTGATGCCAAACACCTCTTTTCCGTTCACTGTGTGCTTAAAAATTGGATCACTTGGTTCTCCTTCATTTCTGTAAAAGCAAAAATGACAGTTTCTTTCAATGGGGTCCATATCCGCGGCACCTTTTCCAGTGCTACCGATAAACTTATTATCGTTTAAGGTGTTTGTAGAGGCGTCAAAGCCTTTTTGGGGAACATTTTTCATATCTGTATGGATTTAGTATTTGTACTATTATACTATACAATATATAAAAGTCAATGCATATAAATTATGTTACAATTAAATCTACTATGAAAATTCCAATTGTTGATCAGGAGGACAACATTATAGGTTATAAAGAACGCGAAGAGACAACCCGGGAGGATATTCGTCGTATTGTTACACTCAACATTTTTAATGAAAAAGATGAAGTATTGATTGCGAAACGACACGCAACAAAAAAGTTGGATCCTAATATGTGGGGTCCCGCCGTAGAAGGAACAGTGGATGAGGGTTATGACTATGATGCGACTGTTGTGAAAGAAGCCGAAGAAGAAGTTGGCTTAAAAAACATCAGACCTGTTTTTTATAGAAAACTTTTTTATGAAAATGCGATAGCTCGGCGTTTTGTAAGTTTCTATTCTGTAAGGATTGATTCTTCGGAAAAATTATCCTTACAGGAAGATGAAGTAGCTGAAATCAAATGGGTGAACCTGCCTGATTTAGAAAAATGGGCCAAAGAAAAACCTGGAGATTTTCTCCTTTCGTTTCCGCTTAAACTAGAAATAATCAAAGAAATGTATGAAACTCAAAGTTAAAAAAATAAACAGCGATGCAAAATTGCCAACGCACGGACATCCGGGCGATGCGGGGATGGATTTTTATGCGGCGGAAGACGTTGTTTTTGCACCAGGCGCACAAGCGCGGGTGCACACAGGTATTGCGGTGGAGATTCCTGAAGGACACGTTGGACTCATTTGGGATAAATCGAGCATCTCATTCAATCATGGTTTAAAAACAATGGGTGGTGTCATTGATGCTGGCTATCGCGGAGAGATCATCATGAATCTTATTAATCTTTCAACTGTGCCGTACACTTTACCGAAAGGACACAAGGTTGCGCAGATGATTATCCAAAAATTTGAACATTGCGATATTGAAGAAGTCGTCGATCTTACGGAGACAGTCCGCGGGGAAGGAAGGGAGGGATCGACAGGGAAGAAGTAGGAGAAATGTCTAATAACTAATTTCTAATGTTCTAAGTAGACAAAAAGCCCCGCGCTCATACTCGAGCGCGGGGCTTTGACATTTTACGTTTTTTAGCGTAGAAATAAGAAAAATAAACTTGTAAAAAATTGACAACATGAGAGTCTATGAATTTGTTATCAAAGTACCACTATCTATTGCGGTACACAAAGATCTCACTGCGGAAAAATTATTGGATATTTTCGTCGGTGTATTAATTGAGTGTTATCCAGGAGTCCTGATTGTTGAAGGTGATACGTATCTCTTGCGTCTGTCTTCTGTGCAACGCTATGTACTACTGCGTCTTTTTGGAATATATTTCCATCAGTTTTTCAAAAGAGAATGCACGCTACCTGAGTATAATGCTCTTTTTGAGAAATTCAGCATGACTGAGCGGACGGGGTATTTCTTTATGATTAGTCGTAAAGAGTATGAACAGCATAGTACGTATCATGAACTAGCTGTGCCTGTCGACAAGAAAATTTCCCAAAAGTTACAGGAACTTGGATATATTGATACTGATGATCATAATCCAGGGACAGGGGAATTAAAAACCAAGATGCTTATCACTGAAACTGCAGATTCGCGTGGAGCAATGATTCCCCTTGATGCGACGGGGCAGTTTTACGATAAGAGTGAATTTCTGAAGCATTTTACGGGTGAATTCTTTGATGCACTTAAGCAACTCACTGATTTTTTGACTGAACGGTACTTCATTCATCCGGAGCGATTTTTCAGTGAAATATCGAATAAGAGTGAGGTGTCGCATCCGCGTACAATCATTTGTGCACTATTAAGAAAAGTGTTTGATCTCAGAAATAAAGAAATTTCACTCCTTGTCTTTGGTGTGGCGCCGCTCGTTTCAAGCGCTTTTAGGAGGCACAGTGATATTTTGCAGGATGCTGATTTTCCTGGAGTTGTTGATGAGAAAACGCTCAAGTACAAAGAGTGTTTTATTGAAGGAAATAAAATACTTCAAAGTGCTCAATTGGGAGATGTACGCATAAAAAATAATAGTAATGATGAGAAAGCGGGGATATGATATAAAATATCTACCGCTTTTTATTTTACCCATTCTAGGGTACACTTTTGTGCATGAAAGAGATGATTATCACATTGTTAGAGGGGATTCTCGGAAACCTTAAAATTCCCTTTGAAACCATACAGCTTGAATATCCAGCCGACATGGAACACGGCGATTTTTCGACGAACATAGCGCTTGCCTGTGCCAAAAAGGCAGGGGTTAATCCTCGTGAATTGGCTGAGAAAATCGTGGCTGAAATTGAAAAGAATAAGCCAGTGGATATCACGAAAATGGAAGTAGCTGGTCCTGGGTTTATCAATTTTTATCTTGCCCCGCAATTCTTTGCTGGTACTATCGGACAAATTGTGAAAGAAGGAAAAGAGTTCGGGAAAAATGAAAGCCTGAAAGGCAAAAAAGTGATGGTGGAATATACGCAACCGAATCCATTCAAGCCATTTCATATTGGACACCTTATGTCGAATGCGGTCGGGGAATCACTCGCACGGCTCGTCGAATGGAGTGGAGCAAAAACTGTACGTGCAAACTATCAAGGTGATGTTGGTCCACATGTGGCAAAAGCGATTTATATTTTACTAAAAAATCCAGCACCGGCTGAACTGACAACCGCATCTTCGCAAGCGGAATATATCGGTAAGTGCTATTCCCAAGGTTCGCAAGCATACGAGGAGGATCCTGAAACAAAAAAAGAAATTGATGCGATCAATAAAAAAATCTACGAAAAGAGCGATGAGGAAATAAATAAGGTATACGACTGGGGGAGAAAGGTAACACTCGATGCATTTGAAGAACTATACGCGATACTTGGAACAAAATTCGACTACTACTTTTTCGAGAGCGAAATGGCGCCGATTGGGCAAAAGATAGTACAAGAAAATGTCGGGCCAGTGTTTGAAGAAAGTGATGGCGCGATTGTGTTCAAAGCTGACAAGTACGATCCAAAGCTTCATACACGCGTATTCATAAACTCGCAAGGTTTGCCTACGTACGAGACAAAAGAAATCGGTCTCACGATGACCAAATTTGCAAAAGAACAAAATCTTGATCTTTCTATTGTCGATACAGCAGTTGAACAGGCTGAATATATGAAGGTGGTAGAAAAAGCGATGTCATTGCTTAAGCCAGAGTACGCAGAAAAAATGAAGCATATTACGCACGGTATGATGCGCTTTGCAGAAGGGAAGATGAGTTCTCGAAAAGGAAATATCATTACTGGCGAGTCGCTTGTGCGTGATTCAAAAGCGATGATCATGGAAAAAATTGCTGATCGTGATTTTACTGCGGAAGAAAAAGAAACTGTCAGTGCGATTGTCGGAGTCGGTGCACTCAAATATTCGATACTTCGCCAAGCCGTTGGAGGAGATATTATTTACGATTTCGAAAAATCTATTTCATTCGAAGGTGATTCTGGGCCGTATTTGCAGTACAGTGCGACGCGTGTAAAATCAGTGCTTGCAAAAGCACAGAATGAAAAGGTTTCAGTAGATGCGTCACTTCCAAAAGAATGGCAGACAACAGTACTTGAACGATTGCTTTCACGATTCCCCGATACTGCATTACGTGCAAGCAGGGAATATGCGCCGCATCATATCGCTTCGTATTTGGGCAGTCTTGCCCGTGCTTGGAGTAGTTTTTATGATAGTACCAAGATTTTAGATGATAGTGATGCGACCCCGTATAAACTCTCTTTGGCGACAGCTGTCGGTACGGTCCTCGAGAGTGGGCTTGCACTCCTTGGTATTACTGCCCCCGAAAGGATGTAAAAACCCTTTAGTTTCAATCCAAACCTGCCCAAAAGGCGGGTTCTTGACTTTACCTAAAAATTGTATTACAATCACTGGCGAAATAAGTCAAATAAATCGTTTAATTGTTCATTTTTAAAACCAAAAACCCCCCCGTTATGAAAAAAACTAATCCCGTTATCGTGTCTTCTCGCACTGCACGCAAGACTCAGTGGAGCCAATTCTTTATTTCTGTTGTTTTGCTTGCAATTGCATGGCAAACCAAAAACGAGCACCCACTGGCTACAGGTATTGTTGCCGTGGCATACCTCGCAGCGTTCTTTATCCCCTGGAAACGTTTCAGTTCCAAAAAGACCGCAGGTGAAGAAGAAGCATCTTTAGATACTCTTCTGCACACACTAGTCTCGGAAGAAGATGTCCATATTCGGCAACTGCAAGCTGATATTGTTGCAGTTTTCCGGAACGCCTACTTTTTATGGACGACCCAGACTTCTATTGAGACAATTGACCAACTTGCAGAAAATACTGTAGCCATTTATAAAAATGCGCTCAAGTTGGAAAGAGAGTTTTTGCCTACTGTAGAATTGAGAAATGTTGCTATTTTCCTACAGGAGAAACATCCCACCGCAATCACTTTTGGTAACATGTGGTTATTCAGGAGTGCTTTAATTGATCGCATGA
Organism: Candidatus Nomurabacteria bacterium; assembly: GCA_023267375.1. Taxonomy (GTDB): domain Bacteria; phylum Patescibacteriota; class Minisyncoccia; order Phycocordibacterales; family UBA9973; genus JAHFNJ01. The sequence goes on along the minus strand of JAHFNJ010000003.1, from coordinate 87,477 downwards.
CTTCTTTCCCTGTGCAGGCGCTTCCTGAGGTGAATAAAGCCATTGAAGAGCTTTACAAAGGAATGAGTAACATCAGCAGTGTGTTGCCGGGGTTAGTGGTTATGATTGAAGATGTGGGTTACAAATCGAATTGAAAAGTATCCCACAGTAAACAGTATTGCGCCCCATCCTTTATCGGATGGGGTTGCTTTTTTTTAGGATGATTCGTATGATGGAACTACAGCTTAAGGAGAGTAATCACCTCCGAGCCTGCCTGCTGGCAGGCAGGCTCTAGGCAGAAAGCTATTTGGCGAGTAGATCCTAGCGGGTAAGCCCGATACAGCGGTAAAGAGAAGTAAGTAAGGTGGTACCACGAGCAGAAACTCGTCCTTGCATTGCAATTATTCATTAATTGTTACGCGAGGACGAGTTTTTTTTATGCAAGAAAAAAATATGAATGAAAAATCAGCAGCAGCGCTTCGAGAAGAAGCGGTTTTGGAGTTTTGGCAGAAAGAAAATATATTTCAAAAGTCGGTTGAAAGAAATGCTGGCAATGACGAATTTGTGTTCTATGAAGGTCCACCAACAGCCAATGCCAAACCAGCACTCCACCACTTGGAAGCACGCGCATTCAAAGATGTCATTCCTCGTTATAAAACGATGCAGGGTTTTCACGTACGACGACGTGCGGGGTGGGACACTCACGGATTACCAGTAGAACTTCAGATTGAAAAAAAGCTTGGGCTCAAATCAAAAAAAGAAATCGAACAGTATGGTATCGCTCAATTCAATAAAGAATGTAAGGATTCTGTTTTTGAATATATCGGTGAGTGGGAAAAATTTACGGACCGTATCGGTTACTGGGTAGATAAAAAATCTGCATACTACACGTTTGATACAAACTATGTTGAATCGCTTTGGAATGTCTTTGCGCATGTCGATAAAAGGGGGCTGCTCTACAAAGATTACAAAGTCGTGCCATGGTGTCCGCGCTGTGGAACTGGCCTTTCGTCGCACGAACTCGCGCAGGGCTATGCAGATGTAAAAGATTTGTCAGTTATCGCGAAATTTAAAGTAGTCGGAAATGAGAATACTTATTTTCTTGCATGGACCACAACACCTTGGACCTTGCCTGGGAATGTTGCTTTGGCTGTGGGTGAGAAAATCGACTATGTAAAAGTAAAAGTTACAAACAATTCAGGTGTAGAAAATTATATCCTGGCATGGGATTTGGTCAATAAAATTTTTGGTTTAGAGTTAATAAATAGTGATGGTGTTTTTGGAAGGACTCTTAGTGGATCTCCAAAACCTGGAGCAGAAAAAACCTTATACGAAGTATCAGGTAGATATTTCGGTAAAGAACTTAGTGGCACGGAATATGAACCACTCTATCCATATCTCTCTGAATTGGATAAGGGTGACGATAAGTTACAAAACGCATACAAAGTATACGCGGCAGATTTCGTAAACACCGAAGATGGTACCGGCATCGTGCACACAGCCGTGATGTACGGTCAGGACGACTTCGAGCTTGGTTCGAAAGTTGGGTTGCCGAAATTTCATCTCGTTGATGAATCCGGACATTTTATAAAAGGCACGGGTAGTCTCGAGGGAATGCCAGCAAAAGATAGGGAAGACAATGGTCTCAAGACTTCTGTTGAGGTGTTGAAATATCTCCAAGAGCACGGAAACTTTTTTGCGAAAGAACAATACACGCACAGCTATCCACATTGCTGGCGCTGTAAGACGCCGCTCATCTACTACGCACGCGATTCGTGGTACATCAAAATGTCGGCGCTTCGGGATGATCTCGTCGCTGAAAATGAAAAGATAAATTGGGAGCCATCTCATATCAAAGAAGGGCGTTTCGGCGAGTGGATTCGCGAGGTGAAAGACTGGGCGATTTCTCGTGAGCGGTACTGGGGAACACCGATGCCAGTGTGGCAGAACGCTGATGGCGAGCGCATTGTTGTTGATTCATTTGAAACACTCAAAAAATATACAAAGAAAAGCGGGAATAACTATATCGTGATGCGTCACGGTGAATCAGAGCATAATTTGCAAGGTTTGATCAGCGATAAACAAGATGCAGTAAACGATCATTTGACTGACCATGGAAAATCGCAGGTACAAGAAGCGGCAGAGTTATTGAAAAACAAAAAAATAGATTTGATTGTTGCCTCACCGTTTATACGCACGAAAGAAACAACAGATATCGTACGAGGTGTTCTTGGCTTGCCTGAGGAATCAGTGAGTACGGATGCTCGGCTCCACGAGATGCGTGTCGGTACGTTTAGTGGCACGACATGGAAAGAGTATCATGATAAATTTCCAAAGACGGCGGATAATTTTTCTGCAGTTCTTCCAGGAGGCGAATCATATAGCGATGTTCGTAAACGCGTAAGTGAATTGCTATATGAGCTAGAACAAAAATACAGCAATAAAAATATTTTGATTGTGACCCATGGCGGACCTGCTTGGCTCATGGTCGTTGGTGCTCATGGGTATAGTGCTGAGCAGGCACTCGATATGATCCGGGGAAAGAAAGATTTTCATTACATTGAAAATGCTGTTTTTTATGATGTTCCATTCGTCCCACTTCCGCACAATGAGAACTACGAGCTTGATCCGCATCGGCCATATATTGATGAAGTGGTGCTTGAAAAAGACGGCAAAGAATTTCGTCGTGTAAAAGAAGTGATGGATGTGTGGTTTGATTCTGGTTCTATGCCGTTTGCCCAAGATCACTATCCGTTTGAAAACAAAGATACCTTTCAGCCGAAGAGTGGATTGCTCAAAAAATCACATGGCTACCCAGCAGATTTCATTTCTGAAGCTATTGATCAAACCCGCGGATGGTTCTATACACTGCTTGCTGTCGGTACGCTTATGGAATGCGGTACGCCATTTAAGAATGCGATTTGCTTAGGACACTTACTCGATAAAGATGGCAAGAAAATGTCGAAGTCAATCGGTAACATTGTCGAACCATTTTTCCAGATTGAAAAATTTGGTGTTGATACACTGCGCCTTTGGATGTACTCGGTGAACCAGCCAGGGGATTCAAAAAATTACGATGAGAAAACAGTGATGGAATTGCATCGCCAGGTATTCGGTTTGCTCTACAATGTGTTGGCATTTTATGAACTCTATCGTGACCCTTCACTAGAAACTAGCAACTATAACCTAGAAACTAGCAATGTTCTCGATCAATGGATTCTTGCTCGACTTAATCAGCTTGTAGCGCTTACCACTGAGAGCTTGGACGGTTACAAACTTATGGAACCAGTGCGTGCACTTCGAGATTTTATCGATGATCTTTCTACTTGGTACTTACGTCGTTCACGTGACCGTATCAAAGAAGGGGATGCTGACGCAAAACAGACACTTTATTTTGTGCTTAAAACAGTAGCGCAGATCATGGCTCCTGCTGCGCCGTTTGCCGCGGAAGATATATGGCTGAAACTGCGGGCAGAATCAGATACAGAAAGTGTGCATCTTTCCAGTTGGCCTAAAGGTGGGAAGGTGGAAAAAGAATTAATTACTCAAATGAGTAATGTTCGGGACTTCGCATCTATGGGGCTAAAAGAAAGGCAAAAAGCTGGGATTCCTGTTCGTCAGCCACTCCAGAAGGTTACTGTGCCAAATATAAAACTCGAGACGTATTTCAAAGATGTTTTAAAAGATGAACTCAATGTGAAAGAAGTCGTGGAGAGTGATTCGCTGAAAGACCAAGTCCTACTTGATCCCGAGATGACTCCAGAGCTCAAAAAAGAAGGGGATTTCCGTGAACTTGTGCGCGCTATTCAAGATTTGCGTAAACAGAAAGGTTTAATGCCAAGCGACAGCATCAATATTAAGCTCCCAGATTCATACAAAGAACTAGCGGCGACGTTTGGCGACGAACTCAAGAAAACGGTTACGGCAAAAAATATTTCTGTTGAGGCTGGTGTGGCAGAGATTTCAATTGAAAAGTAGAAAACATAAAAATGAAAGTTCTTAAATTTACCAACGATCTTTCGCAAAAAATTGTATCAGGAGAAAAGCGCTCAACGTGGCGTTTATTCGATGATAAAGATTTAAAAATAGGGGACGATCTCATCTTGGTAAATTCTGAAACAGGGGAACAGTTTGGTTTTGCAAAAATCACTTCTCTTATAGAGAAAACCATCGGAGAATTAACCAATGAGGATATGCATGGTAAATATTCGTCGAAGGATGAAATGTACGCTAGTCTTGGTAAGTATTATGAAAATATAGATGACGATACTACTGTTAAATTGATTGGTTTTGATTTTCAAAGTAAACCAAAAAAATTAGTTTTATTCGATTTCGACGGCGTGCTCGTGAATACTGCTGATCTTTGTTACAAGATTCACCAGGATGCGAATAGCGGTCTGACGAAAGAGCGCTATAAAGAATTGACGAGCTACAGCTGGGAAGAGGTGATTGAAAAACTCCGAGTAGAAGAGGGGTACAAACGTCCACCAGATTTTGATACTCATTATGAAAATGGATTAATTACTCTTTCCATACACGATATTTTACTCGGTACTATTTCGGTACTCACGCAGAAATACATACTCGCAATCGTGTCTTCAAGTATGAGTAGCAGCATCCGGACTTTTTTGGAGAAAGAAAAGGCCGCAGCTTATTTTAAGGATGTTTTAGGTTCTGATGTACATATTAGTAAGGTAAAAAAAATTAAGATGATTTTAGAACGAGAAGGAGTTGCCCCGGTTAACGTCGTGTTTATTACCGACACGCTTGGAGATATTCGTGATGCCACAGAATGTGGCGTTAAGACTATCGCCGTCACTTGGGGTTTTCAAGAGCGAGAAACACTTCAAAAAGGGAACCCGGCTGCGATTCTAGATAATCCTGCGGAGTTGCTTGAAACAATCGAGAAGTTATTGTAATGACAGCGTCCGGGTGAGGGACGCTGTTTTTAGATTATAGTAAACACTTTTAAGGTACAAATAATGACGGCAGCCATCATAAGAAGTACTGTTGTCCACATTTTGAGTGGGTTAGAGAAAAAGACGTATAGTCTATAAGCAAATTTCTCCCAAAGGACGCGTAAGCTTTTCATCGGAAATGATTTTAAGGGTTTGATTTTCCCTAACAATAGGACAGAAGCAGGGTCTCGTCAACGTGTGTGGTGTGGTAAAATATGAAGCATGAAATCTATCCTTATTTATGGCGATTCTCTTGTTTATGGGAAAATGCCTAAAACTCCAAAGCGATATGAGCGTGCCAAGAATTTTATAGGGGTACTTGAACAATTACTAGGAGGTGAGTACCGGATAATTGATGAAGGGTTGCGTGCAAGGACCCTCTCCGGTGAGAATGGATTTTTCCCTAACAGAGATGGCCTAGCGCAATTTGGACCAATTTTAGGGAGTCATTTACCTGTTGACCTCGTGTGTATTTTTCTAGGGACCAATGATTGTAATAATAAAGATACCAAGACAACCGAAGAAATTGCTCAGAGTTTGCCAAAATATAAAGATGAGATAAGTATTTGGTGTAAAAACTTATCTATTGAGATGGAACCGAAAGTCATGATTATTTCTCCGCCGGTAATTCGCAGTGATCAAGTAGTTCTTGATGAGGCAATGAGTACTATTTTTGGGTCAGAGGCAGAATATAAATCAAAGAAATTGAAAGACATATACAAGGCATTTTGTGCGGAAGAAAAGTATATGTTTTTTGACGCAGCAGCATTTTGTACTACAGCCGATGGTGAGGGGGTTCACTTAGATGAAGCGGGTAATATCTCGTTAGGAAATGCATTAGCAAATAAAATAAAAGAAATTCAATTATGAAAAGAGTATTTATAGTACATGGGTGGGACGGGTATCCAGAAGAAGGCTGGTTTCCTTGGCTAAAAAAAGAACTTGAAGCAACAGGTTTTGAGGTGATAGTGCCACAGCTTCCAGATGCAGCGACTCCCCGCATTCATAATTGGGTGCCTAAATTACAAGAAGTTGCTTCTACTCCTGATGAGAATATGTATTTTGTTGGCCACAGTATGGGTTGTCAGACTATTGCTCGTTATCTGGAAGCCCTACCTGAGGGAGTGCAAGTTGGTGGTGCTGTCTTTGTTGCAGGATTTTTTAAACGACTGACGAATATAGGAAGCGATGATGCCGAGCAAAGTGTTCAAAAAGAATGGATGACCACACCTCTTAGTCTTGAAAAAGTAAAAACACATCTTCCTAAAAGCGTAGCTATTTTTTCTGATAATGATCCATTTGTACCTCTTGATAATGTGGATGACTATAGGGACAAGCTTGGTTCTAAAATTATAATATTATCAGGACGAGGGCATTTCAGCGGGAGTACGAATCAGTGTTTAGAGCTCCCAGAAGTCTTGGAGGCAGTTTTAAAACTTAACTAAATTTATGGACCAAAAGAAACAAGTTTTAATAATCCACGGAGGAGACGTTTTTGATACATACGAAGCATACCTTACTTTTTTGCGTAGTTATGAACTGACTCTTGAGGGGATAACTCGAAAACGATGGCGACGCACGTTGGCTGACTATTTGCCTGAATATGAGGTTATTACTCCAGAGATGCCAAATGATATGAATGCGAAGTATCTCGAGTGGAAAATATTTTTTGATAAAATTGTCCCATTTTTACAGGACGGTGTGACACTTGTGGGGCACTCGCTTGGGGGCATCTTTTTGGCAAAGTATCTCTCTGAGAATACTTTACTAAAAAAGATAGAGAGTATGCACTTAGTAGCTGCGCCATTTGATGATGAGTCGGTTGAGTCGCTAGGGGATTTTAAACTCAAAGAGAATCTCGAAAATGTATCTGCCCAAGTCCCAAAGATTTTTATCTATCAAAGTGACGATGATACTGCAGTGCTGCCAGCTGAAGCCCTGAAATATAAAAAAGTTTTTCCAGAAGCGACGCTCCTTACTTTTTCAGATCGTGGCCACTTTCGCCAAGAAACATTTCCAGAACTTGTCGAAAATATAAAAGGTAATTCCTAGGAACATTTACATGTATGAAAAATCATAAAAAAATAATTATATCAGTAAGTATTTTTTTGATAGCAATTGTTGTTATTGTCTACGGCCTCATTCATAGTAACAATGCCGTCATCCCACCTGTACCGGGAACAGATACTGTAGTTACGCCTCCTGCCCCCCTAGCAAAAACTATTACTTTAGGTGAAACGGTGACGGTGAAGCAAGGAGAAACATATACGATTGTAGATACAAATTCGATGTATACAACGACGTTTACTGTGACTGGTTTCTACAACCATCCATGCCCAACAGGTAGCCAGTGTATTTGGAGCGGTCTTGATATTTTCTATACGATGACTGGCTGTCCAACAAATCCGCAAATAAAGGCGCCATGTTTCTCTCATGAAAAAACGCAACCACTGCAGCATGTTGATGCGCCATATTTCTTCCAAGTAGTTGATAGTGATTACGCAACCTACGCAAAAATAATAATGCATACCTACGCTTCAAATTAATTCATGCATCACATTTATCACACAACCGGTATCATCCTTGATGCTCGCGAGACAGGAGTTGTATTAAAAAAATTAGAAATTAAAAGAGAGGAGGAAATCTAAAATACTATGAGCTTAGAGAATATTTCACAACCAATACGAACGCAGTCATTAGAAGAACATCAAGATCTTTTGCAAGAAAAATTTGCTGAATTTCGGCTAGAATATGCTGATCGCATTTTGAAGCGCCAAATCCCGTTTCCTGAGGAGACAACTATCTCTATTGAGGGCGAAACAATATCATCGAAACTTGATCCCAAGTTTATTATCAGTAGATATGCAGATATTGCAGGGTGGATTACAGCTTACGAAAGAGACCAAGAGAAAGGTGAATGGGATAGTCTTTATGAACAAAATCTGAATAAAATCATTGATTTTTATAACACTGATCCCGCTACGTGGAAACAAAAGGCGATGGATTGGTTGCTTGAAGAGAAAAAGAAAGCAAAAGAATACAAGATTCTTCATCCCGAGAACACATCAGAAAATAATCAAGAATTATCCTTCGATTCGGGTACGATAGGTAACATTCGTTTTTTTGTTGATGATGTATCAGAAGATTCACCCGCTGAGTTTCAGCAATATGGTAGTGTAATGCAGCTTCATCTGGATCCACTGTATGAAACTAAATACGGTAACAATGAATCCATTTCTTTTTCAGAGAGTATGTCAAAAATTGCCACGTCTATCGTGGATCGTTTTCCGCAAGTTTCGGTAATCAGTGGTGAATCATGGTTGCTCGATACAAAATTGGCTAAAGCTATTGGTTTCCAGAATATAAAAGAAGAATCATTTGCTTCCGGGCCAAAATTTTGGTGGCAATTTCTAAATAAAGATGGAACTCTGAATAAAGAAAAGGTGGAACAACTTTTAAAGACAGGCATCCCGCCGCATAAGGTGGTAAAAGGAATAATTCCAGTGATGGACTTTTTAAAAAAATATTTGCCAGCAGATAGACGAGGAGAAATTCTTCTAAAAGAGCGAAACCCTAGTTTTAATTGGGAATTATTTGAAAAAGAGAGAGCAGCTTTACGGAAACTGTATCGTAACTGGGACGCTATAAATGCGACTGACTACGAAATTGAATTAAACAAAAATACCTACCTCGCGTCACTTTTAGAAGAAGCTGGGGTGAAAGATCTGTTTGTTAAACATATATATAAGCTTAAAGAAGAAGGGAAGACATTGGCTGATTTAGAAAAAGATCCGATTTGGGATGGGTATATGAAGACATTTTTTAATTATATAAAAGAAAAAAAATTTATTGATAAAAAAGTTTCTATCGAATAATATTTAAAATAAGAAATAGTAACACTATCGTACTTACTACCATGCACCACATTTATCACCCCAGTAGTACATCTTCGCGCCGAATGCGCGCTCAGCTGACTACGGGGCGAGAAGTGAGAAAAATTATGAACATCGTATTTAATATTTTGTACCAGAGGATATAGTTATGCATCATATCTATCACACAACTGGAATTATCTTTGATGCTCGTGAGACAGGCGAGGCAAATAAATTCTTGACGATTTTGACGCGCGAAGAGGGGATGGTGCGCGCGGCCGCACAGGGGATACGCCATGGAAAATCAAAACTTCGATTTGCACTCCAGGATTTTTCGTATGCCAAAATCGATTTGGTGCGCGGCCGTGATGTCTGGCGCGTGACTTCTGCGCAGCCGATTTCTAGTTTTCTCTCGTTATCGCTCTCGCGTGACACTGCGCCACTTTTTAAAAATATAATAAAGCTTGTCGGCAGGCTTTATGACGGGGAATCACCCAACGAAGCATTGTTCGATCACCTCATGGAAACATTTACTGCTCTTTCTGAAAAAAAGTTTACAGCGACCGACCTAAAACATTTTGAGGTGGTTGTGGTTCTACGGATTTTGTACCATCTGGGTTACTTGGCACACACCAAAGAAAATGATGCTCTTGTCAGAAGTCCGCTCGACGGGCGTCTCATAGAGGAAGCGGCAAAGGTGCGAGCCGAAATGCTCACTGCCATCAATCAATCGCTTCGGGAGACCCAATTGTAAGTTTTGTAACATTACATAGGCATCTTTATACTATTGATGCCTATGCTATAATCTCACTATGTCAACACTCGATTTACGAGAAGACCATGAACCAGAAGCAATAGAGGAACTTGAACAGAAACTCTATTCAAGTGATGAGCGAAAAGTACCTCGGAAAAGACCAGGGGTTCTACATCGTGTTGCTTTCGGATCAAATGCTTCATGGACGGAAGAGAAATCAACCGAGCATCCACAATTTATGAACTACATGCCAAAAACTTCTATATTTAAAAAATTTTTTGTCGTTGCTGTCGTTTTTTTTGTTGCAGCAATGGCGTTTGCTGCGTACATGTTTTTGGGTGGGACAAATACTGTTTCAACGCAAAATATTGATATAAAAATTTTAGGCAATGCTTTTACGAATGGCGGCGATGAATTACCACTACAAATAGAAATAAAAAATCAAAATGCCGTTGCCCTTGATCGTGCTGACTTATTAATTGAATATCCAAAATCTGGAGGTGGTGACCCAAACGTGGTTGCTGATACGGTACGTATTCGAAAATCGCTCGGCACCATTGCGGCAGGTCAGATGGTGACTGATGTTGAGAAGGTAACACTCTATGGTGAACAGGGAAGTACCCGAGATATCAAAGCCACGCTCGAATATCGACTCAAGGGCTCGAATGCGATTTTTATAAAAGAGACAGCATATAAGGTAAATATTAATTCTGCGCCACTAACACTTTCTGTCGATGCTCCAACAACGGCAAACGCAAATCAGGATATCACACTTAAAATTAAAGCGACGCTGAATGCAGGGAAGCCTGCTCAGGGGATTGTGCTTGAAGGAGAATATCCTCCAGGATTCGTTTTTAAAAGATCAGATCCACGACCAATCACCGGAAATAATGTGTGGGATCTTGGTAATCTTGAGCCTGGTGTGGAAAAGAATATTACGATCACTGGTTCGATTATTGCTGATAGTGGGGAAGACAAATCGTTCCACTTCTATGCAGGTGAAGGGAGTGTTAACAGCAATCCTATTGTTTCAACTGTCTATAATTCAGTGCTTCAGACAATTTCGATCACTAAACCGTTTCTTGAAGCAAAGCTTGCAATCAATGATAATAGCCAAGCGGAGACAGTTGCTTCTGCGCAATCACCAATTCGGGGAAAGATTTCTTGGTCTAATAATTTATCAACGCAAATTATGAATGCAGAAATCCATGCAACACTATCTGGAAATGCGTTTGATAAAGCCGGAGTGCAGACCTCGAGTGGATTTTACAATTCTCTTACCAACGAAATTATTTGGGACCGTAACACAATCCCTTCATTTGCGAGTATTGAGCCTGGGGAGACTGGTACTGTTGATTTTTCTCTCATGTCTCTACCACTTATTGGTTCTTCAAACATTGCATTAGTGAATCCCCAGATCGTTATTGATGTCAGTATCAAGGGGCAAGAGCCAAGCGGTGGTAGTACGGTTCAAGAAGTAAATAACTTTGAACATAAGGTGGTGAAAATGAATTCTGATTTTCAACTTGTCGCGCATGCTTCACGATCAACTGGGCCATTCACCAATACAGGTCCATTGCCACCAAAAGCCGAACAAGAATCTACGTATACTATTACCTGGACAGTAACAAACTCCGCGAATCGTATTGTACAAGCCGATGCTCGGGCTACTTTGCCACCTGTGGTAAAGTGGAAGAATATGGTATTTCCCAAAAATGAAAATATAAGTTATGATCCTTCAACCAATACTATCGATTGGAAGATTGGTACCGTAGAGAAAGGCACTGGTTTTTCTGGTGCGGCCCGAGAAGTATCGTTTCAGGTTGGACTTACTCCATCTGATAGCCAAGTAGGGAGTGTCCCACTTCTCTTAAATGAAACATCGGTGACCGGAACAGATACTTTTACTAATACTGTATTTTCTTTTTCAAAGAAACCACTCAATACATTTTTGGTAAATGATCCAGCATTTCTTGGGAACGCTGAACGAGTGGTCAGATAAAAATATAACTATATAATTTCGAATGGCTAAAAAAACACAGGAAGATAATGAATTAATGGACAAAATAGTGTCGTTGTCAAAACGACGTGGTTTTGTATTTCCGGGCTCTGAGATATATGGGGGACTGGGCGGAACCTACGACTACGGCCCGCTTGGCGTGGCCCTCAAAAACAACATTAAGGACGCGTGGCGCAAAAAGTTTGTAGCGAGCCGTGATGATATGTATGAGGTAGACGCTGCAATTTTGATGAACAGCGAGGTCTGGAAGGCTTCTGGCCACGTGGCTGGATTTTCGGATCCGTTAGTTGAATGCAGTAAGTGCAAGCATCGCTTTCGCGCCGACCAGCTTGAAGATCCTACAAAATGTCCTGACTGTGACGGTGCGCTCGGCGAAGCGCGTCAGTTCAACATGATGTTCTCAACCAAAATTGGTGCCGTGGAAGATTCTGCCTCAACTGTATATCTTCGCCCTGAAACAGCACAGGGTATTTTCACCAACTTCAAAAATGTTGTTGATTCGTTTCATCCAAAGTTGCCATTCGGTATCGGTCAGATTGGTAAAGCATTCCGCAATGAAATAACCCCGCGTGATTTTATTTTCCGTGTTCGTGAATTTGAGCAGATGGAAGTGGAATATTTTGTAAAGGAAAGTGACTGGCAAGATGCGTTTACCTTATGGCAGAAAAATTTGAACGAATTTGTCAGTGAGCTTGGTTTGGATACTTCGCTTGTTCATGAAGTGGAAATTGCTGAAGCTGATCGCGCTCACTACTCAAAACGCACGATTGATTTCGAGTTTGAGTATCCATTTGGACAGAAAGAACTATTCGGTTTGGTGTATCGCGGCAATTTTGACTTATCAAACCACAACGTTGAATATCAAGACGAAGAAGCAAAAGAAAAAATAACACCACATGTGATTGAGCCTTCGATCGGTGTTGATCGTTTGGTGCTCGCATTACTCCTCTCTGCATACGCAGAAGACGAGAAGGGTGGAGAAGTGCGCTCATATCTGAAATTCAAGCCAAGCATTGCACCGGTGATTTGCGCGGTGTCTCCGCTTCTTAAAAATAAACCAGAACTCATAGCGAAAGCTCGCGAAGTCTATACGACACTCAAACAAGAATTCGGTCGTGTGATGTGGGACGACAACGGCAATATCGGCAAGCGCTATCGCCGTCAGGATGAAATCGGCACGCCATGGTGTATCGTTATCGACTTCGATACTCTTGGTGAAAAACCTGAACTGCTAGACACAGTAACTATTCGTGACCGTGATACGGGCGAACAGGAACGAGTCCAAATGAATGAATTGGTTGGCTACATCAAAGAGAAGTTAAATTAATATGGAGGAAATACAAAAGAAAAAGCGAACATGGTTTTATGCGGTTGATCAACGGTTTCCGCAGACTTGGTATAAAAGTATTCTATTTATTCCTAGAAACTGGAAAGGGTGGCTTTATCTCGTTATCTATTACGGGTTAATTTTCGGACTGATTATGCTTCTTGATCACTTCATAAAAGATCGATTATTTTTTAAGATTATTGCACTCATTATAATTTGTCCGGCGATTTTTTTCTCTAGGCACTTTATGGATTCAAAGTCAGAAGAGTAAGCAAATTATATGCAAAAAGGAATTGATTATATCGGCATAACTGTTTCATACTTATGCCACGATGGAAAAGGAAATTATGTAATGAATAAGCGGAGTACAAACTGTCGCGATGAACACGGCACGTGGGATTTTGGCGGTGGCAGTGTCGATTGGGGAGATACTGTCGAGGCGACACTTCTCAAGGAACTCAAAGAAGAATATTGTATAGAACCAATCAAATATGAATTCATGCGTTATCATGATATGTTTCGCGAGCTCAATGGTAAAAAAACGCACTGGATATCCTTTATTTTTTTGGTAGAAGTAAAGCGGGAACAAGTACAGAATGGCGAACCGCATAAATTTGATGAGATTCGTTGGGCAAGACTTGATGCGCTGCCAGAGCCACTTCACAGTTGCTGGAAGCAAGTATTGCCAAAAATTATCAATCAATTACCTCAATAAGAGTATATGAAATTAAAAAAAACAATTCTCAAAAACGGTTTACGAATTCTCACGATTCCGATGAAGGATAATCCGACGGTGACGGTATTGGTGCTCGTTGAAGCGGGTTCAAAGTATGAGACAAAAGAAATAAATGGCGTCTCGCATTTTCTTGAGCACATGTGTTTCAAGGGGACTGAAAAGCGCCCGACCGCGCTTGCGATTTCACATGAACTCGATGCCCTTGGTTCAGAATCGAATGCCTTTACCTCGCACGAATTTACTGGCTACTATGCAAAGAGTGTTTCGAAACATACCGCAAAACTCATCGATATCGTGGCAGATGTCTATTTAAATCCGGTTATCAAAAAAGAGGAACTCGAAAAAGAAAAAGGAGTCATTATCGATGAGATAAATCTGTATGAGGATATGCCACATCGTACAGTGCAGGAGGTGGCGATGGAGTTGCTCTATGGCGATACGCCGGCCGGATGGCGCGTAATTGGTACCAAAGAAAATATTCAAAAAATGACCGAACAAGCCATGCGTGAGTACCGCACCAAACAGTATGTGCCGAAGAAGACCGCAGTAGTAGTAGCGGGGAATATCGATGAGAAAAAAGTACTGGCACAGGTGAAAAAATATTTCGATGCAATGCCTGCTGGTAATCCACCTGCAAAACAGAAAGTAGTCGAGAGTCAGAAAAAACCAGCAATCCATATCAAGTACAAAAAGACTGATCAGGCCCACTTGGTGATTGCATTTCGTACGTTTGATTTTTTCAATAAAGAAAATGCCATTATTTCTGTGTTGACTGGAGTGCTTGCTGGCGGGATGAGTTCACGTCTCTTCCAGAAAATTCGCGAAGAGATGGGGGTAGGGTACTATGTCCGCGCTGACAACGATGCATATACTGACCATGGATTTTTTGAAATCAGCGCAGGGGTAGATCCAAAGCGCATCAATGAAGTTATTCGAGCAATTCTTTCTGAATGCAAGCGAATGACGACCGAGCTTGTTTCAAAAGAGGAACTCAAGAAAACTAAAGACTATATGACCGGAATGATGGATTTAGGGTTGGAATCAAGCGATGCTATTGCACAATTCTACGGTACTCAAGAAATCATGCGTAAGAAAAAGATTGAAGATCCTAAGGCGATTGCTCGTAAAATCCAGGCAGTTACGGCCGCTGATATTCGTCGCCTCGCCAAGAAGATATTTGTCGATAAGGGCCTCAACCTCGCGGTTATCGGGCCATTTGAAGACCTGACGCCCTTTGAGGCGGAGCTCCACCTCTAGTTAAGGTTTTTTAGCGGAGGAGGGCTTCTATGCTATTATGGAGGTATGCCAGAACTTCCTAAAAGCGTCAGAATATCAATCTCAAACGGGACAATTTTCCGTGTCATTTTCTTTCTCCTTATCCTTGTTATCCTTTTTGTTCTCCGGGATCTTCTCTTGGTTATCCTTACCTCTGTTGTACTGGCGTCGTTTATAGAACGGGCGACGAATCGCATGATTCGTAATAAAATGTTCGGTTTTAAAGTACATCGAACATTTGCCGTCGTGTTCCTCTACATCGTTGTCCTTGGTTTTCTTGCGGGAGTGTTTTATCTCTTTGTGCCAATGCTTATTACTGAAGTGTCTACGCTTGCGGATATTCTTAATCAGTATGTCCCTGCTGAGACGACTTCTTCGTTACATACTGCAAGCAATGTCGTTCAGTCTCTCTCACAAAACTTCTCTTTCTCTGATGTTGTGACCAACGCTCGCACTATGGTCTCAAGTGTTTCAAGTGGATTTTTCGGAACACTCTCCGTTGTCTTCGGCGGCGTGGTAAACGTTATACTTATTATTGTCATCTCATTTTATCTTTCGATTCAAGAACGAGGAGTGGAGAAATTTTTGCGTATTGTCATTCCTGCGAAAAAAGAAGAGTACGCCATAAATTTATGGGCGAGAACAGAACGAAAAATCGCACTTTGGATACAAGGGCAGTTGCTTCTCGGGGTGTTGATCGGAGTCCTTATTTACCTAGGTCTCGCTATCATCGGATTGCCGTACGCCCTTTTGATTGCGGTGCTGGCAATGATCTGCGAACTCATTCCATTTGGCCTCATTCTGGCCGTGGTTCCAGCGATCGCGTTTGCGTATACAAAAGGAGGTATCTCCCTTTCTCTTATTGTTGCTGGCTATTACCTCATTGTGCAGCAGTTTGAAACATATCTGATCCAGCCATTGGTGATTCGACGGGTTATTGGTATCTCGCCACTTATTGTTATTCTTGCTGTGTTAATTGGGGCAAAACTCGCAGGTTTTTGGGGATTGATACTTGCAGTTCCTGTCGCGGTGGCTATTATGGAGTATGCCGATGATATTGAACGAAGAAAGACCTTGGCGGTGGGAAGCTCGAATTAACTACGTCTGATTCATGGAAAAGAAATCATTTTACATTACTACGACACTTCCATATGTAAACTCAGATCCTCATGTAGGGTTTGCGATGGAACTTATCCGTGCGGATATTATTGCGCGGTATAAAAAACTCACTGACCATGAGGTGTTTTTCAATACCGGTACCGATGAGCACGGGCAGAAGCTTTTGGCTGATGCGAAGAAGGCCGGAAGGGAAGTGAAAGAATATGTTGATGAGTATGCGGAGAAATTCCGCGGCCTCAAAGGACTTTTGGGAATATCAGAAGATGTTCATTTTGTTCGTACGACTGACACACATCACGAACAAGCCGCGCAAGAATTCTGGCGACGCGTAGAAAAGAACGGTTACATCTACAAGAAGCAGTATCAGGTGAAATACTGTGTTGGCTGCGAACTTGAAAAGACTGATAGCGAGCTCGATGATAATGGTCGCTGCCCGATTCACCCCAACAAAGAAATTGAACTTATTGACGAAGAAAATTACTTCTTCAAGTTTTCAGCATTCCAAAAACCACTGCTTGAATTTTATGAGAACAATCCCGACTTTGTTGTGCCTGATTTTCGTTTCAATGAGATAAAAGCATTTGTGGCACGAGGGCTGCAAGATTTTTCCATTTCACGTCTTAAATCAAAAATGAGTTGGGGAGTGGAAGTGCCTGGTGATCCGGAACAGGTCATGTACGTGTGGTTTGATGCGCTGGTGAACTATATCTCTACAATCGGTTGGCCAGAAGATACTGTAAGCTTTGAAAAATTCTGGGCAAATGGAACACCGGTCCAATACTGCGGTAAAGACAATCTTCGCCAGCAGTCGGCGATGTGGCAGGCGATGTTGATGGCGGCAGGGCTACCGAATTCAAAACATATCGTGATTGATGGTTTCATCAATTCTGGTGGTCAGAAGATGTCGAAGTCACTCGGTAATGTAATCAATCCATACGATATTGTCGCTGAATACGGCACTGACGCGCTCCGCTACTATGTCGCGCGGGAACTCTCCGCGTTTGAAGACTCGGATATGACTATGGAAAAATTCAAAGAAGCGTACAATGCGGGCCTCGCAAATGGTTTGGGGAATCTGGCTTCGCGTATTCTGGCTCTCTCTGAGAAGCATCTTGACTCGTGTCCATCAATCCCAGAGCAATCTATTCCACAACCCTTTTTTGATTTACTCGAGAAATTTGAAATTCAGAAAGCAGTCGATTATATTTGGAATGAAATTCAGATGCTCGATAAGAAGATCCAGGAAACAGAGCCATTTAAAGTAGTGAAGGTTGATGCAGAGAAAGGGAGAACAATTATTTCTGAATTAGTAGTACAACTGTATACGATTGCTCGAATGTTAAACCCAATTATGCCTGAGACTAATGCAACACTTAAAAAACTTATTAAAGAAAATAAAAAGCCAGCGACTCCGCTTTTTGCCCGTAAAGATTAAAATACGCTCAGCTAGAGCTTTTGAAAAGCACGAATAATTTCCTCCTGGAAATTTTCTCTGCTCGGCTCGCTAGCCTGTGCAAGGCTTTTCAAAAGCCCTAGATTCGCTCCAAGGAGCTGAGCCTGCTACTTATTCTATTAAGTTATGAACGTTTTTGTGGTACTGTTCTTTTATGCAATATAAATACATCGATATCCACTCACATTTAAACCTTTCACCACTTTTGGAAAACGCCGAAGCGTTGGTTGTTCGTATGCGTGAAAAGGGGATTGGAACCATTACGGTTGGGACAGATCTCGCCACTTCGCAGAAAGCTATTGAAACAGCGGAGCAGTTTCCAGACATCGTCGTTGGTGCCACTGTTGGTCTGCATCCAAACGATAATGAAGAAGAAGTTTTTGATATGGAAAAATATCGTGAGCTCGCACAGAG
This sequence comes from Candidatus Nomurabacteria bacterium, assembly GCA_023267375.1. Lineage (GTDB taxonomy): Bacteria > Patescibacteriota > Minisyncoccia > Phycocordibacterales > UBA9973 > JAHFNJ01. Next base: position 69,570 of record JAHFNJ010000003.1, on the reverse strand, counting down.
TCCTAAGGTGGTTGCGATCGGGGAGTGTGGACTCGATTATTTTCGACTACCAGCTGGCGAGAAGGCGGCTACAGTGATAGGACGACAAAAAGAACTATTTAAAAAACACATTGAGTTGGCAGTAGAATTAAAAAAACCACTCATGCTCCATTGCCGGCCTTCAAAAGGAACAATGGATGCGTACGAAGAAGCGCTCGAAATTCTTTCAGAACATCAAAATCTTACCTGTAATTTTCATTTCTTCGTCGGCGATGTTTCTATTGCAAAGAAAATTGTTGCCCAAGGTTGGACGGTCTCATTTGATGGTCCCATAACCTTTGCGCGTGATTATGATGAGGTTATCAAATTTTTACCACTTGAATCATTGATGGCCGAGACAGACGCCCCATTTGCCGCACCATTACCGTATCGCGGCAAGACCTGCGAGCCATGGATGGTGGAAGAAGTAGTCAAAAAAATCGCTGAAATAAAGGGAGAAAGCCTTGAAACTGTACAAAAAGTGCTCTTGGAAAATGCTTCTCGAGTCTTCGGTTTATAGGCCACCTGCGCCTTTACCCCCCCCACACCTAAAATTTTAGGTGTGGGGGTTTACAAAGAGGCCTCTCTATAGTAATATCGACATGTTTCCGTTCGTCCCGACCCTGAAGTCGTGGACGCCCTGGTCCATAACGGAACGAGCTTTACTTTATTGTAAATACTCACTTTATTAGCATTTTGCCTGGTAAAACAGGCCTATTACATGGAAGAAAACACAGAGACAAAAGTAGAAGTCGGTAGTAACCGAGTCTACGAACTTGGTTACCTCTTTGTTCCAGGAATTCTGGAAGAAAACGTAGCCGCTGAAGCAACCGCTCTCAAGGACCTCGTTCTCTCATTTGGCGCTCTCCCTATTTCGGAAGAGTATCCACGTTTGATCGAGCTCGCGTACGAGATGGAAGCAACTATTAACAACAAGAAGGAATATTTCACGACTGGATATTTCGGATGGCTCAAGTTTGATCTTGATCCAGAAAAAGTGGCAGCATTGCACGACAAGCTCGCACTTTCTGATAAATTGATCCGTTTCCTCCTTATCAAGACTGTTCGAGGAAGCACTATGTCTTCAAAACGTCCGTATGGTCGCGACACCAAGCGCCGTACAACGACAAAAGCTGAAGATGGTACCACTGTCCCACCAGCTGAGATAAACAAAGAAGAAATCGACAAACAAATTGAGGCACTCGTATCCGAAGAAGTTGCCGCATAAATAAAGAGTCTAAACGTGCAAGTAGAATACATTATAAAAATAACACGAAACATAAACTATGTATCTTAACAAAGCATTCATTATCGGAAATCTTACTCGCGACCCTGAGATGCGCGCGCTTCCATCGGGTATTAAGGTAACAACATTTTCTGTAGCGACCAATCGGGTCTGGAAAGACCAAAGCGGTGCAAAGAAAGAGCAGGCAGATTATCACAATATTGTGATGTTCGGACGCCAAGCAGAAGTTGCCGCGCAATATTTGAAAAAGGGGAGCTCAGTTTTGATTGAAGGCCGCATTCAGACACGAAGCTGGGATGATAAGGATGGTTCAAAGAAGTATCGCACTGAAATTGTAGCTGACCGTATGCAATTTGGTCCGCGCATGGAAGGTTCGGGAAGCCGAGCGCCATCTGGAATGGGGGATTCAAAAGCTCCCAAAGCAGATATCGGAGAGCTCGATACGATTGAATATCCTGAAGAAGAGTCAAACCCAGAAGATATTCCATTTTAACAGTTAACTAGGGGCTAGTTACTAGGGAGCTAGTGGAATTCACTAGAACCTAGAACCTAGAACCTAGAACCTAAGTATGAAACAAGATTACTTTTCAGCAAATAATATAAAGCATATCGATTACAAGGATTTGGAAATCCTCAAGCGATTTTTGACGCCGAATGCCCGCATCATGTCACGCCGACGCACGGGTATTACTGCGAAGAATCAGCGTAAACTCGCGCTCGCTATCAAGCGTTCACGATTCATGGGACTTCTCCCGTACGTTGCTCGATAAGCACTAAAAACAAAAACCCTCGACTAATGTCGAGGGTTTTTGTTTTTTAAGGGTAGTTACGCGCGTTCAACGTATTCTCCAGTGTCTGTGTTGACGATGATTTTATCTCCAGCTTCGATAAACATCGGAGTGTTTATGTTTGTCCCATTCTCGAGAACAACAACTTTTCCGCCTCCCGAAGCTGTATTTCCTCTCATTGATGGGGGAGCTTCTTTGACGGTAAATTCGAGCTTGATCGGTAATTTAACTTTAATTATCTTTTCTTCACCATCATCATCGAAGACCATGGCAGTTGCGAGGATATTGTCTTTCAAAAACTTAACACCATCACCAATAAGCTTTTCATCAAGCTTGAAACGGTTTTTTGGGTCGTTCGGATCAGAAAACCAGTATTCACCACGGTTTGCATAGAGGAATTTTACTTCACGCTTCTCGATCTCGGCTTCTGGGGCCATATCAGATCCTTGGAAGGTTGCATTGTAGGTGCGACCAGAAACCAAGCTCTTCAATTTGGTCTGGTTTTGCGGCTTGCGCTGCTGAGTGCGAGCGACATGAGACTCCATGACCTCACATGGTTCGTTTTCGTAAATAATAACCTTACCCTGTTTAATTTCGTTGTATTCAAGTAATGCCATAAACGTATTTAAAAACTAGTAATAAAAATAGCCCGGAGGGCTAACGTACATGGGAGAGTATACAAAATGGGGGTAGGATTGTCCAACGAGATATATTGACAGTATATGTATTATAGTTTATAATACGAAGCAGATATTAAGCCTAACCATCCCTAGGGCTGAAAGACAGGGATAAAACTAAATACAGACGATTATGGCAACTGCAAATTCGGCAAAAAGAAAGCCGAAATCAAAAAAAACGAAGAGGAGAAAGCTTACCCTTGAAGAGGAAAACAAACTTCTCCGCCGGCTGGTACTAATGGTGCTTATAGAAAAAGGAGTCGAAATCTCCCATCACACAAAGCATTCAGTACGTCACCTGGCAAAGGAATTGAAGCTTCCGGAAGAAGGAGCACTTTTGTTGGCACAGACACTGAGCATTCAGGCAATGAAGGAGGTGTTTACCAGCAAGGGCGGGCACTAAATAGCGCGGCCGCATCGTAAAAATGAAAAAGAGCTTGTAACGACAATGTTGCAGGCTCTTTTTTTCTGCTAGGGGCACATTTTATGTTATATTGACATACTACATAAAATGTGATAAAGTAATAGCAAATAAACCAGAAAGGCTTTAAGGCTCTTTCCCAAACTACTCACAGATGAAAAACTTCATATTGTTTGCCGCTATTGCGATTGCTCTTCTTTCTTCTTGTAAGAAGAAAGAATTTGATCAAATTATTTTTCCTGATCCGCTGACAGAAGGACGTATTGTATACCAAGTATGCAAGTCGCACTCAGTACATCCTAATTATGTGGACATGGATACTATTTCGCCCGATGCGTATACAAGAAAAATCACCTTCGCGTATGACTGGGAGGATAGTGCTGGTACGACAGTCCCGCTGCTCAAGGATACAATTGTAACAGGGGATTTTATTTTTACTGTTGTGATGCACCCCAAGCGTGAGCGAATACCTGGTTCTTCAGATGATACGCCAGGGAAGTATCACTACAGGATCCCAATAGCAATAGGCTGGGAGTCTGTGGATGGTAATTCATCCTTCACTTTTGTAAAAATAATAGTGGATGGTGATGATACGATGGGTGGCCAGGGAGCTTGTCCTAGTCTAAGTAGACCAATAATGTTTGGGGAGTATTCTTTCCCTGGGGTAAATGGAAATGGAATCTTTGACCGATAATTAATATCTGTCACCAACTATGAAAAAGACTGTTGTTGATTTAATCAACAACAGTCTTTTTGTTCCTATTCTCCTGTACTTGCTACCTGTATTTCCCCAAACCGCTTTCTAATTTCTTTCATGAATTCATTTGCCACTTTAGGATTTTCTTTGAGCCAGGTGCGTGTTGCATCATACCCGCGACCCATCGGAACCTTCGCACCTTCTTTATCTTTGTATGAATACGAAGCGCCTGATTTCTCAATAATGCCAAGCTTTTCGCCAAGCGCCATTAGTTCGCCTTCGCGGGAGATTCCTTCGCCGTAAATGATATCGAACTCAGTCTGCTTGAATGGCGCAGCGACTTTATTTTTCACAACTTTCACGCGTGTACGACCGCCAACTACTTCTTCACCTTTTTTGATCTGGGCGATACGACGAATATCTAAACGCACTGATGTATAGAATTTAAGTGCCTTACCACCTGGGGTAGTCTCAGGATTGCCGAACATGACACCGATCTGCATACGGATTTGGTTTATGAAAATGACGAGCGTTTTTGAGCGAGCAACAATCGCTGTGAGCTTGCGGAGTGCTTGTGACATCAAGCGAGCTTGTTTTCCTACGTGTGATTGCCCCATATCGCCTTCGATTTCATCCTTTGGAGTAAGAGCGGCAACAGAGTCGATGACGATGACATCAATCTTTCCTGAACGGACGAGTGATTCGGTAATTTCGAGTCCTTGTTCACCAGTGTCTGGTTGAGAAATAAGCAGATCGTTTATCTTTACACCGAGTTTTGCTGCATAATCAGGATCCATCGCATGTTCAGCATCAATATATGCACACACACCACCTTTCTTTTGTGCTTCGGCAACAATATGGAGGGCGAGTGTTGTTTTACCAGATGATTCTGGTCCAAAAATTTCAATAATACGTCCGCGGGGAACACCGCCGACACCGAGTGCCATATCAAGGCCTAATGATCCAGTAGGGATGACATCAAGATCAACTTTCGGGCTATCTCCCAATTTCATGATTGCTCCCTCGCCGAATTTTGTCTGAATCGATTTGATCGTATCTTCAATTTCAGTTGTGCCTAATGTTTTTAAAACTTTTTCTTTCTTTGGTTTGTTGAATGCCATATACTTGTTGCTTAATTATTAATAATGATGCTTCCTGTGCCATCGGTTTGTGATGGCGTTGTTTCCGCTGATGGATTATTGCTTGATGGAGTGACTGGTTCTGCTGGTGCTTGTTCTTGAATCGGTATGTCGGTAGTAAGTGGGGTATAGAGCACGCGGAATATTTTTTGTGCTTTTTTTCCGAAACGATCTTCCGCTTTTAAGGTAATTATATTATACCCCGGAAGAAGCAGCAATTGTTCGTTGAAGGCACCTTCTTGGTCGATAAGGATCGGTCCATCGTTCAACGATAGTCTAGTAGCATTTTTGGCTGTTCCTGCTACATGGAGTGTTCCATCAGTGACTGTTTCTCCATCAGTAATGCTTGCGACCGTGAGAGTAACCCCTTGTCGCACAGCAGCACTTCGTGCAAAGGCGTAATAGCCGATGAGGATGAACAAAACGATAACCAGTGTTATTCCCAAGCGGTGTTTAAAGGTTGCTCGCATGAGTTCTACTGAAATCCTTCAGTGCTTTCGCTCGGTGTTTTTTCAAGAACATCACGAGGTTTGGCACCATTACCCGGACCGACGACACCGTGTTCTTCAAGCATATCGATCAAACGGGCAGCACGAGCGTAGCCTACGCCTAGTTTTCGCTGGAGAAATGAGGTTGATGCCTTGCCAGTCTCAATAACTGTTTGGCGGGCTTCTTCGTATAAATCATCGTCAGCTTCAGCCTCATCATCGAGGGTACTTTCAAAAATAGATTTATCAGGGCTCAAATTAGTGCCCGAGAGCGTAATCTCAGACCCGTCATCTTGGTTATTGTCAGCCAAATACTTCACTACTTTCTTTACTTCGGTTTCAGATATGTATGCACACTGTAAGCGTTCAGGCTGGGCTTCTCCAGAAGAGTAGAGCATATCACCGGCACCCAAGAGTTTTTCAGCGCCACCAGCGTCTAAGATGGTACGAGAGTCGATCTGAGAGGCAACCTTGAGGGCCACACGAGCTGGAACGTTTGCCTTGATGAGTCCGGTAATGACGTTTACTTCAGGGCGTTGAGTCGAAAGGATAAGGTGAATACCGACTGCACGAGACATTTGGGCGAGGCGAACGATAGCTGATTCCAATTCGCGTGGATAGGAACTCATAATATCTGCCAATTCATCAATAACAATGACAATATACGGCATTGCTTCCATGTCGTCGCCATTTTGCTTACGGTTGCCGCTCGCGTTACGGTTTGCATTATAAGATTCAATGTCACGGCAGGCTTCTGTCTCCAAAATATCGTAACGGCGATCCATTTCCTTTGCCGCCCATTTGAGCGCTAAGATCGTTTTCTTGGCATCAGTAATCACTGGAGTGAGCAGGTGGGGGATCTTGTTGTAGAGCGTAAGTTCAACACGCTTTGGGTCAACCATGATAAAGCGCATTTCTCCTGGACCGTTACGATAGAGCAACGATGTAATAATAGAGTGAATAGTAACGGACTTACCACTACCAGTCGCACCTGCGATCAAAAGGTGGGGCATTTTGGCGAGGTTGCCAAAGAGTGATTTGCCAGAAATATTGCGGCCGAGAGCCACAAGGAGCGGCTTCTCACCGAGGCGGAATTTTTCATCACCCAAGAGCGTGCCCAAGCCAACAGTTGATTTGGTGCGGTTTGGGATTTCGATACCCACGAGTGATTTACCAGGAATCGGGGCTTCGATACGGATCGGGTGAGCCGCAAGTGCGAGCGCCAGGTCGTTTTGAAGGCCGACGATACGTGACAGTTTTACCCCTTCGGCTGGCTTCAAGGCGTAGCGGGTGACTGACGGTCCAACGGTGATCTCATCCATTTCAACTTCGATACCGAAGTTCATGAGCGTGCGTTTAATGATATTTGAGTTTGCTTTAATGTCGCCAGTATTCGGCTTTCCTTTGTCTACCTCAAGCAGGTCGAGTGGGGGAGCGTTGTAGGTCGTGTTTACTTTAGACGGTTTTGTTCGGAGCTTCGATGCGACTTCAAACTCTTCTTCTTCGCTGATCGGAGCAGCTGGAACAGTTTTTTGAGCAGTGACTGTGGCGGGTGCTTCTTCCTCTTCGTCAACTTCTTCTGTTTCCTCATCTTCGATGTCCTCCTCATCTTCTTCGTCCTCATAATTTTCAGCCATTGCTTCCCCTGCTTCTCTACGATTCCATTTAAAGAAAGAAATAATGCGACGAATAATTGGGAGAAGTTCTGGTCGGCGATTAAAGAGAACGATCAGGGCAATAACAAAGAGTGCGCCCAAAATAACGATCGCCATTGTTTGATCGAATAGTCGCACAAAGGGGTAGGCAACAAGTTTACCGATATATCCACCACCCGCTTTTTCTGGAAGTGTTGCATCAATAATACCGAGTCCTGATAGTAGAAAAACAACAGAGCTTATGGTGTGCACGAGCGCGATATTTGGTCGTAGTGATTGTACAAAAGATGCGCCAAGAAGAATGCAGACAATTGGCAAGAAAACGTATCCCCAGCCAAAAAGGGAGGCAAGTAGTAGGTAGAAAAAATTGCCAGCAGCTCCGCCGCCGCCGAAGCCAGCAACGATCAAAAAGAGGGCAATTAAAAACGAAACGATAGCCCAAATACTGTGGCGAGTCTCGACACTCAAACGAGATCCGCTGCCGCTATCAGCGCGCTCTTTTTTTGATTTCTTTTTTCCGTTTGCCGCTGAATCTTTAGAAGTTTTTTTGTTGTTCGCCATATTTTTGTTAGGTAATTATATCATATTGCGATGCACTTTCTTTTTAAAAAATAAATAAAAATATACTCATTTTTATTTAAAACGCGGGCCCGCAAAAGCTTATCAAAGTATACCCGCACGTGCTTGCGCTTGAGGGGTTGTCCGATATATAATGAGCGGGCATTTTGGGATGTCTCATAAGTAAAAAGACACCCACCAAACTCATGGACTATCAAAAAGACACAACCCCACAGGGCGTAGACAGTAAAGGACAAACTCCTCTTGTCGTAGATAATAACCTTGAAAATAAAGAGATATTTTTTGATACACTGTTTAAGCGGACCCAGAAGCTACTCACAGCCCTCTATATGGTGACCGACTGTCTTGAAGATGGTGAGCCGATAAAGTTCCGGTTGCGAACGCTCGGGGTAAGCCTCTTATCAGACATGCGCGTGCTTGCGAAAGAGCGTGCTTTGGTAAAGATGTTTCGTTTTGAAGAAAGTAAAAGTTTAATAAATGAGGTAGTGGCGTTGGTTGAAGTTGCAGGGCTGGTCGGGATCATTTCTTCGATGAATAGTGCGATCTTGGGCAACGAACTTTTGCTCCTCAAAAAGAGCATTGAAGAGAAGGAAGAGCTTAATAAAAAGAGCGGCTTTCAAGATTCTTTTTTTGCGAGCCAGGGACCGAATACGGCAGTCATTCCTGAAGGTTTTTTCTCGTCATTTTCTGAGGAAAAAACAAACACTGAAAAGCAACTTCCTGCTACTCCAGTGCAGCAAAAGCAGAACGTAAAGGACAATGTCCTTTACCAAAAACAAAGCAAAGTAAATGGACAGAGTGCGGGGGCTCGTCGTCCGGAAGGAGCTGTTTTAGTAAAAGATCGCCAATCAGACATCGCTCTAAAAATAAATAGACGTAACAATATTTTAAGACTTATAAAGGACAAGAAAGAGGTGATGATCAAAGATATTTCTACGGTCATTTCTGATTGCAGTGAAAAGACAATTCAGCGAGAACTTAACACATTAGTCGCTGAGGGTGTCCTTAAGAAAAAGGGGAGTAAGCGCTGGAGTAGATACGCGCTTTCATAAAAATTTGAGGTGTGTCTTATTGAAAGAAGCGGTGGCTTACAAATAATTTTGGCCACCGTTTTGCTATTTAGACATATCTAATAATGTGTGGTGTAATAGTATTTCACCTGTAATTTAGCCTTATTTTTAACGTTAGTACCTGTGTAGTCTCGATAAGGTTTATATGATCTATGAATCAGGTGATTTTGGAGAGTACGTCTTTTCTTAATTACCCATTGATTTTAAGCCTAAAATATGAGACTATATCAACTTCGAGCACTGCCCGAAGTGGTGATACCTAGACAACTCATTCCTCGTGTCTAAGCAGTTTTGTTTAGACCGTAGGGGTTTGAATTTAGGAATTACTTCTCTCGTGCTTTGTTCGAAAAACGATTATCCACATTGTGTTGTCTTGCTGTTACAAGCACGTGATAATATAATGTTGGTACAGCGTAGTATCGTGCGGTTCGCCGCATTATGCTATTATGTATGCAGTGCTTTTTGTCACTCTCTTTAGTGATAGGAACTATAGTGAGTACTAAAAGGCATTTGCGAAACGGAGCGATCATTGAAAACAGAAAAGTGCAGACGTTGTTAATACCAAATAACTTCTGTTCGTATTTTGTTTCCCGTGCTTCGACTCCGTGGGAACTTCATGATAAAAATTTATTTTTGTTATGAAGTTTAATAATGATCCATGGTTGTGTTGCGATACAAATTATTTTTGTGTTCGGAGATAGGCCGAATAAAATAATTTCGTTTCATGATCACGATTCATTTGCCATGTCGACACGGCAGATTGTAGGTTGTGTGCGTGCGATTCATCATCGCGTGCACGCGACGCATTATTTAGTCAACTGTTTCTTTTGTATCGCAAGATATAAAAGAATGGTTAGAAAAATAATCCAAAGTGCAAACTTTGGATTACGTTCAATAAATGCGCACCACATTATTTTTTGTTTTGCTTCGCTCAACTATAATTTTTATTATCGAGCGTTGCGGACGCGTCGAAAATAATCTAACCGCGCATTGCGGATCTCGTGTCTATATTATTGTCTCCGTAAGGGGACTGATGTACTCGAGGTTCGCGTTATAAGTTTATATTATGAGTAATTTACTAAAATCTAAAGCTGCTAAGGCAGTGTTCGGATTGGCAGTATTTGTTGCTGTTCTTGCTGCAGCTTCTGTAGCAAGTGCATATACATTTACTCCTCCAACACTCCGCGTCGGTTCAACCGGCACAGCAGTAATGGAATTACAGAAAATCTTGAATGCTGGTGGTTATGCTAACCCTGCACTCGTAACTGACGGTTCATTCGGTCAAAAGACCGCTACCGCAGTTATGGCATGGCAAGCTGCTGCTGGTCTTACAGCTGACGGCGTTGTTGGTCCTGCTTCTATGGCAGTACTTAATGGCGGAACTTCAGTTTCAGGTAACTTCCCAGCAGGTTGTACTTCAGCTTCAGGCTACAGTACAACAACTGGTATGGCTTGTAACTCAGGTCCTTCAGCAGGTCTCCCAGCAGGTTGTTCATCAACAGCTGGTTACAGTTCAACAACTGGAACAAAGTGTGATTCAAACACTTCATCATCAGGAGGAAATCTTTCTGGTGGCGAAACTTCAATCTCAAACGTAAAGACAACTTCAGCTGATGACACTTCTATTAAGGAAGGTGCTTCAAAGGCAGATGTTGCAACCATCAAATTCACTGTGAAGGATGCTGATGCTCAGCTCACACGCGCTGACATCGTATTCGAAGCAAATGGTGGTAACGATGAGACTAAGCCTTGGAAAGTTTTTGACACAGTTTACTTGATGGATGGTTCAAAAGAACTCGGTTCTATGGATTCTTCATCAAAGTCTGACTGGGATGAAACATCTTCAGGCTCAGGCATCTACCGCGTTCGTATGAGTGGTCTTGCTGCAAACTTCAAGGAAGGCGTACACGCTGAACTTACAGTTGCTGCTGACGTAACTGATTCAATCGATGGTATTGATGATGGCGAAGATTGGGATGTATACATTGATGACACAAACTCTTCAACAGGCCTTCGCTTCGTTGACGGTGCTGGCATCAACACTGTAGACAATGGTACTGGTACAGCTAGTTTCTCACTTGAAGCTTCAGGTGCAAACTCTGACCTTACTATCACCAAGGATTCTTCAACTCCTGCAGCGGGAACGCTCCAGGTTGATGAAACATCTTCAACCACAGAAACAATTGCAGTCTTCAAAATCAAAGCTGATTCTGATGGCGGCGATGTAAAGATTGATAACTTCCCAGTTACAATCACTACAGGTGGTTCAGACAACGATGAAATCGTTGATGACATCACACTCGTAATTGATGGTACTACGTACTCAACCGATGATACTCCAGACGCTGATTCAAGTACTACATTTAACTTCACTGACATTGAAGACGACGACGTCGTTATTGATGCTGGTGATACAATGAAAGTAACTGTTAAGATCAAATTCAAGTCACAAAACGCTGGTGGTTACGCAAACAGTGACACCATCTACGCTACTTCAGCAGCCGATGAAAATGATTTCGAAGATGCTGATACTGGCGATGACATTGGTAATGTTAGTGGAACTCCAAGTGGTAACACTATGCAGCTCTACGCAACAGGTCTTACTGTCTCTAACTTCAAAGTGATTGGTTCAAATCCAATCGTTACTACCAACAATGCTGGTGAAAACACCAAGTTGGCATGGAAAGTAAGCTTCGATGTTAGTGCGTTCGGCGATACCTTCTACATTCCGAAGGCAATCGAACAGGGTGCAACTATCGCTGGTGCAAGTGGTCTCTCATACACTATGTATGATGAAACTGCTGGTAGTGTAACAACTGCAGGAACAGAATCTGCTTCAACACTTTCTTCAAGTGCTTCAGATACTGATTTCTCTGGTTACTACACTGTTGATGAAGGTGATACAAAGACCTTCACTGCAACTATGTCTGAACAGATCGGAACCATTACTGCTGGTCACTATGTACACCTCCAACTTACACAAGTTGGTTACAATACAGACGGATCTGGCGCTGATGAAACTCTTGATCTAGCTCCAGCAGGCGACTATGACACTTTGTCAGACACGCTTGATGCTTAACTAGTTCGCTAGTTTAACAAAAAACCACCTTCGGGTGGTTTTTTGTTTTCTAGCCAAGTCTGTTAGAATCAGCGTATGCCACAGAACAGTAGATACAGCAGTCGCGGGGGGTTTATGGAAGATATCTTTGCCTTCTTGGCACTTCTTGGGATTTTTGCGGTACCGTTGATTGTCATCCCACATCGACTATTTCCGTTCACAACTTCAAAAAGCTTTTTCTTTATGGGGCTTGTGGAAGCGATGCTCGTGTTTTGGGTCTATCTGCTTGCCGTTAATAATCGCTATCGGCTCTCGAAAAAGCAGCTTCTCGTGTTTACGGTACCATTACTTCTTTTGGTATGGCTTTCAGTAAGTGCAGCTTTTTCTCAAAATCCTAATACAGCTTTCTGGTCATCGTTTTTGCGTGGTACCGGACTTATCTTTTTATATCACTGTTTTTTCTTTGGACTCATGGTTGCTTCGCTTGCAAGGAAAGAAGGAGTTGGTTTTCTTAAAAAAGTACTTACCGCGTTCTTTCTGTCTGGAGTTGTTCTTGCTTTGTCGACATTCTTTCCAGAGGTTTTAGGCCAAGCAGCTCGACGAGGAGGCCTCACGGGCAATTCTTCATATACTGGTGCATACCTCGTGTTTGCTTTTTTTGCCGGCAGTATTCTTTTCTTCAGTGCTCAATACTGGCGCACGAAACTATGGTATCTGCTTGGCAGCATTCTTTTTGTGAGTGTACTTTTTATGATTGGCGCACGGGCCGCCGCCGCTTCAGTATTTATTGGAAGTATTTTTGCTTGCTTCTTATGGCTTGCGTTAAGTCTAAATAAGAAAAAGAAAATTATTGGCTTCTCACTCATTGCTATAAGTATCATCAGTGTTCTCGTTTTGGGAATCCTTGTTTTGATTCCAAGTTCACGCCTGCATCAAAAATTCAGCACTGCCGTACATGGTGGACGCCTCATTTTTTGGCATACGGCTTATCAAGGGATACAAGAACGACCGCTTTTTGGTTGGGGGCTCGATAATTTTAATATTGTCTTTTCCAAATATTTTGACCCAAAAATCCTTGAGCCTGGAATTACTAATGAACCAGACATTGATCGCCCACACAATGTCGTCCTTGAATTTTTTGTTGCGGGGGGTGTTCCCGGAGGTCTTCTGTATCTTTTGTTTCTTTCGCTATTTTTATACCTGCCATATCTACTCTTTAAAAAAGACAGATTCTCGAAAGGGGAACTCTCTCTCTTTGTCGGAATGTTTTTCGCTTATTTTTTGCAAGATATGGTGGTGTTCGATACCCCGACGACGTATGTTGCCCTCTTTGCCTTCTATGGCGTGCTGGCTGGACAGTTGCCTGTGGTGCTCGACCCAAAGAAGCTACCTCGTGATTTACGAGAGCAGAGCACCTTTATTGCCAGCGCTTGTTTTATTATCCTCATTCCTGCCTATATCTTTTTTGTCCACCAGCCGGCACACAAAGCAAGAAAGATGCTTGGTGTTCTAGGGAATGATCCAAGTACCCTCACTGCCATATCTTCAATGGGGAATGGCAGTGATGTCGGCTATATTGTTGACTTTAAATACAAAGACGTAAAATCGAAAATGAAAGAATTACAGACTGACCCTGTGAAAGCTTCGCGTGTTCACGAGCAGACGCTCGAACTCTTGCAGCAAGTTGATTTGGTTGCTGATACTGCCACCTACAATCATCGTCTCTGGCTTGCATGCGCAAATCTCATGAATGCAGATATTTCAATAAGTGGTGACTACTCAGAAGAGACTATTGCTCGTGCGTTATCTTATACCGACAGAGCAGTGGCGCTTGCCCCGGCTGATCCGCGTGGTTACTGGATTTATGGACAGCTCTTTACCTATACGAGGGAATTCGAAAAAGCGAAAGAGTATTTTACGAAAGCGTATGAGTTGAATCCGAATATCTCCGCATCAAGTGCGTATCTCGCGGAGTTTAAGAGAATAACTGGATCTCAGTAGTTTTTATATAAAAGGAAATTCTATCATAACCACCAAGTGGTTTTGAGGTTCTTTGTTGCTGGTGGTATTATAGAGTAAAAATAGTTTTAACTTTCAAAACAAAATAATGTCATGAAAAAGATTATTGTACTTTCTTTCTTATTGTATTGCTCGTTGTATACGGTTCCCGTATATGCTCAAGGTGTCAGTGTTAATGCTACTGGAGCAAAACCAGATAGTTCTGCAATACTCGATGCTTCGGCGATCGACAAGGGGTTTCTTGCCCCTCGTGTTACGACGGCCCAACGGAATGCCTTTCCGAAATTGTCCCAAGGACTCATTATCTATAATCTCGATGAAAACTGTCTTAACTATTACACCGGATCAGTCTGGCTGACCATGTGTGGGACGGTTAGTGCGACCCAAGTTCCAACTATCCATGTTTATACAGCAGATACACTATGGACAAAACCTGTTGGTGTTAAGTATATACTCGTCGAATTGGTTGGCGGAGGCGGAGGCGGCGGCGGATGTCAGTCATATGGTGGTGGCGCTGGAGCCGGTGCTGGTTATTCCCGAAAAATTATTGCTGCTAGTTCACTTAGCGCGACTGAAACTGTTTCAGTTGGGATCGGTGGTACTGGAGGAGCTCCAATAACAGCTGGCGGTGATGGGGGAACTTCTTCATTCGGTGCTCATTGCTCTGCTACTGGTGGAAAAGGAGGAGTTGGGCAGACTGCTGCTGTTAAAAATTCTGATGGATCTCAGGGAGGTATCGGTGTTGGTGGTGATTTAAATATCAGCGGGCAAAGTAGTGGTGGAGCCGTTGGTTCAGCTGAACCAACTTATTGTGGAGGTTCTTCCTTCTTTGGTGGTGGTGCTCCATCACGATCTATTGCTGTTGCTGCTAATGGTTTACCAGCTTCTAATTTTGGCTCTGGTGGTAGTGGTGGCAATTGTAATGGTGCGATAAAAAGTGGTGGTAACGGTAGCTCTGGGGTTGTCGTTGTAACCGAGTTTTATTAAATCATTTTTTGAAGAGAAGCAGGTGCTGCATGTGTAGCACCTGTTTTGTTTTTATGGAGACTAGTATATAGTTGTTTTTATAAGAATATATGATAAACACTCGTAAAAAAATTCTCGTCACTGGCGGGGCGGGGTACATTGGAAGCCATACAATCGTGGAGCTTGTTGCTGCAGGGTACGATGTTGTTTCGATTGATAATTTTTCAAATTCTAACCCGTTGGTTTTTGAGCGAATTGAAACAATAACTGGCAAGAGGATTGAAAATATTGAGATCGATTTGTGTGATTACAAAAAACTCGAAGAGGTGTTTCAGGGGAAGACATTTGATGCAATTATCCATCTCGCGGCGTTTAAGTCAGTTCCAGATTCTTTAAAAAACCCGCTGGCATATTACCAAAATAATGTTGATGGATTACTAGGAGCGCTTCTTATTTCTAAACTATGTAAGACTTCTCATTTTATATTTTCTTCAA
Organism: Candidatus Nomurabacteria bacterium; assembly: GCA_023267375.1. Lineage (GTDB taxonomy): Bacteria > Patescibacteriota > Minisyncoccia > Phycocordibacterales > UBA9973 > JAHFNJ01. Next base: position 54,254 of record JAHFNJ010000003.1, on the reverse strand, counting down.
CGTGTGCGGTCTATGATCCTGAAACGGTGCCTCCGTATGCCGAAATAAGTCCGATAAAACCTGGAACTCCCTATGGTATGACAAAATTACTCGGCGAACAGCTTCTTGAAGACTACGTAAAAAATACAGAGGGTTGTAAGGCAATCACTTTGCGATACTTCAATCCAGCAGGAGCACATCCATCAGGTTTGCTTGGGGAAAATACAGATAAGGCGCCAGAAAATCTTGTTTCGGTGGTCACGGATGCGGTGAAGACTGGAAAACCGTTTACTGTTTTTGGTGACGATTATGCAACCCCAGATGGCACCTGTGTGCGAGACTATCTCCATGTTGCCGATGTGGCGAAGGCGCATGTTTCCGCACTTGAGCATCTTGATGCTGCAACTTCTTCATTCTATGATGTTTTTAATATTGGAACAGGAAAGGGTATTTCGGTTAAGGAAATAATCAGTGCATTTGAAACAGAAAATAATATAAAGGTTCCCTACGAGGTTGGAGCACGAAGAGCGGGGGACATGCCAATCGCATACGCTGACGCGAGTAAAGCGGCTTCTCTACTGCAGTGGGTGCCGAAGTATTCTTTGGCAGACATTGTAAAAACTGCTTGGGGATGGGAGCTCAAAAAGAATCAGGAGCGCTAGTTTTTCTTCTCTGCTGCGACGATGCGTTTTCGCAGATTTGTTGATGAGTAGGTGTGTTTGCGACTGTTATAGATGACTTTCATGTCAGGGAGCCTGTCTCTTGAGTAATTTTCTTTTCCTTTCCAGTCAGCCCCCATAAAGCGAATGTCTGGATTTATTTTTTTAAGAAGAGCGAGGAGTCCTTTCTCTGTTTTGTAGGTCACAATCGTATCAATGTACTTACACGCAGCGAGCTGTATTTTACGTTCTTTCAAGCTTTGTATTGGTTTGTTTTTATTCGGACGATCAACCGAAGGATCTATTTGTAATCCAACAATGAGCGTATCGCACTGACGTTTACATTCCTTAAACATGAGGTAGTGCCCAGCGTGCGTGAGGTCAAATGCGCCACAGGTGAAGCCGACTATTTTTTGTTTTTTCTTGGGTGTTTTCATAAAGTACTAGACTGTTTTTGCGCGCGTGAAAAGTAGTAGTGTTATGCATAAATCGATGACGGCGGAAATGAGAATACCTATGACAATACCGAATAGTCCGAAGAAGAGAGCAAAGATAAGCATCAACAGTATCCGTATAATCGTTCCGCTCGTCTCGCTCAGGTAGAGTTCTCTTGTTTTATTGAATGCAGTAAATGATGATTTCAATATTGCCATCGGAGCGAGCGCGACCGGCATCATTAAGAATTGAAAATATCTGATTGATTCTGGATATGAAGGGAAGAAGATTTTATATAAAAATGGTGCTAGAAGGATGACGGCAAGTGTCAGGGGAAACGAAACCAAAAAGAGTGCGAAGGTTTTTTTGAGCATCTGACGTTTCAGTGGTGGAGTAAACTCTTGCTGGCTTAAATGGGGGAGTGAGATAATGCCAATCGGAATCATTTGGTTTGCTTTTGAAACCGGAGTTGAAGCAAATGTATATATCGCAGTGAACGATGCGCCGAATAAATGCCAGATGATAATTTTGTCTGCTTGTGCTGCGATGGTATGCAATGCCTGGATGAAGGTAAGGTGTATTCCTAGTTTTTCAGACGCATGATCTCGTTCTCCCGATTCTTTTTTGATGCTTCTGTAGATGAGCAATCCTGAGGCCGTTTGGGCGATCATGACACCCAGGACGATGATAATCAGGTTGTGTGAAAAGATAATAACAGGAAGTGAGAGGAGGGCGAGCAAGACATAGTACAGTGCTCCCATAAGCGCACTTTTATCAAAACGTTTTTTACCTTGCCAGTAATTGAGTGCAAATGTGCTGAACGTGTCAGTCAGGGGGACAAACGGCGCTGCAACGAGAAAGGCAATGCCAACAGCAGTATTTCCTTGTGCCCATGAGATTACGCCGATAATGAGTGCGATAACGGAACCGAGTATTCCCCATGTAAGGCGTTTTCGGAGCATATGCGGGAGGCTGCCGTGATTGCCTTTTGCGATCGCTCTCGTCAAAGCATTATTCATTCCGGGGAGTGTGGTAATGCTCACAATGGCAAGTGTGGCGATTATGTAGTTGTATGAGCCGGCAGTCTCGCGCGGGAGTGCTCTACTTAATACGGTAATAACGGCAAATGACGCCATGAACGACACTGCTTTACCCGAAATGATATAGGCGCTATCGAAGAACGCTTTTTTTGTGCCATCGAGTAATGTCGGATCTTTTGTTTCCAATTTTCGTTTGTAGTGATGTATCGCAAAGGCAACGACCTTCCGATAGCTTTCAAGCCCCCACGATTTACGAAGGTAGGTAAAGAATCCAAAGATATTTTTTGGGAATGAGACACCTGGTTCGAATTTAAAATAGGCATACCAGAGCAGGGGAATATTTCCGAGGATGTTGATGCGCCTCGAGTGTTCGGTATTTGCAATTTTGTAATATTTTTGTAGCTTTGCTTTTGTAATGGGGAGCAGGGAAAGTTGTTGCATGAATGAATCGGGAATCGGAGTATCAAAATGTTTTGTGATGTAGGCAAAGCCCAATTTGAGTTCTATCGCAAACCCGAATTGCTCGGCGTGTTTGATAACTACCTCCCAGTCGATAGGGAGTGTGTTGATCGTTGTTATCGCATCAGTAACCCAGCGGAGTGCGCGGTGGGTGTTACCTTCGGCTCCGTGCACGATGATATGAATGAGCATGTCTTCGTTGGATAGCCGCTTGCAGGGAACACCATCTACCGTCATCGGAATAGTGTGTTTCCAGAAGTATTCTCGGAACGCAAACGTAGGCATCTTGCCCAACAGAAAAACGCGCGGAAGCGTGACGCCGTGATTGGCCGCAAAAATATTCCAATGGACGTCCATTTCGACTCCCATGTGATCAACAAGTTCTGTTGATTTAATTACTGTGAAGACGCTCGGTACTGGGTTGTGATTGTCGGCGACCCATGGATGAGCATAGCTCCAGCCACTCTTTTTCAATAGCTGTATGATGCGTGGTCCATGTTCTGGTGGAATCAAAATATCTGCATCGCCCAAAAAACGTGCACCAGGATCGCGATAGACTTCAAGGATGAGCGGCATGCCCTTCAAGAGCATGAGTGGGATGTGTTCTTTGTCACAGGTTTCTGCCACTTGTTTTACTACATGCAGGAGCCGCTGATTTTTTACCCACGCGGATTTGTAGATTCCTTTTACGCGAGCAGTAATTTCATCAGTAATATTGAGTTTCTTAATTCGCAAATAGGCGAGTGGGAGCAATCGAGAAGTGGCCGGATCGAGCTCTTCCCAAACAACAGTGTCCTTCCATTCCTTCCAGAGTTTTGGAAAATCTGAATCGTTCGACAAGAGCATCTGTAGAAACTTGGTTTCTTCTTTCGTCGGGAAACTTTTTGGGAATGGTAGTTTAGGAGTCATGTTCTTTATCCTTGTTCTTTTTTCGCTGCAAAGATTCTCGCATAATCGTGATGTAATCATTCCTCGATGGACGTTCAGTGACGCCGGTATTTGTTTCGTGGATTCTTCGTCGTAGTAGTGTTTCTGGTATGATATCCATTTTGAGATGTAGTTCCTTTGCTCGCTTTGACCAATCAACAAACTCGCCAACCCTCCATTTTGGATTGAATAATCCAACTTTGTGAAATGAGGTGGTCTTTACAACTGCGGCAGCAGCGAGGTATCCCGGCATTGGATCAGGGTTACAGTAGCGAATTTTTTTTACCTCTTCAGGGATATCTTCGCTTAAGAAACATTGCATGTAGGTGAAACTGACATCCAGTGTCGGGTCTTTTATAAACTGTTCAATTTGCCGTTCGATTTTTTGTGGCTCCCAAATATCGTCGGCATCCATGAACGCGAGAAATGCCCCCTGTGCAATTTCGATGCCATTATTGCGTGCTCCGCCGATGCCAAGTTTCTCGCCGTTCTCTCTAAGATGGATTTTATCTCCATAAGATTTTAGCCTGTCGAGTGACTTGTCGGTTGATTTATCGTAGACGCAAATTACTTCAAGATTCTTGTAGGTTTGGCCAAAAACGCTTTGAAGTGCCGCATCAACGTACTTTTCGGCATTGTAGACAGGCATAACAACGCTCACGAGGGGGTTTTGTTCCATACCTGCCATTATATGCTATTTGGCGTGCTTTAAAAAATCTTGAAGTACCTCTGGAACCTTGCGGATCTCGGGCCCTAATTCAAGGAAATAGCAGGGGGTTGTAGCGATGATTTCCTTTAAGTCGGACATCTTTGAGCTTGATGCAAGCGGCAGTTGGAAAAGGATGGTTGGTGCGAGCGCCAGCATTGTGGCAAGCTTGCTGGCGGGAACAATTTTTGTCTCATTCTTGATTGTGGGAATGCATATAGCGACCAGCTCTGATTTTTCCACCATTTGTTTTGGAAAAAATTTCGACATAAAGACGATAGCTTTTCCGAGATCTAATTCGCCGCCAACGGTTTCTTTGTTCCATATTTTTTCAGAGAGTTCCGGAAAGACATTCAGTGTGTTCGGAGTTATCTTCACTGAGTTGTATAAGCTATAGGCGATATTTTTTTCTCCGATCTCAATTGCCACGTAATCATCAGCAAGATAGTCCATACCAGAGAGCAATGAGGAGAGTGCCGTTGTTGATTTTCCGGATCCGCCTTTTGCGCCAAGCAGTATCGCGTTACCACCACTTGCGACTACGCCGCCATGCACAAGGTGAATATTGTAGTCTGATAAAAACCAGTGCAAGAGGGTACGTAGTGGGGCGGCACTTATCCAATCAGGCAGTACGTTTGCATCGCGTGTCCAAAAATAGGCCACTTTATTTTCTTTGTTGTAGAGGTTGAGTGTTTCTTCGCCGAAGAGATAGACCCCCAAAAAATGTGCATCACCAATTGTATTTTGCGCGTTGGTTTGCCGATCTGAGTATTCGGGCTTGCTCCATGGGGACATCATTTTAGTTTCTGTTGTTATTGAGTCCCAGAGATGAACCGTAAGATCTCCTTGGTCGCCAGAAAATCCACTATGGTGTTCGAGGGCGTGCGACATCTTCTCTGAAAGAATAGGGGAGTAGAATACTAAGTGCACTTTTTTTCCTGCGATGATGTAGTTTTTTATGATCGGCTCTGTCTTTTTTTGCAGTGATGACAATGCAGGAACAACTATTGTGTCAAAATAGTTCTTTCGCACGATGGTGTAATTGTCAGTGCTTAAATGTTTTGTTTGATTCTTACTGTTTGTCATGCAGTTTTTGTGTCTTTTTCCGATCGATTCGTTTTCGAAATGCTTCAAGGAGACCATTTTTAGTGCGCTCTTTATCATTTGTCATATTCGTGTCGTGTCTGCGGTACGAGAGCACTATCTTCTCAACTCTTTTTTCTCTGCCACCTAGATCGAGCATGCGCATATTCCAATCCATATCCTCGCCGTAGTGCATCGTCTCATCAAACGGTCCTACTTTGTCGAGAAATGTTTTTTTGTATAATGCTGTTCCCATTTGTACTTCTATCCAGAGTTTGTCGGTGAAGATACGGGTACCATTTTCATCTTTGAAATATCTGGTAATGCCGCGAGCAAAGTCGTACTCATCGCTAAGCGCGTAGGGGAGCAAGCTCTCGATGCAGTCATCTGTCCAAATATCATCAGCATCGAGGAGTCCAACAATAGTGCCTCGTGCGTTTCGCAATCCAGTGTTTCGCGCAGCTGCAGGTCCGGTATTTTTTTGAGAAATGACTTTTATGGTGTCACCAAATGTTTTAAGTACCTCGAGGGTGTTGTCGGTCGAGCCATCATCAACAACAATGATTTCTATGTTCGGGTACTTTTGTGCAAAGACAGAAGTAATTGCTTCCGATATGTATTTCCCTGTATTGAACGTTGGGATAATAACAGAGATGAGGGGGTGTTCCATACGCTTACTTTTTCAAATTAGGCCAGCCCATTTCATCAACATCGTGTACGGGGTCAGCCATAATCATTTCCTGCATATCTTCGTATTTTTCGATTTTTGGAGCAACGAACAATTTTTTCTCTGTTGTTGGTGAAGGTATTGGAGAGTTATTTGTTTGGGTTGTTTCCTGAATAAGCGAATCCTTTTGTAAGGTCTCGATAAAGTCTGCAATAGCTTTTTCAACAGTACTTGTGTCTGCGCCATAGTGGCTTGCCAAGGTTGCGGCCATGGATTCGGTGCTGTACTTTTCGACAATGTAGGTCCATACGAGCGTACCAGTTTCATTTAAACTGTAGTAATTTCCGCTCTTTAGGTTTATAACAATTGTTTCGCCGTCGAGCGTCTCACTGATGGCATCCTGAGTATTTATTTCATAAGTCATTTCCCAATTATAGAGGAGAGGGGGATAAAAGCAACCATGGTATAATAAGGGCCATTTTCGCGTATGGAATACCGTCCTACTAAGGAACAGCTCGAGAGTCTTAGCTTTTCTATCGTTGTTGAAACGGAGAATCTTGGCATGGCTGGGATCGCCGATCTTGAGCAGACACTCGATTCATTGAAAGAGCAGACCTATCCGATTACTCAAGCAAAAGAAGTGCTGCTTATTGCCGGTGGTCATGTATCGCCAGAAACAATTACTCTTTTACACACGAAGTATCCTTGGGCTGCTGTTTGTGTAGAGTCGGGGGACCTTGAATATACCGGAGCAAAAATGCGCGGGGCAGAACGTGCGACGGGGAACATTGTTGTATTTGCTGATTCGGATGTTGTGTATGACAAAACATGGCTCGAAAATATGCTCTACACTTTTATGTGGGCCCCGGGTGCAAGTATTGTTGCGGGGGAGACGCGGATACGAGTTGTGTCTATATATACAATGGCTATTCAGCTGATCTGGATGTCGAACATCACGAGTAACAATGCGTATCCTCGTTTTGCGCGGAATTTTTATTTGAATAATTTTGCTATTAAAAAAGACGTGATGCTTTCGGTGCCGTTTTTTACGAAACTGCCGCTCTATCGTTCAAGTATTGCCGAATGGATACGGTTACTCAAATGTCGTGGTTATTCTATTGTGCAGGCTCCCCATGCAAAAGGGTACCATGCCCCGCCTGGCAATTTTTGGGATTGGTGGTACCGGATGCTCATTTTTGGCGCGGACGAAATAGTGAAAGCTGATTTTTATTTTTCACCCGACGGGACGGTCGTTGAAAAATATTCTCTCGCTCGCCGTTTTTTTAATCTTGGTTTTTTTGTTGCATTTAAAGTATATAAATTTTTCCTCCGCTCGTACTACATCGTCAGGGAACGTTGGACATCAATTGGGCGACTCGTACTCTCGCTTCCAATTGTGCTTGTATCATCATTTGTTATTTTTGTCGGAGCATTGATTACGTTGTGTAATCGCGATTATTTATTTACAAAAATTACCGCACGAGAACATGAACATGTCGTCTAATGAAGAATTGCCATTTGTTTCAGTTGTCGTTCCTGTATATAACGGAGAGAACTATATTGCGAAAAATATCGAGTCTCTACTGGCGCAAGAGTATCCGAAAGAGAAGTACGAAATACTTATTATTGATAATGGATCAACTGACGCCACGAACACAATAGCAGCCGCATACCCAGTTACGCGTATTGAAGAAAGCAAAGCGCGCAATTCATATGTGGCGAGAAATCGAGGTATTGCAGTTGCAAAGGGGAGTATTCTTGCTTTTACTGATGCCGACTGTGTCGCAAAGCCTGATTGGATTTCTCGAGGCATTGCTCGGGTGTCGCAAGAACAAGGCGGTATTGTTGGGGGAAAAATAGAATTTCTTTTTTCTGAGAAAAAAACAAGTGCTGAACTGCTCGACTCGCTCATCAATTTAAATAATGAGTTATTTATTACATTGCGTCATTCGGCACAGACTGCGAACGTTTTTATACCAAAGACTCTTTTTACAGAACTTGGTTTATTCCCTGATACGGCGGTTTCGGGAGGAGATGCACTTTGGACAAATAATGCATGGAAAGGTGGAAAATCCCTTGTGTACGACGCTTCGGTTGTGGTATTTCATCCAACAAGGAATTGTAAAGAATTACTTGAAAAACATTTTCGTGTTGGCCGGGGGTGTGTAGCTGTGTGGCAGGGAAGAGGTAAGAATGTGTTTTGGATTAGCGCACGAATTGCGAGTTTGTTTTTGCCGATCCTCGCATTTCGATTGCCTGGGCTCATTACAAAATGGGGAAGGAAAGATATTTCATATCCGCTTATAAAAATGATGGGCGTTTCCTATCTTTGCACACTCGCGAATGTATCTGGAATCGCAGCCACTTTTTATCGGAGTCTTTTTCGTAAATCATAAGGTATACTTTCAGAGTATGATATCAATCATTATTCTTACGTGGAACAGCGAGCGGTATATTAAAAAATGTATCGATAGCTTGTTGTCAGATGCTAAGGCGTCAGGGCTAGAGACTGAAGTTCTTATCTTTGATAATGGATCAACCGACAGTACTGTCTCTATTGTTGAGACAGCGTATTCAAGTAATGCGTCAATTCATCTCACAAAATACACGAGCAATAAAGGCACCACATACCCAAGGAATGTTGGCATCGCACAGGCAACAGGGGAGTATGTTATATGCATTGATGCGGATACAGAAACTACTCCTGGCGCTCTCTCTGCAATGATTGAGGAACTAGGGAAGCATGAAATGCCGGGAATCATCTGTCCAAAAATTATTTTCCCTGATGGATCTGTACAAGAATCTATAAAACGATTTCCAACTATTGTGACGAAGGTCTTGCGTGCTAGTTACTCACTGTTTGGAATTTTTCATGGCGCGCTCGTGCGAGATGAGTTGTACGAGGGAAATGTCACTACGTATCCTGATTACGGTATTTCTGCGTGCTGGTGTATGAAGAAGGAGCTTTTTAAGGAGGTTGGGTTTTTTGACGAGCATATTTTTTATGCCCCAGAAGATGTTGATTTTTGCATACGTGTCTGGAAGGCGGGCTACAAAGTGATTTTTTGTCCACGTGCTATTGTCATCCATCATGCACAGCGCGCTTCTTACCGGAAGCCGTTACTCGCACTAAAGCATCTCGCTGGTCTACTGTACTTATTTAGGAAACATTCATATTTCTTTTCACGTGCAAAACTTTATCGAACTATAGGTAGGTGATTGCGATAGGTTGTATTAGAAAAAATGGCGGAGTGTCTTTAGAAGAATGAGTGCATCGAGCACAAACGATCGGTGTTTTAAGTAGTAAATATCATATTCAAGTTTAGTTGCGCTTGCTGCAACCGATCCGCCATAGTGATACTGTACCTGTGCCCAGCCAGTGATCCCCGGTTTTATGATGTGGCGAATCATGTAGTGGGGGATTTGTTCTTCAAGTGTCGCTACAAATTCTGGGCGTTCTGGGCGAGGGCCGACTAAGAGCATGTCACCTTTGATGATATTCAACAGTTGGGGCAGTTCATCGAGGTGTGTTTTTCGTAAGAGTTTTCCGACAGGGGTTACGCGTGCGTCATTAGATTGCCACCAGGTCGGATTGCCGTTTGTTGCATCAGGATTTTTTTCAGCGCGGTGATACATGTTGCGAAATTTGTAGAGCGTAAATACTTCGCCATCTTTTCCAATGCGTTGCTGTCGGTAAATAATAGGTCCGTGTGATGTGAGTACTACAAGGATTGCAACGATACAAAAAAGTGGGGACAAGATAATCACAAGGGTAATAGCAAAAACAGTATCGAAGAGTTGTCGGAGTGAGCCGTACACGTCTGTTTTCTGTCCCATTTCTTGCACGAACCACTCTTCTTCAATTTCACTCAGTGGCACACGATTGAAGAGTGATTCATAAAAGTCGCCAAGTGTCTGCACTTTAATGTGATGTGCAAATAATTCATAGAGTGATTTCGCTACGGGTGCATTTTTAATCATTGCCGCATCGACGACAACAGTGTCGCATCTCTTTTGTGTTACAGCAGTGGAAAGGGAATCAGATCCAGTAAACGTATGTGAAACTATTCCGAGTTGCGGATGGGATGTAAGGTGTTCCTGCACTACAGTGATAAGCGGTGATGTTGCGACAAAAAGAATTGTTTCCCGTCGATGTTTTGATGAAAGTATTCGAGCGAGAAGGTAGCGCCAGAGCCCATCAGAGACAGCAAAGAGCAGTGTGAAGATAACGAGGTTTATTTTTGGTGTTAACTGAAAGAAGTCGCTGAATGCATAGAAGATGCCGATGGAGAGGAAAAAATTTACGAGAAGTGTTGTGCCAAAAAGTTTTGCGTTGTCGATCGTCGTTCGAAATGTCGTGTACGTGTACAGACCGGCAATATAAAAAACGAAGATCCAGACACAGAGGAGTACGAGGAATGGGGAGAAGTGCTCTTTCCACACTGCGGCGAAAGCCGTATTTCCATAGCGAAGGAGAAGGGTGAACACAAGAGACAGTGCAAATAAGGTGATGTCTCCAACGAGGATGATACCTGCTTTATTCTGGCGGATAAGTGAGCGTAACATATGAGGATGACCACAGCGTACCACAGGAGCTGTGTTCGTAAAAGTACACTTTTTTAGTATACTCATTGCATGGTTACCAAACATTTTTTCAAAATCCTTTTCAGTTTTCTTTGTATGCTTATTTTGGGTATTGTCATCCTTTTTCTCATTAATCATTTTACTGAGAGTAGCGACAAAGGGGCTTCTGGGGCATTCTCAGTAGGGCAGTAGTAATAAATCCATTAACCGAGGGTTATCCACATTTTTAGGAGTCAGAGCATCGATTAGGTGTTAAAATTAAAAAAGTATTTATTTTATTTAAAAAGTATGGTTAGGTCTTTTTTAAGAGTTAATTGTTTTAGGTAATTATTTATGTTACATAAAAAGTTTTTTCTGTTCTCTGCTATCTTTGTGCTTTCGATGGTGGCAGTACTTTCTTTTGCACGTAGTGCAAAAGCGGTGATTGCTGATGTGACGATTTCCGCAGATGATGCTATGGTCGGGGATTATAGCGATTACAATTTTTCATTTACGACAGATGTCAGTACTAAAACAAAGACGATCTCTATTATATTCCCAGGTGGGTACGATTTGAATGATGGCGACAATGGCTCACTCGGCGATGTGGCGGATGTTATCTGTAGTGCTGGTTGTGCATGGGATGGATTTATTTCTGTTGGTGAAGGGGAAGATGAGGGGCTCTATCCAGTATCTTCTGTTGTTCGGCTCAATTCAACCACGATTAAAATTACTCTCGATAGTAGTATCGATTTAAATGGCGGACTCATTTCATTTGAGATAAATCAGGGCATCAGAAATCCCTATTCTGTAGACGATCAAGAAATTTGTGTAAAGACAGGTGTTGATACGACGCCTGCTTGCGATACTGTTACTACGACTCCTGATGAAGGAAGTTTTGGAGATTATGGGTACATCAATCTTTCTGTTGATGATTCAACGATTACAGCAGATGGCCTCGCGACATTTACAGTGCATGCATACGACCAGTATGACAACGATCTCGGGGACGTATCTGGAGATGCAAGCTTTGATATTTCAGAAGGAGCGGGAGGTTCGTTTACTGACAACGTATACAATCCACAGTGGGTAGGCGAGTGGCTTGTTACTGCAAATTATGGCGGACACAGTGATTCTGTTTGGATTGATGTGTCAGCTGGAGCTACTGACTCTCTTCATGTTGAATATGATAATGATAGTTATTATGCTGATGATGTTGGTTCTGATGATGTGTATCCAGGCGGATCGATTCATGTGTATTCAGTGTATCGAGACCAGCATGGCAACTTTGTGTCAAATCCAGCAGTTGATTGGGCGCTCATAAACAAGACTGGAGGTATCGTAGATGGTGATCTTGTTGCTGATGTAGATAATAAAGGCGCTCTATTTACTGGTCATGTAGTGGGTGGGGCTGATATTGAAGCAGATGACAGCGAGGTTACTGAAACTGCATCAATAGATGTTATTACCAACGATGAAGATTACGACTACATTACTCTTACTGTAAACGACAGTACTATTACCGCTGATGAGACAGCTACGTTTACAGTTGAGGCTTTTGATTCATATGACAACTCATTAGGGGATGTGACTACTGAGTCAACCTTTACTATTTCCGAAGGTGCTAGTGGCTCATTTACAGATAATGTATACAACCCGGATAATGCTGGGGAGTGGACTATAGAAGCTAATTACAACGGTCTTACTGACACCACGGGGCTCACCGTAAGTCCTGGTACTGCTGATTATATTATTGTTACTCCAGACAACACCACGATCAGTGCTGATGATACGCAAACATTCCATGCAGAAGCATATGATTCACACGGCAATGATATTGATGAAGTAACTGATGACACAACTTTTAGTATTTCGATGGGTGCTGGCGGATCATTTACTGATAATGTATACACTGCTGAAGTTTCTGGTGAATGGACTGTGACCGGTGAATACGGAGAACTCTCTGATTCTGTCTCGCTGGATGTTGATCCTGGTGATCCTAGCTATATAGTTCTCTCGCCAGACAGTGACACAATCTCAGCTGATGACAGTGAAGAATTTACTGTTGATGCATACGATGCAGATGAAAACTTTATCGGTGATGTGACCGATGATTCAGATATATCCATAGAAGGTGGGGCAGGTGGAGATTGGGATGACAATGTCTACTATGCTGAGGTTCCTGGAGAGTGGACTGTGTCTGCTGACTATGGCGAACTTTCTGACACCACAACACTTGGAGTAACTCTGGGTGCAATTGACCACTTTACTGTCACCGACGCAGTTGATCCTGTTGCGGCTGGAGCAGGAAGTTTGTTTACCGTGAATGCATATGATAGTGATAACAACTTAAAAACAGATTACACTGGCACGGTCAACTTCTCTTCAAGCGATGAAGAGGCGGGCATCTATCCGACAAGCTACGCCTTTCAAGTTGGCGACCACGGTTCGGCGACGTTCAGCGGAGAAAATGGAGTGATTTTCTACACTGCTGGCGAACAATCATTGACCGCCACTGATTCTGAAGATGAAGATGCAACGGGTACACAATCAGCTATCACCGTGCGTCATGCTGCGCTTCACCACTACACTGTTGAAACTTCAAAAACGACACTCGCGATGAATGAGAACTTTACAATGACAGTGACAGCAGAGGATGAATATGGAAACGTCATGAGTTCTGATAATGGTGCCACCGCAGATACAAGTCATTTTGTTATCGACATGGATCCTGTCACTGCGGGAAATATTACGAACACGTATACGTTTGTTTCAGAAGATGAAGGTACAAAAACATTTACTGGACAAAATTTCACTGCTGAAGGAGAGGGAATTGTGATTACTGCTACTAAGTTTGGCGATGCGGGTATTACAGGAGACAGTGATGAGATCACTGTTGCTGGGGTGCTTGCTGCTCCTGATACTGATGTGGAAGAAGGCACCTACTATGAGACACAAAGCGTAACACTTTCAGCAACTGATTCGACAAGTATCCACTATACCGTAAATGGAACAACCCCAACATGTTCGACTGGAAGTACGACATTCCCGATCTCTGTTGCAACCACAAAGACAATCAAAGCGATTGCGTGTTATACGGGAGGTGAGTCGGCAGTGGCAACATTTGCCTATACGATTAGTCCAGCAAGTGCACCGACTGCAAGTCCAGTTGCGGGAACATATACTTCAAATCAATCAATAACACTCTCTGGTGGGGCAGGTGTTTCCTCGATGCGTTACAATAGTGGTTCAAGTCCAGCAAATCCAACATGTGGTAGCGGTACTGTCTATTCTAGTGCGATATCGGTAACAGCAACGACTACAATCAAAGCAATTGCGTGTTATCCAGGATCAGTTTCCTCTTCTGTTTCGACATTTACCTTCACTATTCATAAGTCATCAGGCGGTGGAGGAGGTGGAGGAAGTAGTAGTGGAAGTAGTGTTGTTACCCCTCCCGTAGCATCTCCAACAACTCCTGATACGGGTTGTGTTGCTGGAAATCTATTTAGTTCAACAACAGGAAAAGCGTGCGGAGCTCTCCCTCCATCGCAAAACACTCCAACAAATTCTGATTCTTCAGGGCAGTGTTCTGCAGATTTGATTCTTACTCAAAACTTACGTGCTCCGTCAAAGAATGGAGAATTTAATTCTTACACTGGAGGTATCGTGACCGAAGCAGCAATTCTGCAGACTCACATGCAGCGTCTTGGGTTTAATCCAGGACCGATCGATGGAATCATTGGTCCGTTGACAGATGGTGCTATTAAGAGAATGCAGGCATTCCTCGGTACCATACAAGATGGATTGGTTGGTCCAATCACTCGTGGATTGATCAATCATTCGTGCGGAAGCGCTGGGCTGCATCAATAATCTTTGTTCATAATAGATTTTTCAAAACCCCACCAATCGGTGGGGTTTTGTGTACTTAAATTGTATAATCAATCTACATGGATAATCAAAAAAATACTCCACCCATAAATTTCAGAAGAATGACTCTTTTGGTCGGCATCTTTATGATTCTTCTTATTGTGTTTGCTAGAGACAGTTCGTTTGTAAAGTTAGTACTTCAGAATTTTGCCACAGGAGAATCAGTTTCTTGTCCTTCGTTTCCTGCTGCAATAGTTACCCTTAATAAAAACACAGCAACCGCGCAAGCTATTTCTATTGGTACACCAGGTTTCAGTTTTATCACACTTGATATCAAAGCAAATAGCTGTGGGATTCGCCTCAATAGCTTGTCTTTTAAGTCCTACTCAGATGGAGTCGGCCACGCTACTGTTGCTCATTTGACGCTCCATCATAAAGGAGAACAAGTTGGAGCAACTCTTTCTGGTAGTTCTAACAGTGATTTTACGGGACTCGATATTTTGATTCCTGCTGGAACAACGCAGTCATTTGAATTACGAGGGGATGTGGTCGGTGATGTCGGGCAGTCGGTAGGTTTTGCTTACAATGGTATGACGGCAACAGATGTGCGGAGCAATTTGACCAGCCTCGTTTTTGACGAAGGAGTGCTGTTGTCGGGCAACATAATGACTATTGTTGAACCACGAACTATCTCTTCGTGTCAAACCATCGATACGCCTGGGAGCTATGTCCTTACAAGAGATATTATCTCTCGAGACACTTCTCCGTGTCTGCATGTAGCGAGTGATTCTGTGGCAATAGATTGTGAAGGGAATAGTATTTATGCAAAGGATGTTCCGTCGATTGTTGTTGACGCTGTTTCGTATGTAACAATTCGCTCATGTGCAATTGGTCGGAATGATCCTGTTCATTCAGCAACACTTGAGATAAAAAATAATTCACGCGACGTTGTCGTAGTATCAAATACTGTCTATGGAATGATTAAGGCAACAAAAGCTTCGAGAGTTTCTGTTGAAAATAATAACATCACGCTTCCACTGTATTCAGATGAAAGTTTTGCGCCGGTGTGGTTAAGTGGGGGATCATTGAATCACGTCAGCGAGAATACTATTGATGGCAGTTCGCCTGGCGATCGTACAATGAAAGTAGGATCTGACGATGGCGTGCTTCTTGAGAATGAGACCAATGATACGATCTCAGACAATACGATACATAATGTGTATGATTGCGGTATCGAGACGATCGGATCACTTACTCACTCGGTTGTTGATCGTAATTTGATTTCAAATGCCGGACAGTGCGGTATTGGCGGATGGTATGGACTTACTATTACGGATACTATTTTCAGTAATAATATACTCGATGATACGTTTGCCCCGTTCGTCTTTTTTTATTCAGATGGGTATGGGTATTGGTCAAAAATAAGCGCTGATTTTTCCAATAATAAATTTATTGGCAATATATTTACCCATCCGAAAGAAGGCATTGCACTGCTTCCTGGTGGACATCCTGCTGAATTCGCTATTCTTCCTAAGGGGGCGTTGTTGCGTATGGGTATCACTGCCGAGCACAATATTTTTATGAATAATAATTTTGGAACATATATGGCACCACTTATTTGGCCAGTTGGCATTGCGGAAGATGGGGGAGGTAATAGTTGTGGCCCCATTGTTTCAACCCCTCCGTTGTTTATATACGACGAAGCAAACAAGTACCCTTTAGATTGCGAGAGCACCGCCTCGTAGTTCATGAAATGCCACTGTTTTCTGTGTGTTGACAAATCCATCATAAATCGATAATATCCTGTTGTAGGCCAAAGAAAGAAGGTGTACCCGAACGCAGTGCGGGCGGGCAGTAAATCCTTCCGAGGTCGAAATATTCTGCTCACTTGTTGGGCAGGATCCTACCGACCCCATCCGGGGTTGTTTTATTTTAAGAAACAAAAAGAACTATATTATGCCAGTTACTAAACAGAAAAAGGCAGAAACAGTAAAAGAGCTCGACACCCTTTTTGCCGGTGCGAACTCAGCAGTCTTTGTAAATTTTCACGGACTTTCAGTAGCAAACACTATGGCACTTCGTTCAAAATTGCGCGAAGGAGGAGTAGGTTTGCGTGTTGCTAAGAAGACGCTCATGAAGCGCGCTCTCGCAACAAAAGGAGTTAGTGGTGAAATGCCTTCGCTTGATGGTGAAGTTGCTGTTGCTTATGGCGCAGATTTACTTGCTCCAGCACGTGAAGTGTACGCGTTCCAAAAGGAACACAAAGATGCAATTGCAATTGTCGGCGGTATTTTTGACGGAGCATATAAAGCAAAAGATGAAATGATTGCTATTGCAATGATTCCATCGATGCATACGCTTCGCGGAATGTTCGTCAATCTTATCAACTCGCCAATTCAAGGATTGGTTGTTGGTTTGAAAGCAATTGCGGATAAGGGAGTGTAAATTACAAATTATTAAATCAAAGTAATTTAGTAAGCTGGTAAACTAGTAATCTAGAAAATGCAAAATGCATTCATCTAGCATACTAACTTACTAATTTACTAACATACTAAAAAATTATGGAAGAAACAAAAGTAGAAGTTCCTGCAAAATTCAAGGAACTCGTTGATAAGATTGAAGGAATGTCTGTGCTTGATTTGCACGAACTTGTAAAAGTGCTTGAAGTAAAATTCGGCGTATCAGCACAAGCAGTTGCTGTCGCTGGTCCTGCAGCTGGTCCTGCAGCTGAAGAGAAAGACAGTTTTGACGTTGAACTTACTTCATCTGGCGATCAGAAAATCGGCGTGATGAAAGTAGTTAAGGAAATGCTTGGTTTGGGTCTTAAGGAAGCAAAGGATCTCGTTGACAATGCTCCTTCTATGCTTAAAACAGGTATGAAGAAAGCTGAAGCAGAAGATGCGAAGAAGAAGATTGAAGAGGCGGGAGGAAAGGTCACACTTAAATAAGGAACTTATTTTAGGTGACCTTTCGGGCGCAGGTATATTTTCTTCAGTAGAAGAAAATACCGAGCCGGGGTCGCAGAATTTTGTGAGCGACGGCGAACAAAATATCTGTGACAAGGTTACATTGAAATAATCCGAATAAGCAAAAAATCTCTGGTCATCCAGGGATTTTTTGTTATACTGGCCCTATGAATATCGCGAAAAAAACCGCATTTCTATCTGTTTCCAACAAAGAAGGTATCGTCGATTTTGCCAAAGAATTAGTAGCGCTTGGTTGGGATATTATGTCTTCGACCGGCACTGCAAAAGTGCTCAAAGAAAATGGCGTACCAGTTACTGATTTAGCTGACCGCGTGGGGAAGCCTATTTTAGGACACCGTGTGGTTACGCTCTCGCGTGAATTCCACGCTGCACTTTTGGCACGTCCGATTCCGGAAGATGAAGCAGAGCTTGCTGCTCTCAATATGCCACGCATCGATTTGCTCTGCTGTGATTTTTATCCGCTTGAAAAAGAAATTGCGAAAGCCGATGCCACACCAGAATCAGTTATTGAAAATACTGACATTGGCGGACCGACGATGATTCGCTCCGCTGCAAAAGGACGACGCATTGTTGTGTGCGATGCAAACGATCGTCAAAAAGTAATCGAGTGGCTGAAAAATGGCGAGCAAGATGCTGCTGCATTTATAACCATGCTCGCCGCGAAAGCAGAGTACACCGTTTCAAAATACGCATTCGCATCAGGGGCGTATCACGCGAAGGGAACTTACGCTGCGATTTTTGGAGAAAAAGTAGCATCGTGTAAATATGGTGAGAATGCGTGGCAGACACCGGCTGGCTTGTATGCAGAAAAAAATACTGACCCGCTTTCTTTAGATAAATTCGAACTCGTGGAAGGTACGGAACCTTCATATAACAATTTTTGTGATCTTGATCGGATGCTTCAAAGTATCACCCACATGGCGGCTGGTTTTGAACGTAATTTTAAATCTGTGCCAAAGCTTGGTATCGCGGTGAAGCATGGTAATGCCTGCGGTGCTGCATATGGAGAGAATGCAGAAGAGGTAATTAAAAAAGTCACCGAAGGAGATCTGCAAGCAATCTTCGGCGGATCGTTCATGGCAAATTTTGAAATCGGCGCGAGTGAAGCAACAGTGCTCCGTGAATGGCGGATGGGGGAGGGGGCAGGCAAACGATTGCTCGACACAATTATTGCGCCGTCGTTTACGAACGAAGCGATTGAAATACTGGCACGCAAAGGCGGGAAGTGCCGGCTTTTGAAAAATAAAGATTTGGCGATGCTTGGTGAAAAAAGTTTGGATACGGCAACGCGCGTGCGCTATGTGCGTGGTGGATTTTTACAGCAACCAAACTATACGTTCGTAATCGATTTTTCTGATTCTCAATTTTCTGCAAATGGCGCGACGGTATCTGATGCAATAAAAAAAGATATTATTTTAGCGTGGGCAATTGGCTCCACAAGTACGAGTAACACTATTTCAATTGTGAAAAATAATCGCTTGTACGGTAATGGTGTAGGACAGCAGGACCGCGTCGGGGCAGCACTGCTCGCAATTTCTCGCGCAAAAAATGCTGCTACACTTTTAGGAGAGGGTGAACTCGATCTCTCTGGTGCGGTCGCCTACAGCGATAGCTTCTTCCCATTTCCTGATGGTCCAGAAACGCTCATCAATGCTGGTGTCACCACGATCCTTTCAACTTCTGGTTCACGTAATGATGAGATGATAATCAAACTCTGCCAAGAAAAAGGCGCGACACTCATGATGCTCCCAGATGCGGTTGCGCGAGGGTTTTATGGGCATTAGACGTGCATGCATCTTCTAGTTTATAATGATAATATTATTACTTTAATATAAATTTATATGGAACAGGTACCACCACTAGAAAATCTTTTTGAGAAAGCTGATAAGCTTGTAAAAGAGACAATAAAGAATTTACGAGAAAATCCTATCTATGGGACGACGGTACAGAAACAAAAAGAAAAGTTGAGTAAAGAATGGCAGAAGCTTAGAGCTTCTGCGAGTAATGAAAGGGATGATAAACAAATCAAAGAATTTATAGAAAATGGTCTTGCGGAAGAATTATTTAAAACTGAGACATTTAATCCTGACGATGTTGATTTCTATGTAGCAAGTATGGAAAATGGCTATCGTATACAAACTAGCCCCGTATATGGCGAGACAAATAATGTAAAGGATATCATTTCATATCGTTATATAAAGACCCCTAACAACCCAACCGGCGAGCAACTTCAAAAAGCAAATGAAATAAATACTAAATATGAGAAAGAGTACCATGAGTCATGGTATAACTCATGTAAGATGAAGGAAGAGTTATTCAATGAAAAAGTTAAAGAAGGAGAAATGGTTTTTGTGGGTGAAATGCTTTTTGATGAGTATATAAAACTCAGAACCAGTAACGCACCAGAATCACATCAGGTTAAGTACGAACTTACTCCTGTTTTTGATGAAAACAAGATTACATGGAGTAAAGATAAAAATAGAATATATGCCTACACCGGAGTCGTAAAAGATCCAGTAGAAGCCACAAAAGCTTAGCCAAGCGCAGCCCTATTCCTGAGACGGCTAATACTTTTCAAAACTCTTAAGGGGGAGTATACTATCGCCATGGAAATCCTCGGAAAACTATTCGGCTCGCCTGCACGGGTGAAAATAATGCGGTTGTTTCTTTTGAATCCAGATATTGGATTTGATACTGCTACGATTGCAGTACGCACTAAAGTGTCTTCTAAAACAGCACGTGGAGAGCTTGCATCGCTCGCAAGTATCAAGTTTATTAAGAAGCGAACGGTTATTAAAGAAGGCAAAACAAAAAGTAAACGCGTCCCAGGTTGGGTATTCAATCCTGATTTTAAATATCGCAGGCATATCCAAGACCTTTTAGTCGACGGTTCATTCCTCCAGAAAGATGAGCTTATGAAGCGCTTCCAGTCAGTAGGGAAGATCAAGCTCATGCTTATTTCCGGTGTTTTTTTGCATGAAAAAGATAGTCGTGCGGATATATTGATTGTCGGCGATAACCTTAAGAAAAACCTCATCGAACAAACGGTAAAAAACCTCGAAGCAGAAATTGGCAAAGAGCTTTCGTATGCCATGTTCGAAACACAAGAGTTTATTTATCGTATCAATATGTACGACAAGCTCGTTCGGGACATCCTTGACTATCCGCATGAGCGCCTTATAGACTCTCGGGAGTTTTCCACACACGCTTTAAAAAAGGCCTAAAAAGCTGGTATAATAGAACTACGATACTTTCAAAGGTCGAACTTTAAGGTATTTGGAGCCTTTAGCAAAAATAGTTGTTTTTGAGAAAGGCTCTGAGTTTTATTAATAATCGCAATAGGCTTACGGCTTATTGACCCTCCTTGTAAGGAGGGAGAACATATACCATTTATGTTGATTAACACATGGGGTGAAGTCTTTACTACATCTCTCCAATCTCTTTGGTTGGGATTTATTGGCTTCGTACCAAATCTTATTATCGCCGTCATCGTCTTCATCGTAGGATGGATGGTGGGCTCAGTTGTCGGCAAGGCTCTCGCACAGGTCATCAGCGCGCTCAAAATCGATAAACTTTTTGAAAGTGCTGGTGCTAGTGAAATGCTTTCTCGCGCTGGTATGAAATTGAATGTCGGCGGTTTTATTGGCGGTCTCGTTAAGTGGTTCATCGTCGTTGTGTTCTTGATGACTTCTCTTGAAGTACTTCACCTCACACAAGTTAATGATTTCCTTCGCGAAGTAGTGTTGAACTATCTTCCACAGGTTATCATTGCTGCGCTCATCTTGATCGTTGCAAGTGTTGTTGCTGAATCTATGAAGAAGGTTGTGACTGGCAGTGCAAAAGCTGCAAACGTACACAGCGCAAACATGATGGGCACAATCACTTACTACGCAATCTGGATTTTCGCTCTCATCATCGCTTTGTCTGAACTCGGTATTGCTGCACAGTTCATGCAGGTACTCTTCACTGGTATCATTGCTATGCTTGCCATCGCTGGCGGTTTGGCGTTCGGTCTTGGTGGAAAGGAAGCTGCTGCTCGCGCTATCGAAAAAGTAAAAGGCGACATGCACCGAGGCTAATTCTTTCTTATTTGAATCCTCACAAAAACCCCCTCGAAAGAGGGGGTTTTTGCTTGCCATAAAAAGAGAGATTTGTGCATGTGAATAAAATGGTGGATAACTTAATCGAAGTCATTAATCAAGAAATAAGGCTCTGCTCACCAGAGCGAGGTAGTCCCGCAAAAAGCCTTACGCAGAAAGGCGTTTCGAGTAGAGAAATCTGCCAGCAGGCAGATATTCGTGCTTTTTGGTGGGACTACCGAGAGAAACTTGACATCGCTTTTCGCTTCCTATATACTCTTTGGGCTGTATGAATATTACTTCTAAATTACAGAAACCGAGGCGATACTAATCAAAACCTTGCGTTTTGAGATGTCGCCGAAAGGCGATTTTTTAGTTCCCTCGGCTGAAGTTTTTAGTAAGTAGTGATAATGATCGAATGCCAGTCTCTTTGACAAATAAGCCATAACATTATTGCTTTTAAAAGCAATAATGTTGGGTAAATCCTATTCCGGTGCAATTACTTCTTGTATTTTCAGGAAGTTTTTAGGGTCTTTTCAGACGCATCGAGGATAGGGCAAAAAAAGTAAAGTGTATGCATATACTCTACGGAGCGGTCTGTAGAAATATATGTGGTTTTTAAGTTTCCTAATAGGAAACAAGAGCATATGGTGGATGCCTAGATTCTAAGAGGCGATGAAAGACGTAACGTGGCTGCGATAAGCTTCGGGGAGGTGCCGAGTAACCTTTGATCCGGAGATTTCTGAATGGGGAAACCCTACTGAGTAAACCTCAGTAATTACTCTCGCAAGAGAGTGACGCTCACCCAGGGAAGTGAAACATCTCAGTACCTGGAGGAAAAGAAACAAATTTGTATTCCGTAAGTAGCGGCGAGCGAAAGCGGAGAAGCCCAAACCGATTGTTTTTCGCAAGAAAAAGAATCGGGGTTGTAAGGCGACAACATCGTTTATTCGAGGAGAGTTACAAAACAGTATATTAACGGAAGTTGCTGGAAAGCAACGCCAAAGAGGGTGATGGCCCCGTACGTGAAAATATTACTGACTCTTCTGTTGTCGTTCTTGAGTACTTCGAGACACGAATAGCTCGGAGGAATCCGCCGGAACTAACCGGCAAGGCTAAATACTCTTAGAGATCGATAGTGAACTAGTACCGTGAGGGAAAGGTGAAAAATAGTCCGATAAGGACAGTGAAATAGATCTGAAACCATGTGCTTACAAGGAGTCGGAGCGGTTTGCACTTTGTGCAGAATTTTTTCTGCGTGAAGTGCAGACCGTCACGGCGTGCCTATTGAAGAATGAGCCAACGAGTTTATGTATGTTGCTGACTAAGTTTTTAAAAAAATGGAGTCATAGGGAAACCGAGTGTGAATAGCGCGAACAATAAGTAGCATACATAAGACCCGAAGCCAGGTGAGCTACCCATGAGCAGGATGAATCTACCAGAAATGGTAGAGGAGGTCCGAACCGGTATGTCGTACAATGCATTCGGATGACTTGTGGGTTGGAGTGAAAAGCTAATCGAACCTGGTAATAGCTGGTTCTCGCCGAAATAGCTTTTGGGCTAGCGTTATGTGTTCCCTCTGGGGGTAGAGCACTGGAAGATTTGGACAGGGAGAAATCTCGCTAAATCTATCAAACTCCGAATACCAGAAGTTAAAACATAGCAGTTAGACTACGGGGGCTAAGCTCCGTTAGTCAAAAGGGAAACAGCCCGGATCTCTATTTAAGGTCCCTAAATCTATACTAAGTGCAAGTCAAGGAGGTGAAATTTCTTAAACAATGAGGAGGTCGGCTTAGAAGCAGCCATCCTTGAAAGAAAGCGTAACAGCTCACTCATCAAGAGATTTCGCACCGCAGATAATCGGGGCTAAGTATAGTACCGAAACTGAGGATTTTTTCCGACTTAGGTCGGAATAAGTGGTAGGCGAGTATTCCGCTCTGCGTTGAAGGCAAAGGGGTGACCCATGCTGGAGCGTGCGGAAGTAAGAATGTTGGCACAAGTAACCGCAATGCAGGTGAGATCCCTGCACGCTGAAAGACTAAGGTTTCCTTGGCGATGTTGATCAGCCAAGGGTTAGTCGGTCCTAAGGGGATGGCGAAAGCCGCACCCGATGGATACATGGTTAATATTCCATGACTTCTAAAATATGCGATGGGAGGACGGAGTGTAGTATATAGAGCAGATTATTGGATTTCTGTTTGTGCTGTAAGAATGGTGTCTAGGAAAATCCGGATACAATCACTTTAATGTGAAGATTCAAGCAGAGCATAAATTTGTGGGTTCGCCCATGATGATTCTATAAAGCACGCTTCCAAGAAAAATCTCTAAGCTTAATATTTCAGAAACCGTACCGTAAACCGACACAGGTAGTCAGGTCGAGTAGACCAAAGCGAACGAGTGAGTATTCTCCAAGGAACTCGGCAAAAAAGCAGCCGTAACTTCGGAATAAGGCTTGCCCCCCGCTACTTTGGGTAATTCCAAAAAGTGGGAGAGTAAGAAAGTAAGAGACAAAAAACTCTCCGTTACTTTATGATAGAAGTATCTAAAGTAGCGGGGGGCCGCAGCGAAAGTATCCCTGGCAACTGTTTATCAAAAACACAGCTCCCTGCGAACTCGTAAGAGGATGTATAGGGGGTGACACCTGACCAATGCCAGAAGGTTAACTATCGGCGGTTGTTTTCTGCCGCAAGGCAGAGAACAGCTGACTGATACAAGCCCTGGTGAATGTCGGCCGTAACTATAACGGTCCTAAGGTTTGGTACATGTATTTATATGTGCACCAAAGGACTGGGACTGTTATAGAAAACGATAAACAATTAATTTAAAATCATTACAACAAACAACGCTACCTACTGCGCAGCAATGTGCAGCTAGTCCGTTCATGGTTAACGAGAGACCAACGCCATGCTCCCGATTTCGATCGGGATGAAGAGAGAGTCCAACTGAGAGGAATAGTTGAGCGAAATTCCTTGTCTGGTAAGTTCAGACGTGCACGAATGGTGTAATGACTGGGGAACTGTCTCGGAGAATAGCTCGGTGAAAATACAGTACCGGTGAAGATGCCGGTTACCTGCAGATAGACGAAAAGACCCTAGAAGCTTTACTGCAACTTGATATTGAGCATATTGGAAAATTGCGTAGCATAGGTGGGAGAGGTTTGATGTTTACGGTTTCGGCTGTATTCTACTCGTCAGTGAAATACCACTCTATTTTATGATATGTTCTAATCCTCGAGGCAAAAACTCGAAGAGACAGTTTCTGGTGGGCAGTTTTACTGGGGCGGTATCCTCCTAAAGAGTAACGGAGGACTTTAAAGGTCAGCTAGGCGCGAATGGAAACCGTGCCGATAGTGTATGGGCACAAGCTGGCTTGACTGCAAGTCGTACATGACGAGCAGGTGCGAAAGCAGAACCAAGTGAACCGACCATCCGCATTAGACGCGGTGGAAGATTAAGGGATAAAAGCTACTCTAGGGATAACAGGCTAGTTCCGCCTAAGCGTTCATAGCGACGGCGGAGTTCGGCACCTCGATGTCGGCTCATCTTATCCTGGTGGTGGAGAAGCTACCAAGGGTTTGGCTGTTCGCCAATTAAAAAGATACGCGAGCTGGGTTCAAACCGTTCAGCATTTTAGGTTCTAGTTTCTAGTGCCTAGGTTCTAGTGAATTTCACTAGCCCCTAGCAACTAGCCCCTAGCAACTAGAGTTCTGAACCCGTTTGAACCCGTCGAGAGATTGTGAAAGCAATTGTTTTTAAAACAAGAGATTAGACCGTAAGAATGCTGTGGCGTTCTTCACGGCGGTGCATTATAGAAATATAGTGTAGGAAGTTGACTAGTATCGGTGGAACCCGAACGCGCAAGCGAGGGTAATACCGAGGGAAATAAGTTTTGTGAGTTTCACAGAGGAAAATTTTGTTCTTTGTTATTGGGAGTTTAGCTCAGCTGGTCCAGAGCGTCAGATTGATAATCTGAAGGTCACTGGTTCGATCCCGGTAGCTCCCACGAAATTACTTTTTAGTAATTTAAATTTTTGAAGGTGAGTAAAATTAGTTACTTGCCTCTTCTGTGAAATTCATAAAATAAATGCCCGTAGAGACTAAATGTCAAACATCCGAAAGGATGAAGTTATAGTCCAATCCACACAGTAATGTGTGAAAAATCGTTTATATTTTCTTCGTCGAAAGTATAAGTGATGGTAGGTGCGTGAGACAGGTTGGTCTCCTATCTACTGCAGGCGTTGATTCTTGAGGAGATTTGTTTCTAGTACGAGAGGACCGAAATGAACTGACCTCTGGTCTGAGGGCTCTGCTGCCAAGCGGACCGCCCTGTAGCTATGTCGGGAATGGATAACCTCTGAAAGCATCTAAGAGGGAAGCCAGCTCCAAGATTAGGAATCGTTTGAGGACCGTAAGAGATGATTACGTTGATAGGCCCAAGGTGTACGGCAAGTAATTGCTT
>JAHFNJ010000003.1:0-28245 GCA_023267375.1 Candidatus Nomurabacteria bacterium | reverse complement strand
AAAATGAGATTGAATATATTGTCTTGGTGACTTGACGACAGGGTCACACCTCTTCCCATTCCGAACAGAGTCGTTAAGCCTGTTAGTGCCGATGATAGTCCTTCGGGGCGAAAGTAGGTAGTCGCCAGGACAATGTATTTAACTAAACAAACACCGTCTACAAAGGCGGTTTTTGTGCGTGTGTGATATACTTTTTTACACATGACCTGGTCTTCAAAACGCCAACTTTTATATCTTGCCCTCTTTATCGTCTTGATAGGAATTTTAGGGCTGCTTATTATTATTCCGATCATCAACAAACCAGCGCTTTGTACTGATGGTAAACAAAACGGTGATGAAGTTGGTATTGATTGTGGCGGCTCTTGTACTGTTTTTTGTTCGTCACAAGTGTCGGATGTTGTTGTTCTTTGGTCCCGTGCGTTCCATGTTGCGGGGGATAGGTATAATATTCTCGCGTATATTGAAAACCAAAATCCTGCAGCTGAGATAAAAGATATAAATTATGAATTTCGTCTCTATGATGCAGAGAATAAATTTATTGGTCTCCGAGATGGGCATACATCGATCAGCCCCAATGGTCGTGCTGCGATATTTGAACCGGGGGTGAATGTTGGTAATAAAATTCCAAAGACCACACTCTTTAAATTTACAAGTACCCCAGTATGGCTGAAAGCTGATCTTTCCGTTCAAAATCGTGCTGTTTTAGAAGTCGTTGATAAGCAACTCGAACAAACAGACATCGCTCCACGTTTGACTGCCACCATTGCAAATAATACGATTTATAATGTCCAAAATATTGAGTTTGCTGCAATTATTTATGATGAAAATGATAATGCTGTTGCTGTTTCAAAAACGTATTTGGATGCAGTTCCTAAAAATTCGAAACGGGAGATATTCTTTACTTGGAACGAACCGCTTACTGGTAGTGTCTTTAAAACTGAAATTATTCCAAAATTTGATCCAACTGGAGTGACTTTCTAAATTGTTCAATGAATGCACTCTTATTTCCGGAAAATCTTATACGTCGGCTCACCAAGAGAATAGATTGGCTCCTCTTTGTTTTTGTCTTGCCGATTCTCGCAGCGGGGCTTGTGACAATGAAATCATTCACGGGTATTTCCACGGTCTTTGATCGTCAAATTATTTGGATCTTGGTGGCCTTTTTGTTTTTTTTCGGATTTTCTTTTATCGATTTTCGTTTTCTAAAACGTACTAACATTCTTGTGCCGCTCTTTCTTGGTTGTATCACACTTCTTTTTATTCTTTTTATTCTTGGAAATACCGCAAAAGGAGCACAAAGCTGGTTTGATTTTGGCAGCTTTTCTTTTCAGCCAGCCGACCTCACAAAATTGGTACTCATTCTTATTCTTTCAAAATATTTTTCCAGACGGCACGTAGAAATTCGTAACATTAAACACCTCTTTATTTCAGGACTCTACGCGATTATTCCGTTCGTGCTCGTGCTTCTCCAGCCAGATTTTGGATCAGCACTTGTTATTTTCTTTATCTGGCTTGGTATGACGATTGTTTCGGGGATCTCAAAAAAACACCTCCTTCTTGTTTTTCTTGTCGGTGCGTTGGCATTCTCGGGCTTGTGGTTGTTTGTGTTCCAAACATACCAGAAAGATCGTATTCTTTCTTTCGTACATCCGCTTGTGAACATTCATGGTTCGGGCTACAATGCCTATCAATCAACTATTGCTGTTGGTTCAGGGCAACTTTTTGGTAAAGGTATCGGTTATGGTACACAATCACGTCTTAAATTCCTGCCTGAATATGAGACAGATTTTATCTTCGCGGCCTTTGCGGAAGAGTGGGGATTTGTTGGTGTGATTATTCTTCTTTTCCTTTTTACTTTAGTATTGTGGCGAATACTCGCAAACACAATGGTGGGTGCTTCAAACTTTGAGATGCTCTATGGATCAGGGGTGGCCATATTTTTTATCAGTCACATTTTTGTGAACGTTGGTATGAATATTGGGATTCTTCCGGTGACGGGTATTCCGCTCCCATTTATGAGTTATGGGGGTTCGCATTTGGTAACTGAATTTATGGCGCTGGGGATCCTTCTTGGTATGCGTGCTTACTCACGAACAACACATCCAGATAATATGAAAAATGAATTTTTAGGAATATAAATTATATGGCAATTATCGACGGTAGAAAAATACGAAACGATATTTTAGAGGATGTAAAAAAGGAAGTAGCAAAACTTTCTTTTCAGCCAGTTTTTTGTGATGTCTTGGTTGGAGATGACCCTGTTTCAGCGCAGTATGTTCGCATGAAAGCGAAGACGGCTGAGTCTGTTGGTATTAAATTTCATAGTGCAGATTTTCCTGCAACGATTACTACGGAAGCACTGATTGATGAAATAAAGAAAATAAATACCATTCAAGATATTTGTGGCATTATTGTGCAGTTACCACTCCCTCCACATTTAGACAAGCGAGCAATTTTGGATGCGATTGATTCCCATCTTGATGTCGATTGTCTAGGCACCGCCGCTAGTAGTGCATTTTATGCCGATACAAGTGTGCTTGGTTTCCCAACAGCACTTGCCTGTATGGCTATTTTAGATACGCTTCATCTTGATTTGTCAGATAAAAAAATTGTTGTCCTTGGTCAAGGAGAACTTGTTGGGCGACCAGTGACGCATTTATTTGGGCGTCGTAATCTCCAGGTTGATTCAGTTCGACGGGGGACAGAAAATAAAGAAGTACTTATTAAAAATGCCGACGTTATTATTTCAGGCACAGGGCAAGGTAAATTTATTACAGGAGACATGGTGAAAGCAGGGGTGGTGATTATTGATGCAGGGACTTCAGAATCAACTGGTGGTGTGGTGGGGGATGCAGATCTTGCATCGCTTGAGAATGTCGTATCGTATATTTCTCCGGTGCCTGGAGGTGTTGGTCCGGTGACGGTGGCGATACTCCTTCGTAATGTGCTGACGGTTGCACAAGGGATTTCGAAATAAACCAATGAACACTCTTTTCTTTACACTCTATAGTCTTGCACACCAGTCTCCTGTAATTGATAGGATTATTGTCTTTTTTGCAGTTCTTTTCCCGTATATTGTTATTTTATCAGCGGGGATATTCCTGCTCGTACATCACAAGATTTTTCCTTCTGCGAATCCTATCAAAGAATTTATGGAGAAGTGGAAAGCAGTCATTTTTGTGTTTTTCTCGGGTGCACTTTCTTGGCTCGTTGCGGAAGTGTTAAAAATATCAATTCAATCTCCGCGACCTTTCATAAAATTTACAGAGGTTCATTCATTGATGCCGGAAACGGGGTTTGCGTTTCCATCGCAACATGCCACTTTTTTTGCCGCGATTGCTGTCGCTCTTTTCTTCACTCATAAAAAGGCTGGATATATATTTATGTTTTTTGCGCTTTGTATTGGGCTTGCTCGTGTCATCGCTGGGGTTCATTTTCCTATCGATATTCTAGCGGGTTTTGTACTTGGAGCGCTCGTCTCTATCATTTTACGGCGGGTTATGTATCGGGTTGCCCAGCACTAAACTTTGGCATGGTTTTGCGTGGAATAAAAATGTAGAAGTTTGAAAATAGCATGAATACAAATCGTAGCCTTTTTTGCGTTGGTATGGCAAAACATAAAATGCCAAAGTTAGTTCACGGACGGCGGCCCTGTTGCACAAAAAAACACACGCAACTTGACCTTGCAAAGTGAGGTAAAACCCTATAGAATACAGCCATTATGTGGAAAACCCGTATATATGCGCTCGCCGCTTTACTGATTGGATGTGGCGTTGCCTACTTTGTTTACTCATCAGAGCCTCGTATGAATGTGAGTCCGCACCATGTGCGAACCCCCGCTGCTTTTACTAAGTTTCCGTTTAAGTTGGGTCTCGACCTCTCAGGTGGATCGCACTTGATTTATAAAGCTGATATCTCTGGTCTCCAGGGAGAAAGTCCTAAAGATGCTATGGATGCGCTCCGTGATGTCATTGAACGACGCGTGAATCTTTTCGGCGTATCTGAACCAGTTGTTCAAATCCAAGAGGGTACATTTGCAAACGGTGGCGAGCAACGCCTCATTGTAGACTTGCCTGGTATTACCGATACACAAAAGGCGATTGCAATGATCGGACAGACACCACTCCTTGAATTCCGTACTGAAAATCCTAAAGCAACTACGCCAAAAGAACAAAATGTTACTGTTGGTAAAGATGGCAAGCTTGTGATACCAGAAGTTTCATTGGACGATCAATTTGTTGCAACGGAACTTACCGGCCGCTATTTAAAGCGCGCAACACTCGAATTTAACCAAAACACTAGTCAGCCAGTCGTGTCGCTTCAGTTTGATGACACTGGTGCTGAGCTTTTCCGAAAAATAACACATGACAACGTTGGTAAACGCGTTGCTATTTTCTTGGATGGTTCACCAATTTCGACTCCAGTTGTGAATGAAGAAATTACTGGCGGTCAGGCGCAGATTTCTGGAACCTTTACTCCAATGGAAGCAAAACAGCTCGTCGGCCGCTTGAATTCAGGTGCGCTTCCTGTACCAATTTCACTCATCTCAACACAGACGATTGGCCCAACACTTGGTGCTCAAGCAGTTGATGCCGGTATAAAAGCTGCCCTCGCTGGTCTCCTTATCGTAGCGATTTTCCTCGTTCTCTGGTATCGGCTTCCTGGACTAATTGCCGTGATTGCCCTTTGTCTCTATGTGGCTATCGTGTTAGCGCTCTTCAAATTGATTCCCGTGACACTTACTGCTGCGGGCATTGCCGGTTTCATTATTTCGATTGGGATGGCCGTGGACGCCAACGTGCTTATCTTTGAGCGTATTAAGGAAGAAATCAAAAAGGGAAGAAATATCTCAGATGCGATGCATCATGGTTTCGCTCGTGCATGGTCATCGGTGCGCGACTCAAACTCTTCCTCAATTATTACCGCACTCATTCTTTTCTGGTTCGGCACGTCGCTCATTAAAGGATTTGCGCTGACATTCGGCGTCGGCGTACTGGCTTCAATGCTCTCAGCGATTACGATTTCCCGTATTTTCCTCTATGCACTTGGTATCACATCAGCAAACAAGGTCGCAGTATTTCTTTTCGGTTCAGGATTTTCTGGAACAAAAGTAAAAAAATTAGATTAATACGTTTTCCCTTTATGCAAATCATCAAACATAGAAAAATATTCGTACTGGTTTCACTTATTCTTATGGCGCTCGCACTCGTCTTCATCTTTTCTTTTGGGCTTAAGGAAGGAATTGATTTCAAGGGGGGATCGCTCCTTGAAGCGTCGTATGACGTTCGTCCGGATCTTTCAGAGTTAAACACTGCAGTCAAAAGCGCTGGCTTCAACGATGTGCTCATCCAGCCATCAGGAGAGAAAGAGATTTTAGTGAAGACAATCGAACTCGGCAGTGAAGCACATACCAAAATTAGTGCTGCCCTTGCAGTGAAAGATACTGGGTATAAGGAAGTGTCCTTTACGTCGATCGGTCCGTCGGTAGGGAAAGAACTTCGATCACGCGCGGTTGTTGCTATTGTGCTCGTTTTGACCGCGATTATTCTCTTTATCGCATACGTTTTTAGAAAAGTTTCTAAGCCTGTTTCCTCATGGAAGTATGGTCTTATTACGATTGCTACGTTGCTCCACGATATTCTGATTCCTGTTGGCGCGTATGCAGTGATTGCTCACTATCAGCATATTGAAATTGATACGCTCTTCGTGGTAGCGATCCTTACCGTCCTCGGCCTTTCAGTGCACGACAGTATTGTGGTGCTTGATCGTGTGCGCGAAAACCTGAAAGAGAATAAGAATAATGATTCATTTGCCCATGTAGTAGGAAAGAGTACGTCACAAACGATTGCTCGTTCGATCAATATTACCCTCACTGTTGTCTTCGTGCTCATCCCGCTGTATCTTATCGGACCGGAGACAACTAAGAACTTTGCTCTCCTTCTCATCATCGGTCTCTTTATCGGTGTGTACTCATCTATTTTCTTCGGCTCACCGCTCCTCGTTATCTGGAATTCCTTTACAGAGAATAGAAAGAAGAAACTAGCTACCAATAAAAAATAGAAACGGTAGTAACCTGTATTCAAAATAACGAAAAAGAGCGGCAAGGGCTGCTTTTTTTCGTATTGTCACCCCGTCTACGTTTGTTATACTATAGGTGTCGTTTTCTTATCCCTAAACTTTACGTATTTTATGTATATTATTTTAGTAATTGTCGTTGTCATTATTCTCTGGTTTACTGGTTCATATAATGGTTTTGTTCGCTTAATCAATCGAGCTAAGGAAGCTTGGGCAGATATCGATGTCCAGCTCAAGCGTCGCTATGACCTTATCCCAAACTTGGTAAATACCATCAAGGGCTCGACAAACTTTGAACAAGAAACACTTACCAAGGTCGTCGAAGCTCGTGCGAAAGCAACATCAATACAAATTGATCCGACGAAAGTCGATGCAGCGACCATGCAGCAACTCTCTGCTTCACAGACCGAGCTCTCTACTGCTCTGGGGCGTCTCATGGTTGTGTCTGAACAATATCCTGATTTGAAATCGAGTCAAAACTTTTTGGCGCTTCAGAACGAACTCTCTGATACTGAAAATAAAATTCAGGCAGCTCGCCGATTTTACAATAGTAATGTCCGTGACTTGAATACAAAAACACAAACATTTCCTTCGAATGTCATTGCAGGGATGTTTGGTTTCAAAATGATGGAATACTTCCAGCTCGATGAAACAAATGCAGCGGCAAAGGAGCCGGTAGTGGTGAAATTCTAATAATTTAACAAGCGATCCGCTTTACGTGGGCTCCTAACATCCAAATGAAAAATAAGAACACTATTTTATACGCAGTACTTTTGATTGCTATCTTTGTGGGTTATTTAATTCATACTTCAGCAGTCAAAGATCAGCAGGGAGCTGCGGGAGCGGCTAAGATTTTACCGGTCGGAACAACAACACCTGATACAACTACAGCTACTTTAACTCCAACGAACGATACTTCTAATTTGGGTGGGGTTCTTATTTCTACAGGTCCAATAAATCCCGCACCTGTTGGTAATGTTTGCGATAAGGTCTTCTCAATGGGAGGATTTTTCTCTACAACACCTAAGAGATATGTAGACCCAAATGATTATTTAGATGATGTTTGGTTGTCTAGCAATATGAAAGATTGGACTAATATTGTTCCAAACAGAAGTGGTGGTTTAATTTGGCCGCCAAATAGTATGTTTACGACAATATATTTAAAGGGAAATATGTATTTGATGGGCGGTCAAACACCAAATGGATCTAAAGATGAGTTTTGGTCATCAGTAGATGGAAAAACTTGGCAGAAACTTCCAACACCTATCGGCGCCGTTGTTTTTCAGAGAAATTTTACAACTTATAATGGAAAAATCTGGGGAGTAGGTGGATCGATCAATGGAACAATGCTGAATTCTCTGTGGTCTTTTGATGGAACTGTATGGAAGCAATACGCCAATGCTCCGTGGACCCCGCGTATATATACAGGGCTTGTTGAGTATGATTCAAAACTTTGGGTTATAGGAGGATTAAATTCAAGTGGTTCACTAGATGAAGTTTGGTCTTTCAATGAAAATACTTTAACGTGGAAACAAGAACCTTCTTTACCATACAAAATGATATTTCGTGGTGGCGGCGAAAGACCAGTTTCGTATAACAATAATATTTATTTAATTGCTCCTGTTACTAGTACTGAAACAAATGAAGTTTATATGTACGATAAAAATAAAGGCTCTTGGCAACAACTTCCTAATGCTGGCTTTAATCCAAGAGAAGGATATGTAAATCTGGTATACAAAGGACTAATATACACCATGGGGGGATTTTCTAATAATGGTGGATTTGGTCCATACAAATTCTATAACGATATATGGTCTTTTGATGGTAGTAGTTGGAGCAAAATAGTAACTAATAGTGTATGGTCACCAAGGAGAGAATTTGATGCCGCGGTTTTACCTACAAGTTGTTTAAACCCACTTATTTTTCAAAAATATGAACCTAAAATTACCGTTAGAAAAGTCGTTGTAGGTGGCGGTCCCAAAAATGCTTCCAACTTCCAACTATTCGTAGACAGTACTTCGGTCACTAATGGTATTCCAGCAACTTTCAGTCTAGGGGCTCACAAAGTCTCCGAAATTAATGATCCAGATTACACCGCAACCTATTCAGGCGAATGTGACAAAGACGGGAACATAAATCTTAAAGGGCCAGATCTTATTTGTGTAATAACCAATACTTATACTCCTCGCCCTGATCTTATGCCTGACTTCCTGAGTATAAAATCAAGTGATATGGGATCGGCAAGCGGACCTGTTATCGATTACAGTGTTCAATTTACAAATGCCGGAAAAGGACCAGCGATACTTGGTCCGAATACACATTTTACGTTAACCAGAGATAGTGATGGAAAAGTTTTTTCTGACGTCACTCCATTTCTAGTTCCATATACAATACAAGCCGGGGGGAGTTATACATATACAGATGGGCGTAGGGCATTACCAAAAGGTACTGGTATATGCGGCACCAGTGCCTCAGGTACAGTTTCTGTTACTGCAAAGCTTGATGCAACAGATAACATCAAAGAATCAAATGAGACGAATAACACAAAAAGCTACAGCATCTTTTGTCAGCTCTAATTTAAAAACCATTAGAAATTAGTAATTCGTCATTTTATTTACCATGATCACTCAAGATCTTCTCACTTATATAAAAAATGCGCGAGCGCAGGGCCAGTCGACGCAAACTATTCATGATGCGCTTCTTAAGGGCGGATGGCTTGAGAGCGATCTCCGCGAAGCGTTCAAAGTGTTGGACGTCCCAAGTCAGATGCCACAGCCAGGATTCCCGAACTCTATCCCAGGACAAACTATGGGTATGAATTCGTCACCTCAGTCTATGCAATCTTCCTATCGTCCTCCCCGAATACGAAAAATCGTTACACCACCGCGATACCTTGGTCCATTTCTCATGCTCTGTACTATTGGTACTGCTTGGCTTTGGGCTTTTGGAATGAAGGTTCCTGTCGCACTTTCTATTTTCTTTGGGATCATTTTGGGAGTGGCACTTTTTTCTTTAATTGTTTCGGCAATTATCGCAAAATTGTTTAAAGCAGTTCCTCCGGTGCTCAATCGCACCATGGTTTTAGTTGGGGGATATACTACGCTTTCGTACGGGGCGGTGTATCTCTTTCTGCACACAGGGATTAAATCAAATTTTTCGGGGCTGGTGCTTTTTGTTGGTTTTTTTATTTTAACAAAATACTTGTACGGATTTTCCTGGCTTCGAACCATTGCCTACTGGATCGTCAATGGGGTAGTGACAGTTGCCCTCATTTTTGTTCTGGGGATGTTTACAACGTTTTCTATCGCAACACTTCTTTTCTCTCATACGAAAGCGACAGAACAATCTCCGGCACAAGAACAAAAAATATCTGAACCGATGGTTGAAGTACAGCTTGGTAGCGGGACAGTTCCTGTGGCAGATACTGCTCCAGCAAATTCTTCCTCTAATGAACAGAATACTCCAAGTTCGAACTCTGAAAATTTTGTCGTAGTTGATTCTTTAAAGATATATTATCCATCGGGTTTCAAGGCATATGATATGGATGATTTGATGAAGAATCCTCCTGCATCTGACGCGGAAGCAAAAAAGAGAACCGTGCCAAGTGGTAGTACTATAATGAATGCCGCAATCTCATTTCCAGACATGAACAACATGATCTATGTTAGCTCGAAGGCGAAGAATGACGGAAGTTGCTTCAAGATAGATGGCATCACACCAGTAGCTTCTGCACCAAGTGGACTTACTGCTGAAATTGGATATGCTCCGACAGGAGGATCAATCAACCTTGAAACAGGGGAGCAGACATATAAGAAACCAACAGGCGACGCTCGGTGCGCAGTTGTGAATGGTCAGGCGCTTGTTGTGATGAATCAGAATGACAGCCATGGAACTGTGTTGCCTGAAAATATTGTTTCTCAATTTACTCAAATCATTCGTTCAATAAAGAATTAATTCATTTAAAACAGTTCTTACTAAACAAAGAACTAGATGAAGTGCGCTATAATTAACGTATAACAACATAATTTATAAACGTATGATCACACCAGAACTTATTGCATATATAAAAAGTGCGCTCGCCAAAGGACAGACGATGGACACCATTAAAGCTCCACTCTTAAGTGCCGGGTGGGACGAGGCAGATTTACAGGAAGCATTTAGTGCTGTTAAACCTGCTATGCCACCGATGCCCACTGCTCCCGCACCAGCTGCTTCGCCAGCTCCGACAACTGCTCCTGTATCTGCTCCAGCCGTTGCCCCGATGTCGACACCAACCATGAACACTGGTTTGTCTTCGGCCGCAATGGTTCAGCCAACAACTCCTGTTACACCGCTTGGAACACCAGCAGCTTCTGCCTCAGCACCCGCCTCATCTCCAAATCCAGACACGTCGTTGTCACGACAATTTTTCACCAACGCGCCATTTCAAATGAAAAGACCAGAAAACAACCCTACGACGTTTGCTCCGATCCAACCTCCGGTGCAAGCACCTACTACACAATCACCACTACAACCTGTCGGGAGTTTTATTCCAAACACAGCAATGCAGTCACAACCACCCACATTCGCAGCAGCTCCTCTACAAATGAATATGCCACAGCGAGAAATCGTGGTTGAAAAAGCGCCGTCAACCTTCCTCCGCTCGTTTGTTATTTTTGCGCTTATCGGAGCACTCATTTTTGCTGCATGGTATTATCGTGGGAAACTACAAGCACTTCTGGGAATAAATCCGACTACGGGCGGTGCGGTTGTAACTCCTGGTGGGGCATCGAGCACTACTCTTCCTCCGGCGAAGAGCGTGCAGCAAAACACGATTAGTGTTCCAGCTGCACAGGCGAGTTATATTATTAATGCGAATACCTCATTTGCAAACTGGATTGTTGCGCAAGGTGGGTTTTCTGAATACAAAGTAAACAACATTACGTTTGTAGCAGCAAAAGCTTCAGCAACGGGGACTGATGCTGAATACTTCAAAAATACTGATACCGCTGATGCATTTATTGTTTCTGTTGATTTTTCGGTGAAGCCACTCGATGCCAAGAAAGATTTTTGGACAGCAGGGAATGGGACGGTAGCCGCAGATGGATGGGTAAACGGCAAACTACTCTTTGTTACTGTTGATAAAAATGCAAATGGAGAATATATTGTAAAGAATGCAGGAACAGGATTATAAGAGATAAAGTATATTAGTAATTTAGAAAAACAAAAATTATGCAAGAAAAAACTTTTTTTCAAAAAAATGTCGCGTGGATATTGATTGTTGTCGTTATTGTTATTTTCGCACTCTGGGGGGTCAGTCGTTACAATTCATTCATCTCACAAAATGAAGCGGTGAATGGTCAGTGGGCACAAGTCGATACACAACTCCAGCGTAGATTCGATCTTATCCCAAACGTTGTTGCTGCTACAAAGGGAATTGCAAAACAAGAACAAGTCGTGTTTGGGCAGATTGCCGATGCGCGTTCGCACTATGCAGGAGCGGCAACGGTAGATGAAAAAGCAGCTGCTGCCGGACAATTTGAGTCAGCGCTCGGAAGACTTTTGGTCATCACTGAAAATTATCCCGATCTTAAATCATCACAATCATTTAGAGATCTTACTGTAGAGCTTGAAGGTTCTGAAAATCGTATTTCAGTAGAGCGTATGAAGTATAATGATCTTGTTCGTGATTTCAACACCGCAGTAAAACGATTCCCAAGTTCAGTTGTTGCGAAAATAGCTGGGGTCTCAGAGCGTGCTTACTTCCAGGTTGAAGATGCCGCAAAGACCGTTCCAAAAGTAGATTTTACTCAGTAGAAAATGAAGTTACTACGTCATCTCAGTATTCTGGTAAGCGTCCTCGCGATATTTGTCGCGCAGGGCGCTTTGGCGTTTGATATTCCAGCAAAACCAGTTGGTTTGGTAAATGATTACGCACAGATACTTACTATTGAGCAGATTGCGTCGCTTGAAGCAAAACTTGAATCTTTTCAGAAAGAGACAACCAATGAAATTGCGGTTGTTACGATTCAATCACTTGATGGTGA
Source organism: Candidatus Nomurabacteria bacterium (assembly GCA_023267375.1). Taxonomy (GTDB): domain Bacteria; phylum Patescibacteriota; class Minisyncoccia; order Phycocordibacterales; family UBA9973; genus JAHFNJ01. The sequence goes on along the minus strand of JAHFNJ010000003.1, from coordinate 16,144 downwards.
TACGATTGAAAATGTTGCGCAGAATATTTTTACTAAATGGGGAATTGGTACGAAAGAAAACAACAACGGTGCACTCCTTTTGATTGCGATGGATGAACACAAGACACGCGTGCATACTGGTTACGGGCTTGAAGGCGCGCTGACCGATGTCGGCACTGCGTACATCCAGGATTCCGTTCTTGCTCCCAATTTTAAAGAAGGTAAGTATTATGAGGGGATAGATAGTACGATCTCGGCGATGATTGCGCTCTCAAAAGGAGAGTTTAGTGTTCCCGAGCGATTGCAATCTGGGGATGGTCTGCCTTTTGTGCCGGTCGTGCTCGGGTTCATTGTCCTACAATGGTTTGCTGCAATTTTCTCGCGCTCAAAGTCTTGGTGGGCGGGTGGTGTGGTTGGCGGAGGATTGGGGGTCATAAACATACTCTTGAATATTTTTGCGCTGTCGTTTTTCGTAAACATTATCCTTGGTGTCGGGCTGCTTCTTTTCGGACTTTTACTTGATTTTGTCGTTTCTAAAAATTATCAAAAAGTAAGCCAAGCAGGCGGACGGTCTCCATGGTGGGGTGGCGGTGGCTGGGGAGGCGGATCAGGCGGGGGAGGTGGTGGTTTTGGTGGGTTTAGTGGGGGTTCGTCAGGTGGCGGTGGTTCAAGCGGTTCGTGGTAAAATAGTCTTAGTTTATTATTAAATAATCACTATACAATTTATGCATAAACATCATTCAGACGAAAAAGTTATTGTGGTGCTGTTGGCACTTATTACTGTGTGCCTCCTGTACATTTGTATTCTACTCACCCCACATGTGTCGTCAGGTAGATGTTGCAAGCCATCAACCCAGGGTCCAAATGGTTATACGCAAACAAATTTTAATCCAAATGGCCCCGACTATCAGCCGGGTAGAATGATGCAGTATTCGTGGTAGCCGTGTTTTTCGAATATTTATTTTATGCAAAAGAATAATTCAAAATTAAATACCGTTTTACTGATTATTCTCATCATCTTGGTTGTAGTCGGTATCTGGATGCTTTATGGAAGGAAGGGAACGCTCGAAAATGACATGGTACAGAGTCCCTCTGGTTACACACAAACCAACTTGAACCCAAATGGACCTGACTATCAGCCGAATAATTGGATTCTTGATGAAAAATCAAAATACTACTATCCTGCCGAAGCCACTCGAATGCCGGATGATGAGGCTGAGTTAACTTTTAAATATAAAAATATGATCGTTGAAGTTGGTGGGGCAATTGAAGGACCATGTGGTCTTGAGCCTGATTTTGAATTTCAGTACGGAAAGTCGGATGTTGGATGTTTGCAATCGAAGATATTTAAAAATGGAATTGTTAATGCATATATTTTAAATAATGAGGATCCAATATCACAAGAAGAGCTTAATATATTTGGAGACTTTATCCTAAAAAATCAGTAGAAATAATGGCAACTTTATACACACAACAAGATAATAATGTAACACGCACCTGGATTTTGATGGGAGTGTTTTTGGCGATCGTAGTGGCGATTGGCTATTTCCTGTCCTACTATTATCAAAGTCCCGCCATCATGTATGTCGCGATTGTTTTCGCGCTTATTATGAATATTACCTCGTACTGGTATTCTGATAAGATTGTTACGAAGCTTGCTGGTGCAACCCTTGCTGAACGCGCACAATATTTTGACCTCTATACAACCGTAGAAAATCTTTCGATTACCGCAGGATTGCCGATGCCGAAAGTGTATGTGGTACAAGATCCTGCGCCAAACGCCTTTGCGACTGGTCGCGATAAAAATCATGCGGTGGTATGTGTCACGACTGGGCTTTTGGGAATGATGACCAAGACAGAACTTGAAGGAGTGCTTGCTCATGAACTCTCGCATGTCGGCAATCGCGATATTTTACTTTCAACTGTCGTGGTAGTGCTTGTTGGTTTTATTTCTATCTTGGCGCAGATGTTCACTCGCAATCTTTTCTTTGGCGGTCGCCACGATGATCGGGAACGAAGCGGTGGCGTAGGTACGGTGATCATGATGCTTGGTATTATTTTCATGATTCTCTCGCCGATTATTGCGACGCTCATTCAGCTTTCTATTTCTCGTAAGCGCGAATATCTGGCAGACGCATCTGGTGCGCTCCTTACACGTTATCCAGAAGGGCTTGCCTCAGCCCTTGAGAAAATAGGGAAGTACGGTCAGCCGATGCGCAAGCAATCACAAGCAATCGCCCACCTCTACATTTCTGACCCAGGCGGGACACTCTCAAAAGTTGCTCGACTTTTCGCGACACACCCGCCGATCGAAGAAAGAATTAAGATATTGCGAGAGATGAAATAGTAGATATAAATGAAATGGAATCTGGAGAACCAAAAATTGTAAACAAACAGGAACTAGAAGAGAATCTAACCAAAACATTGCGTGAGGTTATTCAGTTTCTGCCAAACCACCATGCATTCGAAGAAGATTTGCCTGTCATTAGTAAGGCTCTTTCAGAGGCAGGTTTTGATCTTAGGCAGATCGAACAAGAATACGCTACGTTGTTGAAAAAAAATCCTGATACGAATAAGCTGACGAATGAAAGTCTCGAGAAGCACATGATGTATACGCTCTATCCTGTCGCAACGTACGAATACTTAGAAGAGAATAAGAAAGGAATACTTTTAGAGGAACATCACGATTCTCCTGTTAATAAAATGCAGGAATCAGTCCATACTCCACTTTTTATCCGAAGAGGTTTAAATGACAATATTACTTCACTTCTTTGCATGTGGGCACAAGACGATGAGCCATTCTTAAGCGAGAAACTAAAAGCTGAAGCGTTACGATACAATAAAGAATTGCGAAAAAAGTGGAATGATGGGAAAAATGGAAATACCAGGTCAGAGGTGCCAAGAGAAGAAAAATTAGCAGAAGAGCATAAACGACTTACCGAAAAACTAGAACTCGAAAAAGAATTTTTCCGTTTACTGCAAGAAAAGAAAATTGATATAGATGTAATCTAGCGTAAAAAATGTTTCTATTCAAAATCTTTCAATTAAAGAAAACACTTCGTGAAGTACGCGAAAATCCAAGCGCCTTTGCGGGCGGGCAAATGAGGGAATTTCTCTGGGGAGTTTTTATTCTCCCACTTCTTATTGTTGGTGGTATTCTTATACTTTTTTTCATCATGGGATATACCGATGTATTTGGGTTCCACTATGGCATATTTAAAATTTTGTTCTGGATCACGATCGTTGTTGCTGGGATCTTTTTACTAATGCTCCGCTTGAGTATCCGTTTGCTCGGTAAGAAAACAGTAGGGTATACAGAAAAGACAATTAGCTATTCAAAAACACTCAAAAATACTTATGGCAAAGATACAAATTGATCGGAAAAAATTGCGTAAGCTGACGCCATCAAAAAATCATTTCGCGGCGCTCGCGCGCTCTATTATCTACCAGCAACTCTCAGGCAAAGCAGCTGGGACAATTCTCAATCGATTTGTTGCACTTTTTCCAAAAAAGGTAAAAGGATTTCCATCTCCAGAAGCTGTACTTTTAATGCCTGTAGAAAAACTGCGCAATGCAGGACTTTCTGGGCAGAAAGTTTCTTACATTCGTGATTTGGCGGAAAAATTTATCGATGGCACAATTATCCCAAAACATTTTCCCAAAATGGGGGATATGGAAATTCGTGAACATCTACTCAAAGTAAAAGGCATCGGTGTTTGGACGACCGATATGTTTTTGATGTTTGCGTTAAACAGACCAAACGTGTTGCCAGTGGGGGATCTGGCTATCCGCAAGGGGTTTCAAAAAGCATGGAAACTCCGGACTATGCCTGATGAAAAGAAGATGAGGACACTCGCGCGTGAATTTGATGGTCGGCACACAGAACTTTCTCTTTATTTGTGGCATCTTATGGATGAAGGGAAGTAGCTTCTTTTTCGAGTCTTTTTTTGCTAGTATGCAGAGACGGTATTAAACGGAGGCGTCGCATAGCGGTCTAGTGCGCACGCTTGGAAAGCGTGTGTGGTTTACACCACCGAGAGTTCGAATCTCTCCGCCTCCGCAAAGCCTTGAGCAAAGCGAAAGCTTTGCGGAGGCGAGGAAAGTGCCTGCGATTGATCAGTTCTAATCAAAAGTAAAATGTAAATAAAGAGTCACCTAAACAGTGACTCTTTAGATTTTATGCCGGGCAATGTATTGATATTGCAAAATTCCATCATGGTATAGAATGTAAACGATAGATATAAAACTATGAAGAATTCTACTCTTAGTATGTTACTCACAAAAAAAGAGTGAAAACAACCCATTAAAATTATATAGGCAAGAGAGATCGGTATGTGTAATCATAATATAAGGGAAACGTCTTAGGTAGTATGGTCGACTTTTAGTAATCTAAACCAGGCTACTTACTATGCTTACTACTATTGCAACTATTTTAATTGTTTTGTGGCTTCTCGGTTTTCTTGGTTTTCACATCCTCGGAGGTTTTATCCACATCCTTCTTATTATTGCAGTGATTCTTTTTCTCATTCGTATTATCCGGGGTGAAAATCCGCTCAAGTAATTGAGCAGAATAAAAAAGGCCGATTATTACTAGCTATATATGCAATACTTTTATGGAAAATCAGACAAATTATCCACCAGTACAACCAGTGGCAAGTAGTACTTCCGGTGCGAATACTGTTTTGCTTGTTGTTATTATTTTAATCCTGGCAGGGTTCGGTTATTGGTGGTACACACATAGACAACAGAAGGCACCTGCCCCAGAGGGCAACTCTATCCAGGTAGATGTGAATCTTCCTGCTGGTAGTAGTGGCGATACAGAACCTTCGTCACCGACTCAGTAATTATTTTTGACATTCGAAAAAAAACACCCCGACGGCGGGGTGTTTTTTATTTTAATTACGATTTGAAATCAGGTAAAAGTGTGGGAAAATAAAAAAATGCACCCAATTATCCAGGGATTTTTTATAGGATTCTTGATTGCCATGCCGACAGGTCCGGTCGGATTTTTATGTGTGAAGCGTGCGCTCACGCATAACTTTAGAGCTTCGATCGTTTCGGTTTTTGGTTCTATTACCGCTGACCTTATTTTTGGGCTCGTTGCTATTTTTGGTCTGACTTCTGTGATGCATTTTTTTACCCATGAACAAAACACAATTCGATTTTTTGGAGGACTCTTACTTCTGTATATCGGCATAAAAACATATTTTGATATTTCTCATTCATTTATCCCGCGTCTTTCAAAATATGAGCACTTAGGCAATTTCGCTTCAACATTTTCACTCACTATTACCAACCCCATCCAGATACTGACATTGCCTATTGTGTTCACGGCTATTGGTACCGGGGTAAGCCCAGGGAAGTACGGGCAAGCACTCGTTTTTCTTGTCGGGATTTTTATCGGATCAGTGTTGTGCTGGAGCATCCTCATTGGCACTGCATCCTTATTGAAAAAGCATCTTAAAGAGCATCATTTTCGTATTATCAATCGAGTGACTGGGGGTATTATTGTGGCAACGGGGGCAGTTATTTTAGGAACGGTTTTATTGAGCCACCTCAAGTAATCGTGCTAATATTTATGTATGGATATTGATAAAGAAGAACTAAAGAAAAAGCTTGATGCGGAGGCGTATCATGTGACTCAAGAAAAGGGTACCGAAGCGCCGTTTTCAGGTAAGTATGTAAACCACAATGAGCAGGGGATGTATAACTGCAAAGTGTGTGGGCAGACACTCTTCGCGTCCGATGCAAAACTCGATTCATCTAAAGGTCCGGTCGGTCTTCAAGGATGGCCGTCGTTTGATCAAGCTCTTCCAGGAGCTGTAGAGTATCAGGACGACAACAGTATGGGTATGCATCGTACGGAAATTGTCTGCTCCCGATGCAAGGCGCATTTGGGACATGTGTTTGATGATGAGTCTGAAAAGACTGGCAAACATTTTTGTCTTAATTCATGCGCACTTGATTTTGATAAAAAATAAACGAAGCCTCGAGGTATTATAAGTTTTAATTGTAATTTTTATGGTAAATATTGTAGCGGTGATTGTATGTGCGGTTGTGTATATGATTGGGGGGTATGTTTGGTATGGTCCACTCTTTGGGAAGAATTGGGCGCAGGTTATTGGTATGGATATGTCGGCAATGACGCCGGAGAAGAAAAAGGAAATGAGTAAGCAGATGTGGCCGACTATGTTTTTGAATTTTATCGTTACGATTGTGATGATGTATGTTTTAGCTCTCTTTGTTGATTTGGGAATTGGTGGAAGCGGAATTGTTGCTGGAATCATCATCTGGATAGGATTTCTTATGCCGATGGCCGCATCTGGAGCAATGTGGGGAGGAAAATCGAAGAAGCTCTCGTGGCAAATGTTTTGGCTGACTGCTGGCTACCAACTTCTTATGGTTATAATTGCTGGGTGGATTTTGTCCGTATGGCGATAGTAAAAACCAAAAAAGAAATTGCGCTCATTGCGCGTGCATGTAAAATTACCGACGATATTTTTTCGAAGCTCGTCGGTGATTTTCATTTTACAACTGAGACAGAACTTGCCGATTGGATTTTGGTAGAAATAAAAGCTCGTGGATTGAAACCATCGTTCCCGCCGATTGTCGCCAGTGGCAAAGGCGCCGCCGAACCACACCACATACCGACCGATACAAAACTTCGTGGATTTGTAGTGATTGATTTTGGGGTTATATATAAAAAATATATGTCTGATATGACACGGACTATATACGTAGGGAAGCCTTCATCTACTGAACGGGCTGTATACAAAAAAGTACTCGACGCAGAACTTTTAGGAATAAAGACTGTTTGTGTTGGTGAAAAATGCGGTAGGGCAGATCAGGTGGTACGTGATTTTTTTGGTCAACGTTTTGCAAAATATTTTATACATACGCTTGGTCATGGCGTTGGTACGCGGATTCACGAACCACCACGGATATTTTTTAAACGAATGCGTACTCGATTTAAAAAAGATATGATTGTGACTATTGAGCCAGGGCTGTATGTGCCAAACAAGTGGGGGGTACGCATTGAAGATACGTGTCATGTAAGGCAGAATGCTTGCGTCCCACTGACACATTCTTCGAAAGAGTTACTTATTTTTAAAAAATAAAAAGCATATGAATACTGCAGAGAAAAAATTAAATCCATACATCGCCGTAGCAATCGTTGCTCTTTTTGTAGCAGCTGCATTTTTAGGGCGTTGGCAGCATGAAAAAAATGTACTAACAAAGATTAACTCTTTTGAAACGTGTCGTGATGCTGGTTTTCCAATCATGGAAAGCTACCCACCACAGTGTAGAACTGCTGATGGGCGAACATTTATCCAACAAATACCTCAAAATCAAGACATGGAGTAGTGTTTTGTCAAACTCCACTTTTTTATATGGCATGCTAGAATAGGTACAGTAACTTGTACCTCCTTGTTTTATATGTCTTTCAAAAGACGTACCTCGTTTTGTTCACAATTATTATTTTTTAATCAGCCAACCGTATTCGGAAGGCTGTTGTTATAGAGTATGAAAAAACAATCTTTTATTGCTGGTATCGCATTTGCAAGTCTTTTGTTTCCTGTTATCGCTTCCGCTGATCTTGTCGGCTCAGGTCTGACTTCTGACGTTGGAGCAAAGGTTGATGTGTCTGTTGGGGTTGATGCTGGGAAAGACAATGGCACAGAGAAAAATACTGAAGCAGATTCTAGCGCAGATAAAAATAGTGATGGAGCTGCCCTTTCAACAGGGGTTGCTGGTGATGTTTCAGTAAGCACTCGTCCGCTCCCACGTACTTCTGGTGCACTCTCGTTAGCAGTTGATGATATTGCTCAAGCGACTCTCGATAATAAAGGGGATACACCTGAATCATTTTGTGCAGCACTCCACACTGCATTTCAAGCTGAAGCTGAAGATGGACGTGTAAGTTTGGCATGGGCTCCACAGAGTTATAGTTCTGTTGTCGCAGATGATGGAGCAGGACTTTCTGGCGCACAAGCATCCTTGTATACAAAAACAAAGACAGCGATTACTGATACAACTACAGCACTTGAAGAGGTCACCACTGGCGGTGATCAGCAGCGAGCTATTGAGTTTAAAGTTGCGATTCGTTCAGCGTTGCTTCAGTTTGGAAGTGAGTTTAAGAAAGCTGATGGTCCTGATGCAGAACGCTTGAATACTATTTCATCATTTTTGACTGGCGCAGTAGGTTGTTTGGGTTCTGTTGCGGATGAAGCATCAGCTGCAAATTTCGGAAAGATCAAAGAAACCGTTGCTGGTGTTACGTCACTCTGGGATAGCAATAAGAGTATTTTCACTCATGATGCTGAAGCGGTAGTAAGTGATGATTTCTCTATATCTGCTGGGGATGCTGATGGCGGAGACATCACTGTTGAAGATGCGAGTAAGGTGACAACCGCAAATGATTTACAGCTTTTTGCGAAAACAATTGCCGCAAAGTATCCAGAGGTAAAGACCATTGCAAGTGTTTCTGGAAATCTTATCGTGAAGTATAAAGCGCCAGCAAAGTTCATCGGTATTTTTAAAGCAGGACTTTCTCGCAAAGTGACCTACAATACTGATGGCACGCTTTCATTCTCATGGCCATGGTACTCATTCTTGTATAGTAAAACTGCGGTTGATGTTTCGCCAATTGGAGAGAAGGTAACTGCTGCAACAAAAGGTTTGGTAGCAGCAACAGATACCGGAGCAAATGCGACAGTGTCATATGTCGCGCGCGCAAAAGCGCTTGAGACAATGACTACTGAACTCTTTACCGTAGACACTACTACAACAACTGATACCTCAACTTCAACAGAGGGCGAGGTGGCTCCTCCTGCAACTTCAGATACTACTGAGACACTCTAGTTTTAGGTTTACAAAAACACTACGCTCACATACAATAAGTACTATGACAGAAAACAAATTCTCGATAGAGGAGGCGCTCTCATTTGGCTGGGATACATTTTCCAAGCACATTCGTTTCTTCATGTTGCTTATGTTGTGCGTGTTTGTTGTGTTTTCGTTTCTTGGATTCTTGCAGGAATTAGCAAAAGCGCTCCATCCTTCGGGGTTTGTACTTCTCAATATTTTCGTTATTGCCTTCAATATTATTGTCAGTATTGGACTCATCAAGATAGCACTTTCGTTTGTGCACAATCAAAAGCCTTCGATTCGCGCCGCATTTGTTCCGCACGCACACACGTTTTTCCCGTATGTTGTCGGATCGTTTCTCTATGCACTTATCGTTATTGCAGGTTTTATTCTCCTGATTATCCCCGGATTCATGTGGGCGATTAAGTATCAGTTTTTCGGCTATTTTCTCATAGATCAATCCTGTGAACCGAGAGAAGCACTTAGGCGAAGTGCTCGTGCAACACAGGGCGTGCGCCTCAAACTCTTTGGAATGTTTATCGTACTGACTGTTCTAAATGTGATTGGTGCACTGCTCTTTGGTGTCGGCCTCCTTGTAACCATACCGGTCACCTTACTGGCAATGGGGTTTGTCTACCAGAAGCTCAAACTGCATACTGAAAGCAATGAAGCGCTTCGCCATGTTGATCCAGGAAATGTGCCACACAGCCCAGCTGCGACAGTCTAGTAAAAGATTTTCTCGTGTAAAAAAGTGCCGTGGGTTATAATCAGCCCATGGCACTTTTTTTTGAGGAAGGATATAGAAAATTGAATGTTGCTCAGCGAGAAGCCGTTGATACTATCGAGGGTCCGGTAATGGTTGTCGCCGGTCCGGGGACTGGGAAGACGCAGATTTTGACGTTGCGGATCGCTACCATTCTTCAGAAAACCGATACTCCGCCGGATGGTATTTTATGTCTCACTTTTACCAATTCTGGCGTTCGCGCGATGCGTTCGCGACTAGCGGATGTAATCGGTCCTACTGCATCGCGGGTCGCGGTGCTCACCTTCCACAGTTTTGGCAGTGCGTTGCTCGATGAATTTTATGAGGTACTCTCTTTCGATGCGCCACCCGTATTGCTCGACGATACCGATGCAATGTTGCTTGCTGATGAAATTTTGGAAGAAAATAATTGGGAGTATCTCCGCCCACGTTCTGGCGGAGCGCACAATTTTAGGGATTTGAAATCGATACTATCGCTCTTGAAACGGGAGCGGATGCGGCCAGAAGATTTTTTACAGGAAGTCCAAAAAGAAATTGAGTCTCTTATGACTGACGAGGCGAGTATTTCTTCACGCGGACCATCAAAAGGTGAGCTCAAGAAAGAGGTGCAAGAAAAAATAGAGCGGCTCAATCGCACGAAAGAAGTGGTTCGTTTTTATGAATTGTACGAAGAGAAAAAGAGAGAACGGAACAAGGCTGACTATGATGACATACTTGAGTACACTGTTCGTCTTGTCGAACAGTCATCAGATGTCAGGGATAGTATTCGCGAACGGTATCTCTATGTGCTCGTCGATGAGCATCAGGATTCAAGCGGTGTTCAGAATGAATTTCTTGAGAAGGTGTGGGGTGGTGTTGAGAAACCAAATCTGTTCGTTGTTGGTGATGATCGGCAGCTCATTTATGGATTTGGTGGAGCCTCGCTATCACACTTTGAGAAATTTCGAGAAACATTTTCGGGTACAAAACTTATTGCGCTCTCCGAAAATTATCGCTCAACACAAGTTATTCTTGATTCAGCTGATGCCTTGCTGACGAGCTCTTTGGCAACAAAGAAGCTTGTAAGTCATACAAAAGAAAATTATCCTGTTTCTCTCGTTGCGGCGGAATATCCGCGGGATGAAATAATTGCTGCGGGACTTGCGATTAAGCAAGCAATTGCCCAGGGTATTTCTCCACATGAGTGCGCTCTTCTTGTCCCCAAGAATGCACAGGTGCGAAGCGCGGTACTTGTTCTCTCTGATATGGGAATTCCTGTTGCTTCGGGAGGGAAAGCCTCATTTTTTGCGCTTAATGAAACACAGTCATTGATACGCATTCTTCGTATTCTTGCTGCTCCACATGAAGCACCGTCTATTGCAGAAGCGTTGCTTGATCCGGTATGTGGTATTCCGGTTCTCGTTGCTCACCGATTCTTGAAAGAACATGGACGGAATATAACCATTGAAAATCTTTTGCGTGGAGAGCCAGCGGTTGCTTCCTTTGGACGAATGATTGGTGAGCTCATCGGCCAGTTGCATACAAAAAATCTATACGGTCTTATTCAAGAAATCGGTGAACGTCTTTTTTTTAAGGATGTCGTGGAGCATAAACGGTTCTTGTTGCAGATTGAAGTTGTGCGAACGATGCTCCATCTTGCGCTTGCGCGGATCGAAAAGAATCCAAAAGTGACGCTCGCAGAATTCGTGGCATTTCTCACACGGATGGAGCTCTATGGTGAGGATATTCCGCTTGCTGTCTTTTCAGGAGAGCAAGGAGTACAGGTGATGACACTCCATGCATCGAAAGGACTTGAATTTGCGTTCGTCTGGATCGCACACCTCGATGAGAAGTCGCTGATGAAAGGGAAGCACCTTGCCTTTACGTTGCCGGAATCAGTATCAGAAAAAAATATAAAGAAAGACGAACTGACGGCGAAACGAGAACTCTACGTTGCCATTACGCGTGCCAAACGTTTCTGCACTCTTTCATATGCTCTTAAAGGATATACCGGGGGAGATCAGATACTTGCACGGATTATTGCAGAACTCCCCATGAATACCTTTGTGCAAAAGACGATGACAGAAACGGAACGGATGATCATGGAGCATTCGCCTACGGTGTATATAGAATCGAGACCAGTACCTAATCTGGAAACTGTACTTGAAGAAATAAAGCGTTTTGTAAAAGAGCAGTATCCGAATACCAAAGTTGCGGTTACGCACCTCAATAATTTCTGGAGCTGTCCCTGGAAATGGTACTTTCGAAATTTTGTGCGCCTGCCGGAACCGGAATCAGAGACGCTGCAGTTTGGAAATATTGTCCACTATTCACTGAAGGAGATTCTAGAGAATCGAAAAATAAAAAAAACGGATCTCCCGTCACTTATTGAAAAACAGTGTGACGCACTGCATCTTGTTGATCAGTATGTGCGTGCGCGATTTATAAAAGACGCACTTGAGGTGCTTGAACGTTTCGTTGTGGAGCGATTGCCAACTATCGTGCACGATGCAGCTGCTGAGCGAAAAATAGAATATCGCGATCCAGAGATTCCGCTCCTTGTCATTTCTGGGCAGATCGATTTGATTGAAACGTTTTCTGAGAGCACTGTTCGTGTGACTGATTTCAAGACCGGAAAAGTAAAAACGGCTCGTGAGATAGAAAAAAAAACCGACGAAGGACGCATGAGTGATATGCTTCGTCAGCTTGCGATGTATTCGTACCTTTTGATGCATGAAAAGGAAAAGAAAGAAGTTGTGTCTTCGCGACTACTCTTTTTGGAAGCTGAACTAAAAAATAAAGATGCATTATATGAGCGGCAGATTAGCGATGCCGAAGTCGCGCTACTGATGAAAGATATTATGGACTACGAAACATTGCTTTCAAGCGGGGAGTGGACAGAGAGACCCTGCGATTTTAAGCCATTTGGGCAACAAAAGGAGTGTCCTTATTGCGCGCGAGCAAAGCATTTTAGAGAAAGTTAAACAGTATTTTGGGGCCGTTATCGAGCCAGCCAAGATATACTCCAAGAATAAGGAAGCATAAGAGCAGTACGGTAAGTAGCAACAGTGTTTTTGTGGTATTCACAGGAGAAAGTATATCATTACTCGTAGCTGCATGATATGATATACGTATAATCAATTTATTATGACTATAAGTAGAAGAGCCATTACCCTGATCCTTGTTATTATTGTGCTTCTCGGAGTGTTTTTTATCGTGCTCTCTGGACGAATGTTTAAGAACAAGGTAGACAATACTCCTGAGCCAGCATCTTCAAAAACGCTTGTACGGAATGTTTCAGCTGTAGATATCAATAATATTAAACAAACGAAAGTCTCTGCGACGGAAGCAACCATCACCTGGAGTACACTAACTCCGAGTACGAGTGTTGTCGCATATGGAACCGCTGCATCAGTTGATGGTGTCTATCCGTCAAAAATAGTTGAAGGCACGACGCCTCTAAAGGCTCACAGTATTACGATCAGTGGTCTTTCGGCGAATACAAAAATCTATTATCGTATCATCTCAACCGATAACAAAGGAAACACTACCACTTCTGATGAACACTCATTTTCAACGATGAGTGCGGCAAAAACTACCACTACCACCCCTCCGCCACCTCGGAAGACAACATCTTCATCGACTACCGCTACTGCAAAAGTGTTTACCGTATCCGGGATAAAAGCGACAAGTATTTCGTCTACGTCGACGCAGATTTCTTGGACGACAACCGCTCCGGCAACAAGTCAGGTCTTTTATGGTACTGAATCAATCCCTGATGGACTCGCATATTCGTCGCAGAGCGTAAAATCAACTGCACTCGTGACCAAACACAGTGTGACACTTTCGGGGCTGACACCAAATGCAAAAATATATTATAAAGTTGTCTCTATTGATGGTTCAGGTAAGAACAGTACTTCTAAAGAAAGTTCGTTTACGGTAGCAACAGTCACCATCTCATCACTCAAGGCGACAGTAGCCGCGCTTCCATCCGGTAATCCTTCGGTGGTGATTACCTGGACGACAAATGTTCCGGCAACGAGTCAGGTTATTTATGATACAGAAAGTTCTCCATCTGGATCTTATGATTTAGAAACCCCTGTTGATACAACACTGACCACAACACATAAAGTGACCCTCGTTGATCTAGAAGGTAATGCAAAAACATATTATCGCGCAGTATCGACCGATTCATCAGGGACAAAAGGTATATCGGTGACTGAAGCTTCTTTTTCAACACCAAATATTTATGAAGTGACCAGTTCAAGTATCACAACAAAGAAAGCAACGATCAAATGGCGAACACTTGCGGAAGCGACGAGCAAGGTGCAGTACGGTACTATTTCGGGCACCTATCAATTTACGACAACAGAAGATACTAGTATGACAAAATCACATACTGAAGTCATCGACCTTTCAGGTATCCTTGCGGGAACTAAGACCGTCTACTACAAAGTGATATCCAAAGACGTGGCGAATAAGACGGATACCTCTCCAGAGTATAGTTTTTCACTATAGTCCGCTCATATGCTAGAATACACCTATGGCTCAAAGCAATAAAATTAAAATACTGATAGGCGAAGATGAAAAAGCGCTTTCTCGCGCTCTTGAATTGAAGCTTTCTCACGAAGGGTTTGATGTTGTCGTGGCAGATACTGGAGAAGCAGTGCTTGCTGCTATGGCAAAAGAGAAGTTCAATCTTTTACTTCTTGATCTTGTCATGCCGAATAAAGACGGCTTTGCGGTACTCGAAGAATTGAAGGAAAAGGGAAGTACGGTTCCAGTAATTGTGACGTCGAATCTCGGTCAAGAAGAAGACAAAAAGCGCGTTGAACAATTTGGTGTGAAGGATTACTTTATTAAATCAAATACGCCGATCACTGAGATCATCGCGAAGATAAAAATTTTTTTAGATAAAAATAAGTAGCAGTGGGGTACTATTAGTATGTTCTTTATTGAGGTGTTCGATCATTGACATTATGACAAACGAAGAAATAAAAAAAATATTGATTGACGGTAACTATGTTACCGAAAGTGATATTGCGATTGCGGAGAAAAATATGACGCGTGATGATACGCTCGTCGGGTATTTGATTACCATGGGAACCATCACGGAGGGTATTTTGGGGCAGGCGACCGCTGAATTTTATCACGTGCCCTATAGTGATATGGCATCGAATCCTGCAGTGCGGGACCGAGTGCTCAAGATCCCTGAAGATGTGGCGCGCGCTTTTCGTATTGTGTTGGTGAGTGCAGATAAAAATGGTTTCGTTTTTGCGACCGATGATCCAGTAAAAAAAGACCTTGATCAGGTGCTAAAAAAATTGTCCGGTGGGCAAAAATATTCAATCATGTATGCGTCACCCAAAGATATTGATGCAGCATTTCTGTTCTACCAAAAACCGCTCGAAACTCGTTTCTCAAAAATCATCAAAGAAAATACTCGCGTCGCACCAGAAATTATTGATGAAATTATCGGTGACGCGGTAACATTGCATGCCTCAGATATTCACTTTGAGCCAATGGGCGAAGAGGTAATTATTCGCTTCCGTGTTGACGGCGTAATGCATGAAGCAGGTCGTATTCAGAAAACATATTACGACAACATCCTCAACCGTATTAAAGTCCAGTCAAAACTTCGCATTGACGAGCACTTTGCTGCACAAGATGGCTCTGTTCGCTATAAGCGCGGAGATAAAATGACTGATTTGCGTATTTCTGTAGTGCCAACCGTTGAAGGAGAAAAAATCGTAATCCGTATTTTAGGAGAATATGTCCGTGGTTTTACGCTCTCTGATTTGGGTCTTTCGCAGCGAGATGAAAAACTACTTCATGATGCAGCTGAAAAACCATTCGGTATGATTTTAACTACTGGTCCGACTGGTGCGGGGAAGACTACGACACTGTATGCACTCTTGCGCCTCCTCAATAGTCCAAAAGTAAATGTCATGACGATCGAGGATCCGGTGGAATACCATATTGCTGGAGTGAATCAAATTCAGGTAAATATGGCAACAAATCTTACCTTTGCAAAAGGGTTGCGCTCAATTGTTCGACAAGACCCTGACATTGTTCTCGTGGGAGAAATTCGTGATGCCGAAACTGCGGATATTGCAGTGAACGCGGCACTCACCGGGCACTTGATGCTCTCAACATTCCATGCCAACGATGCTGCAACCGCTATCCCACGTTTGCTCAACATGGGAGTTGAGCCGTTTCTTCTCTCTTCAACACTCGAACTTATTGTTGCGCAGCGTTTGGTGCGTCGTCTGTGTCTGCATTGTCGATACAGTGTCGAGTATACCCAAGCTGATCTTTTGAAAAAATTTAAAAATGCTGATCGCTATTTTACTGAAAAAACGGAAACGCTGTATGCTGGTAAGGGGTGCGATGCCTGTAATCACACCGGTTTCGATGGACGTACTGCTATTTACGAATTTATCGCAATTACTCCAGAAATTCAAAATCTTATTTTGAACAATCCTGCGTCGACACAGGTTTGGGAAGCAGCACGACGTGGCGGCGCTCGGGCGCTTTTTGAAGATGGTATCGATA
>JAHFNJ010000011.1 GCA_023267375.1 Candidatus Nomurabacteria bacterium | reverse complement strand
CCGCCGTTACCACTATTTTTAACCTGACCCTGACCTCCTCCACCTCCTCCACCTCCACCCTGAAGTTCAATTCTGATTTGACTACCAGCCACAATATCATTAGGGACAACCCAAGTGGTGTCTGGGCAAGGACTAGAGACAAGGAACTCGTCTGCACACGGAGGTGCATACACAACATCACTAGGCCCAACCTCTACACATGGAACAAGCAGTCCAGATGCGTCAAAACAAACGGGCTTTCCCCCTTTCACCCCACTCAAAAGACCTTGGACTGTGACGTTTCCCGATGCATGAACATTATTAACAGCGATATCCGCACGTCCTTTTCCTGGCTCAGTGCTCCAGAAAAGAAGCCCCGTAGCATTTGTTGTAATGGTAGCAGCATTATTCTTATCTGAAGTTTTGATATGAATAGCTTCACGTCCCTGATAATCATTTACTTGTCCTGATTTTGGCATCAGACTTAAATTAACCTCGAGCGGGCCATTGTATAATTTTAGTCTTGGATCAGCATAAGGAACAGCAAGTGCACCAATCGTTCCAGTCCCCTTATTTACTACCAAACTCCCCCCACCATTAACAATCAAATCGCCATTATCAACCTCTGTTTTACCTTCAACTAAGAAAACCGGATCGTTATTAGGCACGTGAAATGCCGGCCATATAGGACCAGACCCTCCCACCTTCACTGTTTTACCATCGTTTGCTAAAAAGTAGTTTGCAACCGCTGTATTACTATTGTCATAACGGAGAGTTTGTTCAGCTTTCCCCGTTGGGAAAAATGTCTTGCCTGCAAAAATATCATCCCAGCTTTTAATACAGCCACCATTTCCATTTGGTAAACAGAACCAGTCGGAACGTACAGATCCTGCGCCATTAGCTAAAACGATTGGCTGGGTACCTGTTACATGATCTCTATTATAATCAGTTTGTAAATTGAGGGTCTTATCCCAAGCATTTCCTCCACCAAATACATTGGTTCCAGTAACGACAGGAGAGAGAACAGCACTATTCGCATACAAGAAACCAGGAGAAAGGAACTTAAGGCCTGATCCGATACTCACACTTTTGTTTGCCGTTAAATATCCATTTGCCACTAAATCAGTTCCGTCATTAGTAAGTACATTACTCTCTACCTCTTTGCCTGTAGTATCAAATCGCGTAGTATTATTCGGTGTTCCAGTGAGTAGCGGCGTTGACACTTTTGACCAGTCATCAATACACCCGCCTTTTGCATCAGGGAGACAAACATAATCTGTGCGGACAGTACCAAAGTTAGTGTTTGGAGGAGGTAAATTTAAGTCATAGTTCGCTGGAGTTTTTATAGCAGCAGCACCTACACGAACATCATTAACACTTAAAACGTCATCACCAACAATCTGTCCTTCATTACCTCTTGAGGTAGCATTCTTAACACTACTTACCGGCACGAGAATTTGACTATTGTATACATATGCGTTTCCTACACCATTTGCGGAGCTGACCTTAAGATCACCATTTACAACCTCCAAAGCAGGGTTTGCAGAAACTACATTACCTTTATTTATCTGTACACCATTATTTGATGGGTCATTATAAATATAATTGTTAGCTTGAAGATTATTGGTGGCATCGTAACGAAGTGTATCTCCAGGATTGTGAGTTTTTGGTACACCACCAGATATATCATCCCATTTTGAAATACAACCACCGTTTGCGTTTGGCAGACAGAACCAATCAGAGCGGACAGCTCCTTCGTTTTGTCCAAGTATTAATGGATCTTGACCGGTAGCATAGACCTTAGCGTAATTAGAATTATTTCCAGTAGGTCCTACTGTATCCCATGCATTTTGACCAGCTAAGATGTTACCTCGGACTTTGTTTCCGATATAAGGAGACGTGACAGAAACATTTGCTTCAACCCGTCCTTCAGTTGCAGTTAAGGAGTTACTTCCTAGTTGAAGCGTATCACCAATAAAAAGACTTTTACCTCCCACTAAAAATTTAAAGTTGTTTGTAAGGCCGTTGAAAAGCAATTTATCACTCGTAGAATTTGGATATGGAAATCCTACAGCAACACCTTTACCATTGTTCAAGAGGAGTTTGCTTTCTTCCCATGTGCCAGCATTATTGCGAAGTGTCGTCATATCAACACCAGCTGGCAAAGCCATTCCAGCAAGCTGTGACCAATCACTCACACAACCGCCTTTTGTGTCGCGGAGACAGAAATAGTCAGAACGAACAGCCCCCAAACCACTTCCCAACCCTCCTTGCAAAAAGTGTTTTCCGTAAGTATCAGAAATCGGTTGACCAGTAACATGATCTGCATTGTAGTCTACAGGGAAGAATGGTGCCACGGTGGGAGAAACCCTCATGGCAGCAAAAGCACCAGAAGTTACAACGTTTTGTTGTCCGTATACTGTTGGTGAGTATATGAAGTTGAGTGCGCGGATCACTCCATCAAAGAAAGTTCCATTTACGGGGACAGAAGCACCCACACCGAGTGAGCCTGTTTTCTGTTGATACGTACTGCTCGTATTTACTGGTGGCTCAACATTGTTTTCGGTCGGTTGAGAGATTGGAGGAACCCACGTACCAGCAGCAGAAACTGTACTTGCTCCAATAAAGAGCATGAGAACCAACACGACCACTTTTATAACACGAGCAATTTTTGTATACATAACTTTCTTTCTAATAAATTTAGTTAATAATATTGTTACTAATTTTTAATGCTTACTTAATTATACTTCATATATTTTCTATTCCTAGTACTCAAACCACAAGAACTGACGCGTGTACTTACACGGCATCGGATCGCCTTGGTTTCGTGCTTCAGGATCGTGACAAATACCATCACCATACTCACATGGTTTCGGTAAAGTGTAGTTAATTGCAATTGGGTCGTTACAGGTGTTGCTTGTAGTACATTGTGTTACGTGGCTAATAGTTGCAGAATCGAAATCAGCACCACAACGAATCATGTATGTCTCTGAAGAAGGAGCGGCATCCATGCTTACACTCACGGCACCTGACTTTTTCGAGGATGAGATTGTCCCAGCCCAATTAGTCTCAGTAAATGATGATCCATTCCATGTTCCGCTCTTACACTGTGAATAATTTACATCATCAACACTCCAGGTGATATGCGCATCACCATTTGCTGTTTGTGTACTATCAGTACACTCGCCTGTAACAGAAACATCTACTGAAGGAGTAAGTATGTTGGTGCATACCGGATCATTTGGATGTGTATCACACCAATCTGCTGGAAGTACTTTGACGGTAGCGGTTGCAATATTAGAAACAGAACTATTATCTCGGCATCGAATTGAGTAGGTTTGCGAAGTTCCGGCAGTTGCGGTGACAGTAATACTATCAAGAGGTGTTGTATTTTGCGGACTGAAGGCAAAGCTCGTAGCTCCACCTACCCATGGGAGTGCTCCACCCCAAGCAGTTGGGTTAGCAGGAGCCCAGTTCGTAGTAAGACTTGAAATACCCTCACAAGCAGTAAATCCAGTGTACCCCTTTGGATTGGTAAACCAATCAAGCGTGATGTTGTCACCCTCGAGAACACTAATAGAGGTACCAGGCGCTCCACCTCCAGTGCTTGCTTCAAGGTTCAAGAATTGTGCTGGACCAGCATCTACCCAAACCTCAAATTTGCCTCCGCCAGAAGACCCCGCGCTGTCTGAGTTGAAACTCACCCAACCAAATTCATCCGTTCCTTCGGGAGAAGTATCATATATAGTACCCGCATACGCATAACCCATAAGTCTATGGTGATCTTGGGGGTCTGTTGTCATATAGGTAACCCCACCAGAACCGTCTGTTTTAGGAGAAGGATAGGTATTGTTGCCACTTGAGAAACGGATCCAGCCATTCCAGTTTCCGTTTTTGCCATCATTACCGCCTGCTGGAGGGGAAATAATCCGTGCCCAGCCAGTCACAGCCCCTGTTGTTGTATCAATATGTCCCGTGCACTTATCCAGAGCTGCTGAATCTTTAATAGGGCAATCTACCACATCAGCTGAATCGAAACTAATCCAACCAACAGTGGAAGCCCAAGCATGTCCAGCCAAATCACCACTTGAAGCCATACTTACTCCATAAAGACTGTTAGCGCATATATCAGTCATATTCGTACCCCCCTCCTTACAGTTCATGCTGATCCAGCCAAGACCTCCAACGGTGCCTGTTGCATCATCGCGAATACCATTCCAGGCATAGCCATGAACATTTGCCGTAATACTGTCTGGTTGAGGGTCATCGGCATACACCCGATTGACCATTTCCGAAACAGTAAAAAGCCCAATTAAAATAAGGCTAAAAATGAAAATATGGGGTATTTTGGCTATAATTTTCTTCTTTCTCATTTATATGTGATGCTAGTCCAAGAGAACACGTTAGTTGCCAAGCAATTTTAGTACCTGCGCTCGCTCTTCTGCAGTAAGTTGCTGTTCTGAATTCGTAGATTGACTTGCAGAGATATTGTTTACTACTTGCTTGCGCTCGGTCTCTGTAAGAGGCGCTACTTCTGGAGAAGGATTCTCTGAAAATTGCTTCACAACAGCCTCTCTCTCACTTGCACTTAATTCACCAGAAGATGATGGGGTTGTGTTATTCCCTGGAATAAGCCCTGTTTTATTTTTTGAAAAATAAATAAAAACAGCAGCAAGAACAATCACACTAATCGCAAGGATCCCTATAAATTTTTTAGAAGAAGATGGAGGCATTGATTTTATTTTTAAATTAAGTTGTAAATTACGTTTTTATTATACTACGACACAATATATATGCGCATGGCAAAACCACGATTGCTGTGGATAAAGTCCGTTCGCCCTTTTCTTTTCAAAACCGTAAAAATTTCTTGGTAGAAATTTTTTCTTCCTGTTAGCGCCGCCACTCCCCAGGTTTTTGAAAAGAAAAGAGCTCACTCCAAGAAGCAGGGCTTGCTACAACGAGTATTTGACTTCTATGGATTGCTCATATATAGTATTCATATTAACGTCCGTCTCGAACCGGACTTTTTTTATTAAATAGGGCTCCGCTCTGTTTAATACAATTATAAAAATTTAATAACAATTAAATATGTTAGACCTTAAAACACTCCGCTCCGCTCTCGAACAGCTTGAAGAAGAGCGCCGGATACCAAAAGAAAAAATAATTGAAGCCATTGAACAAGCTCTTGCTGCTGCGTACAAAAAAGATTACGGCAAGCGCGGACAAATCATCCGTGCAAAGTTTGATTTGGAAACGGGCGACACACACTTTCTGCAAGTAAAGATTGTGGTTGATGATTCACTTGTACGCATCGTGCCTGAAGGTGAAGAAGAGGGTGAAATCGCTGAAGACGATGAACGTGTTCGTTTCAATCCTGAACACCACATCATGCTCGAAGATGCACGTAAAATGAAAAAAGGTGCAGAGTTGAATGATGAAATGACGTTCCCCCTCGAAGCAAAAGAAGATTACGGTCGCATTGCTGCACAAACAGCGAAGCAAGTGATCATCCAGCGTATCCGCGAAGCTGAACGTACTTCTATTCTCGATGAATACGGCACCAAAGAAGGTGAAATCGTAAACGGTGTCGTACAAAAAATTGAACGTGGAAATATCTACGTTGATTTCAATCGTGCTGTTGGCGTACTGCCATTTGAAGAACAAATTCCTTCAGAGCATTTCCGTCGCGGCGAACGCATTCGTGCGTATCTCTATGCCGTTGAAGAATCTCCTCGTGGCGTAAATCTCCGCCTTTCTCGCACTCATCCAAAATTCTTGGAAGCGCTCTTTGCACAAGAAGCTCCTGAAGTTGCTGGTGGTGTTGTTGAAATCAAAGCGATCGCCCGCGAAGCAGGCAGCCGTTCAAAAGTTGCCGTGCACTCAAACGATGAACACGTTGATCCAGTTGGTTCATGTGTTGGCCAAAAAGGAATTCGTGTCACTACAGTCATGAGTGAACTCTCTGGCGAAAAAATCGATATCATTCCATGGTCAGCAGACATCGCAACCTTTATTTCAAATTCGATTTCTCCTGCGCGCGTGCTCGACATCAATATCGATGAAGCAGAGCACAAAGCGTTTATCGAAGTTGCCGACGATCAACTCTCACTCGCTATCGGTAAAGGCGGACAAAACGTTCGTCTCGCTGCAAAGCTCACTGGTTGGAGAATCGATATCAAAGGTGTTGGCGCAACAGAAATAATTTCTTCCGATGACGATACATTTGGTGATGACGCAGAAATTGAAACCAAAGAAGAAAGTGAAGAAGCAGATGCTGAAGCAACTGCACCAACTGAAGAAAAATCTGAGTAAATGTTCTCTATTTACTACTAACTATTTTCTATCTACTAAAAATATGGCAAACATAAATCACAAACCATCAAAGTACATGTTGAATCTCCTCCATGTGCTCCCTCCATTCGAAAATGAAGCGGACGGGATTGTTAATACAATCGTCGAGGTTTCAGCAGGATCAATTAATAAGTATGAACTCATCACCGAAAGTGGGCAGCTGAAGCTCGATCGCGTCGGCTACTCAACACTCTCATACCCATTTACTTACGGCGCAATCCCAATGACGTGGGATCACGACAATGATCCACTCGATATTGAAATCGTAAACATTACTGAACCACTTGTTCCTGGATCCGTTGTTGAAGCACGCGTCATCGGCGTCATGAAATTCATTGATGGTGGCGAAGTTGATGACAAAATAATTGCAGTTCTTGCAAGCGACAAGCGTTCCGACCATATCAAGACAGTTGATGATTTAGGTGATTACTTCAAAACACAAACAAAGTACTTCTGGGAAAACTTGAAAGCACTTAAGAAACCAGGTACCGGCGTTGTTGAAACGTTCCACGGCCCTGAAGAAGCAATCAAAATCATCAACGAATGCGCTCTAAAATACCAAACAGAGTATGCACCGAAACTTGAACAGTAAGCTTTGCACAAAATAGAGAAAAGCAACCAAAACGCACCCTACGGGTGCGTTTTGACGTATATGAAAGTACCTGTGCTAAAATGTAAGTAGTTTTTTGTAGGTGCGTCATAGGTTACGTATTGTCGAATTTATTAGTGAATAGAATAATTAAAAAAATGAGTAAAAAATATATAGGAATTGTAATGATTGCCCTTTTGGCAGTCGTTGGACTTGCAAAAGTCTCATACGCAAAAGATGGTTTGTTTTCGTGGGGAGATGACAGTAAACAAGAACAGGAAGACAAATCTTCAGAACTAGATGATAAGGGAAATGACGAGGATAGTTCACTTGATGATCAGGATGAAGATCAAGGTGATGATAGTCAGAAAGAACAAGAAGGAATGAAGGGTTGGAATTTGGGAACAAATAAAGGCAATAGGGAGCAGGTAGTAGCAACCTATAGTGTTGCTGCAAAGGACGCGACAATCATGAAGCAGTCAGGAGCTGGTGCAACAACAGCAACTGTCGCAGATATAAAGGTAGGTGATAAACTCATCATTATAGGAACAGTGAGCGGTACAAACATTACCGCAACTTCAATTCTTAATCTTGGGGTAAACGCAAATGCTGGAATGATGAATGGTCGCGGACCAATTCGCGGTACAGTTACTGCTATTTCAGGAAACACAGTTACCATAAGTGGTACCGTCTCAAATAAAGGAGGCGATGATGACGAGGGAGATGACAATGACCAAAGCGGCGGCGATGAACAGGGAGGGGGTCGTGGTATTGGTGGATTTTTGAAAGGAGGAGTTGGCTTGCATATGGGACAACAACCACGCCTTCTTCCTATGAAATGGAATGACCAAAAAGAGGAGCAGGGTCTCTCAAAAAAGCAGGTTATTGACCGCCGCTTCGGTTTTGCGCAAAGCGCGCTCGATAGTCTCTATGATCGACTTTCGAATATTATTACTCGACTAGATGATAATGGCAGTGATGTGACTGACGCGCAGGCAAAACTGGTAATTGCCAAGACTAAAATCACTGATGCAAAAATAGCAATTGATGATATGACAGGACTTATTGCTTCAATCAAAGAAGCAACAGTAGTGCCAGGTAATGCATCAATTAAATCTGCTCTATCAGATGCTGACAAAACAAAAATACAAGAAGCTGTACTCAAAACAAAAACAGCACTACTGGCTGCTCGAGATGCGCTTAAGGATGTATTTCTTTCTATAAAAGCAACAGTGCAAGTAGGGGGAGAGACTGAAGATGGTAATTAAAATTATTAGTTAACTAAGATTGTTGGCTACGCTGACGATCAAAAAAATAAAATGGACGAACAAGTTGTATCTCAACCACAAAAACAAGGATCAGGACCATTCATTGGAATCCTCATTGTCGTTGTTATCCTTATTATCGGAGGTATCTATTTCTGGAAAATGAATGTTCAGAAAAAGACAGCTCCAGCTCCGTATAGTGGACAATCAAATGAAACTCCGGCTCAGGCTGACCTGAACGCAGATGTTAATAATGTTGGGGCAGACCTTAACGCAACAGATTTCGATACTATTGACCAAGGACTCTAGGAGAAACGACTAAATCCTAATATCCAATGTCTAAAAAATCCCCTCAGAGCAATCTGAGGGGATTTTTGACATTTTGTAAAAAAATCGCTAGTATAAGGCCCATGTCAAAAAAACACACCGTAAAAAAATTACCAAAAAGTATCGTTGAAATTGAAGGCGAAATCGATGCTGAGGTGTTTGAAGCGTTCCGCGCAAACGCACTCAAAAAGATTGCGGCACAATTTGAAATGCCTGGTTTTCGTAAAGGCCATGTCCCTGAGCACGTGATTGTAAAAAATGTGCCAGAGATCAGTATTCTTGAAGAGATGGCTGAACACGCACTCGCTGAACACTATCCGAAGATTTTGGAACTTGAAAAAATCGATGCTATTGGCAGACCAGAGATTGGCATTACTAAAATTGCCGCAAACAATCCGCTTGGATTCAAGATAACCACCGCAGTCGTGCCAGAATTTGAACTCCCTGACTACAAAGCACTTGCCAAAGCAAAGAATGCTGAAATGAAAGTTGCTGATGTGTCTGACGAAGATATTGAACAGGCAATCTTGGATATTCGCCGTATGCGCGCACACCAGAAAATGCATGAAGACAATATCCCTCACGAAGAAAATGTAGCGCCGAAAGATGAGGACTTACCAGAACTCAACGACGAATTCGTAAAGACACTCGGTGATTTCAAAGATGTTGAAGCCTTCCGCGCAAAATTGAAAGAAAATATTGCGCTCGAAAAAGAACGTGAAGCAAAGGATAAGAACCGCATTGCCATCATTGAAGAAATCGTCAAAAGCACAACCGTTGAAGTTCCAGAAATTCTCATCGAGAGTGAACTACAGAAACTCTTCGCTCGCTTTGAAGACGACATCACCCGCATGGGATTCAAATTCGAAGATTATTTAAAGCAGATCAACAAGACAGAAGATGATATCCGTAAGGAATGGATGCCGGATGCGACCAAGCGTGCAGTCTGGGAACTCATCGTCGATGCGATCGCCCAGAAAGAAAAGATTGAGGCATCAAAAGAAAAAGTAGAGCTTGAAGTTGCAAACCTTCTCGCGCAATACAAAAATGTTGATCCCGATCGCGCACGCGCATACGTCAATAGTATTCTTCGTAATGAAGAGGTCTTCAAGTTACTGGAAGAAGCAAAATAGATCAAGAAAAAAGTCCCGCATTACTGCGGGACTTTTTTATTTTGTTCAAACAAGAATTAAATAAGCTGTGCAACATTAGGTTCGGCGAGGTATCTAAGGTGCCTTTTTACTCTTCTTTTTAAGAGAAAAAATGAAGGAACGAACAAGCATAGGCTAAATACCCCACCAAAAACAAGAAGGAGCAAGAAACTCAACCACATGAGGTACACATAATATCCTATCCTCGTGAATGCAAAGAAAGTTATAACTGCACTGAGAATAAAGAAACTCATGATGTGATACTGCGGGAGTATTGGCTTAATGGTCCATGCAATAATGATGCAGGCCATAACGATCGCGGCAACTAAGCCAAAAGTAGAATGATCGTAATCATCAAGCTCTTTGGCATCTTCGCTTCCTGCCGGAATGCGAAGTTTCGTATAGTCACTCCAATAAAAAGAGGCACCAAAAGGGACGAGTAACAGGAGGAATAGGTAGTCGAACCATCGAGAAATAGGGATAACATTCTTTGTGAAACCACCAGAAGGAATTTCTCCAGTCTTTTGATACACAATAAACCAATACAAGGCAACAACCGCAACCAGAATGCCATAGGCGGTAAGACAAAATTTGTAAAATTCGGAAAGTGTTTTCATAGGGAGTTATATTTAAATGGTTAAAAACAAATGATTTTTTGCCAGAATAGCATACGAATGTGCTTTATGCTACTATGGGAGCCGTAAGTATTTACTAGTAAATAACTTAAAAACTATGAGTTACTTAATCCCAACTGTTATAGAAAAATCACAATTTGGCGAACGCGCTTATGACATTTACTCGCGCCTCTTGCGTGAGCGCATTATCTTTTTGGGCGGACCAATTGATGACACTACCGCAAACATTGTCATTGCCCAGCTCCTTTTCTTGGAATCTGAAGATCCAAAGAAAGATATCTCAATCTACATAAACTCTCCAGGCGGTTCAGTCACGTCTGCCATGGCAATCTTTGACACTATGAACCATGTGAAACCAGACGTCCGCACTGTCTGCATCGGCATCGCTGCTTCAGCAGCGGCAGTACTCCTCTCCTCCGGAGCAAAAGGAAAACGTTTCGCGCTCCCAAATGCTGAAGTCATGATTCACCAAGTCATGGGCGGAGCGGAAGGACAAGCATCTGATATCGAAATCGTTGCGAAGCACATCTTAAAGACTAAAGAGAAACTCAATAAAATTCTCGCCAAGAATACCGGCAAAACCGAATCCCAGATTGAAAAAGACTCCGACCGTGACTACTACATGAGCGCCGAAGAATCCAAAAAATACGGCCTTATCGACGAAGTGATGGTAAAAGGTAAAAACGGAAAATAATTGAGTGCAAAAGAAAAAGTCCCGCACTGCGGGACTTTTTTTGTTTAGAGATGTATTTCTCAAATTATTGTGTCTTCTGACCGGCAAACATGTCTGGAGGAAGCTCCATGTCTCTCTGCTTTGAATGAAAGAAGGTTCCACTGCTGTTTAAAGCACTATCTGAAGGGTCTGGTATTTCATTCATCTCAGTAATAGTCGCGTCAATAGCAGAATCAACTTTTGCTTTAACAATAGCGTCAACTTCTGCTTGGGTATACTTTTTTTCATGGGTGCATGCACCAATGAGGAGTATGCTAAAGAGCATAAGATACATTTTTTTCATAAAGAATAGATTTAAGCGTTAAACGTTTATTTATTTAATAAATAACATTAATATAGATTAATGTCAATAAACTATTCTTTGCTTTCGCAACAAACAATTGTCAAACTCCATTTCCTCTGGTAGTATGAGCGTATCGATATTTATTTAGTAATTTAGATACTTACTTAGAAAATAGACCGTGAAACAAGCATTATTTCCAAATTTGAAGACCCACTGCCCTGCGCGAAACGCGTATGGCTCGTTTGCGTGTGAAATGATGTCCCCTATTTTTTAAGCGAGCACATCGCTTATGAGTTTAACAGCAATCCTCGTCGCCATCGCCGCATTACTTGCCGGTGCTGGTGTCGGCTACTACTTGCGTATCATCATTTCGCAAGGAAAGCGCGGCTCTATGGAGCTCGAGATAAAACAAATGATGATCGCCGCTCGCGAAGAAGCTGAGCGTATCCGTGAAGAAGTGCGTAAGAAAGCGGAAGAAAAGAATGAGGAGATCCGCGAAGAAGAAAAGAAGAAACAAGAAGATTATAAGAAAACCGAACTGCGTCTCATTAAGAAAGAAGAACTCTTGGACGCACGGCAGGTTGAAATCGACAAAGAGGTAGAGAATATCAAGCTCAAGATCGAAGAAATAAAGAAGATTAAGGAGAAGGCCGACAATCTCGAAAAAGAGAAGCACGTCGCACTTGAAAAAGTCGCTGGTCTTTCAAAAGAAGAAGCGAAAGAAACGTTGATGGCTTCGATTGAAAAAGAGTACGAAGAAGATTTCTTGGTCCGTATTCAGAAGCTTGAAAACAATAATGAAGAAAAGCTTGATCGTCGTGCCAAAGATATTTTGGCAACGACTATTCAGCGTTTGGCATCATCAACTGCAGCGGAACTCATGACCACAAACGTGGTTATTCCAAATGATGAAATCAAAGGTAAGGTTATCGGTAAAGAAGGCCGAAACATTCGCGCCTTCGAACGTGCCGCTGGAGTCGAACTCATTGTGGACGACACACCAGGAATGATCATCATTTCGTCATTTGATCCAATCCGTCGCCAGATCGCCCGCTTGGCACTTGAGAATCTCATTTTGGATGGCCGTATTCAGCCAGCAAAAATTGAAGAGACTGTTGAGAAAGCAAAAGAAGATATCAATAAAATCATCAAAGAAAAAGGAGATCAGGCAGTGTACGAATGTGGCATTTTCAACTTCGATCCACGTATCATCGCAATCATCGGCCGCCTCTACTTCCGTACGAGTTATGGACAAAATGTGCTGCAGCACTCAATTGAAATGGCACACATTGCCGGTATGCTCGCTGAAGAACTCGGTGCTGATGTGCAGATCGCAAAAGCTGGCGCACTCGTCCACGACATCGGCAAAGCGCTCGACCACGAAGTACAAGGTACGCACATTGAAATCGGTATTCGTATTCTCCAAAAGTTCAACGCTGATCCACGCATCATTACTGCGATGAAGTCGCACCATGAAGATTATCCGTATGAATCTGTTGAAGCAGTCATTGTGCAGACAGCAGACTCTATCTCAGGTGGCAGGCCTGGTGCTCGTCGCGATTCAGTCGAAAACTATTTGAAACGCCTCGCTGAACTCGAAGCACTTGTGAACAGTTTTGGTGGTGTCGAGAAATCATACGCTCTCCAAGCTGGTCGTGAAATCCGAATCTTTGTTACCCCCGAAAAAGTATCTGACCTTGAAGCAAAAGATATGGCCCGCGAAATCGCCGGTAAGATTGAATCAGAATTGAAGTACCCGGGTGAAATCAAAGTAACAATTATCCGCGAAACCCGAGTTATCGAATACGCGAGATAATCACGCAGCGCATAACTTATACCGTGTAACGTAAAACCCCCTAGGCAAGACCTAGGGGGTTTTATTATTTTGCATGCTTATATCTGAACCATTGAAAAATAATTATCGAGACAAGAATAGCAGCAACAATATGCACTACCCCGACAACATCTTCCTTTATCATCAAACTATAAATTCCAAATATTACACAGATTATCAAACGTAATATCCAGGAAAGCAGCGTGCCACTCGCATAAATTTTTTTCCTGAAATTTCTGACAATTTCTGGTATAAATGTCGTTAAAAAAAAGAAAGTACTGTATGGCGCAATCAATAAAAATAATTCTTTCATAATGGTTATTTTTTTATAATTTACATTTAAACTAATACTGAGCTCATCTTTGCAAATGAGCCCAGTAAATTACTTTCTCTGCCAGATCTTATTCTGAGCCGAGAGGAGAAACCCGAACGTCAATGATTCTTTCCCTTTAAAACCTGTACCGACTTCTCCGAAAAGAAAAATGTTGACGCCGCCAGATACTTTCACCATCTTCTCTATCCCCACTCCCAGATAGTTTCCACTTGAGGATAGACTTTTCGAGTAAGCGAGATAAGTATCCCAGTCATTCGGAAGGAAGTACCCATTGAGCAATACCAGATTGTTCCCCGCAAAGGTGTAAAAAATGTTGTGGAATGTTTTTGGCGTGATAGCTAGAACATTCACAAACAAATTTTGACCCAAGGCAAAGGGTTCTTTTTTCTTCTCGAACGAAGTACTTGCGCTATGAGCGAGGATGGCTCCGCCCATGATTTTCTGAATAAACTTCTTAGAGCTTGCAGTGTCTTGCGCAACTGCGACGTGAGCCATAAGTATGGCGATAACAAACAGGATCTTTTTCATAGTCAGTAGATTTATAAGGTTTAGAATTTGATTGAACATTTATATTTGCCAATAGTATACGCGTAAAGTCAATACATGTCATATTTGTCGGACATATACCTAAATTTGACTATTTTATCTTTGTTTTATATGATAAACATGTTGTCTTTTTTATTCGACATTTATGGCAAAAAACGAGCAATTAGAACAAATATTGATAGATTTAGGTCTCACCGAGAATGAGGCTACCGTGTACCTGGCAAGCCTTTCCCTGGGGCCGACCACCGTCTTGAACATTGCCAAGGCAGCCGAACTGCGCCGCACTACGGTCTACTCCGTCGTCGAGGCCTTGAAACGAAAGGGTTTAATGCATATTGAACTCCATGGACTGAAGCAACTGTTTGTTGCTGAACATCCGGACAAGCTTGAATCTATTTTAGACACGCGAAAAAATGCCCTGGCGCGCGTACTTCCCCAATTCACAGCACTCTACAATTTGAAAGGAAAAGAAAGCACGCTCCGCTACTACGAAGGACTCGAATCAATCAAAACTATTTACGATACGATTTTGGAACCAATGCGACCAAATGACTACTATCTTGTCATGGGAGATATGCAGAAATTTTTCGACATGGACCGTGAGTATTTCGAGGATTTTTTTAAGAAAAGAGTGAAAGCGATAAAAAATGCGCGGCTCATCGTCACTGACAATGAGCAAGCCCGCTACATGCAGAAGTTTGCAAAGCAATTCAACCACGAGATTCGAGTACTTCCAAAAGGTTCAGAACTCGCGGTAGATGTCATGATCGTACCGCAAAAAGTAACCATCTTCAGTCTCGACGAACCACTCTCTGCGGTGAGTCTTGAAAATAAATCCATTATCGAAATGCACCGGCAACTGTTTGAAATAATGTGGAATGCATTGCCAGCACCGAACTTAGATTAGAAAAAATAAAAAGCCCTGTAACATTTCAATGTTACAGGGCTTTTTAAATTGTGCTCAGAAATAATCAATCTTTAAAAACAAAATGTTTCCAATGATTAAGTTCTGTCTTGAGGCGATTAAGACTAAAGATGAGATCCCGATCACCAATTGTTACAGTAAAACTAATACCGTCATTCGTGGATACTTCACGTATAATGATTGAGGTATTTGGATCAACTTCAATCAGGTGGCAACC
This sequence comes from Candidatus Nomurabacteria bacterium, assembly GCA_023267375.1. Taxonomy (GTDB): domain Bacteria; phylum Patescibacteriota; class Minisyncoccia; order Phycocordibacterales; family UBA9973; genus JAHFNJ01. The sequence goes on along the minus strand of JAHFNJ010000011.1, from coordinate 19,126 downwards.
ACTGCATGTAGGATGTTTCCCGCAACATACAGAGTTTTGATTATCTCTATTGCGATAAGTGAAATTTATTTTATATCTCACTGAAAGCTCTGAGCCGATAAGGTTTACAAGTAGGGACTGATCATTCCCATTTAAAATAGCAAGTCTATCTGTAGCTTCCATGACTAAATAGATTTATAGTTTGATTTCTACTTAAACTACCAGAAAGGGTGTGCTTTATCAAGTAAAATAAAACCCTCGAGGACTCGAGGGTTTTATTTTACTTACCTAACACGATGGCCGCGATATCGGGGAAATGCTCGGTGTAGTCACCGAAGATCTGAATGCCGAAGGCATCAGTGGCGAGCTTGCTCCAGGTGATTTTTTCTTTAAAACCTGCGCCCGAGTACGAACCGAAGCTCATTGGTGAAGAATGGATTTCAATGAAGCCTGCCCATGGTGGAATCATTTTGTCCTGCTTCTCTTCAGTCTCATCAGCAAGATAGTCTTTCTTCAAGTGGGGCACAACGCAGATTGGAAAATCTGCTGCGATTCCCCCGCCAAGCTGCAAGAATGCCAATCCATGTTTTTTTGTCACATCCATGTACCATTCAGAAATGTGCTGCATGTAGGCATAGTTTGGTTTCACCACTGAAGCGCTGATTGGTTTTGCTTGTTTATATTTCCCAAGAAACTTGTGGTCGCCATCATATGTATAGTACGTGAAAATATTTCCCATCGTTGAATCTTCCCAACCTGGCACATACACGGGAATGTTGTGCTTCCATGCTTGATAGAGCCAGCACTCTTCGAGCTTTCCTGCCTTTTTTGCTTTCAAGATCTTGTCGAGTAGCTTCTTTTCAAAAAGCTCAAAGAAGTATTCATGCCACAATCGTGACTCCCCCTGCGCCTCCGCATCGCGCCAAAGTTTTTCAAGAAGTGGCAAAATGAGACGTGTTGATTCATCTTCAGGCAAAAAGGTGTCGGTGATGCGGCGAAGTCCAGCACGATCAAGTTCTTTTTCTTCGTGACGTGTCAGTTCCACATAATCCGGAATGTATGCATAGTCGCCATTGGCCACAAGACGATACAAGCTCTCCTCCATGTTTGCACCAGTCACAGAGATAGCAGCAATTTTGCCAGCGCGGATTAAATCACTGATCACAATACCCTGCTGGAACGATGAACCAGCACCTGACATGGTCAGGAATATTTTTCCGCCTTTTGCGGTATGCTCCTTGAGCCAAAGTCCGGCATCAATTGTCTTCCCGCCGTTACAGTGACGTTTATTAGCAACCAACCAATTCGTAATCGGCGTTTTTGAATTCGGACGGTACATCCGCTCCCCGAGCACAATCTTTTCCTTCAAACCCTTACTCAATTTTGCAATTTTTTCGTGTGACATCTAAGTATTCTAAACTTTTCCAGCAGATTTCGCAAAAAGGGCGGAGAGTCGATAGAGTAGACGCGCGCCAACATTCGCATCCCATTCGCCATCCCCTACTTCATTTAAATCAAAGCCGATTATTTTTTTACCAGAATCGATGACTGCTTCTATAAGATAAAGCGCTTGTTCATATTCAAGTCCACCAACAACTGGCGTGCCAGTGTTTGGACAATTTTTGGGATCAAGACCGTCGATATCAAAACTAATATATACTTTCTCAGGTAAGGTCGCCACGATATCTTTGCAGATTTTCTTCCACTGCACGCCCTCATTCATATCGCGCGCCATATCTTTATCATAAAAAGCACTGATGCGTCCACGAGAATGTTTCACTAAACTCGCTTCGTTTTCGCCATAATCGCGAATCCCAACTGCTGTTAGCTTCTTCACCTGTGGCAACTGGAGTGCATTGTACATAATCGATGCATGCGAATAAGTAAATCCTTCATAGGCATTGCGCAAATCATGATGCGCATCGATCTGGAGAATACCAAACTCTTTGTTTTTCACAGCAAGCGCTTCAATCATGCCAAGCGCTGTCGAATGCTCGCCGCCTAAAAGCGCTACCATTTTCCCTTCTTCAATGAAGTGCAATACTTCCTCCTTCACCCAAGTATGCAATTTTCGACATTCAGCATTTATTTCTGCTAAATTTTTCTTCAATAGTGGTTTTTTGTCTATATTTTCACCAGCCGCAAGCGCATCAAGGTACTTTTCTGCCTTCGCACGCAATTTTTTATTTGCCGATGCCCATTTTTTTGATACTGGCTCAAGCGAAATACCCATTTTCCATAGATCTGGCGCATCAGGATTGTACAAATCTACCTGCATCGCTGCTTCGCGTACGCGATCTGGGGCTTGTGCTGTCCCCTTTTTGTACGAAACAGTCACTTCCCACGGCACCGGAATGATAACGAGGTCAGATTCGGCCGTAGTAAAAGGCAATCCGTAAATATTATCAGAAGGAAGCGCCATCCCTGAGGGATCAAAGTGTTTAATTTTCTCTTCTTTATAGGAAAGTTTTTTCATTTTACAGAAAAATACCTTACCACAATACTAAAATAAAAGAGGAGCGTCAATTTTAGTACAAAATCTAGTAGCAGGCTCTGCTCATTAGAGTGAAACCTGCACTTTTGACAAGCCTTGGGAGGCGCGACGGCGCCGAACAGAGAAAATTTTCAACAGTAAATTTTCGTGCTTGTCAAAAGTGCAGGGCGAACGTGTTCTATTGCGTTGTTTTTGAGGGGGAGTATAATTAAATGTATGTTTTACAAGGCTTAAATGCCTATGGTCGAAGCATTAACACTAACACAATTTTTTTAATAAATATGAATAAACAAGATATGGTTGATTGGGTTCACGGCAAAATCGGCGGCACAAAAGTGCAAGCAGAAGAAGTCGTAGCTGGTTTGCTTGATGCGATCGTCAGCACTTTGAAGAAAGGCGGTGAAGTTTCAATTGCAGGCCTTGGTATCTTCTCAGTAAAACAGCGTGCTGCACGTATGGCTCGCAATCCAAAAACAGGTGAAGCAGTAAAGGTAGCGGCTACGAAAGTGCCTAAGTTCCGCGCTGCAAAAGCTTTGAAGGATGCAGTTAAGTAATATTCATCCCTGCCTACCGGCAGGCAGGTCGCGCGAGAAGAATATCTAAAACGTTCTCATAAAACCCCTCCTCGACGGAGGGGTTTTATTATGTATACCTATCTTTTCCAGCAGGAAACCTTATAATTAGACAAAACTGTTAATTTTAAAATAAAAAACTACTGTTATGGAAAAAGAAATCACTTTCAACCATTTACGGAATGCGGAAGCAGCTTCGTACATTAAAAAACGTGGCGATGCATACATCGCTCTAAACGGCGGACGTTTCGCTAATACCCAAGCACATATTAAGTCGATCATTATCGTCATACTGTTTGTGTATGTGTACAAAAGCGGACTCGTCAGTGCAGTGTGGCCAGCAATCATTTTCTCCTTTCTACGAGGAATAATGATGGGGGGCATAGGATTCAACATAATGCATGCTGCAGCACACCGCAGCTACTCGCCGTATTCGCTGATAAATAAAACATTAGCATTTACCGCAGACTTGGTTGGCTGGAGTATGTTCCAATGGAATATCGTCCACAACCAAGAACATCATTCGTATCCAAACATAGATGGACATGACAATGATGTAAACAATGAGCCATTCTTACGCCAAAGCCCAAGCCAAAAGCGTCGATGGTTTCATAAGTATCAACACTGGTACATGTATGCACTCTATGCTATTTCTTCATTGGTGATATTAGTAAATGATATCCGAAGATACTTCAAGGGCAACACGGGGATGACACAGCGAGAACACTTTGTGTGGTTGATAGGAAAAGCACTGTATTGCCTACTCTATCTCTTCATTCCATTTTATTTACTGGAATGGAAAATCGCACTACTTGGTTTTCTGTGTATGCATGTTGGATTGGGACTGACGCTCAATTTTGTCTTTCCATTGGCACATTTGAGTGAAGATGTTGCGTACCCAGTTCCAGACGAAAGTGGAGTCATCGACAATAACAATCGAATCCACCAAATCGAGACAACTGCAAATTTTGGAGCAGACAGCATTATTCTTGAGTTAGCATTAGGTGGACTTCATCTGCAGCAGTCGCATCATTTCTGGCCACATGTGCATGAACGACATTACCGCGGCCTGAATAAAATAATTCAGGAGGGCTGTACGTTGTATGGAATAAAATCCAAAAGTTACAAGTACTGGGGAGGGGCATTCCTTTCTCACTATCGGCACATGCGAAACATGGGAAGATCTGACGCGAATTTAGCAATTGCGGCATAATTTCCGCCAACTAATTTTTTAAAGAAAGACTTACCTCTTAACCGAGGTAGGTCTTTTGTTTTTTTATATAGGATGGGGAAATCGGCTACCACGTAGCCAGGTACTTTTCGATGAACTTGGGAGAATCGCCCGCGACTCAAAGCTCGCCGTCGCTCGCTTTGGTCTGGGCACCGCCTCGCGATTTTGCCTACTGGCAAAATATCGCTCCGGCGTTCGATTCTCCACGTAAAGCGCTCAAGCGCTTTACTCATCCCGCACACATGAAAAAAGCGCCATAATGGCGCTTTTTTCATGTGTGCGGGATGGGAGAATCGAACTCCCGACATCAGTTTGGAAAACTGAAGTTATACCATTTAACTAATCCCGCATATCGTTACTAGACGGAATCCCCTGCTTTTGTTTCATTCCTCTGTCGGGGCGCCGAGAATCGAACTCGGCCCTTCTGTTCCCAAAACAGATATACTACCGATATACTACGCCCCGACAGAGGAATGAAACCCAAAAACAAGCACGCCACAACCGTCACATAACGACCTGCAGCATAAAAAGGCTTCCATTATAGTAGCACGTTTCTCTTGAAAAACAAGCCAAAAGTGCCAAAATACCCCTATTTTTAAGGCCTTATATGTCTTGACAGGTGCTATATAAATGTGCTATAATTGTCCCAGAACCTCTGGAAACGAGTCTGGGGGCAAAACAATTGAAAACATTAAATAGCTATGAGAAAATTACACCTTCTTGTCATGTTTACAGTAGCGATAGCACTGTTGACATCATCATGCTCATCAACCAAACATATGGAAGATGACGTATATTACAATCCTAAAAAGGATAGCACCACTAAGACAGCTGCTGAAGTAAAGACAGACATCATAAACAATTATTATCTTGGGTATGACTCACGTCCAAACTACACAGCACAGTTGGCTGCATTCCATGGTTACGTTGGAGCGCAAGCGAGCGTAAGCACCACATCGCCACTTCCACAGTACAGCCCAGCACTGGGTTACAACTGGAATAACATGTCAGGTTCTTACTATAACTATACCGACAATTTCTTTGGCTTCCGCGTCGGCATCAGTTATAGCAGTTCGTTTGCAACATACAATTTGTATGATCCATATCTCTGGCAGTACTGTTACTTCGGCAAATATGCTGCAGGCAATCCGTACAGTCAGTATGGATGGTACGACAATTACCATGGTAACTACACCGGTTCAAACAATGGTGTTAGTTACGCAAATGGATGGAACAACAATGAATGGAGCAACGGAAATGGATCCTACTATTATGGCCAACGCCAAAGTAGCGGTTCAAACACCGATGCTCGCCGTGATGATGGAAGTTCGAATTCCTCAAATTATCTGGGGAATACGAATACCCAACAACGTGTTGGGATGCAAAGACAGAGCGCTTCAGCAGCAACTCCAACAGGAGTAACAACAACTGCTTCAAGTGCTCCGGCAATGCAACCTCAGCAAACCAAGATGATGAGTTCGGCCAAAACTGAACCCATCAAAATGGTAAGTACTACTGCTACTACTGCATCAACTTCCCAAATAACATATTCTGGAACTGTAAAAAGTCAGGGAAATGTTGTGAAGATTGTAGGGACGAACTCCTCAACAACACCTTCAACAGGAATGACCTATGCAGCGGCTATGACAAATGGAACTGGAGCATTGGTAACAACCATGCAACATTCCGGAGGGATGACAGCTGGAACATCTGGCGTTGTGAACAACAATGTAAAGATGACCGGTGCTGCACAATCTGGTGCAACGACGGTAATGACATCATCACCAACAATGATGCAGGGCAACTCAAAAGGCACTGCTACTACATTTGAAAGTGGTACTGGCATTGTCCAAATGACGCATTAAGCAGTAATTTTCCATTCATTTAATTTTTTAAACAAAAAAAGCACCTGCGATAACTTCAAAGGTGCTTTTCTTTTGCAAAATCAGGCTATTGTAGCCCTAGTGACAGCTTGACAAATAGCATATTTCTATGCTATAATATATGGGTAAAATTCTTCACATAAAAATAATGTCTAACCTAAACCCGGAATATTATGTCAAAGAAATCTTCTTCCCATTCCCATGGCGCTATGTCCGCCGTACTTACATTTTTTGGAGATCTGATAAAAGATATCCTTTCAACTACTGCTGGAGTTGTCATCAGCGTCATCATTGCATTGGTACTTATCTGCGCAAATAATCCAGAGATCCTATCAGGAATCTGGGAAGCCGGAGAGATAATAGGTATTACTGTTTTATGTGTTGTGTTGGCGTTCCTCATTGTTTACTTCATTGTAGCGATATACCGCAACAAACACGGAAAGAGTACTGTGTCGATTCCAGAGTTATGGAGTTTATATATTGCTCCCTTCTTCAGAAGGATTGGTGAGTGGTGTTTTGAAAATAGGACCAAAACTATTTTATCACTATACGCCATCTGCGTTACTCTTTGCTACATAAACCCGAGGTTGATCCCAGGGTTAAGCTTCATCCTACTTATTCTTACGATTGCCTTTATCCAAGGCTTTCAAAAAAAGAAGAAGAAAGGTGGTGGCCATTAAACATCCGGCACAAAGTGCCAAAAACAAAAAAGTCCTGCTCACGCGGGACTTTTTATTTTAGTAGAACTACAAAATAATGTTCTCGAGTAACTCAACCTTCGCCCGCTTCCCTTCCATCTCTAAAAGGACAACAGCCACATCAAACTGCCATTCATTACGGACATCCATTTCTAAAAGATAGGTATTGATTGTCCTTGAGAGCCTCACAATCTTCTGTGGGTGCATTTGATCCTCCGCCCGATACCCATCCCTGGATACCACTAAAATGTCTCTTACAGACTGAGATTTCACTTCTACAAAGTGAGTAACCCCCTGTTTTCGGGCAATAATGTCTATTTCGCCCCATTTTCGAGTGTAATTTCGCTCAATGATCTCAAAACCTTTACCTTGCAGGTATCGGCAGCAGATATCTTCCCCGAGTTGTCCGATCTTTTGAGTTTCTGAGGTAAATACTTTTGGCATATATGTTCCACATGAAACGTTCCCTTTCAGACGATTTAGGTTCCACGTGTAACATTTCAGATATGTTACACGTGGAACGTTACAATACCAGACCTGCTTCTATAACTTTTCTAGTATAAGAATCTAGGTTTTCCAGATTTTTCATTTCCTCAACTGTGTACCAGCCATAGTCTGTGTGTTCCTCGCTCAAGGTCGGCTCCCCTGTTGTATCCCCTAAATAAGTGAGGCGTACGACGTGAAAGTCTGCTTTTAGGATATCTTGGGCACACAAAAGCTGTGGTCCCCCTTCCAAAGCAAGCTTAGTTTCCTCATATATTTCCCTGGTCAAGTTCTCCAAAAGACCCTGACCAGGGTTTATACGGCCACCAATAATATCCCACTTAGCACCTACATCCTTATATTTTTCAGGATTGCGCCGAACAAGCAGGTACTTCCCTTCTTTATTTTTGAGAAATGCCTTAATACCAACTTGGAGATTCATATGATTTGAGTCTAATTGTTACACATGAAACGTTACACGTGGAACACCTCAACCGTTTCATACTTGTCCGCCGACCCATATGGCGGATGAAACATACTTAAGTGTTTCACGTGAAACTGATTATATGCTGTTTTTGCTGTCTTTTTAAAAATAGCTTATATTTAAAGGGTTTATTCGTAAAATAAGGCTTTTTTATGGGACAAAAATGTGTCCTTTATGCACAGTACACACAGAGTTATCCACATATTCGTTGAAAAATAAGGCTTAAATGTGGGGAAAAGGACTAAAATAAGGGACAAGACGTTGGTGAAAAGCTTTCATTACAAAGGAAAAAGGGCAGTGGTCACTTATAAAATTCTGCTGAATTTTCTTATGGACCGGCAGGAATCTTTCCTTACAGGAACAGGGAAGTGGTCACCCATAAAATTCTACTGAATTTTTGCGCTAGAGAACAGGAATCTTTCCTTACAGGAACAGTACACCTTTTCAATTTATTTGGAGCGAAGCTCCTCATAAATAATGAAAAGGTTTTCGATTCCTGCACATGAGACACGCAGGTGTCTCATTCGGGTGCGCCCGGCAGGAATCGAACCCACATCACCGGTTCCGAAGACCGGTGTTCTATCCGTTGAACTACGGGCGCAAAAAAAATACAAGAAAATTATACACTTTTTTTACTAATTAGTAAATTAACTTTATATCATAAGGCTAATTTAGAAAATTGCATATTATGGACAAAAATAATATAATGGCCTTGCGAATTAAGATTAATTCGCAATTTTAGTAGAAATTTGCGGCTATGGTTTAGTGGTAGAACACGTCCTTGCCAAGGATGAGACGGGAGTTCGATTCTCCCTAGCCGCACTAAAAAGACAATTCACTAGGTGAATTGTCTTCGGCTAAGCGAGCAAACTGCTTTGCTCGCGTGGGAGAATTGAAAGACTTTTCGTTACAAAATTGACCGTAGGGAGATTTTGTCGAAAAGTACCTGGCTACGTGGTAGCCGATTCTCCTTTAATTTAAGTCCATATGGCTTTTAATTCTGAAAATAAAATAGACACTTCCAAAATCCCTTCGGAAGTTACCCGTGTATCTGACACTCTCGAAAAAGCAGGCTTCGAGGCTTTTCTTGTGGGCGGTTGTGTCCGTGATCTTATAATAGGTAGGGAACCTAAAGACTGGGACGTAACAACAAACGCCACTCCGGAACAGATTCAAGGACTTTTCGAAAAGACAGTGTATGAGAACAAGTTCGGCACAGTCGCCGTGGTTTTTGAACCTAACCTAGAAACTAGCCCCTCGAACCTAAAACCTTTTATTATCGAGGTCACTCCATACCGTATTGAGGCTGAATATAGCGACTTTCGCCATCCTGACGAGGTAAAATTCAGCAAAGATATTAAGGACGATCTTAAAAGACGTGACTTTACGGTCAATGCCTTGGCCTACAATGCCTCTAAAAGACAGCTAATTGACCTATACGACGGTCTAAAGGACATAAACGATAAAACCCTCAGGACCGTCGGTAACGCAAAGGACAGGTTCACTGAGGACGCGCTGCGTATGCTCCGTGCTGTGCGTTTTTCATGCGAATTGGGATTTACTATTTCGCACGAGACAATGGAAGCAGTTGTGGATAACTCAACACTTTTGTCACACATTTCTGCTGAACGAATTCGTGATGAATTCACAAAAATTATCATGTCGCCAGAACCAACTGTCGGCATTGGAATGCTCTCAAAGTTTGGGCTCCTAAAACACATCATCCCTGAACTTGAGGAGGGGATTGGTTGTGAACAAGGCGGTGTGCATATTTACGATGTCTTCGAACATCTCCTCCATGCGCTTGGTCATGCGGCAGAAAAAAAATGGTCGCTCGAAGTCCGCCTTGCTGCGCTCTTTCATGATATCGGCAAGCCACGATCACGTCGCCCTGGAACAAAGAAAGCATACACATTCTATGGCCATGAAGTAATTGGCGCTCGAATGGCACAGAAAATCCTGGAACGATTGAAATTCCCAAAGAAAACGACTGAACTGGTGGTTGCTCTCGTGCGTCAGCATATGTTTTTCTCTGATACTGAAACCATTACACTCAGTGCTGTGCGCCGTGTGGTGGCTAAAATAGGGAAGGAGAATATCTGGACACTGATGGATATCCGTGAGTGCGATAGGGTAGGGATGAAGAAAAAAGAAGCACCATACCGTTTGCGTAAGTACCACGCCATGATTGAGGAAGTACTTCGTGATCCCATTTCAGTCGGACAACTTGCGATTGATGGGGTCATTATGAAAGATGAGCTGGGAATCACTCCCGGTCCGCGCATGGGCTGGATGCTCCATGCATTGCTTGAAGAAGTTCTCGATGATCCGAAAAAAAATACGCGCGAGTACTTAGATAAGAGGGTGGGGGAATTAAATACATTATCTGATGAAGAACTAAAAAAACTTGGAGTACAAGCAAAAGAAAAAAAGGAAGAGCTTGAAGAAGAGGAGGTGAAGGAACTTCACCGCAAACATGGAGTGTAAAAAAGCTCCCCTGTAATAACAGGGGAGCTTTTTGAAAATACTAGCCACAATAATCATGCGGCTTCAAGATCACGAATAAAAGTAAGTGGCGTTTCAAGACCACCGAGCAACAACTCCATTTCACTGAAGTAAGGAATGAAATGGGTCTTCTTCACCATGCGTATAAAATACCAGGCGAGATGCTCCTTCTCTTCTATCCACACATGCAACACAGAACCATCCTTGCGGGTATGAAATGGTAGCAGGGATTGATCAATGCTCTTCTTCGCTTTTTTAAGTCTATCAGCCCAATAGACAGAACTGGTAGAAAAAGAGATACAGACCTTCTGTTCGTTGTGCCGTGTACGACCAACAACAACAGTAGCGCCGTCAATGTTACTACCAAGAAGGATCCGCTCAACTTCTTTTGCTAAATACATTAAACAAATAAATGTTAATGTTACTTCATTTTCTTTTTCCATAATACAGAACAAATTAGGGGGTTAAACAATTCCAAGTGTTTATACACTATGAAAAAATTTTTAACAAGCTTTGCTGTAAAAATGCTAGAATGAGAAAATGAATATCGGTATATTTGATTCAGGAGTTGGCGGGCTCATCATGACCCGCGCGCTCGTAAAACACCTCCCGCAATATGATTACGTGTATGTCGGTGACACGAAACGCGTCCCATATGGCAATCGATCACACAATGAAGTACACCAATTCTTGAAAGAAGGAGTGGCGTACCTTTTTAAAAAAAAGGACTGCAAGCTTGTGATTGTTGCCTGCAATACAGCGTCCGCACGAGCACTGCGTCAGATCCAGAAAAAGTATTTGCCAAAATATTTCCCTGATCGAAAAGTATTGGGAGTTATCATTCCTGCAGCCGAGGAAACGCTCAAAGGGAAACGAATTGGAATTCTTGGAACAGTTGCAACGGTAAAATCAAAAACATACTTAGTAGAAATACAGAAACTAAACCCAAGAGCAGAAGTCTTCCAGCTTGCGGCACCATCGTTAGTAACTGATATTGAAAAAGGAGACACGAAGGCAATGAAAGAATCCTTCAGAAAATACCTCGCGCCTCTACTAGAGAAAAAAATTGATACGCTCGTCTTGGGTTGTACTCATTATCCGATCGGCAAAACATTTGTACGAAAAATCGCCCGCCTCGGCGGGCAAGTTGGCAAAAAAGTGCACGTAATTTCACAAGACGAATTCATCCCTAAAAAAACAGCTGACTACCTGAAACGACATCCGGAAATTAAAAGCGAGCTTTCAAAAAATCACACTAGGCATATCTACCTCACTAAAGAGACGAAGACTGTTGATACTCTTGCAAAAAAATGGTTCGGGCAAAATATCAAAATTGAGACAGTAAAACTAGGCTAAAAAAAAGTTGAGACCGCTAAAACCAAATAAATGGCGCGGTCTCGAAAAATGGAACACAAAACTAAACCCTCTCGAAAAAATATTATATTGAAGAGCACTCATGCTCTAAGAAAGCCCCCACAGAGGCAGTACTACTCTAAACCAAATAAAACCATCTGTGGAGGACTCTCGAAGAACATCTAACCCTAAAACTTGTTTTGATAGTACATCTATACGAGCATTATGTCAATACTTTATTTAAGCACGAGCTCAATTGGACAGTGGTCACTGCCATAGTAGTCTGCAAGGATTTTTGCATCCACAAGTTTGCTTTTCAATTTTTGTGAAACAAAAAAGTAGTCGATGCGCCAGCCGACATTGCGATCGCGCGCACGAGAAAGCTGATCCCAGTATGTGTATGCAGCCGTTTTGTCTGGATAAAAGTAGCGAAACGTATCGATGAATCCAGCGGCAATAATTTTATCTACTCCTTCACGTTCTTCTTTTGTGAAACCATGCGAACCCTCACTCTCTTTTGGTCGAGCAAGATCAATCGCAGTATGAGCGACATTTAAGTCGCCGCAAAAGATGACCGGCTTCTTCTTTTCAAGCAGCTTACACGTGGCTAAAAATGCTGGATCCCAGAGTTTGTGGCGAAGGGGAATGCGAGACAAATCGCGTTTTGAATTTGGTGTATAGACATTTACGATATAGAAATTTTTAAACTCAGCAATGAGTAGTCGGCCCTCGTGAGCTGGGTCGCCGTACCCGTCAGCCGACATATCGTATTTTTTTAAAATAGCCGTAGGAAAATCTTCCGATACTGAAATTGGTTTTTCTTTGGAATAAATCGCAACCCCACTGTAACCCTTTTTTACTTTCGGATGAGAAAAACAAGAATGATAGCCAGGTACATTTACTACTTCAGCGGGCAATTGTTCGGGAGTTGATTTTGTTTCCTGAAGACACAAAATGTCGGGTTTGTATTTCGTAAAAAGGGGTTCGAAATAACCTTGCTTAACTGTGGCGCGCAAACCATTGGTATTCCAACTGATCATTTTCATATCCACACTTTACTGTATTTTATGCTTAACAACAATATAAAAGGGTGATATTGTTTATATCAAAATTAATTTTAAACAGGTTTTAGAGTCCCTATCACCGCCGGTAGGGGAAAAAAGGAGGTTACTGTTGAACTTTAAAACCACTAAAAAAAAGGAGGTACCAGACAAAGCCCAGCAAACAAATTGCTCTCCCGCAGTCTCAGATTGCCTGGAAAGCCAGAACCGTACAAGGTTCTACCAACAATTCTTTACATAAAAATAAACAGTACTAAAAATTCAGAAAATGAAAACACTTTTTAAATTCTTCACCCTACGGGGAATAATTATTAAAAACCATCTGAGTATTCATGACAAAAAAGCGGGTACACCCTGTTCAGAAAACGATGCCGGAGCAGGTGGCTACTCATCTTAAAGTAGAGTAGACGCTTTCGACCGATCTTCGGTCACAAAAACAAAAGCAGTCCTGTTGCATAAGCAGGACTGCTTTCTTTTTACACAAAGCTTCTATTTCTTCTGCATCAATGTTACTACATACACAACATTTCCTAATTCAGGTGAGGGGAGTGATGCTTGTGGATCAAAACGTTCGGTGAATTGTTCAACAATTTCAAATTTTTTATTAAAAAGTTCGGTTATTTTTTCTTTAGTAAAGAAGTGGTGCTTGAGTCCCTGTTTCTCAAAAGTGCTTTCAGCTGCTTTTCTTGGGAACCAACTCCAGAAAGAAACAGTATCCTTGGAAAGGGCTATGTTTAAAAAATATCCTTTCGGTTTTAACACACGAGCCACCTCGTTTATATACTCAGCAAAATCTCCTTCTGGTAAATGCTGTAGGAGACCAATATCAGTCACCGCATCAAACCCCTCGTCAGTGAAGGGGATATCCAGGGCATCACCTTCCATAAAACGAAGCTCTTTCTGCATACCACGGTTTTGCACCTCTTGATTATTTTTATCAATAATTTCTTTCACATAATCAATACCAATAGTTCGAAACCCTGATTTTGCCAAATGAAATGCAAATAGTCCGCGACCAGTACCAATATCTAATATCATCGCTTTATCAGGAAGCTTCTCAAGAAGAAGCCCTTCGGCGCGCTTCCATGGCAAATGAGTCCAATCATCAGTGCCAGTTCGATACGCATGGGTAAAATATTCTTTATGGGTATCCATACTACAATACACAGTATACCGTTTGACAAACAAATGTGAAAGGAGGATAGTAGGATTGAAGCCTGAAGGCAGGCGCTGTTTAAAAAAAAGTGTTTTACGTTTACTAAAACCCCCATCCTTATGTTTAATTTGTTCGCTTGGCTCCCATTCATTGGTAGAGCAAAAAATCAACCAGTAAAAGAAACAATTCATTCATCACTACCACCAAAGGTAGAGCAAAAATTTCAGGAAATCATTAAACAAAAGCCCGTTGGAAAAATCACCAGCACAGGATCCATGGACAACTACTCCGTTAGAAGAGGGAGACTTGATCTCCCTGACGGAGAAAAGGAAAAAGTTTGGGAAAAAAGGGGTCAACATAGAACATTATGGCCCGAAGACGGCAACTAAAGACAAGCCGGTTTATTAATCAAAAAGTTCATTTTTCACAAAAAAACAAAAGAAGGAATCCGCTCCAGCTGATTCCTTCTTTTATTTTTCCGTCTAACTACTAACTACAAATTTGCAATTCTTAATTTTTTATGTATAATACTCCTACTCGTGCATATCTCTATGTAGATTGCCCGAGTTTCGTTCTTTCTAAGTACAATAAAGTTAAATGTTAAATTCTTAAACCCCCCAAATTCAGTTATGAAAATGATGCTAGTACCCAGTATGACCGTTGCGCTTATGATCGCAGCCACCTCAGTTATTACCTTTATCACCGGCGCAAGCTTGGTGTATGACCGAACAAAGTTTAAAGAACCCCGAAATGTAACCCAATTAATTCTCGTTTGCGTTATCTTGTGCCTGTTTGCAACAATCTTTCAGCAAGAAATCAGAACCGCAGAAGTATCGTTACTGGCCCTTATAGGCCTTTTTTCGTTGTTCTCTGCCTTTATCGGAGCTATTGCCGGATTCACGTTGCGAACAGACTCGAACAAAGACCCGGTTGAGACAAGCTGGAGCGCCTTTGGTGAAATGACCAACAATGTGTTGAGATTTTTCAGGAGAATCTTTCTGAAAACAACAGGAACGCAATTCGACACCCTGTGCGTCTTATGGGTGGGACTCATATCTCTTACAAGTGGTGTACTTACGTACCCCAAAATAATGAGATTTGTTTCCATTGAAAACATGGCGATGATGATTGTTGTCACTCTCTTCTTGGCAGGGGTAGTGGGGTTCGTCTTCATTGGCATGAAGGACTTCGATGCAAAGATGAAACGTGCACACATTCACAAGCTTTCAAGTGCTGACTGGCTCATGAAAACAGTAGGACTAACAGCAGTTGCTGGAGCACTACTTGGTCTTGTGATGATACCTAAGTTCGATCTTGGGTTTGCACTATTCGCCTTCTCATTAGCTCTTTCTGGATGCTTACTTGGACAACTTATTCATGACAGATCGCTCGTCGAAGAAAATGATGAGAGTAGTGAAAAAAGTGGTCCCTGGAGCAAAAAACTTCAGAATGAAATCGGGGAAGAAGAAACCGATCCCGTTGCAGAAGAGATGCCATACAAGGTGGATGCCTTGGTTGAAGCTTAGAATTTACACTTAACTGTGCGCAAACAAAAAAGTCCCGCACCAGCGGGACTTTTCTTTTTCTATTTCGACGAGCGAGGAGCGTGTGAGTGAATACTTTCACTCACAACGTCCGAGTCGAAGTCGAAATAGAAGGGTGAATACCGCTTTTATTTCCTTTTCGTGTGAAACTTTTTATGTACCTCCCTAAGTTGTTTATCTGTAACATGAGTATAGATTTGCGTCGTCGCAATATTTGCGTGGCCTAACATCATCTGCACACTACGAATGTCTGCACCATTTGAGAGAAGATCTGTTGCAAAACTGTGACGGATAACGTGCGGCGTTACTTTTTTGGAAATACCAGCGATGATCGCGTATTGTTTTACTATCCGTTCGATGGAGCGGGGAGTGAGCCGTCCATCAGAATCTTTTGTGCGTTTATTTA
The DNA here is from genome assembly GCA_023267375.1 of Candidatus Nomurabacteria bacterium. Taxonomy (GTDB): domain Bacteria; phylum Patescibacteriota; class Minisyncoccia; order Phycocordibacterales; family UBA9973; genus JAHFNJ01. Next base: position 3,277 of record JAHFNJ010000011.1, on the reverse strand, counting down.
TTTTTGAAAGCCCGATAAACATCGCTTCATCCATATCTTTGCGTGCTTTCAAGTATGCGCGAATTGCGTTCTTTGCGCTGTCGGACAAGAAAACGACGCGGACTTTCTCTCCCTTACCGCGAATCGAGAATTCTTCTTTTGAAAGATCGAGGTCGCGATTGAGCGAACAGAGTTCTGCAAGACGAAGACCAGTTGAGAAAAAAAGTTCAAGGATTGCGGTATCACGCAACGCCTTCAATTGACCTTCAGGAGTTTTTTCAATAATCGCTTTCGATGGAGCAGTGAGCAGACGCCCAAGTTCGTCAGAAGAAATGAGATCCAAGCTCCGCTCTTTTATTTTCGCAAGCTCTATACGGTCAGGGGAGAGCGCGGCAATACCGCGCTTCATCATATATTTCAAAAAAACACGGAGCGCAATCAAGTGGTAGTTTTGCGTATTTTTTTTGAGCGTCGATGAAACTTGTCCTTTCACCTTCATCCCCGCCTGCCGATTTAAGTGGAGACGAAATTCACGAATAGTGTCGTCAGTGATTTGTTTGGGTGATGTTACTTTTGTAAAAGCAAAAAAACGAGTGAGGTACCGATCATAGTTTTCAATCGTTCGAAGACTTGCGCCTTTTTCAATTTCTAAATATTCAAGAAACTCACGTTTTCGCTGATCAATTTCAGATGCCATAGGGTAAGTATAGCAAAATATTGTGCGACATCCGGCACAAAAGGAGGGTCTTGCATTTTTTTAGCAAGTATGCTATTATGCGCCCATGCTGACAACAAAGAAAAAGCAAGCAGTTATCAAAAAACATCAGGTCCACGATAAGGACACCGGCTCTCCGGAGGTCCAAGTGGCTATGCTTTCGAAGCAAATCGACGAATTGGCAACCCATCTTAAGAAACACAAGAAGGACAACCACTCTCGCCGAGGCCTCATCAAGATGGTAGCGGATCGCCGCACACACTTGAAATATCTTGAACGAAAGGACAAGACTCGCCATCAGGCAATTTTGAAAAAACTCGAGCTTAAGTAACAAAAAATCCGCAGCAGTGCGGATTTTTTGTTACAGTAATTTAGAATCTAGTATGTTAGTATACTAGAGAAATACGGTCGATATTTTTGTCATTCATTTTCTAAATTACCAATTTACTAGCTTACTAATATACTTTTTATATGGGAATAATTAAACACTCAGAACAGCGCGTTGGCATTTTCATAGATACGCAAAATATCTACCACAGCGCAAAAAATTTATACAAACGAAAAGCAAACTTTGGCGCAATCGTCAAAGAAGCACTTGCAGGACGAAAACTCGTCCGTGCATTAGCATATGTCATCACCTCGGAAGCGGGGGATGAGAAAAGTTTTTTTGAAGCACTCACGAAAGTGGGGATCGAAACAAAAACAAAAGATTTGCAGGTCTTCTCCGGCGGCGCAAAAAAGGCCGACTGGGATGTAGGGCTTGCTGTCGATGCTATTACCATGGCACCAAAACTCGATGCAGTCATCTTGCTTTCGGGCGATGGAGACTTCATTCCGCTTGTTGAATATTTACAGATTCACTCCGGTATTCAAGTAGAAGTGGTGACCTTCGGGCAATCTGCTTCAGGAAAACTCAAAGAAGTCGCAGATGACTTTCTGGACCTCTCGCAAAATCCTCGCAAATATTTGTTGGGGATGCGATAAAAGAATTTGGTAAAACTAAAAAAATCCTCCGGAGCAATCTGGGGGATTTTTTTATTTTTCATTTTTTTCTTTTATAAAGAATCTCATTACTATTCCAACGAACACAATGAAAATTACAATAAAAGAGGCGAGGTACAGCAACCCGTCAGGATTTTGTACTGGCAACTGTGTGAATAGATACTGGTTCATACTCTTTTGTTTTTTTGTAGTGTGGATAGAAGTTTTCACTCACACTACAGTAAAAGGGTAGTCGGGTCAATCATATACAAAAATCCGTCCCGAGTTACCCCGAGACGGATTTCTTTACTAGTTGATGAATGCTTTTTAATAATGATTCTTGAGTTGTTCTGACGCTTCGATAATATCGAAGGTTTTGCCTTCCGGCTTTTTCAGCGAAGATTTTGGTTTATCCTTCTTGTGCGCGAGATAGAAGAAGCAGAATGCACACAATAAAAATAGTGGCCCTAAGATCGCAGCAGCTGTCTCTCTTGAAATAGCAGCGGTAAGAATAATTGCGTATATCATGACTGTTGTTTTTTTAAAATGATTTGTTTTTCTTATACCTTACTCCTCTCACACGGGTTGGTCAAATTGAGGTTCGACAACTTTTAAAATTGTGCTAGAGTGGAAATATTAAAAGTAATTCGCGAGTCTTTAAACAGGTAGTAGTGAAGCGCGCGGCGTTTCAATACTAAAGTTTGAGGACTCGCTATCACATATGCATAAAAAGGAATACGAATTGGTAATCGCTGGCAAGAAAATTGTCGCAGAGTTTTCTGACCTCGCTGATCAAGCGAATGGCTCAGTGATGTTGAAGTGCGAAGATACGGTCGTTTTAGCAACAGCCGTGATGTCAAAAAGTGGCAAGGGTAACCCGGGATTTTTTAACCTTACGGTTGATTACTTGGAAAAATATTACGCTGCCGGACTTATCTTGGGCGGACAGTACAACAAGCGCGAAGGACGTCCGTCTGATGAAGCGATTCTTTCATCACGTATTATCGACCGCACGATTCGCCCACTCTTTGCACACTATATAAAGAACGCAGTACAGGTAGTCATTACGGTGCTTTCAGTTGGGAAGGCAGATCCAGGAGTGCTCGCTGTGAATGCTGCATCACTCGCACTCGGTGTTTCAGATATTCCATGGGCAGGACCAGTGGGCGCTGTCCACATCGGCCGCGTCAAAGGCGCACCAGCGGGAGAAATAAAATACGATGAATATGTTCCACACAATGGTGAGAGCGGATACGAACTCGATCTCACCATCTGCGGAAAAGATGGAAAAATCTGCATGATCGAAGCCATGACCTATGAAGAATCTGAGGAAGATCTGGGCAAAGCTTTTGATATCGCCGTCAGTCACATCACCGAACTTGAAAACTGGCAGAAGAAAATGATAGCAGAAATCGGCAAACAAAAAATGGTGATCGAGAAACCAGAACTGCCAGTCGGCATGACAGGATTGTTTGATGAAGTTATGACTCCAAAACTTGCATCAGGAGTTTTCTCAAAAGATGGTAAGAAAAATATGTATGCGTATGAAGAAGAGTGGAAAGCACTCCTTGAAGAAAAGTACCCGGATGATGACAAAGTTGT
>JAHFNJ010000010.1 GCA_023267375.1 Candidatus Nomurabacteria bacterium | reverse complement strand
GAGATTATGCGAGTGTAACTTTGACTGTGGGTACTGACATTCAAAAAGGCCAATCTATTGTGTTACATGTCGGTGGTGGAGGAGTTGGTGGTGCAGGCGGTTATTATGCCAGTGCTTTGGTGTTGCTACCTGGTGTAAATGGATCTTCTGGAGGCGCAAGTTATATTAAGTTAAACAACAACATTCTCACTGCTAGTATTGCAAAAGGTGGGTGCGGGGCGTATAGCGGTAGTGCTGGAGGCACTGCCCGTGGTAGTTCTTTCGGTCCTGATTGTGGGGGTAACACCTATATTCGTTCCGGTTCTGATGGTGGTAGTGGTATAGATACTGGTAACCAAATGGGCGGCGGCGGTGGTGGTGGTGGTGGTTTAGTGAAGAATGCAAGTGCTCAAGATGGCTACGCTGGTTCAGGTAGTACGCCTGTTGGTATGGGTGGTCAAGGGTCTCCTTATATTGCTGGGCAAGTCTACTGGTCAGGAACACCTTCACTTTACACACTTGCTTGTCCACCAAATAAAATTAATGGACGAGGGCCACAGGGTGGTAATGGTAGTGATGGGCAATGGAATCAGCCAAGCGTGCAGAACGGAGTTTGTGGTGGCGGCGGCGGCGGTGGTGGTGGTGGTGGAAGTGCTTATGATAATGCGAGTGCTGGTGGAAATGGTGGTGCTGGTAGAGTAAGAGTTTTCTACCAGAAGATGCCATAGGTATTGAAAAAGGTATTTCTGTGAACAACTCTTCTTGTTTTAGATTACAAACAAAGATATACTTTTAGTAGATTGATTATAAATTGTGTTTAATCGTCGTTATTAGTAGTTTAATTATTTAGTTCGTATTTATTATCATGCAACCAAAAAATAATACAGCAGTGTTTGTTGTTATCGCGTTGATCCTCGGTTTTCTTGTAGGATGGGTTCTTCATTCAAGTAATAGTCCAGTGGCAACTCAAGGAGGTGCTGCAGCAGGGCTTGCAACGATTACCCCAACAAGTACAACAACCATAGGAACTGTTTCGACAACAGGAACAGTCGCCTTGACTCCAGTAAAAGTTCCTGCACAACTTTTCGATATTGCATCTGAATTCAAAAATGCTACACAAATTAAAAGTGTGGCATATAGTCCAGCGACCACTAGTTATGTTACTGGTGCAACTGGGGTAGTTTCAAAAGTAAGTACAACCCCAGTAACTGTAACGTATACTGGTGGAGCTACTGCCGTTGCTGGATTTAGTTGTACTGGAACATGTACCGGGGGGGATAAAGGGGTAGGTTGTAGTGTGACAGGATGTGATTCTGTCGGCTCTGGTTGTACTGCTACTACATGCACTGGTAGCAATAGTGGAAAATGTTCACCATCTTGCACTAAAAGTGGATCTGGTGCAGCTCTAATGATGTCAACGATTGGTAACACAACTGGAGTTAACTAGTTAGGGATCAATGAAATTCAAAAATTGCTTGACGGTACTTGTGGTAGGACTCTGTCTTTTTTTATTAGTTGCAGTTTCTACTGCACACCCACAGACTGGCAGCTCGTATGTTTTAATTTCCGAGAAGGATGCTCAAGCAGCTTGGACTAGTTTTTCAGAGGCTAAGGTTGGTATTGATAAACAACTTGATTCTCAAACTAGGATCTTAAAATTTTCTGTCGTCCGTCCTGATCAAAAAGTCTTGAATCTCTTAGTCAATTGTTCTGGTGTCTGCACAAGTTTCACTTGTGCTAAAGAAGGAGAAATCTTTAGGCCTGGCTGTCTTCCGTCTGCAACGTGCAATCGTCAGGAATTTTTATCGAAGGATTCTCCTTCTTTTGGTTCTCGAGAGTGGTTGGACTCAGTTACTCCAGAAGATTTAACAATAGTTAAAGATTCTAGAGAGATAAAGAATATTGTGGTATGGGTTTCTAGGGAGGTACGATCATTTTTTCTTAGAAAATAGAGGGAATCAGACAATAAATACAAAAACCGAGCATATGCTCGGTTTTTGTATTTATAAGAACACAATTCATTGTGATATAATTTACATATGCGAAGCGCGAAAGAAGATACAAAACGATTTATGGTAAGTGTGGTTGCAGTTGTTGTACTGGCTGTGGCTGGATTTTCATTCTGGTATCTTTCGCACTATAGTCTCCATGCAATTACTGCTACCAATAGTTGTCTTGATATCTTTAAGCAAAAAGCAACTGATTATTTTTCCGATTTAGGAAAATCACGCTTTGTTTTTAACAAAAAAATGAATTCGTGTTTGGTACTAAACACCTATGATGATACCGCCACCGGTGAGTATCGACTCATTCTTGCTGATATGATTTCCGACAAGATTCTTTTCTACTACACATTACCCAAAGATCAGGAGAAAGATGCAACCTTGGGTCTAACCAAGGATCAAGCTGTTGATAAAGCACGTTCCTATGGATTTGTAATTCTCTAATCAAAAAACACCATGAACTCCTACATAGAGTTCATGGTGTTTTTGCGTGATATAATGAATTACGTATGGTAATTAAGGATGCTGAACTTAAAAAATTTATTCGCGATTCAGGGTTGGTGTCTGAAGATGACCTGAAAAAAGCTGAGAGCATTGCTGATGAAAAGAATCAGTCTATTGGTGACGTGCTTGTTGTGGAGGGAAAGCTAACGGAGCCTGATCTTAAAAAAATGGAGGCATTTGTGCTCGGGATTCCCTTTGTTCGTCTTGCCAATGAGCGAATTGATTTTGCGGTGCTCTCACTCATTCCTGAGCCGATCGCGAAGAATCACAATATCATTGCATATAAGAAAAACGATGATGGTCTTGAAGTGGCGATGCTCGATGTGGATGATTTGCCGGTTATTGATTTCATTAAGAAAAAAGTTGGGCTCAAAATTTTACCACGATTGACCGATGTTGAATCCATTAAAGCAGCGCTCCTTCAGTACAAGAAAAGTTTAAAGGCAGAGTTTGATGACATCATCAAAAAAGAATCCGATGCCATCAAGGCAATTTCAACAGTCAAAGATGGTTCTGCCGCATCTGAGAGAGAGCTCAAAGAAATCGCCGAGGATCTGCCGGTGGTAAAAATTGTTGATACACTTATTTCACACGCGATCCTCCAAAACGCATCAGACATTCATATTGAACCAGGTGAAACATCGCTCGTTGTTCGCTATCGCGTGGACGGTATTTTGCATGATGCCATGACACTTCCCAAAGAAGCGGCGGCGGGTATCACTGCGCGTATCAAAATCCTTTCAAACCTAAAGCTTGATGAAAAGCGTTTGCCGCAAGACGGTCGTTTTAAGATTTCAAACGAGGAACAGAGCGTCTCGTTTCGTGTTTCGACACTCCCCACATATTTCGGAGAGAAAACAGTTATCCGTATCCTGAAAGAAAATGCTCGTGGTTTTACGCTTGAACGTTTGGGTTTCCATGGAGATGCGCTCGATAAATTGCATGAAGCTATGCAACAAAAAACGGGTATGATTTTAGCAGCAGGACCAACAGGTAGTGGTAAGACGACCACGCTCTATACGATGCTCGATATGTTGAATACGCCTGAGGTGAACATTTCAACCGTGGAAGATCCAATTGAATATCAGATGCCGCGTATCAACCAGACACAGGTAAAGCCTGAGATTGGTATGACATTTGCTAACGGACTCCGATCACTTTTGCGACAAGACCCGGATATTGTGATGGTGGGAGAAATCCGTGACAACGAAACGGCGGATCTTGCAGTGAATGCATCGCTCACGGGACACCTCGTGCTCTCGACGATCCACACCAACTCTGCGTCGGGGGCTATCCCGCGTATGATGGATATGGGAGTGCAACCATTCTTGATCGTTTCAACAGTGAAGACGGTGATCGCACAGCGTTTGGTGCGCAAGCTCTGTCCGTCGAATGAAAAATATTTTTTAAGTGCAGCTGAACAGAAAGCACTTTCTCGTACGATTGATATGAATCGTGTATTAGTACTTTTGAAACATGAAGGTGTTGTCCCTGCTGATGCGACTTGGGACACGGTGCCTTTTTACAAAGCGACAAAGAGCTCGGAGTGTGAAGGTGGTTATAGTGGGCGTATTGGTATTCATGAAGTATTGAAAGTAACCACGGCGATCCGAGAACTTATTTTGAAAGGAGCGTCTCAAGATGAAATCGAACAGAAAGCAAAAGAAGAAGGCATGATGACGATGATTGAAGATGGTATTTTCTTGGCAGCGCAAGGGGTAACGACGACAGAGGAAGTATTACGTGTGGTTTCAGAATAATATGAAGTTCTATTTCAAATCACAAAAAAAGACCGGTGAAATAGTGGAAGGATTCACTGAAGCAGAAGACCGTTTCGCGCTTGCCCGTGATATCCGCGGACGAGGAGATATGCCGCTCGTGGCTCGCGCTACTGATGAAAAGAAAACGACAGCAAATTCGGTACTTCATTTTAATTTTACCGCTCGCATCAAGCTTGAGGATAAAATACTTTTTACTCGGAATCTCTCAGGAATGCTCTCGGCTGGTCTCTCTCTTGCGAGAGCCCTTTCTATTTTGGAAAAGCAGACCAATAACATCAAATTCAAGGGTGTTATCACCGCCCTCATTGCTGATATAAATAAAGGTACGACGTTCTCAGAAAGCCTACAGAAATTTCCAAAAGTATTTCCGACTATTTTCGTTTCAATGGCTCGTGCCGGTGAAGAGTCAGGCAGCCTCGCGAAGTCACTGCTTCAGGTTGGAAGTAATTTGGAAAAATCATATGCACTCAAGCGCAAAATCAAAGGCGCGATGACGTATCCGCTCGTTATTTTGATCGCCATGCTCGTGATCGGAATTCTCATGTTTATTTTCGTAGTACCAACGCTCATTCAGACATTCAAAGATTTGGGAGGCGATCTTCCGGCATCGACAAAGTTTATTATCTTTTTGAGTGATACTATTTCTGGTCATCCACTGACATTAGTCGGTGTAATTGGTGCGCTTGTTGTTGGGGGAATGTTTCTTATGCGTATTCCTGTTGTTAATAAAGGGATGGATTGGTTGATCGTACGACTTCCAGCAATCGGTCTGATTGCGCAAGAAGTAAATACAGCCCGCACAGCCCGCACGCTCTCCTCACTGCTTGATGCTGGTGTTTCAATGACGCGTTGCCTAGAGATTACGCGTGATGTGCTCCAGAATGCCTTTTATAAAGAGGTAATTACCGAAGCAATTGCTTCGGTTCAGAAAGGTACTGCACTCTCTGCTTCATTTAAAGCACACACAGAAATTTATCCGGTCATGATGGGAGAAATGGTGGAAGTGGGGGAAGAGACGGGCAAGGTTGCCTCGATGTTGAACGATATCGCGACATTTTACGAAGAAGAAGTTGACGCAAAAACAAAGAATCTTTCAACAATTGTCGAGCCAGTACTTATGATTATCATCGGTGCTGCGGTCGGCTTCTTTGCAATCTCTATTATTCAGCCACTATACTCTATTGGTGGAGCAATCACATGATAAAACTTTCTAAAATGGCGCATTTCTTCGTTACTTCGCTTGTTCGCTCCCGCGGAGTACCTTCTTCGTACACCTTAGTCGCGAACCGCGCTCGTGCCTCGGACTGCACTCATTTTAGAAAGTTTTATAAAAAAAATAGCGGAGCAACGATGATAGACGTCTTGATTGCCATTGTTGTCTTAGTGATCATCTCTGCCATTGTCGTACAGTCATTTTCAAAATATCGCAAAGAACAGACATTTAAGACAACGGTAGAAAACGTTGTTTCGTTATTTAATGAAGCACGATCAAAGACGCTTCTCTCATACAATTCTTCTTCATATGGAGTACATGTTGAATCGGGCCGCGTGGTATTATTTAAAGGTACCTCGTTTACAGAACCATCTTCAGATAACCGTGAGATTACACTCGATTCGCGTTTGTCGATTGCAAGCATTAGTTTCACTGGTGGCGGAGCAAATGTAGTCTTTGATCGTCTGACTGGGGCAACTACCAATGATGGATCATTTATTATACGAATTACGTCCGATACTAGCACGCAAAAAACAGTTACCGTCACAAAAACAGGAATCGTGAGCACGAATTAAAAAAATGCAAAAAATGAAAAAAAAACTCTCAATTTTTCAATACCCGCAACGTATATATCTGACAACTTCTTGTCGCTCTGGTGGAGCGACTGCGAAGCGAATTCGATCTTTTTTGAGTCAACGCTCTGCGTTCTCAAAAAAATCAAATTCGGGTTTTTCGCTCGTAGAAATACTTGTTGCGTGCTCCATCATGCTTCTCGCGATGTTCTCAATCCTGGTGCTCGCAAAGAAATCAATTACACTCTCACGCCAAGCGCTTCACCAAACACAAGCAAGCTTCTTGCTTGAAGAGGGGGCAGAGGCGGTGAAAATTGTTCGTGATAATGGGTGGACAAATATCACCGGTCTCACCAATGGAACGACCTATTACCCAACATTTTCGGGGAGTACCTGGACGCTCTCGACTACACCTGCGACATCAGGCATTTTCACTCGCACTGCTGTATCAAGCGCAGTATATCGAAACGGTTCAAACGATATCGCTGCTTCAGGTACACTTGATTCTGGCACAAGGAAAATCACTGTGACTACTTCGTGGAGTGAGTCAGGAACAACTCGTTCGAAATCAGTTTCATTTTATATTTCTAATATATGAGAAAATATTTACAACAATCTATCGCAGGTTACTCTATTGTTGAGACACTCATTTACCTCGGGTTGTTTGTGCTCATTTCGGCGGTCGCTATCAATGCACTCTTGAATGTGGTTAAAATCTTTCCTGATATTCGCTCGAACAGAGATCTGCTTGATTCTGGCTATACCGCGATGGAACGTATGACGAGAGAAATTCGTGGAGCAGTGAGTATTGATACGGCGAACAGTACGTTGGGTACTAGTCCGGGAGTGTTGCAACTGAACACACTCGATAGCAATGGCTCTGCGAAGACGGTGAAGTTCACCACCTCAGGTAATGTGCTCAAGTTGTATGAAAATGGTGTCCTTTCAGGAAATTTGATTGGGCAAAATACTACGGTGAGCAGTCTTACGTTTACGCAAATCACTACCACAAGGGGCACGAAGGCGGTGAAGATTGCCATGACTCTTTCAGACTCACGAAGCCGCACGCCGTTGTTGAAAGATTTTTATGACACGATTATCTTGCGTGACACGTATTAGAAAAGTAAAAGTTAAAAATGCAAAGTGAAAATTTATATAAAAATTAGAATAATAACACGTTTTAACTTTTAGATTTTACCTTTTCATATTCTGTGCCACATTCACTTCAATAAACCAATGCAACAATTTTTCACAAAAACAAAAAGACACACACGGCAAGATGGTCAGGCAATGCTCATTTCCGTGATGTTCTTTCTCATTATCTCGCTTGCGCTCGTTGTTGGTTTTGCCAATCCTGTCGCACGGGAATTTCGTGTGGCAGGCGATATTTTTAATTCCAAACAAGCATATTTTTTAGCTGAATCTGGTATTGAGGAAGCGTATTACCGTATTCAAAATGGTCTTGATCCTACGCTTATGAACGGTAAAACACTTACTTTAAATGGCAGTACCACTACTATTAGTGTGTGTCCTACCGCATGTATTGGTACACAGAAGGTTATTACTTCACAAAGTGATGTGTTTAGTGGACAGCGAAAAGTGAGCCTGACGCTTGATTCTGGCGATGGTGTTACGTTTCACTACGGAACAATCGCGGGTGATGGGGGAATTAATTTTAAGAACAATTCATATCTTCGAGGGGATCTCTATTCAAACGGGAATATTGTCGGTTCCAATGGAGCATATGTTACGGGTACAGTCATTGTTGCTGGAGCAACGGGTTCGATTGATGGTATGTGCATTGGAGTTGGCAATGGCACTAGTTGTACTTTATCGGGTACTGCTGGTAGTGCGTATGCGCATTCGATTACCAACTCCGATGTGAAGGGTGATGCGTACTATTCTTCAACGTACACGGGCACTAAGGCAAGTGAAGTGAGTTGTCCAAATTCGCACTGTCACTCTGGTAGCGCAGATTACCCACCACTGGCGATGCCGATTTCGGATACTGATATTACGAACTGGAAAAGTGATGCTTCGACTACGGTTATTGATTGTGGTGTAAGCCCTACTCCATCTGGTTGTTCAGGTGGTACATATACAGTTTCATCCGCCAAATCATTGGGTCCGGTTAAGATTATTGGAAACCTCGCGGTGAATAGTACGCTTACTGTTACAAACACTATTTATGCGACCGGTAATATTACTTTTAGCTCTGGTTCAACAACAAAACTCGACGCGACGGTGTACGGGGGAACAACCAAGAAGAGCGGTATTATTATTGCTGATGGGCGTATTAAGGTATCAAATGGCGCAAGCTTCACTGATTATTCTGCGAATTCGGGAAGTTTCATAATGATTCTCACAACAAGTACTGCTGATGATAGTGCTGCTAATGGAAATGCTTGTGGCGGTACGAATGCTATTACTATCTGCAACAATGCAGACATTGTTGTTGCAAATGCACAACAAGGAAGTATCTTCTTTTCAAACAATGCTACGGTAAAGGAAATCCAAGCTAAGACTATACGATTGTGGACAAACGTAGGAATTATTTACGGTTCAGGGCTTATTAATATCGATTTCACGAGTGGCCCTAGCGCTTCATGGGTTATTTCTAAATGGGAGGAAACGCAGTAATCACGAGGCGATAGGTATGGTACAATATCGCCATGTCAAAAAGTAAAAAACTCATTGTTGGTAATTGGAAAATGAATCCAAAGACGTTGGCGAAAGCACAGACGACCTTCTTGCTCATCAGTAAAAAGGTGACAAAGATCGCATCTCCGAAAGTGCAGGTCGTTATTTGTCCTCCAAGCATTTTCATTCCAAAAATTATTTCAAAAAAGGTCTTACTCGGAGCCCAGAATGTATTTCAAGAAGCTGAGGGTGCCTATACTGGCGAAATTTCAGCAAGCATGCTCGATGATGCTGGAGTTTCGTTCGTGATTGTCGGACATTCTGAACGACGTGCTCGTGGAGAAACAAATGAAATCGTGGCGCAGAAAGTAAAAGCAGCACTTTCGTTCGGCATCACCCCAATTCTTTGTATTGGCGAAGCAACTCGGGATGACAGTGGTGAGTACCATGCATTTTTGAAGAAACAGCTGACTGAATCACTTTCTCTTATTCCGAAAACATGGATTCCCAAAGTAGTGATCGCGTATGAGCCAGTATGGGCAATCGGCAAGAACGCGATTCGCGAAGCGACACCTGAGGAATCGGAAGAGATGGCGATTTTCATCAAAAAAATTCTCTCCGATTTGTCTGGCGATGCGCATAAGAAAACACGCATTCTCTATGGAGGATCAGCAACGGTCAATAATGCGGAAGCATTTCTTTCAAAAGGCGGTGTTGATGGACTCTTGGTCGGTCGTGATAGTTTGAATCCTGAAAACTTTACTGAAATAATTGCGATTGCAAAACGAGTATGATTAAAAGCATTCGCGAACTCAAAAATGTAAAAGGGAAGACGGTGTTGCTCCGTGCTGATTTTAACGTACCGATTCAAAACGGAAAGGTTGTAGATGCCTTCCGTATTATAAAAGCACTTCCGACTATCAAGTACTTACAATCAAAGAAAGCAAAAATTATCATTGTTTCTCACGCGGGGAAGGATGGCAGTCAGAGTCTGGCTCCGGTACACAAGGTATTAGCAAAACAGGTGAAGAATATTTTTGTGCCAGAAGTATTTGGTAGTAAGACAGAAAAAGCCGTGGGCGATATGAAGCCCGGCGATGTTGTCTTGCTTGAAAATCTACGCATGGAAAGAGGTGAAAAAGAAAACGATGTTGTGTTTGCAAAAAAATTGGCAAAACTGGCTGATATCTATGTAAATGAAGCGTTTCCGGTTTCGCATCGTGCGCAGGCATCGATTGTTCTCGTTCCAAAGTATTTACCATCATATGCGGGACTGCAGCTCGTGGAAGAAATTAAGCAGCTTTCGAAATGTTTGCATCCGAAGCACCCATTCTTGTTTATTTTGGGCGGTGCGAAATTTGATACCAAAATGCCGCTCCTTAATAAATATTTAAAAATCGCGGACCACGTTTTTATTGGAGGCGCACTTGCAAACAATTTTTTCAAAGCAGAAGGATTTGATGTAAAGAAGTCTTTGGTTGACGATGGCAATTTTGGTATCGAAAAATTGTTGAAGAATAAAAAGTTAATTATCCCGTGCGATTTCGTGATGGACAATGAAATGATTGTCGATGTCGGCCCTGATGCAGTCAAAGCATTACTCCCTATCATTCAAAAAGCAAAAACAATTGTCTGGAATGGCCCGCTCGGTTTTTATGAAAAAGGTTTTACCAAAGCGACAAAAACACTCCTCTCTGCTCTAGCACGAGCAAAAGCTGAGACAATCATTGGTGGTGGAGATACTGCCGCTCTTATCTCCCCAAAGATGGAGAAACAGTTCACGTTTGTCTCCACTGGTGGTGGAGCAACGCTCGACTTCCTCACGAAAGGAACTTTGCCAGGAATTAAAGCACTCGATAAGTAATAAAAATCCCGCTTTGGCGGGATTTTTATTACAAGTTTTCTTTTATCTTCTCTGCATTCCCAGCAAAATCATTTTTATCTCCAGGAGTGTCAGGATGGGGGAACACCCAGATATGAGCATGAGGAACTTCGTCGCCCATGATCTTGCTCCAGATGATTTCAGTGTTGAAAGCCTTCTGTTGTGCCAAAGCTATTTTTTTAGCCACTTCGAAATATGCCCCTGCATTTGGTACCTGCCATGCCCATCGAGTATGCGTTTTGGGTATGACTTGTACGTGTCCTGGTGATTGAGGGTGAATGTCCAAAAAGGCCATATAACTATCGTCTTCGTAGACAATATTGGCCGGAATTTCTTTTTGCACTATTTTACAGAAAATACAGTTATCCATACGTGAATTATATCATAGAGTAGGTATGCTAAAATGACGGCATGGATCCGGTAGTAGAAAATGGCGTCGCTCCGACGGGGGTCGGAGCATTAGGAACTGAAATCCATAAGCAATTCTATGTTTACTTATTACCAGCTAATAAAATTCGGCGCGAACTAATAACGCCATTTTTCACTACCGGATGGACAAGTACCTCACTGCATCATCTGTACCTCTTGCTATTTCAGAGAGCTTGAAACAGTACCCTGAACTTCTGCAAACATTACTCCATAATCGTGGCATTGTTTCAAATGAATCTGCCGAGCAGTTTCTCAATCCATCATACGAAGCACACATGTATGACCCTTTTTTGATGCATGATATGGAGAAGGCCTGCGTTCGTATTTTTGAGGCGACTGAAGCAAAAGAGAAAATAATTATCTATAGCGACTACGACTGTGATGGTATTCCTGGCGGAGTTATTCTTCACGATTTTTTTAAAAAGATCGGCTATGAGAATTTTGAAAACTATATTCCTGATCGTCATGAAGAAGGGTATGGGTTGAACCACGAGGCTATCGATATATTTTTGAAACAAAATGCAAAACTGGTAATTACTATCGACTTAGGTACTAGTGATATTGCGGAAGTGGCGAATGCACAGGCAAAAGGGATTGATGTCATTGTGACTGACCACCATTTACCTAAAGAAGAATTGCCTCGCGCGTATGCGCTCGTGAATCCCAAGCTTGGCGCATATCCCGATCCAATGCTCTGTGGTGCAGGTGTGGTTTTCAAATTAG
Source organism: Candidatus Nomurabacteria bacterium (assembly GCA_023267375.1). Taxonomy (GTDB): domain Bacteria; phylum Patescibacteriota; class Minisyncoccia; order Phycocordibacterales; family UBA9973; genus JAHFNJ01. Next base: position 23,551 of record JAHFNJ010000010.1, on the reverse strand, counting down.
TACAAGCACTTATAAAAAAATATGGCGAGTATTGGAAAATCTCTGAAGGTTATGAAAAATGGTTGCTCGATATGGCTGGCCTTGCAACACTTTCGGACATGGTGCCACTCGTAAATGAAAATCGTGTTATCGCTTACTATGGGCTTAAGGTCTTGCAGAAAAACCGCAGGCCAGGTCTTCAGAAATTGCTCGCAAAATTGAATATTGATGCACGATATTTAGTCGAAGATGATCTTACTTTTATGGTAACTCCCCGTTTGAATGCCGCATCGCGTATGGATTCACCAATGCGCGCTTTTGAACTTTTGCGAAGTACGGATGATGCGGAGGCTGGAGCGTTAGCTCTCCATCTCTCAAAAATCAACGATGAACGGAAGACAAATGTTGCACTCATCATGAAGGAGGTGCATAAAATCCTAGAACAGCGCGAAGAGAAAGAAGTGATTATTATTGGTAATCCAAAATGGCGCGTGGGAGTGCTTGGGCTCGTCGCTGGGAAAATTACCGAGACGTATAGCAAGCCTGCTTTTGTCTGGGGGATGGAGGGGTCTGAAATCATCAAAGGCTCGTGTCGGTCGGATGGTAGTGTGAATGTTGTTACGCTCATGCAGACTGCGACCAAGGAAACATTTCTTGATTTTGGCGGACACGAACTTGCTGGTGGATTTTCTGTTAGCAATGAGAAAGTACATTTTCTCGAAGAAGAGCTCTCGCAAGCATATGGGAAAGCGAAAAACGATTCGCGTGTAGCCGTTAAGAAAGATATCGATATGAAGCTGTCTCTTGATGCTGTGACGATGCAGTCGTATAAACAAATAGAGCAGATGGCACCGTTTGGCTGTGGTAATCCAAAACCAGTCTTTCTGTTTGAGGGTGTTGAACTTGCCGAAGTAAAATTATTCGGGAAAGAAAAGAATCATCTCGAACTGTCTGTTTTATCTGAAACTGGAAAGCGCGTGAAAGCAATTTCTTTTTTCAATACACACGAGTCGTTTAAGGTTCCTGTAGAAAAAGGAAAGAGAATAAATCTTATTGCCTCATTCGATCTTTCTCGTTTTGCTGGACGAACCGAACTTCGACTGCGAATTGTCGATGTTGTGTAAGTTCTAACGTATCGCAGTGTATTTTTTGCTATACTTATACTATGGATACTAATAGATTCGTAATTTTTACTGACGGGTCATCTCGTGGCAATCCGGGCCCGGGTGGGTATGGAGCGATTTTGCTTGATGAAAAGAATGGGCAGATCACTGAAATAGGAGGACACGAAGAACACACGACTAATAATCGAATGGAACTCAAAGCTGCCATCGAAGCGCTTCTCATGGTCCGTAAGATATCGATTGCGGCAGAGCATAAAGAACTATTTGAAACGGTGATTCATAGCGACTCGACATATGTCCTAAATGGAATTACTCGTTGGGTAAAAACATGGGAGAAAAATAATTGGATGACCGGACAGAATGAGGGAGTACTCAATCAAGATCTGTGGCAGCCGCTACTTGAACTCTCTCGTGATCGTGAAATGCGCGGAGGGCTCGTATGGAAAAAAGTGTCTGGACATGCGGGGGTACTGGGGAATGAGCGTGCGGACATTATCGCCACATCGTTCGCTGACCAAACATCAATCCTTCTTTTTTCCGGAACCGTTGCAGATTATGAAAAAATGTTAGGCGCAGAACTAAAAGATATGACTCCAAAAACTACAAAAAAGAAGACAACGAGTGCAACAAAAGCAAAAAAGACAAAAGGAGTAGCATATTCATATGTATCAATGGTGAATGGGGAATTGCACCTTGATAAGACGTGGGCGGTTTGCGAGAAACGGGTGAAGGGAGTAAAAGGCGCTAAATACCAAAAAGCGATGACGAAAGAAGAAGAGCAGGATCTTATAGCAAAATTCTCGCTTGAATCCTTGGTTGAATAAGCGAGAATTTTTAATGACTAATATCTAATTACCAATGTCTAACAAATTTCAAAACGAATCCCCTCATTTAGTTTTATTAGTCATTAGAAATTAGTAATTCGTCATTTCCCCATGCGTACACTTCTCATTGATAACCACTCAAAACTGCTTAGTGAAGTCGAGAAAATCCTAGACGGAGAAATTGTGGTGAAGGAATGGGATGCCCTTTCACCAGAAGATGCAACTAGCTTCGATCTTATTATTATTTCCGGAGCAACTGCATTTTTCCCAATCAATGGAAATGAGAAGCGGTTGTTCAGCGAGATTGATCTCGTTCGCCATGCTACGGCGCCGATTATCGGTATCTGTTATGGTTGTCAGATTATTGCTCGAGCGTTTGGTGGGACCGTTGAGAAAATGGAGCTGCGCCATGAGGGTTTAACAAAAATACGCGTAGTGTTGCCCGACCCAATTTTTGAAGGACGAAAAGAATTTACCGTGTTTGAGTCACATCGTTTTGTTATTCGCGACTTGCCTCCGATAGTAGCCCCACTTGCTGAATCGCGTCATGGCATTGAGATGATCAAGCACAAGACGCTCCCTATTTTTGGACTACAGTTTCATCCTGAGCATGAAGTGAACAAAAATGATGGTCTCATTATTTTTAAAAATATTTTAAAATCACTCTACGGGCATTAATTTGCCAGGAGTCTATTTTTTGCTATAGTTCGAAGAAAACCATAGCAAAATGAAAAATATCGTAAATATAGTACCGTTCAGCCGAACAGGAGGAATTACGCGCTTTTCACTACAGCGCAGAGACGAACATGCCGAAACCCGCCCAAACCTTTTAGGGCTCTGGGGTGGCGAAAAAGAGGGCGATGAAGATGATGGGGCTGCTCTTCTCCGGGAAGTCGGTGAGGAGCTCGAAGGCTTCAAGCTTGAGGATTATTTTTTTCTGGGAGTGTATGCTGATCCATATTCCATAAAAAAAGTATACGCCCAAAAGGTTCCTCTCGATTTTCTCAAGAATGTAGTCATTCACGAAGGCAAGGATGGCGGATTCCTCAATCTTGCCGAAATAGAAAGCTCTGATGAGATTACAAATGAAGAAAAAGAAATTTTCAGAGATCTTTTAAAAAAAATATATTCGTAGGCTACTGTCACAGATTAAAAAAGTCCTTCCTTCGGGGAGGATTTTTTATTAGAATTATGAGTAATGCGCGACGGTATTTTTTATAGTGTTGCCTTTGGATTTATTGGGGGCGTCTTACTACAGTCACTTTCAGGTAATGGAACATCTCCCATATATCTTTGTATACTCATAGCTGTCTGTATTTTTTTATATTCTCTTACTCTTTCCAAAAAAGCTGTGCTGTTCGTCTATATTCCGATTTTCTTTGTGTCGGCATCCTTGGGGATGTTTCGTTTTGAAATTGCTGCACGAAATACGGGGGACACTTTATTGAATGCCCAGGTTGGCCAGACTGTTTCTCTTGTTGGGGTTGTTGTTGATGAGCCGGATGTTCGAGAGAAAAATACGAAACTTACGGTCGAAGTGAATGGCGCAAAAATACTCGTGACGGTCGACTCGTATCCAGTGTTCTACTACGGTGATGAAATAAAATTTTCTGGAAGACTAATGAAACCAGAGAATTTTATCGCAAGTGATGCCGAAGGCAATCCAAGCGAGAGTGGTCGCATGTTCGACTATATTTCGTATTTACGTAAGGACGGTATTTTTTACCTCATGAATGCTGGCAGTATTGAAAAGATCTCGGAAGGAAATGGTAGTGCTGTGCGGCGGAAGTTGTTTACTTGGAAAGAGTCTGTTCTTTCAAAAATAAACCGGGAAATTCCTGAGCCTGAGTCAGCGCTCATGGGTGGACTTATCTTGGGAACTAAGCAATCACTTGGCCAAGAGTTGCGGCAAGATTTTATTCGTACTGGCACAATCCATATCGTGGCGCTTTCTGGTTACAACGTTACCATTGTGGCCGAAGCGGTGATGCGAGCATTGGGAACGGTGATGGCAAAAACAGTTTCGATTTATTTTGGTATCGGGGGCATAATTTTATTTGCCATTATGACGGGCGCCGGATCGACGGTTGTGCGGGCATCGTTGATGGCGATATTGGCACTCATTGCCCGTGCGCTTGGAAGAAATTTTAATATCGGTCGCGCGCTGCTCATTGCTGGATTCGTGATGGTCGCTAGTAATCCATGGATACTCTGCTACGATGTTTCGTTCCAGCTTTCATTCTTGGCAACGATCGGTTTGATCTACCTCACGCCGAAAGTGAAACCATGGTTTTATTTTGTCACTGAAAAATTTGGATTGCGCGAAGTGGTGAGCGCGACGGTGGCGACAAATATTTTCGTACTGCCGTTTATTCTCTACAAAATGGGAATTCTTTCTATCGTGGCGCTGCCAGCAAACCTACTCGTCCTGCCACTTATCCCATATACCATGCTCTTCGGTTTTCTCGCTGCAGGGACTAGTTTCGTTTCACACATTTTTGCATTGCCATTTGGAATCATTTCATACGCGATGCTTCACTATGAACTATGGGTTATCAAACTTTTTTCAGAGCTACCATTTGCGGCGGTGACGACCGGGCTGTTCCCGGTTAGTTTCGTTATTCTCATATACGCATTCTATGGTTGGTGGATATGGATGAGGCCCCGAAAGGATGCTATGATTTAGGCACGTTTCACTTATCAGTTAGAGGTAAAATTATTTTATGAAATACAACAAAGGTGCGGGTACGATGTGGACTATAATTGGAATTTTGGTCGTTATCGGTATCGCATTGGTTGCATATAACCTCGGGAAAAATAAAAACCCAATGTATTACGGTAATACTAATCAGGGGACAAATCCACTTTATGATTCTGGCGACAAAACAACCACCACAGACTCGGGCAATAATAATAGTGTCGCCTGTAATAAAAATTCGCCGCCTTCAGTGACGGTGCTTTCGCCGAATGGGGGAGAAGTTTATCAAGTAGGTCAGCAAATTATAGTTAAGTGGCAGAGTTGCAACAACCCTTATATTCCTAAACAAGTTGCAATTAAACTTGAGGGAACTAATGGCGCTTATACATATCTTTCTAAAACAAACGTTAATGATCCTAACAAACCATGGCTTGGTGTTTCTGTTTCTGATACAGGAATTTACAGTACTACTATTCCAGCTTTTTCTGATATAGCACAAAGTTCCACTACAAATTTTTTACCCGGTAAAAATTTTCGCGTAAGGGTCGGAATAACTCCGCAAGAATATAATTCATATGATGATATTTCTGATAATTTATTTACGATTAATACAGCTCAAGGTTCTACTGCATCCTCAACAAAAACATATTCGAACTCTGAGTACGGTATTTCTTTTTCGTATCCTGCGGCTATGACAGTAAACGATATGTATGCCCCAGATAAATTCCCTGGCTTATTAGGTCTTTCAACTAATAATCCTCAACCACCGTATGATAATTTATTGATTGTTATACTTACTCCAGCCAACAAAGGTTACGACAGTACCCCATGTGATCAAGGTTGGGATAATAACAATTTTACACACGTTACGATCAATAACCTCGATTTCATCAAAGGAGATTCCAGTTCTGCTTTCAGGAGTATGAATAACAAGACTGATACGGCAACTGGTTATTGTTATATCGCACCGAATGGCACACGGTACACACTTACTGATCACGGAACCCCAAGCAGTGTTATACAGAATATTATTTATTCATTTACAATTACTACCGCAAAACCTTTAACAACACTGCCGATCCCGTACATTTCTGCGCAGAGTGGTTGGCCACCGGTTGTTCAGTCTGGTACTAGTTACTCATGTGTTCAAATGCACTCACAGGATGATGCAGGTTCACAAACTGTACAAAAAACAATTAACGGCCGGGATTACTGTATAACTGAATCTTCTGATGGCGCTCTCGGCAGTGTGTATACGACGTACACCTATAAAACTCCCGGAAAACAGGGAAGCACACTCTACACAACATTTACCTTGCGCTATGCGAATGGTTGCGGTGCCTATAGTGATCCAGAATATACGGAATGCAAAACCGAGCAAGCTAATTTTTTCAATGGTCTAGACACGCTCATCGATAGTATTATTGTCTCATCAGATAAGTACAAAGTGGGTTACTAAAATTTCCAATACATATAAAAATTCCCCGCGTGTGCGGGGAATTTTTATATTATGCTTCTATTGCGCGTTCTTGAAATTTTCTTCAATCACTTCCCAATTTAGATTCTCAAAAAATGCTTCGATGTATTTTTTCTTTTCGCTTGTCGGGTAGTCATACACATAGGAATGTTCCCACCCCAGAACGAAAGTTGCTCGCCGGATGCCTGCCTGTGCGTGAACGCACGCAGACAGGCGCTCGCAACTTCGTACGGGGCAGGCATATCTACGCAGTTGCTTCTTTGTAGTTTTTTTCGATTATCTCCCAGTTCAAGTTGGTAAAGAAATCTTCTATGTATTGTTTCTTCCCGCTTGGCTGGTAATCAAAAACATAAGAGTGTTCCCATACATCTAGAGCTAAAACTATTTGGCAGGTGGCGAGTTGTCCCAAGTGTTGTTCATCTACCCACTGCGTGAGAAGCTGCCCTGTTTTTTTGTCGTAGTAGAGCATAGCCCAGCCAATGCCACGGGTGAGCGCTACTGCTTTAAACTGAGCAAGGAATGCCTCGAATGATCCAAAGCGTTTTTCGAGTGCTTCCTTGAGTACTCCATCAGCAAGTGGTTTTGCTCCACCCTCGAACGAAGCGAAGTAATATTCATGGTTGCGCATACCATCAAACTCGAAAGCGAAACGACGCTGGAGTTCACCCAATTCGTAGGCGTTCTTTTCAGAATCTTTTTTCAACTCATCGATTTTTTCAAGAATATAATTTGAAAACTTTACATACCCAGCGTAGAGTTTTAGATGTTCTTCAATATTTTTTTGTGAGATCCCCTTGAGTTCGGGAATGGTAAACGTTTGTGCGGTAAACATATTTTTTCTGGAATTTTATATTAAAACTTCGGCCTTTCCGTATTATACTCTTCTTATGGGGTATCTCAAAAAGCATCGATGGACAGCGTTGTTCTTGCTCATTATCCTCGATATTTTTATTGGTGCGCATATGGTTATTGCGAGCGGCAAGACGCTTCGTGTTGTGATGCTCGATATCGGCCAAGGCGATGCAATTTATATAGAGGCGCCCAACGGCCGGCAGGTTATGTTTGATGCTGGGCCTGATCAAGGAGTACTTAAACGTTTAGGGGAAGTCATGCCAGCGCTCGATCGCTCCCTTGATGTGCTTGTGGTGACAAATCCCGACAAAGATCACATTGGCGGTTTTGTGCCTATCCTCGAACGGTATGATGTTGGTGCGGTGCTTGAACCCGGAACATTTAATGAGTCGAAGACGTATGCAACCCTTGAAGAGGTGATACGAAGTAAAAAAATTCCTGATATTGTCGCACGGCGTGGCATGAAACTCGTACTCGACGAGAAAAATGATGTCTATATTGATATTATATTTCCTGATCGTGATGTCAGGGATTGGACATCAAATGATGGATCGATTGTGGCGCGTCTCGTGTACGGGGATGATTCGATGCTTTTGATGGGTGATGCGACCAAGATGACAGAAGGAATCGTTCTGGCTGAAAACGGAGCCGCGCTCGAGTCTGATGTTTTGAAGGTTGGTCATCACGGCTCCCGTACATCGACTGGCGCCGATTTTGTGAAAGCAGTTGCGTCGAAATATGCGCTTATCTCCGACGGTAAAAATAACAAGTACGGTCATCCGCATAAGGAAACGATTGATACCCTGACTTCAGTCGGAGTACGTATTCTTCGAACTGATTTACTGGGGACAATTGAGATATGTTCAACAGGGGAGGGTTTCAAGGTAATAGAATAGAGAGTGGGGATAATTATTTTTGACATCTGATTGTGAGAAGGTACACTATAGAGAGCAATTAACTTTATTATTTAATTTATTTTTACTATGAGTCCCAAAAATGCTTTACTTGTTTGTCTAGTTCTAGTCGCTGGGGTTGCCATTGGTGTGATGAGTGCCAATAAAATTGCTCTACAGGATCAAGGAGCAGCTGCGGGCCTTGCAATAATTAATAATGTGAATGTTCCCTCACTCCTGAATCCAGGAATAGATCCAAAAACTGCAGCCGCTGTTTCTATAAGCTCAATAAAATGGACTCCGGATGGGAAGTGTACTATCTATTATAGTGATGGAAGCTCATCTGACGGAAATTTTAAAGAGAATAATTTCACTAATGATGATTTTACCAAGGCGAGTGCCACAGAAAAAGAAGCTATGTGCCTTTCTAAAGTATCAGCGGGGGTTATTAATAGTGGAATTAGTCTTAAGGCTAATTTATCAGCAAATCAGGCTATGATAGGAGGTCCTACCAGTTGTAATCCGCCTGCGGTTTATAAAGAGTGTCTTGTTGGTGGCTGGGGTTGTTATGACAAGGGTGATTGTGGAAAACCAACTAGTGGAGGAGATACTACTTCACCAGCTATCTCGTCTATTTTTTCAATGAAAACCACTCCTGCAACAACTTCAAGTAGTGCAAGTAGTGATCTTGCAGTGGTTGCTGATGATTCAGGGTCTGGAATTCAGAGCGTTTCTTTCTATGATGGAGGGATAAAGCTTGGGGATGCTACACCGTTTAGAGTAGATTTAGATCCTCGAGTAGCAGCTTTTGTGTGTATCCCAGGCAAAGTTACGGGGCAACCTTACTGGGTTGATGGTTGTACTTGGTATGGAACCATGGGGACTCCTAATGTAGGAAGTAAAGAATGCACTGATACATCAGAAACAGCTTGTAAGACAGTAAATGGTAATATGACCAAAATTGTAACAACAACACAAAGCTGTGGAGGATGTGGTCCTGCTCGTACTAAGGGTGCAAATGTAGTTCGACCTGTGATTGGGCAAAATATTGAAACATTCCATTTAGATTTTGGAACTTTGGCCCCAGGTGTCGCACATTCGATTACAGCGAAAATAACAGATTGGGCAGGGAATACATCAATTACTGCTCCGTTAATGATTGGCACAGGAGGTCTCTTGCAACAATCTCAAGAAACACTACAGTTGTTGCGCTAATTACAATATACTCAAATCAAAAACTCCCCAGATGGGGAGTTTTTGATTTTGGATAGCTTTATTATTTAATGAGTCCGGCTTTCTTGAGAGTGACGTATGCACCGTTCTTGTTGATAGTCTTGATACCGTCAGTTGAGAGATAAAGTGAGAAAGACTTGCCAAGTTCAGGCACGTAAATCTTCTTTTTCTGGATATTTGGATACTTTCGGGTCTTGCCAGTTGGGTTGTACTTGGTCGCACGAGTGCGGTTTGAGTATCCTCCAGCGATGATTGTTCCTTTTTTGCTTATAGCGCAAGTTTTCATAAAAATTGACCTGCCTGCCGGTAGGCAGGGATTAAAAAATGCCCAAAGGGCTATATAATTGAACGTTTTCATGCTACCATACCAACCAGTGGAATGCAAGTCTGCACTCCCTAACCATCTATGGATCCTACCACCGCAACCTTTTACGTCATAATTCTCATCATGTCAGTCGTGGTGCACGAAGTCGCACACGGCTTTGCTGCTGAGCGTTTGGGTGACCCAACTGCCAAAATGGCAGGGCGCCTTACTTTGAACCCGATGAAGCATCTCGACCTTTTTGGTTCAGTGCTTTTGCCGTTCCTGCTTGTTGTCACACATGCTGGCTTCGTCTTCGGCTGGGCCAAGCCGGTTCCCTATAATCCAAACAATCTCCGCAATTATCGCAAGGGGACGATCATGGTTGCCTTGGCTGGTATTATTGCCAATGCTGTGGTGGCTATTGTTTTCAGTCTTATTTTCCGAGGACTTATTGCTTCTGGTTTTGGTAATGAAGCGCTTCTTTTCATAATCAGCACAATCATTTTCGTCAATATTCTTCTCGCCTTTTTTAATCTGATGCCGATTCCGCCTCTTGATGGCTCGCGCGTGCTGATTGCACTCCTCCCGCCTCGGATGCGGCATATTGAATTTTTCTTGGATCGCTATGGTTTTATTGTGCTCCTCTTTTTCATTATCTTCCTTTGGCAGTACTTTTCCCCAGCAATATTTGCCATTTTCTCTGCTTTAACGGGGACACAACTATTACTTCAATAGGAATAAATGTGTGCGGACTTGCCTTTTTTTCTACTCTATAGTACATTATCTCCACTAGTCCGTTTGGGCTATTTTTGTTAAGAACTCATAAAACACATGTCACGAATCAGCCAACTCGTAAAAAAAGGAAGAACTCAAGTAAAGCGGAAATCAAAGGCCGTTGCTTTAGCGCGCGGTTTTAACGCTATTAAGAACCGCCCGGTATATTACCCAGCTCCATTTAAGCGCGGTGTATGCACGAAAGTAACCACAACTACCCCAAAGAAGCCGAACTCAGCGCTCCGAAAGATCGCCCGCGTACGTCTTACGAATGGTATGGAAGTTACTGCATATATCCCAGGTATCGGCCACAATCTTCAGGAACACTCAGTGGTGATGCTCCGTGGGGGTCGTGTGAAAGACTTGATCGGGGTTCGTTATCACATCGTTCGCGGCGTGCTCGATGCTACTGGTGTTGATAAGCGAATGCAGAGTCGTTCTCGCTACGGTGCGAAGCGTCCAAAGGAAAAGAAAGCCTAAGTAATCTCAATTTTAAATTATGCGAAGAAAAGTAAACAACCGAAATATCCCAAAGCCTGACATTAAATACAACTCACCAAAAGTGGGGAAGTTTATTAACAATGTCATGGGTTCAGGAAAGAAAGAAACTGCTCGTAAGGTAGTCTACAGTGCTTTCGAACTCATTAAGGAAAAGACTGAAAACCCAAACCCGCTTGAAATTTTCGACTTAGCAATGAAGAATGCAAGTCCGCTCGTTGAAGTGCGTTCACGCCGTATCGGTGGTGCAAACTACCAGGTTCCTCGTGAAGTTCGCCCTGAACGCCGACTTGCACTCGCAATGCGCTGGATCCTCCTCGCTGCTCGCGCTGGCAAAGGTAAGCCAATGCACATCAAGCTTGCCGATGAATTGATAGCTGCTTCAAAGAATGAAGGCGCTGCGATCAAGAAGAAAGAAGATACTCACAAGATGGCAGAATCAAACAAAGCATTCGCCCACTTCGCTTGGTAATACAAAATAAATTAAAGAATTAAAAAACACTTCCAGGACATGGAAGTGTTTTTTAATCATACCCAATATTTATGGCTAAGATTAGTATCTTTCTGTGTTTTTATTTTATATAATAATATACAACAGTATTATTTATCAATCTAGTGGGCTTATTCAGAATATTTTTAAATATGAGTAAAAAACAAAAAACGTTTTCTATTATCAGTGCGATCATCATTCTTTCTCTCATAATCCTTACACTCTCTAGTACTAAGTTTAGAGGTTTCTTGGGACTAAGTGCTGCAGTGGGAAATCAGAATGCATCTGGAGAGCTTGTTCCTTTTAATGCGGAGGGTGCTGAACGTGATTTAGTTGATACAACAGGAGCAGTATTTGGTAAGACGAAGGTTGCTCGAGAGAAAATTACCGTGACAGGGGATTCTCTCTATGTAGACGACCTCCGAAGATCCTCTGCTGATGCAGATGGTGTGCTGCTCATTATCGATAATAATCCTGTTCTGGAAGTTCGCGGAAAAGCAGTGAAGGCTGGTAAATCAAATGTGGAGGCAAATACTGTTGCTGCTACTCGTCGTGCAGAAATAAAAAAAGCGCACGCCGATATTAAAACGAAAGCAGAACAAGCTCTCAAGTCAACCCTTGTCTTTTCTGGCCCTCTCCATGGCCAAGCAAAAGGTAAAATTCGCGCAATTGAATATACAGAAGCGATGAATGGGTATGCTCTTTTTGATGTCCCAGTACAAGATACGATCAAGAAATTGAGTCAGATTAAGGGGGTAACTGTTGTTCCAAATACTTCTGTTCACATGACTTTAATTGATTCAGTTCCACAAACAAAGGCAAACCAAGTATGGCAGTACACAGACAAAAATGGTCTTGTTCTTGATGGGAAAGGTATGCGAATTGGGGTTATTGATACAGGAGTAGATTATACTCACCCCTCTCTAGGGAAATGTTTTGGTTCTGGTTGCAAGGTTGCTGATGGGTATGATTTTGTAAATAATGATAAAGATCCGATGGATGATATGGGTCATGGCACACACGTGGCTGGTACTGTAGCTGGGTATGATACTTTCATTCCGAGTGGTCAGACAACCCCTGTAACAATTCGGGGTACTGCTCCGGGGGCGACCATCTATGCCTATAAAGTTCTCGATGCAGGCGGTTCTGGTTGGACTTCAGCAATAATCTCCGCAATCCAACGCTGCGCTGATCCGAATCAAGATGGAATTGTTACTGATCGTCTTGATGTATGTACTCTGAGTTTAGGAGGACCAGGGAATCCTGACGATACTACTTCATTAGCGGTAGATGCTGCTAGTGCAAATGGAGTAACATTTACTATTGCAGGAGGTAATTCAGGGCCAAGTGCACAAACTATAGGGTCTCCAGGAACAGCACGAACAGCAATTACTGTTGCTGCCGCTTGTAAGACGGGCTACACTGGTAACTACTGTACTTCAAGCCCCATTGCTACTTTCTCATCTCGAGGGCCGGTCATTTGGAATAATGTTGATTTAAAAAAGCCAGACATCGCAGCTCCAGGGGTGCGCATTTGCTCTGCCTTTACACCAACCGCAGCAGATGCGGGATGGTCAATCTGTGGCACCTCAACAAATGGTACAAGTAAGTATGCAAGTATTGACGGAACATCCATGGCTACTCCACACATGGCAGGTATTGTTGCTCTTTTGAGACAGGCTCATCCGGAACTTACCCCTGCTGATGTAAAAGATCTTTTAAAAAAAACAAGTACCGCATATTCTGGAATCAGTGCTGATGTCCAAGGTGCTGGTTTTGTTGATGCGCTGGGTGCACTAAAACTTTCAGGAATTCCACAAAGCCTCGTCGAAGTCAGTGGTGATGTTCCTTTGGTTGTTAGTGATACAGTTACGACACTTTCACAGTCTTTTGTAAAAAATATTTCCATTAAAAACGTTTCTACGACCAGTATTACTTTCACACCATCAACAAGCATTTTAGATCCAGGAATAAAAGTTACCTTTAGTCCAAGTTCACTTACAATTCCAGTTGGAGGCACTGCGAATCTTGTAATTACAACAACAATAAATCACTCAGTTGTTTCTTCCCCACAATCTGTAAATGGTGTGGTAACACTCTCCTCAAGTTCAGGGAATATTGTTTTTGGTATGAGAATTAATATTCAGAATCGATTGATTTCAGACGTTGCATCAGTGGAACTTCCTGGAGACAATAAAGATCTACCTACCTGGAGTACTCAAAAAATAATTAATTTTAGGAATACACTCACAGATACCGCCACCTCTTACGTTGTTTCATCAACATCTATACCTGGAGTTACTATTACTCCATCGGTTGCGACCCTTGTTCTACCAAAAGGTGCGACCCTTCCAATAACATTTTCAATTACGGCAGATAATTCAATTGTTCCTGATGGCTGGTATACAGGGAGTTTCACACTTGCATCTCCACTTGAAACGGTGGTTATTCCTTTTAGCTTCTTTAAAGGGTACGTCGTCACAATGACCTATGGAGATTTGGCTGGTGGTTGTATGAATATCTATACAAAAAATGAAGCACTGCTTCAGTACTATTGCCCAACATCAAATACGACACAAAAAATGTACACAACTATTCCTGGCCCGTACAATTTCCTTGTTTTCCCATCTTGGCCAGGTTTTACCAATGCTAAATTTATTATACAGCGAGGGGTGACATCTTCTGTGAATCTTACCTATACTGATGCCATATATAAAGTAAGGATGAATCCAACAAATCCCGATGGTACTATTGGTGTCGGAGGATATTTACTGACACTTGCAGATATTTCTGCAGTAGTTCCAAATACTTCCTATGTCACAATTGGAGGGGCCGTAAATGGAGCTGAAATTATAAATCCTACTTTTTGGATTAATGCATTTGATAGTAATGTTAAGATGCAAATAACTGGTACATCAGGAAACCCGACGGGGCGTTGGTTGTCTACTTTTATGTATCAGATTGAAGATGGTCTTTCACATGATTATATTTTTGGGAATACGATAACTGATTTTGGTGTCCGAAACTTATATACAACTACAAACAAAAATTATGGGAAAACAGTGTATCTGTATCCGGCAATTTGCCCAACGGCTGATGGGAGAGTCGCAGCATGTTCGGTACCAGCTCCGCATAAAGATCTCTTTATTCCAGTAACAATGACTAGTGCGCCTATTGCAGTCTATTCTTATGCAAATACACAAGTTACCCCTCCGACGAGTACACACGATATTTATCCGTCTGTCTATTTTGGTCTAGGAACTGATCCAGGGGGTGGCTGGGACTATATAAATCCAATATATCAAACTGTTGATTTGTATTTAGGAAAAACTGTGGCCTATGCTTGGAAACAAGGCAACGTGTACCGAAATATTGATGGGTTATTTGCTAATAAATATGCTAATTGGAAGTTGGACCTTCCTCCTAACAACACTCTCTATGTTGGCGAAGGTCCGATTGTGGATTCTGGAAAATTTGTGAATTATGCAGACAATCGTGACTGGATCAATTCATGCTATATAGGGAAGGCACGTGGTGCTGGAGGGTACTACTCAAGCTATGGATCTTCCTCTCCATTCCATTCCTTTGGAGGCCTATCATATGAATGGCTCTATAATGGAAACAGTGGGAGTGCTATCAATCTTGCTGAGCTTCCAGTCTCGTATTCATTAAAGCTCAATGGACAAGTTGTTGATCAAGGTAAGATAAATGAAACTACTGATTGGACGAGTAATTATATGAATTACCGTTTCCCAACTGATCCGATCACACCAGGCACCTACGAATTTACTGCAATAAAAACAACAACAATAAATTCCATTCCTACAGAATCTAAAACTACAGTAACATTCCCAATTGTAAGCAAAGCGTCGTACCAAACTAATCCAGTTGATGAAAATCCTCCATATATAGCAAAATTAAACCTCATCTCTGGTGGGTTATGGCAGTCGGTTATTGATCCAACGACTACAAACTTGATTTCATTTGAAATCAATCCGAATCCTAAAATAACAGGAACAACAGCAGAAGGTTGTTATACAGATTTTATATATGGCACAGATAGCGTTGTGTCAGTCAAAGCATCTCAAAGCATCGATGGAGGGGTAACATGGATTCCACTTTCCATAAATACAGCAAGTGGTATATCGACTACAACTGTTGTTACTAATACAACGACCTCACTTTATGGGTTTAAGATTGAAGCCATTGATGGAGCAGGGAATACGTTGTCGTATCAATTCCAGGTACCAAAGGGGACAGTTATAACTGGGGGAACTCCTCCTGACACAATTCCTCCAACTGTTTCCTTGACTGCTCCAACGAATGGAGCTACGGTTTCTGGGGCAGCGGTTACAGTAACTGCTAATGCTATTGATAATGTTGGTGGAAGTGGTATTACTACTGTCGAGTTTTATGCAGGCGCAAAATTACTTGGAACTGATACAACAGCCCCATATAGTATTGTCTGGGATACTAAAAATGGAAGTTTCCCAAATGGTACATATAGTTTGACCGTGAAAGCTTTTGACGTGGCTGGTAACTCAAGTACTTCTAGTGTTGTATCGGTGGCTGTTGCTAATACCACTCAGGCATATCCAACAACTAACATTACTAGCCCAACATCCACAGCCCTTCCTAAGGGTGGCAGTGTTAAATTCACTGCTACTGCATCAGATTCTTCAAGTATCATTTCGATTACACTTTCAATTGATAATGCCCTCAAGCAGACTTGTTCTAACGTGACGACATGTAGCTATACATGGAGCATGAAGGGAGTCTCGGCTGGCTCTCATACGTTATCAGTGACAGCGACAAATAAATCTGGGTTGCAAACAATTGTTTCAAAGATCGTAACAAAGTAGTTCATGATAGAGTGAAAAACACCCCCTCGAGTAGGGGGTGTTTTTTTTATTCACATAAGTATCTGGCTATCATAATCTAAGCCATATATAATAAAAGGAGTTTCGTTATATATTTATTAATTTAGTAGCTGTTTGTATTGTATGAAAAATAACAAATTGAAAGTGGTCTTTGTAGTCGTTTTGATTATCGTTATTGCAGGAATTGCAGGTATTTTTAACAAGAATAAAAATAACCAAGAGGCTGCTGCTGTTTCCGCTTTCGATAAAATGGGGGTATCTTTTGCTCCAGGCGAACCACATATTATTATTGGTGGAAAAACATTATTCAAATCGAATAATGTAGCCATGTCTCCAAAATACGATGCATTTATTATAGATGACCAGTTGGATACTGATTCGCGTGGGGCAATCGTTGTTCTTAAAGGAGACCCGCTCTCGAAAAATTTCAAAAATAATCCAAAGGCAAATGCTAACACTCCAGAAATTGCAAAACGAAAACAGGAAATAGCTACACTCCATTCTACTTTTAAAAATAAAGCAGAGAAGGCTTTAGGGAAAACATTTACTGCGGGTAAGGGAAAGAAGAAAGGATTTCTTCGTATTGAAGAACATGACCTTGCTTTAAATGCGATAGTCATTAAAGATGATACATTTGAAAATATAAAATCAAAACTCGCAAACCTCCCCGAGGTAGCAAGTATTTCAGAAAATACCGTTGTTAAAACAGATTTGTTTGAGTCTGTTCATCAAATTGGGGCAGATGATGCATGGACTCATTATGTTGGGAATGGGACGTTGCCACTTGATGGTTCTGGTATGCGAGTTGGAGTTATTGATACGGGGATAGACTACACCCATCCTGACTTAGGTAGATGTTTTGGTTCAAATTGTAAGGTTGTCGGCGGGTGGGATTACGTGAATAATGACGCTGATCCAATGGATGATCATTTTCATGGCACTCACGTTTCATCAACGATAGCAGGGAATGGAACTCTTACCTCTATGGATGGTAAAACCACGCAACCGCTTCCTGGTGTCGCTCCAGGCGCAAAGATTTATTCATATAAAGTTTTGGATGCTGGGGGAGGAGGTTTTACTAGTAACGTAATTTTAGGTATTGAACGTTGTGCAGATCCTGATGGAAATGGGAACCCTGTAGATCATCTTGATGTTTGTTCAATGAGTCTTGGCGGCCCAGGTAATCCAGATGATGCAACATCTCAAGCTATCGATAATGCTACAGATTTAGGAGTTTTTTTTGCGATTGCTGCAGGGAATGCTGGTCCTAATCAAAACACTATTGGTAGTCCGGGTACGGCACGTAAAGCACTAACTGTTGCTGCAGGATGTAAAACATCTCAACTAGCAGATGGTACCTGTAGTTCGCCGATTGCAAACTTTTCTTCACGAGGACCTGTTACTTGGACGGATAAAGATGGAGTTGTTCAAACACTGCAAAAACCTGATATTACTGCACCAGGGGTAAAAATTTGTGCAGCCTTTCCTCTCTTCAGTTCGTTTCCTACATTTACTGCATGTGGGCAAGGAAGTCATTTCATGATTTCCGGTACCTCTATGGCAACTCCGCATATCGCAGGTGTTGCAGCTATTGTTCGCGAAGCATTCCCATACCTAACTCCAAGTGAAGTTAAAGATGCTCTGATGAGCAATGCAACAGACCTTGTACAGCCTAAATATGCACAAGGCTCGGGTATGGTGAGTGTCCCTAAGATATTTGCAACACTTGGGTATCCATCAAACTCCTTCTTTGTTGAAGGACTTCCTGCAAAAATAGATGACCCTGTTACTTCAAAAAATGCAGTACTCACCAAACTAATATCTGTCACTAACAATACTTCACAAGCGTACGTGTCTCAGGTTTCATATTCAAAAATTGGAACACCAGCCGGGGTATCTGTTGTATTAAAAAATAATGGAAATCCGATTACACAACTCTCTTTTGCTCCAGGTGAAAAGAAAACAATAACAATAGAAGCAAGTATTGACCACACCCTTGCCCTAACTCCAAGTTTGGTTCAAGGAACTGTAAATATTACTACTCCTACAAACCCAGCGACGTTTGGGGTAAGTATCAATATTGCCGGAAAAGTAAAATCAAATGTTGCAAGTATTGATTTTGGCACAATTAGTCCAGGGCAACCTGCTTCTTTCACAAAAACAATGGTGCTTACAAATTCAATGAGTGATGCTCCTGTGACTGTAACAGTAACTCCTGATTGTTGTAAAAATGGCGGAGTTAACCCTGGGTATGTTTCTAAAATTGATGGGCAAACTTCAGAAACAATAACTTTTGCCCCAGGTGAATCAAAGACAGTCGTGGTGACGGTCACTTCTCCGGTAATTATAGGCAATACCGGTCAGTATTCTGGTTCGCTTTCAATCACGAACGCAACTCAGAACACTTCAATACCAATGAGCTTCTTCCGTGGGTATCAAGTAGTATTAGATTATGGTGTAGGCGAAGCCCCTTACTTGGTAATTGTTACTGATCTGGACACTGGAGCTCAAAGTACAATAAATACATTTCCTCCATCTACAAAACTACTTGTAACAAAAGCTGGGCCATGGGATTTTGATGCCGTATTTAAGAATGATGTCTATGTGCTTCATAATTCGGTAACAATTCCAGATTCTGGTCTCACGCTTTCAACAAAAGTATCTGATGCAATAAATTCTATAACAATGACACCGACATGGGCTGATGGTTCTCAGTATTATGGCGAGGCAAGTTATATGTTTACCCATCGAGGATTCGGCACTTCATTCATGGTTAGTTCTGGGAACACAACTCCATCGCTCGTTGTAAAAACAAATACGGTTCCAACAAGTACTATCTTCTCTGCAGGATTGGCTAAGTTAGATGGTATAGGCATGGCCACATATACACTCTCTGGTGTGGATAAAAGTTATACTCTTTCAAATACTGCGACCCAGATAGTAAAACAAAAACTAGTTAATCATCTCAGTAATCTATACCAGATAGTGTTTCATGTTGGGATGCCACTGCAAGTACATAGAAAATCATTCGAAGCACCAAATAATATGTGGTTGTATGGATTCCAAACCCCTATGGTGTCTTCTGGTAACCCAATATATACAGCCCCTGAGTTTACCTTGGAGTTTTACAACTATCAAAACTTCGCTGATTCACCAGCGACGGTTGATCATCAAGGAAATGTATGGGGTTTGATATATGCATATAGCAATGATGATAAGAACAGTAACCCGTACGTTGCTACACCACCATTCTATTATCATGCTGGGACAAACATGACATACACACAAAACCTTCCTCTATACAACACTACTATTGGAGATATTAATCCTGCCAAAGAGTGGTCATATTATGGATTTGATGTAATTCCTCCATCTCGACCAATGACATTTGGACTTGGGCCAGTCTTCGATGCTACTCGTTGGGGATTTGGAGCTCTTGAATATTATCCTAATCAAGCACGTACGGGCCCGCTACGATTTTCTGATGGTACAGTGGCTTATTGGAACACCTTCCCGAATTCATCTGCAAATTATACATTCAACCGTAATAATCAAATCGTAAAAACAGGAACTCTCGTGTCTACTTTCAATCCTGCGGAGTCTTTCATTGAATTAGTAAAAGGCACAGACCCAGAATTATCAGTATATGATTTTGCGTTGAGCGGCCAGTATTCCATCGCTGGTAAGATTTTTCCACTGACTACAAATTCTCATTTCGTTGGTCCTCTCAAAAACAGTTACGGAGTGCTTGATACGGCAAGAACAAAAACACCTCCTGCTTTGAAACGCATACAGTTTTGGTCTAAAAACATGCCACAGGAAGTAATTGACCCATCTCAAACAAATGTTCTTAAATTTATTATTGAGCCAGTTTCTACATGGACCAGTTATCTAAATGGAGAAATTACAGAAACAATGTCATCGATAACTGCTCAAGTTTCAATTGATGGTGGTATGTGGCAAAATATTTCACTCACCAATTCGGGTGGTGAATATTCAGGAACTATACCAGTCACTACTGCTGGTAAAGTGTATGCATTTAAGATAAACGGAATTGATAGTACTGGTGCAACTGTTGAATATAATTTCGGACTACCATTTGGTGTTGCGTACGATGGAGGAACTGTACCTAAAGACACAACTCCTCCATCCGTGTACTTAACACAGCCTGCAAACAATGCAACTGTCTCAGGTTCAGTTACAGTATCCGCGAATGCCTCTGATGATAGTGGGGTTGTTTCCAAGGTTGAATTCTACCAAGGCTCAAACTTATTGGGCGCCTCAACAAATTCCCCATATATGTATACCTGGGATACGACTCAAGTAGTAAATGGTTCGTACTCACTGACCGCAAAAGCTTTTGATGTTTCTGGTAATTCTGCAACATCGAGTCAGATTACCGTAACAGTTTCAAATGCTGTCCCTGATACAGCCAATCCAACAGTTTCTCTAACCGCACCCGCAAACAATGCAACTGTCTCAGGCTCAGTCGCTGTATCTGCAAATGCCTCTGATAACAGTGGCGTCGTTTCCAAGGTTGAATTCTATCGTGATACGACAACCCTAATTGCAACTGATACAACAGCCCCATATAGTACTACTTGGAATTCTACGGCAGTTGCAAATGGATCACACACAATATCTGCAAAAGCATATGATCCATCTAACAATGCAAGTACCAGTACGGTTACGGTGAATGTCGTCAACGCCGCACCATCTTCACCAACAGTAACTATTACATCCCCGACTTCATCAACTGTTCCAGCAAATGGAAACGTGAAGTTTACTGCAACTGCGACAAGTGCACAGGGAATCTCATCAATTAAGCTCTATGTCGATACTGTCCTTAAGCAAACATGTACAGCTGTCACAACATGTTCCTATACGGTGAATGTTAAAAATCTCTCAGTTGGTAACCATGTCTTATCAGCAACAGCGATCTCGACCGCAAACCTAAGTACAACTGTTTCGAAGACCGTAACAAAGTAGTGGTTGTCTAAATAGGGAAAAAACACAAAACCCCATGAATAATGGGGTTTTGTGTACTATTGACATTTATCATTAAAAAGAGTATAATTCGGCGCATATGAATATATATAAAAACATTCTTGGAGGGTTTTTATCACTAGCTATTATTTTCAGCACTCTTTCAGTAGGGGTTGTTTCTGTTTCCGCTGACAACACATTCGGTCAATCTGTGGCGGAAAGTCACAAGCCTGTCTGTCCGGGTGGTGGGCAACAGGAGCACGATGGCGCACGTTGTCATGCGCGTGTGGTTGCGGATAAGAATGGCGCGCCGGTAAAATCAACAAAACCAAATGGTCTTTCCCCGCAAGATCTTCATACGGCATATACAGCTACAATAACTACTTCAAAAAAACAAATCATCGCAATTGTGGACGCCTATGATCATCCAACAATTGCTTCCGATCTAACGACCTATAGTAAGCAATTTAATCTCCCTATACTCCCAGTCTGTTCTGGGCCAGTTGCCGCTTCAGCTTTTCCTTGTTTCTCAAAAATTGATCAGCGTGGCGGAACTGCATATCCAATAGCAAACGCTGGTTGGGCACTTGAAATAGCTATGGATGTTGAGGTCGCTCATGCGATGTGTCAAAACTGCAGCATTCTCTTAGTTGAAGCTGATGATAATGGATTCAACGCGCTTGCTGAGGCTGTGGATCAAGCAGTAGCTTCCGGTGCAACAGTCATTTCAAATTCATGGGGTGCTGGAGAATTTTCGACGCAGTCTACTTTTAATTCACACTTCAATCATCCTGGTATTGCCATAGTCGCGTCTTCTGGAGACAGTGGGTACGGCGTGCAGTACCCAGCAGCTTCTCCGTATGTGACTTCTGTTGGTGGTACGACGCTTACTATAAAAAATAGTTCACAAGTGAATGAGGTTGCTTGGAGTGGGGCGGGAAGTGGGTGCAGTGCTTATGAAGTTAAGCCATCATGGCAACATGATACTGGTTGTATAAACCGTACTGTTGCTGATGTTTCTGCGGTTGCAGATCCTGCAACAGGCGCCGCTGTTTATAATAGTGTTAAGTATAGTGGTCAGACCGGATGGTTTAAGGTGGGCGGCACAAGTTTAGCTGCGCCGATTATTGCAGGAGTGTATGCACTTGCGGCGGATGTTCCGACTACTGTGCAAGCAGCATCGCTTCCATACACAAAATATTCTCTTTCTACTCTACGTGATATTGTTTCTGGCTCGAATGGGGTTTGTAATCCTACATATTTATGTAGTGGAGTTACTGGTTTTGATGGCCCAACAGGGTTGGGTACCCCAAAAGGATTAGGGGCATTCTAGATATTTGCCAATAAATTAGAAACAAAAAGTCTTTCGGTTACAACCGGAAGACTTTTTGTTTTCCACACGCGTTTCGTGCTGAATTACCTATATAGTTCTATACTATAGGTACTATTCATTATTGTTAATACAAACTATTTTTCATGAAGAAATCACATGCAGTTTTTTTAGGAGGCGCAGTCATTGTTGTTATACTTCTCGCTGTTTTTGCGGGTGGTGGTACATTAAAAAATCTTTGGCAAAACCTCGTCGCTTCGCCTGCAAATATAAATTCTAATTCATCCCAAAATGCTTTTTTGAAACCACAACGACTTGTCGATTCAACTGGCGCAGAGTTCGGAGACCCGATTCCTGCTTCAGAACTTCCAACTATTGGTGCCGGTGGTTCTCGAGTGGTAGTTGACGATCCTCAAGAAGATGATGCTGCTGCAAATGGGGTTATTATAAAGTTTACCGCACCGTCTGCTTTTAGTGTTGTTGGTGATTCACTAAAGAAAGGCAAGGGTCGTGTACAGGCAGACAAAGATGCACAAGTGCAGCGATCGGCTCTAAAAAATGAACATTCCAAGGCGATTATTGCAATCAATAAAGAGCTTTCAAAAAAATATAATAAACAGCTTGATTTTAAAGCTCATAAAAAAGATAAGGGGATTGCACGAGCAACCGAATATACGGATGCGTTGAACGGCTTTGCTGTTATGGATATTCCAGTAGATGAGGCGATCAGTACTTTTTCGACACTTCCTGGTGTTGAAAGTGTCACACCAAACTATATGATGCATGCAACGTTGACTGAGTCTGTCCCACAAATAAATGCGGATCAAGTATGGCAATACACTTCACAAAATGGCGTAACCCTTGATGGTTCTGGAATAAAAGTAGGAGTAATTGATACGGGTATTGATTATACCCATCCATCACTTGGTGGATGTTTTGGCTCCACGTGTAAAGTTCGAGGAGGCTGGGATTTTATAAATAATGATGCAGACCCCTTTGATGATCAAGGGCATGGGACACACGTCGCATCTACTGTCGCAGGGAACGATACATTTATTCCTACTGGGAAAACAACCCCGGTTTCGATTCGTGGTGTCGCGCCTGGAGCAACGTTGTATGGATATAAAGTATTGAATGCTTTCGGAAGTGGTCCTACCTCCACTGTTATTTTAGGAATTCAACGATGCGCAGATCCAAATGGTGATGGAA
>JAHFNJ010000002.1 GCA_023267375.1 Candidatus Nomurabacteria bacterium | reverse complement strand
ACAATCCAAAAAATCTTCCAGCAAACCCGTTTGAAAATGCGATGACACAACTTGAACGCGCCAACAGTCTGCGACCGTTCCCGCAAGAGTTTCTCGATTTAATGAGCCAGCCAAATCGCGAGATATTGCTCGCTGTTCCGCTCGTTATGGATGACGGCACGCTGCAAATACTCGAGGGTTATCGTATTCAATACAACAATGCTCGCGGACCCTATAAAGGAGGGATCCGCTTCCACCAAGATACTGATGTAAACGAAGTGAAAGCACTGGCATTTTGGATGGCGCTTAAATGCGCTGTCACCGATATCCCAATGGGTGGTGGTAAGGGTGGTATCACTGTCGATCCGAAAAAACTTTCAAAAAGCGAACTTGAACGCTTATCTCGCACCTTTATCCGCATGCTCTCTGATGTCGTTGGTCCAGAAAAAGATGTCCCCGCGCCAGATGTAAACACCACCCCTGAAATGATGGCGTGGATGGCAGATGAGTACGCACAGATCACTGGCGACACACGTGGTGCAGTCATTACTGGCAAACCATTGGCAAATGGCGGCTCAGAAGGACGTGATACTGCAACAGCACAAGGTGGTTTTTACGTATTCAATGCACTACGAGAAAAGATGCAGCTTCCAGGAAACTGCACGGTAGTTGTTCAAGGATTCGGTAATGTCGGCGGACACGCAGCGCATATTTGGAGTAAAAATCTTCATACGGTTATAGCGACATCTGATTCACGTGGCGCAATTTATAAAAAAGACGGAATCGATATCGAAGCGCTCGAAAAATTTAAAAAGAAAAACGGCACAGTGATTGGCTTTCCAGGATCAGAAGAAATCACGAGCACGGAACTGCTCGAACTTGAATGCGATGTCCTCATTCCTGCCGCCCTTGAAAATCAAATTACAGCGGAAAATGCCGAAAACATCAAAGCGAAAGTGGTCTTTGAACTAGCCAACGGACCGACAACCCCTGAAGCAGATACTATTTTGTTTGAACGCGGTATTCCTGTGGTGCCGGATATTTTGGCAAACGCAGGAGGTGTTACCGTCTCAACATTTGAATGGGAACAGAATATGAAAAGTGAACACTGGAGCGAAAGCGTTGTTTTTGAAAAACTCGAACATCTCATGCGTTTCCAAGCTATTACGGTCTACGAAAAAGCTCGTGATCTGCAAACAAACCTCCGTGCGGGTGCTTTCGTTGTCGCCCTTGAACGAATTGCGAAAGCAATGGGATTTGAATAAATCGACGAAACGACTTTTTAGCTCTATTTTTTAGAAATAAGCTACTTTGTTTTTGGTACTTATTTCGTTATACTCTCCTCATGAAAACAAAGAAATCAATTCGTCTCTCGCCACATATTCGCCCAGAACACTATCTCCTTACCATCAAACCTGATCTTGATGCGTTCGTTTTCACTGGAGAAGAAATAATTACACTCACTCTTGCGCAGCCAGCAAAAGAAATAACACTCCATTCGAAAGAAATCGATATCGAGATTGCTGAATTCATCAAAGATGGCGTCAAAACATTTGCCCAGAAAATTTCCTACGATACTAAAACAGAAACAGCGACGCTACGATTTCCTTCTGCCCTTGCCAAAGGAAGCGGCCAACTGCGTTTAGTGTTTCGCGGAATCTTGAACGACAAAATGCGCGGCTTCTACAAAAGTAGCTACACCCATGGAGGAAAAGAACATCATATGGCGACGACACAATTTGAAGCAACCGATGCTCGCCGTGCATTCCCCTGTTTTGATGAACCAGCTCACAAAGCAATCTTTGAAGTAAATCTTGTCGTGCCAGAAAATCTCACTGCTATTTCAAACACTCTACCAACTGCGATAGATGAACACGAAGCCGGTTTTAAAATTGTCCGCTTCGCTCCAAGCCCAAAGATGTCGACCTACCTCCTCGCTTTTATCGTCGGCGATTTTGAATCAGTCGAGAAAAAGACAAAAGATGGCATACTTGTGCGTATTTTGGCAACCCCCGGCAAAAAACACCAAGCAGAGTTTGCACTCGATTGTGCAGTACGTTGTCTTGATTTCTACAATACATATTTCGATATCCCCTATCCGTTAAACACGCTCGATATGATCGCTATCCCGGACTTCACTTCAGCGGCGATGGAAAACTGGGGCGCCATCACCTACCGTGAACGGTTTATTTTGATTGATGAAAAAAATTCTTCAACAATAACAAAACAATTTGTGGCGCTTGTTATCGCTCATGAAATCGCCCACCAGTGGTTTGGAAACTTAGTCACCATGGAATGGTGGACCCACCTCTGGCTCAATGAAGGTTTCGCTTCATATATTGAGTACTTAGCAACTGATCATCTTTTCCCCGAGTGGCACATTTGGGACCAGTTTGTGGCATCAAGTCACCCATCCTTAGGTGAAGCACTTGAACTCGACGCACTCGGCAATACGCACCCCATTGAAATTGAAGTAAACCATCCTGATGAAATCGGTGAAATATTCGATGCGGTCTCCTACTCAAAAGGCGCTGCAGTTATTCGCATGCTCGCAGCATACTTAGGTGAAAAAGATTTCCGCGACGGACTACGCTACTATCTCAAAAAACACAGCTATGCCAACGCTTCCACGATTGATCTCTGGAAGGCATTTGAACAGGTCAGTAAAAAACCGGTGGAAAAAATGATGAAGGTTTGGACTGGAAAATCTGGTTATCCGTTGGTGAAGGTAAGTGAAAACGGAGCTGAATATTCTCTTCAGCAATCACGCTTCTTTATTAGTCCGCTCTCAAAGAAAAGCATTAAAGATACAACACTCTGGCCTACACCACTCTCAATAAAAGGCAGCACAGACGAAACAAAAATCGTGCTCACCCGAAAAACTGAAAAAATAAAACTGGATAAGGATGCGTGGTATAAATTCAATAAGGATGAGACAACAATGGCTCGCATTGCATACAGCGAAGAAATGCTCTTGCGATTGCGTGAACCGATCACTACGAAAGAATTATCGACGGCTGATCGTCTTGGTGTTATTCGTGACTTAGCGGCACTCGCAGAAGCGGGAGAACTTTCAAGTACTCGAGTGTTGCGTATGCTTGAAAGTTACAAAAACGAAACGGAGTATACAGTATGGACTGAGATTATTGCAGCACTCGGCGGTATGTATGCCCTGCTTGAAAATACTCAGGACCGAAAATTATTTGATGCGATGGCGCAAAAAATACTTGCCCCGATCGGTGCTGATTTAGGTTGGGAAAAGAATTTTGGCGAGGAACATGCTGCTGCGCTCTTGCGAAGCTTGGTGCTCGCCGCTCTCGGTAAATATGGACATGAAAAAACAATCGCTCATGCAAAGAAACTCTTTATTTCAATCAAGAAAAATAAAGAAAATGTTTCACCAGATCTTCGCGGTATTGTATACAGCATCGTCGCTCGCTATGGTGGAATAAAAGAATATACCGTACTCCAAAAAATGTACCACAAAGAGACACTCCACGAAGAAAAGAGCCGCATCCTGATGTCGCTCGGTGGATTCCGTCAGAAATCACTCCTTGCCAAGACACTTGCTTTTTCCCTTTCAAAAAGTGTTCGCTCACAAGATACCCCAGCCGTCATTGCTTCCGTTATTAGAAATCGTGAAGGTAAAGAGCTCGCATGGAAATTTATACAGAAACAGTGGCCGACCCTGCTCTCTCGCTATGGCGAAGGCGGGCATATGCTCTCACGCCTTGTAGAAAGCACTGCAGTATTCAACGATAAAAAATATGCGGATGAAATAAAATCATTTTTTAAAAAACACCCAGCACCTGGCGCAGAACGTACCACACGCCAAGTACTCGAAACAATTCTCACTCGCGCGCTCTGGAAGAAACGAGACCAAGAAGCTATTAGTACATGGCTTAAAATGAATAGGTAAAAAAGAAAAAGGCTCCTGCCATGCAGAAGCCTTTTTTGTTTTTAGCTGCTTTTACTTCATAAGATGAAGATGTTCATCCCGCCTTTCATAAACCCGGAAAAACTCTTATTCCCTGATTCAAGAACTGCACGATAGTCGATTCCAAAAAACAAACCAAGTTTGAAATGACCAATTTCGTCACTTCCGAATTTATTCCAGTAGCAAGTATTTACTTGAATGCCTGCCCCTAAAATAACCGGAAAAATGTCTCTCTCGGTAAAACCTACGCCACCAAGAGCATTAATGGCAACTCCTTGGAATAAACCAGACCTGTCAGCGGTAATGTTTACACCGATATTTGCAAGAGCAGAGCTCATCGGTACTTTTGGAAAATCATTAAGGGTGCTATCAAATTTTTGAACATATACATCCTTGGTCGTATAACTCAAACCAAGATTTAATACACCCTTTGCAACATTCTTGCTTATACCTAAGCCGATCTGTTGTGTCCCAAGAGATGTTCCACCAGCCCTAAAGCTAGTCCCGGTATATACCGAGTAAACAATACTTCCTCTGTCATGACTTTGAGCAAAAATCCGCCCAATTACCGCAAAAAGCAGTACTAAGATAATACTTAAAACTTTCTTTTTCATTTTTTATTCTTTTTTTTAAGAGATTAGTGACTTTATTTATATAGACGTTGATTTGACGATAGAATGTAAATAAATCGTTATTTACCATCATAATATAATGAATAAGTACACAAGTCAATAGCTTTCTTTTTTTATTTCACAAGATTCTTTAAAAAGCTCCGTCGATGAAGCGGTGTGAGTCCATGTTTTTTAATAGCTGCATAGTGAGCTTTCGTCCCGTAGCCAACATGTGATTCGAAACCATATTCAGGATACTGTTTTGCATATTCAGCCATCAACTGATCACGATGAACCTTGGCAACAATTGAGGCAAACGAAATAGCTGGCTCTTTTTCATCGCCCTTAATAATTGTTTTTTGATTTTTAAAAATTTCTGGTGCATACAGCCCACCATCAAGAAGAATAAGCGGATCAACTTCTGGATCGGCTAGTTTTAGCAAGGAAGAGCTCAGTGTATTTTTTATAGCTTGTGATAAACCGATACGATCAATTTCTTCCGCCTCTGTATATGATACGGCAAAATCACACTTCCCTTCTTTCTGCCATGTTTCGATAATTGTCATCCATGCTTCACGCTGTTTTTGTGAAAGCTTCTTTGAGTCTTTTAATTTTAATTGCCCTTTTTCAATTTTTAATTCATCATCCGTAATTCGTAATTCAAATGCACAAACACACACCGGTCCTGCCAGGGGTCCCCGTCCGACTTCATCAATACCAATCACTATCTTCATAGGTGTTATAGTAGCAAAAAAATTCTGCCATAAATAGGCCAGTTTCGATACTTTATCCCTATTACTCGATACTGTATACTGGTGTATCTATGAGCTCTAAATTCGTCCACCTTCACACCCACTCTCACTATTCCTTGCTTGATGGATTAACCAAGCTTGAGGACATGGTAGACATCGCTAAAAAGGCTGGAATGTCGGCAATTGCCCTTACCGATCACGGCAATATGTATGGTGCTATTGAGTTCTACAAGCTCTGCAACAAAAAAGGCATTAAGCCAATAATCGGGGTTGAGGCCTACATGACGAGTGGTTCCATGAAAGACAAAACAGCCGTTACGTCTGGTAAACGCTACTATCACCTCATTCTCCTTGCAAAGAACAAAGTGGGCTATAAAAACCTCATCCGGCTCGTTACAGCTGCAAACCTCGAAGGCTACTACTACAAGCCGCGCATGGACAAAGAGCTCCTGCGACAACACCACGATGGCATCATCGCCCTTTCTGGCTGCTTGGGTGGCGAACTTTCTCAAATGGTACTTTCCGGCAATATGAAAAAGTGCGATGAACTTATCACTGAATACCAAGATATTTTTGGCAAAGAAAATTATTTTATCGAAATACAATCACACCCGACCATTGAAAATGATAAAAAGGTTCGCGAAGCGCTCATCGCGCTTGCGAAGAAACACAAGATCCCTGTTGTTGCGACTCAAGATTCACACTATCCATGTAAAGATGATCATGAAGCGCACAACACACTGCTTCAGATCAACACTCAAGGTGATGGTAAAGACACGGGAAAATTTGAATTTTCGAAAGATGATTTTTCTTTAATCGACGAAGAAACGGCGCTCCGCTATTTTGCTGATATCCCTGAAGCAGTTCACAACACCATGCTTGTCGCAGACTTGTGCGAAACGTACGATCTCGAACTCGGTAAAGCGTACTTCCCTCATTTTGAAATTGAATCAGGTAAAACAGCTGACGAAAAACTTCGCGAACTTGCTTATGAGGGTTTCAAGGTTCGCGGTCTCGAGCAAACGAAAGAGTATGTCGATCGCCTTGAGTACGAACTTGGTGTCATTAAACAAAAGGGTTATCCTGGCTACTTTCTCGTCGTGGGAGATCTTTTGCGCTACGCGCACGAAAACGGCATTCTCACCAACATCCGAGGATCGGTCGCAGGATCGCTCACTACCTACTTGATTGGGATTACAAACGTAGATCCGCTCGTCTACAAACTGCCGTTCGAACGTTTTCTAAACCCAGAACGTCCGTCACTTCCCGATATCGATATGGACTACGCTGATAACCGTCGCGATGAAATGATTGCCTACGCCAAAAAAAGATACGGCGAAGATAAAGTGGCGCAGATCGGCACCTTCGGTACGATGATGGCGCGCGGTGCGGTTCGCGACGTCGCCCGTGCGTTGGGTTACCCATACACCATCGGTGATCGTCTTTCAAAAATGATTCCGATGGGATCACAAGGGTTCCCGATGACGATTGATCACGCCATGGAAATGGTTCCAGAACTTAAGAAAGCATACGAAACTGAAGCTGAAACAAAACAAATCATCGACCTCGCTAAAAAAATGGAAGGGTGCGTTCGGCACGTTTCAGTCCACGCAGCCGGCGTCGTTATTGCGCCAACCCCACTCTCTGATTACACTCCAGTACAGCTTGATCCAAAAGGCGGCGCGATTATCACCCAGTACGACATGCACGCTGTTGAAGATGCAGGCTTGCCAAAATTCGACTTCTTGGGAATTCGAAACTTGGCAATTCTCGCAGACGCAGTGCGCTTGGTAAAAGAAACACGACATATCGATGTTGATCTTGAACGCATCCCGCTCGATGATCCAAAAACATTCACCTTGCTCGCGACTGGACAAACCGAAGGACTGTTTCAGCTGAACGGTTCTGGAATGACCCGCTACTTGAAGGAGCTTCGCCCAACAACCATTCACGATATCAATGCAATGGTGGCACTCTATCGCCCTGGACCGATGGAATCGATCCCAGAGTACATTAAACGAAAGAGAAATGCTGAATACATAAAATACCTCGACCCGCGCATGAAAGACATCCTATCCGCATCCTACGGCGTTATAACCTACCAAGATGACGTGATGATGATCGCAATCAAGCTTGCCGGCTACTCATGGCTTGAAGCCGATAAACTCCGCAAAGCGATGGGTAAAAAAATTCCAGAAGAAATGGAAGCACAGAAAGAAAAGCTTCTGAAAGGATTCGTCGCAAACGGTCTCCACCCTGCCAAAGCTATGGAGCTCTGGAAACTCATCGAACCATTCGCAGCCTATGGATTCAACAAAGCGCACGCTGCGTCGTATGGTCGTGTCGCCTATCAAACCGCTTATATGAAAGCAAACTTCCCTGTCGAATACATGACAGCTATTCTGACGGCTGAATCGGGCGATGTCGAAAAAATTGCTGAAATAATCCATGAGTGCGAGAACATGAACATTACGGTATTACCACCCGATATCAATGAAAGTAATGGAGGATTTACGGTGATTGAGCATGAACCACGAGATGGCAAAAATGGCATTATCCGATTCGGCTTTTACACCATTAAAAACATGGGAACTGATATCGCAAATGCTATTATCAAGGAACGAAAAAATCCTGAATCGTCTGGACGTTTCAATACTATTGTTGAATTCATGGAACGAATTACGCACAAGAACTTGAACAAGAAATCATTTGAAGCGCTGGTGAAATGCGGAGCAATGGATGAACTCGGAGAGCGAGGATCACTGCTTGCAAACATGGAACTGCTTCTTGCTTTCAACAAAGAAGTGGCGCAGGGCGGACACGTACAGCAGGTATCACTCTTCGGCGGAATGGAAGACGCTCCAAAATCATCAATAACACTAGCTCCTGCTACACCCGCGACTCAAATGGAAAAATTGGCATGGGAAAAAGAATTGCTTGGACTCTATGTGTCAGGCCATCCACTCGATCGATTGAAAGATAAACTGGCAGCAAAAGAAATAAATGTACAAAAAATAAAAGCAAGTATAGGAGACGGCACAGCCGTCACGATTGGCGGTATGGTGGAAGAAGTACGCATTGTACTTACCAAGAAAAATGAACGAATGGCATTCGTCAAATTCATGGACCTCACGGGATCAATTGAAGCGGTCATGTTCCCTCGCAGCGCTGGTGACCTTTTTGCTGTTGTTGTGCCAGAAGCATGTATCGCAGTCTCAGGAAAGGTATCACTTCGAAATGGCGAGAAGAGTATTGTTATCGAAAAAGCAAAAGCGATCTAACTCTACAAACAAATAAAGAAAAACCCCGACATATGTCGGGGTTTTTCTTTATTGAATAATTAACTTTCAGATGATTCACTTTGCTTGGTAGCAACAGTATCATTTGTTAGCAATTTTTGGTTTGCGATGGTCTTCATAATATGAAGTACCTGTGGTGTATATTTTGCAACAATTGAAGGAGGGTTATAAGCATTTAAAATACCTACTGTATCCTTACCTTCATAGTGCTGAGCGGTACTTGGATTATTCCCTCCCAAATTTTTACCCACTACTTCAATTGCTTCATCGATTGTTTTAAATCCAACCTTACATGAATGCCAACCAAAGCCGTTGGTAGAAAATTTGTTACAAGGATCCTTATACCCAGAAGACTCGCGGGCAACGATTGCCGGAAGAAGAAAAGGATCGAGTCCATTTTCTTCAGCAACTTCGACGAACTTCATCCCATAGCCAGCAATTGGCATATCACGCTCTGCAAAGAAAGCATCAATTTTAGCCGCACGCTGTGCTCGAAGCAATTCTTCAGGAGTTGGAGCCTCTTCGACTTTAACACCATTTAAGTATGCTGCTCCTGGTATTCCTGACGGTATCGCGAGACTTGGAGTACCCATGAGTGTCGTGCCTAGGAGCGGGAGCATGACTACTGATCGCAAGAAAACGAATTTGTTTTTTTTCATAATGCGGCAGTTGTGCTCTGCCAAACATCGTATCGGGATTGTATTGTTTTTGGCCGTTTAAGGGCTGAAAACAAAAAATACCCTTATATATCAACGTGGACGCTGATGTATTCAGGTACCCCAATATAGTAGCATACTGAAGACAGAAAGTCAATAGTTATACCATAATTTTTCCTATCGTCAAATCTAAAAAACCCTTATTTTATAAGGGTTTTTTAGGAAAAGAGGTTTGACAGTCTATATGTAAAATAGCCTAATTTTGGTTTACTTGAAGGAGACTAGTAGGTCAAAGACATGTTTCGTGTCGGGATTTGTCCCGCCATAGCAAAGAATCTCCCCACTCGCCTGATTTTTATGGCAACGATCTATAAAATAAGGGTCCGATAGCTCCGAAATAGTAAAAATGGCATCCTCTCGAGATAAAGATTTCATTTCGGGAGGACGCATTATGATTGACCGAGAGTTCAAAACCTTCTTGGGAAGGTTTTGCGGGATG
This sequence comes from Candidatus Nomurabacteria bacterium, assembly GCA_023267375.1. Lineage (GTDB taxonomy): Bacteria > Patescibacteriota > Minisyncoccia > Phycocordibacterales > UBA9973 > JAHFNJ01. Next base: position 117,852 of record JAHFNJ010000002.1, on the reverse strand, counting down.
ACAGAGCTTATATAGTCCTCACGAGCAGTCCAACCAACCGGTAATTTGATAGATTGGGGGTTTTTTACAAGTGAAGGTTGATTGCTGACTGAGACCGTAGTCCAAGAGAGAACCTCATTGTATGCTTGCTGATCAGAACCAGAAAGTACTCCTTGATGAAAAAGTACTACCCCCGCAGTCTTTTGAGTAGTATTTGAGGCTTTGTTTGCTTGAATATCCTCATTTGTACGCGAAAAGTGACCCCGATGTGGGAGGAATAAGTAGACGAGCACGATGAGACCAATCAGACCAAGAAGCCAGAGTACTATTTTTTTATCTGCAATTATAGTTTCTTGCATTTAGACGAACCAAAAGCCCTTAATCGATTACGGATGAGTGAACTTACCGATAACCGTGATTGGATCACCACTAGAATCAGTGGCCGTAAGGGTAACCAGCCCAGTCGAATCAATTTCGGCTGTATATCCAGTATCACCATCAGAAACAGAAGTTGATCCAGTGCCAGGGTCCGTTGGTATTTTTGTTAGATATTCCGCCCCCGTCAGCAAATCAACAAAACCAAGATCACAGGTCGTCGCATCATCCCCTGTGCCACCATTCTCAGTCGGAAGATCCGCGCTCGTCCCTGTACAAATAGCAACAGGAGTATCATCAACATCCCAACCAGTAGAAGCACTGTCGGGCACATTGCCATTATTATCAAAAGCGTACATCTCCATAGCACTCATGAGTGCATGAAGATCCGATTCACGTTTTGCATCGCGGAATTGACCTAGTGTCTCACCTGGTTTAAGCACAACGAAAATAAGTGTTGCCAAGATAGCAATCCCTGCCACAACTAAAAGAAGTTCAAGGAGGGTAAAACCGCTTTGTTTCTTTTTATAATTCAAACAAAAAATACGTTTATTCATGTAAAAATATATACTATCCAAAAATTAGTAAACTACCTGTGTAATTATAAGCTGTATAAGCCTATAAACCAAGTACAAGTTATCAACAGGATAAAATCCTGACAATTTACTAGCGCCAACTCGTAATTGTTACTCTTCCTCCAGATACTGTACCCTCAATAATGATATCCGTCTTTGAACGAACGGAAAAACCTGAAGCATTCACCGTCATATCCCCTAATGCCGAAACCGTCGCAAAGTACGAGCACGTTCCATTACTAAACGTGTCCGTACCTGTGTCAGTTGACCCAACCACAATATCTCCATTATGTACTTTATACAAAGCCTGCTCAACACATCCTGTCGCATACGAACGTGCTTGCGATAACTGCATAAAAGAAAATCCTGTTTTTGCAGCCGAGACCCCGCCGGTAATAGCTGAGAGAGCAATCGCAAAAGCCATCGCCCCAACAATAATCATGAGCACCAGTGTTACATACCCACCAGAATGTCTGACCTTTGACCTTTGATATTTACTTGATATTTGTGTTTGCATTATAGGTAATTACCAGATGTTATTCACGTATTGTACCTCCCCCAGAAAATGTTTTTGAATACCCAAACGATGAATCAGCTGAATAGCTTTCTGATTCCAGAGTAAACGAGTACTCAATACTTACTCCTCCCGTATTTATGAAATGTATCGAGCTGATATAAACGCGTGCATCAGTAAGATAGATATCATCCCCACCCAATGACATAGTGAGTTTACCATTATCAAGAGAGAAAAAAACATACTCATCAGTATGAACTGCGCAATTAGAATCAAGGGTCAACGTAGACAAATCTTCTCCGCTTGAATCTGGAGAACAGATTCCTCGAGCTGATTGAATTTTATCAGCAATAACCTGAGCAGCAAAACCGCCCTCTTCTTCCACCGCTGAAATTGATTTATCTTTAAGACCCGCTTGCACGGTAATATCCCAAAAAGATGCGATCCCCAAGGTCAATAATGCTACCAAACTAGCGTAGAGCATGAGCTCGATTAGGGTAAAGCCTGCATTGTTATTTCTAGTAATTTTTTTTCTCATAATAGATTTCGTGCGCATTTTTATGGATTAAATGGATAGATTCCGGAAGCAACATTAGAAACACCAAAAACTTTTCCAGAAATTGAATCATATGTTAGTTTTTTTAGTCCATTAGTAACCGTATTATTATTTGAAATTGATGGGCTTGCGAAGTTGCTGATCTTGTAGAGCAATCCATCACCTCCCGCGATAAACATATAGTCACTGCCTCCAATTCTTCTAGTAATGAGATCTAAGATCGTTACCCCATTTGGCCCCGACCCGACTTGCACCGAACCTGATGTTGTCCATGACACACCAGTATATGGTAACTCGGGCGACCCTGCGTGAGCTCTAAAGAAATAGACAGTATTCGGCGCAGCTGCGAGTGAAAGATACAAACTTCCGGCGACAATATTATGCACAGACAACCTCATAGGATTATCGTACCCAGAGAAGCCATAAGGTACTTCATCGACGCGCAACGTATCCCCATCTGAGTAGTATGGATACACATACAAGTGATTCCCAAAACCATGATTATTGTACACATAGATATATCCTGATGTTGCCTGACTATTGTACATTCCAGAAAACATATATCTACCGAAGACAATATCAGAAGAGTCCCCTATTGAATGAACATACTCGCTAGAATTAAGACTTGTATCTTGCATATAGATACCCCCAGAAGAACTTGTTGACTCAAGAACAACCACAGTACCCGTTGGATCTACAAACAGATCATTTGCCGTTACATTTGTGTTTCCACTAATAGATAAATTGATTGATGAATCATATACCCAATTTGCAACGTCATCATCTGTTATATCGATAATTGCTACTTCACCAGCTGGATCAGTGGTTGTTACATACAATTTACCCCACCGAGAATCAATGGTTATCGCTATTGGTTGTACTTCTGTATAGTCACCCGGGAGCTGGATTGTTTTTGCAAGGTATGGATTCTCCATGTCGCCATGCCCCGTCCCTCCTGCTCCAGCATCGTACACCTCAACGGTATTGGCACTAGTAACTTTATAGGTAAATGGTTTTAATAAGAAGAAATTCCAGCAAGATTCATTGTTGCCACTATTTAGTGAGGTGAATGGTTTTACTGTTGTTGCTCCAACTTCACAACCACCATCTTTCACATCAGCATATTGGACAGTACTGGTACCTGTCGGATAAAAATGCCACTTTGTTCCCGCGCTCGTAGAATACAGTTTAATCCGTCCATTGTAGTGTCCGTTGACCACAAAATATCTTGAGACAGAAACAATATCGCTTGTAGAAAAATTAACCTCCTTTGCGCCAGTATGAGTAATAGTGAGATCATAGAAATCTGTGGCTCCGGAGACGAGTGCGGTACTGCCCGTGTTTAATTTCACTTCTGATGTTCCAGCAGTAAATGTTCCATTGTTGATCCAGTTTTCACCAACAGTAATCAACGAACCGCGACCAAGAAGTGTCCCACTAATTGAAATGTCTGAGGTAGAGAGTGCATAATTCGAAACACTTGTATCAAGTGTTCCAGCAGAAATTGTCAGCACATTACCAACTACAGTTGCCCCACCAAGGGTCTTTGTGCCGCCACTTGAAATGGTGAGATTATAGTAAGGAGAAAGTGCACTTGAAATTGTTTGGGTACCATTTAGATAATAATCTACTGTTGAACCAGTATTTAAATTAACAGTTGAGAATTGAGATGGATAAGAACCAGTAAATGTCGATCCTCGTACACGAATAGTTCCAGAACCCACTGTAAGTATATTTGAACCAGATCCGACTAATGCTGTTACAGGATCAAATGTTCCACCAGACACTGTTAGTGTTCCCCCTGAATCAAAAGTAATCGCATTAGAAGCATGGACACTTTTCACTCCAGTACCACTTGAAGTTAAATTATAAAAAGTAATTGCTCCAGAATTAATAGTTGCATCGCCATTTCCCGAAAGAGTCACTGTTGACGTGCCTTGGGTAAATGTTCCCGTTCGGGTAAACAAAGTTCCCGACCCTGAATTTAATGTATACGATGCATTGCCAACGGATGTCAGTGTACCTGCAATATTTATTCTGCCCGTGGTCACTGCTTCTGTGTTTCCCACAGTAAGCGTATTCCCTGACAAGATTGAAAGTATTGGGTTAATGTATGTATTATTTACAGCTTGCACCAAAAACGAGCCACCAGAAACCGAGTGCATTACATCTTCATCATTTGATGAAGTATATGAGGAAAGATTTGAAATTGTAATTGTATTATTTTGACTACTTCCTATGGAAAGAGTGCTACTATTAAGAACCATCCCAGTGATATCACCCGTACCATTATATTTTGTAACACCAGTGGATTCATAACCATCAGCAACACCATTTATAAACACAGTAACAATATCACCAGAAGTTGCAGTTACGCTTGTTATAGTCCATACCCCTCCGGAAACAGTAGCCTGATTACTGTCGATAGTATTATTTATTGCCACACGAATAACAGAACCATTTCCTACATTTGTAGTACCAGAAATAGAAAAGCCAGCTGCTCCAAATGACCAATTCACGTTATGTCCACCGTCAACACAGGTTAAGTCTCCGGCAATTTGAACACCTCCTGATGCATCTGAATATGAAACAGAAACATATAGAATTGATTGAGTGACTCCAGCACCAACATTCAACTGCCATGAAGTTGCAGCTGTGAGCGGTGCAAGTGTTAGAACATTACCCGCCGTTCCATTTAATGTAAGCGAACCACCCGCAGAAATTGTTTGCGCAACACTCGACTGGAAAGAGACTGTTCTACTACCACCAGTTATTGCAAGTCCATACCAGGTATTCGCACTATTGATAGTCTGAGCACCAGTTCCAGAAAAAGTTACCGTGCCAGATTGTGCATTAAAAGTTCCGTTATTAGTCCAAGTTCCCTTTACAACAAGGCTGTAATTACTGCCCGTAACATCAAGTGTACCGGCAGAGATATTTAAACTACCATTTATTGTAGTTGTACCTGAAAGATTAGCTGTATAACCTGATTTATTTATCGTTAAGTTATAGTATGTAACATTTCTCACAGTCTGATCTGCCCCAGTACTTGCATACACAACCGTGTTTCCTGTTCCACTAGCAGTAAATGTCGTTATACTTGAAAGTCCCCCAAGAGTCAAAATTGAATTTGACCCTTGCGTAAGTGCCCCAGCACCAGTTAAATCACCTGAAATATTTAAACCACTGCTGGTAGTACTATTATTAGTAAGTGTACCAGAAGAAACTGATACATCATTCCATATTACTCCACTGGTATTAATTGACATACTTGCTGTAATGTTCAATGTTGAACCTGTTGTGGTAATTGTGCCAGAAGAATAGGTCATTGTGCCGGAACTCTTTTTTACTGTACCTGAAACTGTGATATTACCGGCAAGTGTAAGAGTGTTATTAAAAACACCCCCACCAGTATTTGACCATATTCCACCTGCAAGCTGTATAACGGTAGTTCCCCCTAAAGTTGCGGAAGTGTTCTGATCAAAACCACCGGACGCAATAAGAGTACCACTATTGATACTTTGGCTTGATGTACCAGACGCAGTAACTAAACCTGAAACAGTTAGATTTCCATTCAAAGTATAAGTTAGAGAAGTTCCCTGCAGTGTCAGTGGGACTCCAAGTGTTTTTCCATTACTCGTAATTGTTGAAGTATTATTTAAAATAAGGGCTGAACTTCCTGCAAAGCTCATAGTTGAACCAAGCGTTACATTTCCTGAAACAGTTAGTGTTGAATTGAAAGTGGCAGTACGTGCACCGTATGATGAAAATATAACAACCTGAGCAACAGCAGGTGAATCAATGGTAACATTAGGACTATTAACATCAAAAACTGCAGTATCAGTATTATCAGGCGGTGCATGACCACCTGCCCCACCGGAAGATGTGGACCAGTTAGAAGATGAAGACCAATTATTATTTACTCCTCCATTTACGAAATATAAAAGTGAAAGTCCCCAGTTAATTGTGTTTGTGAGTATTCCACTTGAATCAGAGATTGCCTGTCCTCCCGATGAATCAATATCAGTCGCATTTACATACTGCACATTTTGAGTAGCACTATTACCAAGATTAAAATACGTAAAATTTCCCGTAGAATCAGACTGAAATACTATGTGGGACGGAGAAGTTCCCGTCATTGTGAGTGCATTATTTACCGTATAAGTATTTCCAGCTCCTAAAGTAAAAGTGCTTCCTGCTGAAGTAGATGTCAGTGTGTTTATAGTAAAACCACTTGTTCCGTTAAATGTTTGATTGCCCACCCATGTCATTGTGCCCGGAAAAACAAAAGGAGCATTTAGTGTTGTTGTGGCAGCAGCAATATATGAAATATTAGGAGTATTTGCCCCAGCAATAGTTCCAGCATTATATGTAAAGGTACCAGCACGATACGAAACTGTTCCAGATATTGTAATAGTGCCTGATGTATCTATAGTCAAATTAGACTTAAACCCCCCAACCCCTGAAGATGTACTTGATTGACTCCATGTACCGGTGCCATTCAATATAATAGTTGTAGTTCCAGTTATAATTCCAGTACTTGAACTTGAACCAGTGAGTGTCAAATTTCCAGCAACATACATATTATTCCCGTTAATTGTAGTAGTTGCTCCATTTGCCATACTCATTGTTAAATTACCAGTGACAATTAAATCTCCTGAAAGTGTTAAGTTTATAGTGGTGGTAGTGGTGAAATTTCTAAATGACAATCCAGATGGGATAGTCCACGCAGCACCAGCAGTATTGCGTAAGGATATATCAATCCAAGGAATCATGGTGAGTAAGTCAGACTGCCCACCGGGGGCACCACCGAGTGAATCGAGAATTGGTGTACTTGCTCCAAGGATTGTTCCAGATACATATGAAAAAGTACCGACACCGTATCTAATAGTTCCCGAAACGGTAATGGTGCCGGAAGTATCTATAGTGAGATTGTTATTTAATGTTCCTGTTGCAGATGAAGACCACGTACCTGTACCATTCATAACTACGGTTGTAGTTCCAGATGTACCTGTACCATTACATGTTAAATTTCCGGCAACATAGAAAGAATTTCCATTAAGTGTCATCGCTCCGTTGTTACCCAATGTTCCGTTTCCTGTTGCAATTAAATCACCAAGTAACGTAATCGTCGTGTTAACAGACGACAAACTAATATTTCTAAAAGTAAGACCTGCGGGAATACTCCACGTTCCACCAGTGTTTCCCAGTGTTATGTCAGTCCACGGAATTACGGTTAGTAATTCAGACTGACCACCTGGTGGTGTACTAGTCGAAGACAAGGTTGGCGTACTTGCCCCCACGATTGTTCCTGCCACATAATCAAATGTTCCAGTGCTATACCCAACAGTTCCTGAAACTGTTATTGTACCGGAAGTGTTAATGGTTAAATTTGGCTTCAATGCTCCCGAACCTGACCAAGTACCTGTTCCATTCATTACAATTGTTGCACTACCATTTAAAGTACTCGAATTACTAAGATTACCCGCAACATTCAAAGTTCCACCGTTTAAAGTAGGAACAAGAGATGTATTAGCAAAGTTTGCATTTCCCGTAAGAGTGGTGGTTCCAGAAAGTGTAATTGTAGTGTTAGTATTATTTATAGTGAAATTACGAAATGTTAAACCAGTAGGAATTGTCCATGCAGGTCCACTAGTTAAGGTTATATCCACCCAAGGAATTCTAGTAAGCAAGTCAGATTGTCCAGTAGGAGCAGTTCCTGTTGATGAAACAAGAGCAGGTGTGCTTGCCCCCACAATTGTTCCAGAAGTATAAGTAAACAACCCGGTATTATATGAAACTGTACCGGAAACAGTAATGGTTCCCGAAGTATTAATTGTTAAATTGTTGGAAAGGGCTCCAATTCCTGACCAAGTACCTGTACCATTTAAAATAATTCCCGCTGTACCTGAAACAGATCCTGATACAGTAAGATTCCCGCCGATAATCAAATTACTACCATTTAAAACCATCGCAATTGAGGGGTTATTGGTAGTTACATTACTTGAAGTAGTAAGATTTCCAGAAAGAGTTATAGTTGGGGCCGAGTTTGAAAAAAGCAAAGGAACACCAAGTGTTTTACCATTTGAAGTAATTGTTGAAGTAGTACTTACCGTAAGCGAGGAAGACCCAGCAAATGTCATACCGGCCCCAAGAGTGACATTTCCTGAAACAGTTAATCCTACGTTGAATGTTGCTGTTCCAGTATAATTTGTAAAATCAATACTTTTTGCCACCTTTGCTGTGCTTGCATCAAGAGTAACACTAGGACTACAAGCAGCAAAAATAACAGCATCAGTATTTGTCGGCACTGCATGTCCCCCACTTGAAGTACAATCAGAGTTTAATGTCCAGTTAGCTGTATTACTCCAGTTACTACCACTCCCTGCTCTAAAATAAAGTGTTTCGTTCGCTGCACGAGTCGGTGTGCCGAAAAAGTAAAGTCCTCCCGCAATCAGAGTAAAAACTGAGATGAAAAAAAAGAATCGATGATGTTGCTCAAGATTATTCCACTTTGAAATGCATGCCTTCCAGACATTCGTTATTTTTTGTATATTTTTTTTACTTCTTTCTATCATTTTATATTAGTGTACCATCTCACTTATTCAGCTTCTACGTTTATTCCTAATGCTGGATCAACAGTAAGCGTTACTGTGCGAGAAATATCTGCAGACCCTTCACTCGTCGTATACATAAAATGAACCGTCCCGATATGAACCCCCTCAGATAAACCATCTCCACTATTTTCCGCATTTACATCAGCAGCATCAACTGAAATATCTACAGTATCAGACCCCCCACCAGAAATGGTACCACTTGTTTTTGAAAGCGTGATCCATGTCGATGCAGTGGAAACGGTATAATCTATGGAATCACCAATAACATTTTCCAGGGTATACGTAGTCGGGCAACTGGTATCATCTGGACTTGGATATGTTGTCGGATCACAATGAACAGCACCTGCACCCTTAACCGTCCCTGCGACTATTCCCGTACTTGGAGAAATATTTATCCCTACCGGTGTCGGAGCAAATGAGACCAACCCCAGTGTTGAACCAGTTTTATTTGTCCCAAAAATATAGTTTGGTGTTGTACTCGAATCAAAAACAACACTTGAGAAAGTACCTCCTGTATCTCTTTCTGTGATAATGACTGGCGGATTGTCATTCCCATCTACCTCTTTAAGTCCACTATCGATGTCTCCAGGAACAGCAGCGTACCCGTAGAGACGCCCCGACCTTGTGACATACACAATGTCATAAATATCATTTTCAGAGACAGTATACGGACTCGTACAAGTTCCTGCGCAAACTTTTCCGCCAGGAGTCATGGCATAGAGCCCATCTTGAATCGTCATTGTTCGCGAGGGCGCCAGAGAGACATCAGCATCAGCTATGGTCTGCGTGTACGAAGGAGTCGCAAAATTAAACGAATAACAGTGGAGAACATACCCTTCATTTGGTGAACCACCTTCAGTTGTGCACATTGTTGGAACAGAAGATATTATCCCAACATCAATACCTCCAGGGGTTTGTTCATCTCCAGTCGTATACGTATCTCCTGCAAGCAGTAATGAAGCATTCGCGGGATCAGTCGCGTCAATCATAAAAAATTGACTAGTGGTCCCAGCGCTGTCATGAGCGATCAGAAAAACATATCCAGTACTGCCAGCCCACACCCCATCACCAACAGCATTACTATCACCATCAACCGAAATAGCGAGTGTTCCTAAAAGTGCCGGGCTGGCGGGAGTAGACACGTCGACAATCTGAAGCTGTGCAGATATATCACTCGAGGCTATGTACACTTTTTCATTACTATAGAAAAGGGCTGTTGGTAAATCGTTTCCTGCACCAGTGAGACTCACTTCACCTACTTTTACCGGAGAAGCTGGAGTACTCACATCGTAAACTTCAAGTGTATTATTGGTCGTAATGACATACGCATGGCCTTCCCCCGAGACTGCAATTTTAATTCCACCTGGCGTGCCAAAATTTCCATGCCAATTTGAGAAATAGGTATCGAACGAAAGTGAGTTAACACAATTATCTGCTGGCCAACAAACAGTTGCATTGACTTGTTTTGTATTATCATCAACTGATGAAATCGTGACAGTCCGTTCAAAAATATCAGTAATATCTGGAACATCAGGAACCAAAGTCCAAGCTCCTCCATTATCTTTCTCAAAACCATATACCCCATTCGCAAGAGCCGAAAAACCACTATCTGAATCACGAATAGAACGAAGAAATTCAAATGTCTGGTCAGCAATCAATGTTGCCCGACGACGATCCCCCGCTTTTGCATGAGCATGCTCGCCGTAGAGTGTTGATGAAAGTGTTCCTGTCGCAATAAACGAAAAAAGTGAAACCGCTAAAATAATTTCAATAATTGAGAAACCCGAATTCGAGTTTTTCGAGAACGCGAAGCGTTGACTTGAAAAAGCTCGAATTCGCTTCGCAGGCACCCTACCAAGGTGCCAAGAAGGTATCATGTTAGATTTTAAAAAATTCATTTTCATACTCATGATTTTCTCTATTCAACCAAAATCGCGCTGGCACTATTGATCGTAATCGTCCGAGTGATTGAGCCACCTGAGAGAATAATTGTTCCAGTGGCGCTCGGAGCACCTGTCCCTTTTGTAAACACAACTTCTGCAGCCCCATCTATATACAACGTCCCCGAAAGCGTCGGCGAGGTTTTTAGGGTAGCAACTTCATCAAAACTTGTATCATGCCCGTCATACAGAGATCCAGAAAATACCGTAGCATGATCACCGGAAACATATACCCCCCAATCTGAATTATTTTCTTCTGCACGTGCATAGGCATATGCCCTACGTAATGACAACTCAAGTGTTCGTGCAGCACTCTCGGTATTCCCTTTAACAATTGAAGAGTTTGAAAATGGAGCTGCAACAGAAAAGATAATCGCCAAACCAGCAACCACAAGAATAAGTTCTATTAAGGTAAATCCTGATCGATACATATTATTGCCCCACTCCACGAACCAAACTATAAATAGGCATAATAACAGCAATCGCAACCGCCATGACCCCTAACCACACAAAAATAAGCAGTATTGGCTCAAGTGCAGTAGAAATATTTTTACTCGTTAATTCAGTTTTTTCTTCATACATTTCAGATACTTTCAAAAAGGCAAGGGTAAGATTTCCTGACTGTTCGCCTGATGAAATAATTTGCTCTACAGACGGTGGCATAATATCTCTAATATATTTATACGAACTAAAACTTTCTCCAAAAGATCTTCCATTTTCTATTTCTGAATAAAGGAAATCGTAAAACTTACGATAATAGGGAGAAATGATTGATTCTTTGAGTGATCCAATTGCCTGAAGAATAGGGAGACCCGAATCATTAAGGGTACCGAGCACATACCCCATGCGGGCAACCTCAAGTTCTTGGATTAATTTTCTTACTGCAGGGATTGTAAACAATAAATACTGCCCAAGAACTCTTGTTTTGGGGAAATAAAATGTGAAATAGATACCTACAAGTATTAGAACGAAAACAGCAGGCACAATGATAAAGCCATATGAGGACATATAGACACCAAGTTTAATAAAAATACTTGTGATGAATGGGAGCTTTACATGAAGTTCAGCAAACATATCTGCCAATTTTGGCAATATAAACCAAGCAACCCCAAGACCGACAATAGTAGTGACAGAAAGAATAAGTGCGGGATACATGAGCGCTGATTGTAAGCGCGATTTAAAAATACGATTTTTTGCGGTCTGTCCCGCAATTACTTTTAGATTATTCTGAAGCGTCCCACCATCTTCGCCATTCTTAATAAGGGTGATAGCGTGCACTCCAAAAAGTCCCGTTTCTTCAAGGGCATCAGAAAGCGACATTCCATTCTCGACATTATCACGCACACGCGAGACAACTCGTCGCATATATTTCGTTTTAAGTTCAAGCTCAAGAGCACGCAGACATTCAAAAATCGGCATGCCGGCAGAGATCATGAAGCTGAAATTCTCGAAGAAGTACTCCTTCTCGCGAGCAATACCAAAAAACATACCAAATTGTTTGCTTGATGATTTTTTATTGGAAAGTTCCATGTCTTTAGTAGACTCCGAAAGACACAGTAATTCTCTTTTTAAGAACCAAATCGCACACAGAAAAAGAGAACGCATGTGTCAAACACACGTTAAAGTATACCATATACATAAGACGAAATACTGCGTTATATGGTTATTTTTTAGTTCTAATTATTAGCACCGTGGCACTTTTTGAATTTTTTACCACTACCGCATGGACATGGATCATTTCGCCCAACATCTTTGTATTTTGGATCACTATTTTTAGAAGCAGGTGCATGTTCAGTCTCTTCACCTATTGAAAACGAGAGCGTTGCAGTCTCTTTCTTTTCTTCTACTGCCGGAGCAGCGCTCGCCTGGGCATTCATCGTCGAGAGTAAACCTACCACCTCCTCTTTAAATGCTTGGTCCATTTCTCGGAAAAGACGTAAGCCTTCTTTCTTGTATTCAACAAGTGGCTCACGCTGGCCGTAAGCACGAAGGTTCACTGAAGCGCGAGTGTACTCCATCGTCTCTAAGTGTTCCACCCACAATAAATCGGTAACGTAGAGAATAATGCGTCGAGCAGTCTCAATAAAAGCGGCTTCGCCAATTTCTTTTTTCTTTACAACAATACGCTCGCGCATTTCATCTTCCACACCTTCAATAAGGGTATCAATAAAGGCCTGCACTTCTTCACGTGGAGCCATGAGCATAAGGCGGCGGCGATCGTATACGCTTCTTCGCTGATGGTTCATGATGTCGTCGTACTCAAGCGTATGCTTACGCGCATCAAAGTTGAATCCTTCGATTTTTGCCTGTGCGTTTTCAAGAGTGCGGGAAATAAGCCTGTTTTCAATCGGCTGATCTTCTGGCAATCCAAAGCGACCCATCATATTTTTAATGCGATCAGCTCCGAAAATACGCATGAGATCATCTTCAAGCGATACATAAAATTGTGTTGCACCGGGATCGCCCTGACGTCCCGCGCGACCGCGAAGCTGGTTGTCGATACGGCGTGCTTCATGACGTTCAGTACCAATCACATAGAGACCGCCGAGTGCTTTCACTTCTTCATATTCTTCTTTTGTTGCAGTGGCACCGCCCAATTTAATGTCGATACCGCGACCCGCCACGTTTGTTGCCAACGTTACGGAACCCTTTTTACCAGCACCAGCGATAATCTCACCTTCTTTTTCGTGGTTCTTAGCATTCAACATCGTATGCGTAATACCCTCCTGCGTCAGATATGCAGAAAGTAATTCATTTTTCTCAATTGAGACTGTTCCCAAAAGGACCGGCTGGCCTTTATCGTTCAATTCCTTTACTTTCTTGGCAACAGCCATAAACTTCCCTTTCTCTGTCTGGAAAATAAGGTCAACATGGTCAATACGAGCAATTGGTTTATTTGTTGGAATCGGTACTACCTCAAGATGATACACTTTAAAAAGCTCCTCAGATGAAGTAAAGGCCGTACCCGTCATACCCCCCAATTTTGTATAAAATCGGAAATAGTTTTGGAACGTGATCGAAGCGACAGCACGTGTTTCTTTTTGAATAGTCACGCCCTCCTTTGCTTCAATCGCCTGATGGAGACCATCAGACCATCGACGACCAGGCTGTAACCGGCCAGTAAACGGATCAACAATAATCACCTCTCCTTCTTTAATGACATACTCACGATCTTTTAAGAAAAGTGCCTGCGCACGTACCGCTGTTTCTAGGTGATGCACATACTTAATGCCCTTCTCTGTATATATATTGTCTATACCAAGCAATTGTTCAGCCTTGGTAATCCCTTCATCAGTCAACGTAATTGCTTTTAGTTTTTCATCAACCGTATAGTCTTTTTCAATAGCCAACTGCTTTGCAATCCCTGAAAACTGATGGTAGAAATCCTCCGAATCCCCTGCTTGCGACGAAATAATGAGCGGTGTACGCGCTTCATCGATCAAGATCGAGTCAATTTCGTCGACAATAGCATAGTGGTGTCCGCGCTGAGAAATATCTTCTGGTCGTGTCACCAAGTTGTCGCGAAGATAGTCGAAACCGAATTCATTATTTGTTCCATAGGTAATATCAGCAGCGTATGCCTCTTTGCGAGTACAAGGTCGAAGAAAATCGTACATGACTTTGAATGCTGCAACCTGATCACGTGCGGCGTCCTCTTCTGTGTGCGCTGCATCATAGAGGTATGATTGATTTTGTGAGTTGATCACACCAAGCGACATGCCAAGAAAAGCGTATACCTGACCCATCCAAACAGCATCACGACGAGCAAGGTAATCGTTCACAGTCACGAGATGGACGCCCTTCCCTTCAAGAGCATTCAAGTAGACAGCAAGTGTAGCAACCAGTGTCTTTCCTTCACCGGTCTTCATTTCAGAAATTTTTCCTTGGTGCATCACAATACCGCCGATGAGCTGTACATCATAGTGACGAAAACCAAGAGTGCGGCGAGATGCCTCACGGACCAACGCAAAAGCTTCCGGCAAAATGTCGTTTGTTGTTTCTCCTTTCACGAGGCGCTCCTTGAGAGCTGTTGTTTTAGCAGGAAAATCAGCATCAGCCAAAGCCGTATGTTCTGCTTCAAGCGCGTTTATTTTTTGAATAAGTGGGTTCAGTGAACGGACGAAACTGTCGGATGTCCCACCAAGGAATACAGGTAACTTAAAAGCCATAGTGGGGAGAGTATACCATATTTTCAGTACAAATATATGTCCACTTTTTGGGCCATAAAATTGGATACAATCCGAGGCGCAAATGAACATGCGACAGAGCTGTAGTTAAATCTACTGCGAAGAAGCATGTTCATGCAGCAACGATGGAGTGTGTCAATTTTATGATCCAAAAAGCACAAAACCCCCGATAGGAGGGGGTTTTGTTAAAGGTGAAGTGAAAACTAGATTCGCTTCTTTGTAGACTTCTTCTTTGTAGTCTTCTTAGCCTTTGCTTTCTTTTTTGCTGCCATATATTTTTTTTAAAAAATTATTTTTAAAAGTTTTGAGCAGCGACGACCTCGTAAAATATTTTTTTAAAAACTTTTACAAAATTACTGCTCGATTACATTTACATTATCCTACATATGAAACCACTCTGCAATAAATTTTCACACAAAACTGTGGATAACTTTCGTTCGCAAAATTATTTTTCAGAACACACATAAAACACTACTGCGTTTTTGTTATGCTCGCACCACCGTGCTCCGCAATATTCTGAAAAATAATTTTGCTCACTCGATTGGAAAAATAAAAATAATTAAAAAATATTTTATTGCTTGTTCTCAAAATAAAAAACACTTCACAAAAGTGAAGTGTTTTTTATTTTGTCTTCATGTGAGGCAAGCGGGTACTAACTCCAACACAAATACATATGTGAGTGCAGCCGCTCGCCACAGATACAGACAACGGTACAAAAAGTATACCAGTAAATGACACAAATAAATAGCCAGAACGCAAAACCCCGCCTTGCGGCGGGGTTGTTGCGATGTATTTGCTTTCTGATAACAGGGTCAGAGAAGATCTGACACTCACGCCAACATAATAGCAGATATCTGAGAAAAAAGCAAGCCCGCCTAAGGTGGGATGTCCAAGACCTAGTCTTTTGCCATCTCTTTAACGGCGTCTTGTTCGTGAAGAAATTCGTGGTCCTGATGAATATGGTTTATTTCGCGGCGAATATCAGCAAGTGTTTCTTTCATTTCAGAAAGCTGCATTTCTTCTTTCTTTATTTCCCCTTCTGCTTTTGCTACGACTTTTTCTTCCTTTTTTATGTCTGAAACCATTATTTCTTCACCCACAAAAAAAGAATATGCAAAGAGTCCGGTGATAAGCAAAATAACGCCGCCAATAATAATCGATACAGGACCACTCAAAAATGGAATCGTATCTGCGGTGTGCCATACGCCACGCCAAAATAAAACGACAGCAACACCACCAACAAAAGTATAGAGAAGTGGGCGCTTTGCTAAATAGCGACGAAGTTTGCTGTCCTGATTAACAATATATTCAAAAGATTTACGAAAGATACTCTTCTGTGGTTGCATACGCTGCATTATAACAGACAACCGCACAAACGAAAAAAGTCCCGCGCGTGCGGGACTTTTCTTAAAATGATCACATCCATAAACTTACTGGATGATAAATTGTTTCTGCAATAGCTTGCCATCCTTATGTACAGTAAGAAAATACGTACCTGCTGCAAGATTTCCTCTTGAGAAGGTGGTTTTTTCTGTTTCAGCTTTTGAAGCCAGTACTATACGTCCAGATGCGTCAATGATTTCATAAGCAGCTCCATCAGGATCACTTATTGAAAACGTTGCGCTTTCCACTACAGGATTTGGATACACATTTAAAGGAACTTTCTCCAAACCAAAATTATCATCAACAACCCCCGTCATAATGGGTGCTACAAACGTAAACACATACTCAATCTGCCAGGCTACATAGAATCCTGAAAATAGGTCGTCATTCCCAAACATCGTTGCGCTATACATTCTGCCATCCATAAGCCCTGTTACATGAATCACATCGTTCGGATCCATCAAGGAAGTTATATCAGGCAAAGTTGTTTGCAGCACAATAGGTGTATGGGTCGGATAGCCCGCAACAAGAACATGTGTGTGGCCTACATTACCAGGTCCTATTAAACGATGAACAAAAAGATCAACGTCGTTATAACCTGTTGTCTGTAGTGTGTCGAAAAACATTCCAAATTTAACGTCTTTCGGAGCAGTTGTAACCGAAATCCAATTCGAGCGGCTTGCACCAAAGGTGTTTAGCTTGTTCGAATCACATACTTGAATCCAGTATGTTGTCTTTTCAGTTAATGCCGGAAATGTAAGTGTAAACGTTGTAGTACCATTTTTAGCACCGAGCGACTTCTTGATTGGTAAATAATAATCAGGACCATTTTGTGATAGAGATATACGTCCCCATGCATCTGTTGGCAGATTACCAGTTACCGCATCAATTGTTACCCGAATGCTATCGGCCCATTCAACTGGTGAATACGGCGTAGCGATAGTCGCTTCAGTAGTATCACCTAATGTTGTGCCTGAAAAAATTGATGACGTATCAGCCCCCACACCATTTTCAAAATATCCACGGTACGAGAAATCGTAATTCGTAGATCCAATGTTTATGGTATAAGTTCTGGTTATCAATTGATTCGACCCCAACAAAAAAGTAAACGTGTCACGCTTTGCCGGATACGGACTCGAGTTACCAAATGTTTTACTGCCATAATCAACCAACACTTTGAAATGCCCTTCTTTGTATCCACTGTTGAATGTACCCGTAAACGAAACCGTTGTTGGTCCAATTACCGGGTTCTGTAAAACCATATCCGGTGCTATTGGATCAGGTGTCACATCGACAGGCAAGTAAGTCAGTGATAAAGCCGTATCGACAACACCACTCGTATCAGTAGCAAACACATCCACATGCACATAAAACTTTGTAGGATATGTCATTGATACTGGCAACGTATCATGCAGTAGTGAGCCAATCATAAAAGAATCGGCCAACTGCTGAACAACAGGAGACATAGATGGATTGTTTGAAACCGTAATGACCCGGTATGCTTTTACTGAAGTATCAATGGCTCCAGTTCCCGAAAGTACAGACACAACGTTAATCTTGTTGTATCCGTTGGTTGGAGTATAGGTTACTCCAAAGATTGATGCAGATGCTGTACTTGTCCCAGCAATGAGGATGTGCATTGTAAGCGCTGTTAGCACTGACAATGCCGAGTTGAACATTTTCTTCATTTACACTGTTTGTTTTAGATATTTGATTTAGAGTTATATAATTGTCAATTCGCTTTAACATTAGCATAAAAATTGCTATTAGTCAATAGCGTACTGCTATGCCTTCACACTAGGAGACGCAACCGAAACAAAGCCCTTACCCATAGAAAAAAGCGTCCGATTAGGACGCTTTTTTCGTTGTCTACTTTATGCCTATAAGCCGAATTCTGTATCTGCCTTTCAACAGACGATAGTCATTTATCTGGGCCTATCATTACTGATAAGCTCGAGCGGCACAAACCAGTACTTTCATACTGGAGTACGGCCTTGCACAGAAGTAAGGATTTAGCCGTTTCACTTCCATGTTTCCATGGACATATTCCCGAAGCCAGCCCGACGAATCGTTCTGGCGGGGAACCCTAGCCTTTCGGCATCGGCGTCACTGCTCGCACCTCGTGGATTACTCCAGACGGGAATTACCCGCTACCCTGCTCCCTTCAATTACATGAAGGGCTGTGTTCGGACTTTCCTCCTCTTGGCAAAACCAAGAAGTAACTATCCAACATAAAGCTCTCCCATTATAGCCAAATCATTTTGTAAGTAAAGATACGTCATGCCGTCTTCGGTAGGTAGCTTTTTTAAGGAAATAAAGGGGTATTGACAAATATACTTTAAAATGATACAATACCCTGGTCAGATTATATAACTATCTGCGAACCCAAATTATGCAAAACAAAACAAAACAATTTATATTAGTTTCAGCGGTCGTTTTTGGCCTCCTTTTTAGTGCTTCTAATGCCTTTGCCGCTGCACCCACCCTTATTGCCAACCCAGCAATAAGTATTACCCAGACACAAGCTACTCTTTCTGGGTCATTTATTGGTGGAGGTAATCCTTCTACCGATGTTCGCTTTGAGTATGGTACAACTTCAATGCTTGGCTCAAGTACTCCTTATGTGACCAAGAACGCACCTAATGGTTCATTTACTGCTGTTGTCACAAACCTTCAACCAAATACCATGTATTGGTTCCGTGCTATGGGTGTAAATGCTGATGGCCCAGGTTTCAGTAGCCCTCTTCTTACCTTTACAACAACAGGATATTCTCTTGCCTCTGTTTCTACCTATCCTGCAACAGGCTTGGGACAAACAACCGCTACCCTAAACGGAGCCTTCATGGCAAATGGGTCTTCTACAAGTACCTCATTTGAGTTTGCGAGCAATGCAAGTTTAGTTGGATCAACAATTCTTTCGTATAGTCCCCAAACCGGTAACAATGGGACTTTTACTGCTTCAATTTCTGGCTTGTCTCCAAATACAACATATTATTTCCGTGCACTGGCTAAAAATTCTGCAGGGACAACATACGGAACTCCAATACTCCCCTTCAAGACACTTCCAATAACTACCACCTATGCTTGTTCTGATAGTCTTGATAATGACAGCGATGGTTTGATTGACTATCCGAATGATCCTGGATGTTCATCTGGAACCGATGATTCTGAAATAAATACGATTGTTTATCAGTGTGCTGATGGTCTTGATAATGACAATGACGGACTTATCGACTACCCAAGTGACCCCGGCTGTTCATCAACGACTGATAACTCAGAGATAAACTCAAGCAACACTTATCAATGTTCAGATGGAATTGATAATGACAACGATGGTTTGATTGACTATCCGAGTGATCCTGGATGTTCTTCAACGACTGATAACTCAGAAACTAATTCTGTCTCACAATGTACAATTAATTATTTCTACACATCATCTAGTAGTGTAGATTCGGGTGATTCTGTTACCCTCTACTGGGGAACCACCGATTGTAACTATGCTTCTATCGATCATGGTATTGGAAATGTTTTTCCAGTAAGTTCTGGCAACTATCAAACATACAATCTTTACAACGACACAACATTTACTTTGTCTGCTTCAGGAAATAGTGGAAATCAATCACTTTCACGTACGGTATTTGTAAATGATGGAAATAATAATGGAGATGATGAACCATCTGTCGACACACTCTCTGCAATAAATATTGATGAAGAAAGTGCTACACTTCGTGGACGAGTCAATCCAAATGGAGATGATACAGAAAGCTGGTTTGAGTGGGGATCTGGTTCTTCACTTAACCACACTGTTGCCTTCAAAGATCTTGGTTCTGGAACTTCAGACAAAAATATTTCGTATTCACTTTCTAATTTGAATGACGATACTCGTTACTCATTCCGCGCATGTGCTTCAAACTCATTCGGTGATCTTTGTGGGGAAACACTTCATTTTACGACAGACTCAAATGATGATCCCTGCAATAACTGTCATAATGATAATGGCGATGGACCAAATGCGTTTACTGATGGCGCTTCAGCTGTAAGTGGCCGCTATGCAACATTGAATGGCCATCTCACGAATATTTCTGGTATTGCGACAATCTATGCCTTCCAATATGGAACAAATCCAAACTTCTTAAACTCAGCAACAACTTCACATCAAACAAGTCCGTACTTCAGTACAGGAAACTTAAGTGAAACACTTTCAAACCTTTCACTAAACACGACCTATTACTACCGTCTCTACGCGGCCAATGACAACGGCACAGACTATGGTGAGATTCGTTCTTTCACGACAGGAGCGACTGGCGGAACAACTACTGTTGTGTACAACACACCAACAGCTAGCTCAACACCAGGACAAACGATTGTCTACAATACAACAACGACAAATACAACAACAAACACAAACGGAGAGTCGTCCTCTTCAAGCACATCATCTAATCTTGTATCAATTAAAATCGATACACCATTTGATACGGTGCGCGTTGGCGGAGACGTCTCATTCAGTGTCAGCTATAAAAATATTTCCTCACAAACACTGAAGAATGTAGTACTAACTGTTGCAACACCTCGAGAAATAACGTTCCGACAGGCAACAAGTGGTTTCTATTCTGGAAATACACTTACCGTAAATGTAGGAGTGCTTGCTCCAGGTGATGGTGGTAATGTTATGATCGACGCACGTCTTTCTGAGAATTCTACTAACTCAAACCTTATTGTTACTACTGCAACACTTACCTTCACCAAAAAAGACAACAACCAAGATCAAGCAGTGGCGTATGCTTTCACAAAAACAAATGGTGGCGATAACTCACTTGCAGGACTAGCTCTCTTTGGATCAAACACATTCCTTCCTCACAACTTGGCACAGTGGCTCTTGCTCATCCTTGTCATCTTGGCACTCATCATGCTATCACGCACAATCTTCTCTCCTCGAAAAGCGGACTCTCATGCTCCAGCTCACCATTAAATTATAAATTTACTTTTCTAAGTAAAAAGAAAACACCCCAACATCGGGGTGTTTTCTTTTTAGCTTTATACTTTATTTATTGCACTTTAAAATCGTAGAACATCAGGTCAAAAGCATGCTTTGTAAGGGGGTTAGTTCCGCCATAACATACACCAGATTGACCAGCTGTTATGTGACAATGATCTTTAAATTCTGATACATCAGGGACAGTAAAGATGGCGTCTTCACGAGAAAGTGGTTTTATAGGACGGATAATCACTGCACGGTAATTGAGGATATTTGTAGACATTGATGGAGATACAACTGTAAGCAAATAATCTTCACGTGCCATAAACCCATCAGGAAGCGCTAAGCTCTGCGCAGTAGAAAGCGTTGGTTGATTCCCTACAGCTGCAGCCTTCCAAGCCTTACGTTCTTCATAAGCCTTCTTACCATCCTCAGAAAGACCATCCGCACTAGCTGGTAATGGATTTATGACTGGTAATTTCGCAACCACAACAGGGCGATGGATATTACTTTTAATTGGATGATTTTTAAAATAGAGAAAAACGCCGGCAATAATGACGAGGAGAATGACGGCAATAATAGTTACTTTTCTTTGATCCTTCATGTTTAACCGTTGAGTTAGGTTTTTATTTTGCACTTCGTTTATTATACGGCGTTTCGATATGAAAAGGAAATACTAATGTGGATATCTCCGTAAGTAAAGTACTCAATTAAAAAAAATTACAAATGAATAACAAAAGCCCCGCGACTTTCGTCGCGGGGCTTTTGTTATTTCTATTCTTTGTTTTGTTCCGTCTCTATCGGTCTTTGCCGAATGTCATGAATTTTGGATTTTCACAATCCCATCCTTTTATCCTGTGATGGCAGGCATTTTGTGCTCAATTGAGGCACAAAATATCGACTCACTGGTTTCTATATCCCGAAGGACGATAGAAACCGTTTTTCAAATTGAATTATTCCACGAGCAGCTTCCGCTACCCGTGCCTTGTTACGACTTAGTCCCTGTCACCGAGCTTACCTTAGGCCCTGCTAATGCAGAGATTTCGGGTATTCCCGGCTCCCTTGACTTGACGGGCGGTGAGTACAAGACTTGAGAACGTATTCACCGCGGTATATCTGACCCGCGATTACTAGCAATTCCAACTTCATGAGGTCGAGTTGCAGACCTCAATCCGAACTGGGGCTACTTTTCTAAGGATTGGCTCAGGGTTACCCCGTCGCGACCTGTTGTAGTAGCCATTGTATTATGTGTGTAGCCCAGGATATCAGAGGGACATGCTGACCTGGCGTCATCCTCTCCTTCCTCCCAGAACAAAATTCGCGAAGCACTAATTGCTTCGTGCGCTTTGTTCTGGGCGGTCTCGTGTGACACTTGTAACACACGACGAGGGTTGCGTTCGTTACCCCACTTAAGGGAACAATTCAAACCACGAACTGACGACGGCCATGCATCACCTGCCTACTAGTCTTGCGAGGGCTCTAGTTTCTTAGAGCTTTCACGTAGGTTTCAAACCCTGGTAAGGTTCTTCGTTTACCATCGAATTAAACCACATAATCCACTGCTTGTGCAAGTCCCCGTCTATTCCTTTGAGTTTTAACCTTGCGGTCGTACTTCCCAGGCGGATCTCTTAACGCGTTAGCTTAGGCTCTCAGAGGGTCGATACTCCGAAAACCGAGAGATCATCGTTTAGGGCGTGGACTACTGGGGTATCTAATCCCATTCGCTACCCACGCTTTCGTGCTTGAGTGTCAGATATGTGCCAGTCTGTTGCCTTCGCTTTTGGTGTTCCCCATGATATCAACGGATTTCACCCCTACACCATGAGTTCCACAGACCCCTCACACTCTCAAGTAATGCCGTTTCGCTTGCGGGCTCGAAGTTAAGCTCCGAGATTTCACAAACGACTAACATCACCACCTACGCACCCTTTACGCCCAGTAATTCCGGATAACGCTTGAGGCTCTCGTATTACCGCTTCTGCTGGCACGAGATTAGAAGCCCCTTATTCATGAGGTACCATCAATAAACTTTTTCCCTCATAAAAGATCTTTACGCACCGAAGTGCTTCATCAATCACGCGGCGTCGCTCCATCAGACTTTCGTCCATTGTGGAAGATTCTCGACTGCAGCCACCCGTAGGTGTATGGGCCGTGTCTCAGTCCCATCGGTGGGGGTCAGCCTCTCAGCTCCCCTAGACGTCATAGCCTTGGTAGTCTTTTACACTGCCAACTAGCTGATATCCCGCAGGCTTTTCCTTTAGCGATAAATCTTTACTCTTGCGAGACCATCGCGTATTAGCACACCTTTCGGTGTGTTGTTCGCGACTAAAGGGGAAATACCCACGTGTTACTACCTCGTTCGCCACTAATCTTAAACGACCTTTGAACTTGATATAATCTCATTCTCGGGAAATAAAAGATCCGTTCGACTTGCATGCCTTATCCACGCCGCCAGCGTTCATCCTGAGCTAGGATCAAACTCTACTTAAAAATCTATGCTTAAAGCACAAATTCTTTTTGAGAACGGAACAAAACAAAAAATAGAATAAATTCACTTTTTTATCTCGTGATTCTTGTTAATAGAGTTTGAAACGAATACTCAAAGAAATTACTAAAAACTGGTTTCTTGCGTGCCTGCACTTCTTTTACAAAGCACAGGCACATTTGCTCTCCGGCCGATGAAGACCGGAGATTGCCCTGACTCACCGTCAGGGCAGTGATTATTTTTATTCATTTTTCAATGAAACAAACAGCCCCATATATCCACTATATGGTCGAAAATATAAGGCGTCCAACCATTATACTCATAGGAAAAGAGAAGTCAAGCGATTATAGCCGGGAGTCACAAATAGCTAAAAAACCCTTAATTTATAATCAAAAAGTCCCGCAAACCAAGGTTTACGGGACTTTCTATTTTAATGAAAAATTCAGGCCACCGTTTTAGTTAACCGGCTTCCATACAGGATGCTGTCCAGAGTTTCCATTTCTGGAATCATAATACACGACCTGGATGTCATCTGCAGAAATACCAAACTTCTTGGCAGCTTTTTCCTTGGCATTTGCGATCAAAGTAGCCAGATCCGATGTTGCCCCGCTGCTTAAACGCAAGGACGGCATTGTAAGCATGCTGGGAAGACTCAGGTACGTGGTGCCGTTGTTGACGAGCTTCGCTTTCACTCTGCAGATAGTACCGGCAGGTATGAGCGTCACATCAGTTAAGTACACATTAATCCAGCCAGTGCAGGCTTTCATTGGTGTGCTTTTGGCCACTTCCGTCCATTTGGTCTTTGCTGTGTCAGATAAGCCAGCACACCGTTGCATCAATATGGAGCTCACCGCGTACTGTGTTTTGTTGACACCGCCGACGGCTTCCACCAAAGTTGTCCCCTGTATTTCCTGGGTCAACACTTCGTACACATTGGAACAGGAGCTCTGCAGCTCATCTGCTGCCATGCGAGCAGTGCTTCCAAGGTCTGCGGTAGTTTCGCTTAAAGATGCAGGATCTACGTTGATGTCCTTCTTGCATGACATGAAAGTGCATGAGGCGAATAATACGCCAAGCACTAAGAGAGAATTGATCTTTTTCATTAGAGTTATTTGTTTTTAGTGAACCGTTAAGGGACGGCGTGTACCCCTACTTCTTTATAGAAAAGCAGTTTTGAGGAGAAAACAAAATAAAGGCTATTCGCCCCAAAACCACTTTTCTATAAATCTGCCTATAGAGTATCATAAATAAAGATATATGTCAATAGATGCGCTGCCTTAAAATAACCTTGCAAAATAAGGATTATTTATGAAAAGTGCCCTAAAAAGTTGCTTTTTTAGGGCAAATCTGGCATACTTTCTGGCATATGACATTGGTGTCAAAAATTCTCCCATGGCTTCAGATTGCCCTTTCGGTGATCTTGATTGTCTCCATTCTTCTCCAGCAATCTGGAGCGGGACTTGGTGGCGCATTGGGCGGCAATGACTCCGGGACTACCTACCACACCAAACGCGGTTTAGAGAAATTCCTCTTCTATCTGGCAATCATCACTGCAATTCTTTTTGCAGCTTCAGCACTTATCGCTGTCATTAAATAAAACTCCACTGATATAATATTTTTCAGGTCCTCGGGTCGCCTGTTGGCTCAACCAGACACTAAAAAATATCACATCAGTTCCGTAGGGACGGCAAATGCATCCCACAAGCTCAGCTTTCAAAATAAATTTCTATCATGCAAAACTTTTCTCGATTTTTCCGCGAGTTTCGCGTCCCTAAGCGAAATGAGATGGAGCAAGCGCTCCGCTCTTTTTCAAAGACCCAGTGGCTCGTCTGGTATATTTTCTTCGTCATTTTTACTGGAAGCACTCTCTTGCTTCTACAACATATAAATAACAACTTCATGGTTCCTATTCCATCTGATGAAGGCACTATTGTTGAAGGAGTCGTGGGAACACCTCGATTCGTAAACCCGCTCCTTGCAGTATCGGATTCTGAAAAAGATCTTGCGGCCCTCGTCTACTCAGGACTCATGCGTAAAAGTGGAGATGGTGAACTCATTCCTGATCTTGCAGAAAGTTACACAATCTCAAATGACGGCCTAACGTACACGTTTATCCTTCGCTCGAATGCAACATTCCATGACAATACACCTGTGACAGCAGACGATATCATCTACACAATTAGTATGGCCAAAGACCCTCTGTTGAAGAGTCCCAAAAAGCTAAACTGGGAAGGAGTGCTTGCCACAAAAGTGGACGATCACACAATCACCTTTACCCTAAAACAACCATTTGCATCATTCCTCGAAAACACTACGTTGGGCATCCTCCCCTCTCATATCTGGAAAAATGTACCTGTTGAAGAATTTAATTTCAGTGATTTTAATGTGAAGGCAATCGGATCAGGACCATATGAAATCAGTAAGATAACCAAAAAATCATCGGGTATTCCTGATTCATATGAATTTGTTCCATTTAAAAATTTTACACTCGGCCGTCCACACATTTTGCATTTCACTATAAAATTTTACCCAAACGAAGGAGATCTGCTTAAGGGATATCGCAATGGTGAAGTTGACCAGATTGATGCAGTCACCGGAAGTGAAGCACGCGCGCTCGAAGATGACGGATACAACGTCGAAACAACAGTGCTGCCACGCATTTTTGCTCTCTTTTTCAACCAAAGCCAATCGACAATATTTACCGATAAAAATGTCGTCAAAGCTTTCACGATGGCAATTGATAAGAGCCAGATCGTTACGACAGCGCTCTCTGGGTATGGAGTAGCGATCGATAGCCCTGTACCAAAAAATATTTTAGGCGCAGCCGCTGACACCACCGATTCAACAATAACTCCAGCCACCACCTCAACAGAAGAAGCGAATACACTTCTTGATAAGGCAGGATGGAAAGTGGGCGCCGACGGCATACGTCAAAAAACTGACGCAAAGAAAAAAGTAGTGCGTCTCGCATTCTCACTAGCAACAGGAGATACTCCCGAACTGAAACAATCCGCTGAACTTATAAAAGCAGACCTAGAAAAAGTAGGCGCACAAGTTGATTTGAAAGTATTTGGGATCGGTGACCTAAACCAAAATGTCATCCGTCCACGAAAATATGACGCACTCTTCTTTGGAGAAATCGTCAACCACGAATCAGATCTCTTCGCCTTCTGGCACTCATCACAACGCACAGATCCAGGACTCAACATTGCACTCTACACCAACGCAAAAGCTGACAAGTTACTTGAGAGCGCTGGAGATACAATCAATCCCGATACAAGAAAAGAAAAGTATGCGCAATTTGAAAATATTATACGACAAGATATGCCTGCCATCTTTATCTATTCGCCGAAATTGGTGTACGTCACCACACCGCAATTAAATGGTCTCGATATTTCCCATGTATCTATTCAGAGCGAACGATTTTCTGATATTTATAAATGGTATGTACAGACAGATCGTGTCTGGAAAATATTTGCACATTAAATTATTTATTTTCATTGAGAACTGTCGCCTCTCGATGTTACTTGCTCCGTTGATTTACGGACGCATTTACTAACTTACCAATTTACTAGTTTACTAACTTACTATTCTTATGATCCGACCACAACAACCACAACGTCCACGAAGAACAAACCATCCTAAAACTGGCGTTTTTCATGCACCAAATACGAATACCCCATCTTCTCCTGCTCAGCATCGTCCCCTCCAGCGTCCAGCAACAACAACGCCACGTACCGCCGAGCCTCGCCACCACGGACGCCATGATAGTGGTCGGCCCATGACTGCTCCTCGCCCACAGAGCACAGGAGCACCACGCCCTCGCGGAGAACGCGGCGGTAGTTATCAATACTCAAAATTCAGCAAACACGGCCCTAAGAAGCCTTCCTTCCCCGCTGCCGCTGATGCTCCAACTGATCAGAAGCGCTCACGCCCAGCAGTCAAAATTCCAGATGTCGGCAGCAATATCCGTATCGTACCGCTTGGAGGCGTAGAAGAAATCGGCAAGAACATGACCGCAATTGAAATTGGCGACGACATTATCATCATTGATGCAGGTATGCAGTTTGCAAATGATGATACGCCAGGTATTGATTACATGATTCCAAACACAACATACCTTGAAGAACGAAAGGATAAAATTCGCGCGCTCTTTATCACCCACGGACACTTAGATCACATCGGCGGCGTACCGCTCGTACTTTCTCGTATCGGCAATCCGCCAGTCTATTCACGCCAGCTCTCAGTGCTCCTCATGAAAAAACGTCAGAGTGAATTCCCCCACCTGCCGCCACTTAATGCAAACATCGTTGAGAAAGATGAAGTCATTCGTGCTGGAAATCTGAAAGTTCGTTTCTTCGGTGTTACGCACACTATTCCAGACTCTATGGGACTCATTATTGAAACACCGCATGGTTGGATCGTTACTCCAGGTGACTATAAGCTCGACCAAGTAGACGGTGTTGTTTCGGAAGAAGAAGAGAATGAGTACAAAATTTTCGACAACGCAAATGTGTTGTTGCTTTTGACCGACTCGACCAACATCGAAAACGAAGGATACGCTGTTCCAGAAATTCGCGTACACCAAGGGCTTGAACGCCTAATCCGCGACAACAAAGGCGGCCGCATCATCATCGCCGCGTTTGCTTCGCACATCACCCGTCTCGTGAAAATAATCGAGATTGCTGAAATGTTCAACAAGAAAGTAGCGATCGACGGCCGTTCTATGTCGACAAACATCGCCGTAGCAGAAGAAGCGGGGCTCGTAAAACCAAAGAAAGGAACAATCATACCGATTGAAGATGCAGATAAATATCCTCCCGATAAAGTGATTGTACTCATGACCGGCGCACAAGGTGAAGAATTTGCAGCCCTCAATCGTGCAGCAAATAAAACACATAAGAAATTCACCTTGAAACGCGGTGACACCATTATTCTCTCTGCTTCTATCGTTCCTGGTAACGAAATCGCTGTACAACGCTTGAAAGATGGACTTGCACGACAAGGAGTAAACATTGTTACCTACCGCACTGCTGGTGAAGACTACATTCACGCAACTGGCCACGGCAACAAAGAAGATATCAAATGGCTTCATCGTAAAACACATCCAAAGTTCTTCATTCCAATTCACGGACATCATTCGATGCTCCAGTCACACAAACGTCTTGCGATGCTGCTTGGTATGCCAGAAGAAAATATCGTCGTACCAGATAATGGCTCAATTATTGAAATCACCGCCGATGGTAAAAAGATACACGCGCTCAAAGAAAAAGCACCGTCAGGCGCTATGATGGTAGACGGATTTTCAGTTGGCGATATGCAGGATGTAGTCATCCGTGATCGCCAAATGCTCGCACAGGACGGAATGTTTGTTGTGGTTGTCACTATCGACCAGAAGACCGGCAAGCTCAAAAAATCTCCTGACATTATCTCTCGTGGATTCGTGTACTTAAAAGAATCCCAAGACCTCCTTCATCAATCACGTCAAATAATCAAAAAGACCGTCGAAGATGGAACACATAATCAAAACCCGGTAAACTTTGATTTCATCAAAAATAACCTTGGCGAAAATCTTTCAAAATTCCTCTTTCAAAAAACCGCTAAGCGGCCACTCGTGATTCCAGTATTATTGTCAGTCTAACGTAACGCTAACAAAAAATACCCGCATTTTGCGGGTATTTTTTGTTAGCGGACTTCACTTATGTACTTTAGTTTGTATCAACTACATCTGCGGTGTTGTGGTAGCTTGTGGAACAATAACTTTAGGAGTTGAACTATACGTTGAAATTATTTGGGAGACAAGTTTGTTGATATCCAGAGATGAAATACCTATTGGATAAAGTACTGCTTGCAAAGAACTCGTCAAAGAAGTCGCTACTGGTTTGCCAGTTGTATCTATTGGCACAGCTCCTAAACTAGTCAATCTACAATCCCATGCTGTCAACGACGTGTTATTCATCTTTGCACCCGTTGTTGAACAAATAAGATCATACGTGTACTCATGGCATAATTCCCGTGCAACCAAATTTCCATTCTGGTCAGTAACTGTAGTATTTCCTACCTTAATATTTTTAGTGTAATTAATATTTCCTGCCTTAATATCTCCAGGCTTACAACCTATCCCTGCTAGTTTTGGATCAATTCCAGGATTAACAGTAGGAGTTACAGGATTAGTACCTGTTGGAGTTAAGGTTTGTGTACCTTGTAAAGTGGTCGTTGTACTCGTTGTTGTAGACGTAGTACTTAATTTAGCTGTCGCACCTGCTGCCCCCTGATCCGTTGCTGATGGTATATTTGTATGAATTACCCATCCAACAAGAAAACCAATTACTAACGCAATCACCACCCATAAAAATGTATTGTTTTTTGGTTGCATATAAAAACTACTTCTAAATTTCTAAAATAATAAAGGCAACGTAGAAAAACTATGCTGCTTGTGTTTAAGTGTACCCCCCCCTCAAGCATTTTGTCAAAGGATAAGTGTTTATACTTACTGCCTAATAAGGTATACTGTCTCGTAATGATTACCAAAAACAGAAAATCACTCCACGTCCTCTATGGCGCAAGTTTCTTCTTTGCCCTCCATTTGGCGCTTACAGCGTACGTAAACTCGACATTCCTCTCAAGCTATATCGAAGGAAGTATTGTCGGACTTCTTTATACCGTTGCGTCACTCATATCTCTCCTCGGACTCTGGGTATTACCCGAAGTGCTCCCTGCGATCGGTAACCGTGCTGCAACATTGTTCCTTGTAACGATAAATGCCACCTCGTTGTTCGGGATGGCATACAGCCATGACGCACTGGCCCTTTCAGTGCTTTTTATTATGTTCTTCGCATCAAATACGCTTATTGCCTTTTCACTCGACCTCTTTATTGAACACTTTACCGAGGCAAAAGCTACAGGACAGACACGGGGGTTTTATCTGTCTTTCACCAACTTGGCTTGGATTGGAGCACCACTACTCTCAGGCGTAGTCATCAGCCTTTTCGGCTACAGTAGTATTTACATGCTTGCCGGAGGGCTCATGGTGCTTATTCTTCTGTACGTGCACCTCCTCATGAAAAAATACACCGATGCGCCGTATAAAAAACGATCATTCGCTGAGACCATACATTTTTTAAAAACTCACAAAGGCCTTCGCCGCATCACGAGCGCAAACTTTTTGCTGCAATTTTTCTTTTCATGGATGATTATTTACACACCGCTGTATCTCAACGGAACTATCGGATTCACTTGGACAGAAATCGGTCTTATCTTCCTCGTCATGCTCCTGCCATTCTCACTACTCCAATTTCCGCTAGGATATTTTGCAGATAAAAAATATGGCGAGCGTGGCATTCTCGCAATCGGTTTTGCGGTCATGGCGCTCGCAACGGCATCGGTTTCGTTTATTCACAGCAAAAGTATCCTGACGTGGATGATAGTACTCTTTTTCACTCGTGTGGGAGCTGCTACCGTCGAAGTAATGTCTGAGACGTATTTCTTCAAAAAGGTCCGCGATGACAACCCAGCACTTATTGGCATTTTCCGTGATACGATACCTCTGGGCTACATCATTGGCCCTGCGATTGCCACCGGCATTTTACTCGTTATCCCGTTATCATCACTCTTTTTAACGCTAGGTATCATTATGTTGTTCGGCATTTTCGTAGCACTATCACTTAGCAAGTCGTAAATTACCACTAAGCAGAAAAAATTATGGAAGAAACTACAAAATCTGGTGTACGAGTAAATAAATATCTCGCTGATAAAGGCTTGGCGACACGACGCGAAGCGGATGTGCTCGTTACTGAAGGAAAAGTATTCGTGAATGGCAAAAAGGCCGTACTCGGACAGAAAGTCACCGAAAAGGATAAGGTAGAAATACGCGGTAAACAAAAAGACGCACGTTATTTCCTCTACAATAAGCCACGTGGCATTGTGACGACAAACCCAGAAACAGGTGAAAAGGATATTCTACGCACTTCAAAATTCCCTGTTAAAGTATTCCCTATCGGACGTCTTGATAAAGAATCAACAGGTCTCATCATTATGACGAACGACGGCCGAATCACTAAAGAACTTCTCTCTCCAGAGTTCGAACACGAAAAAGAATACGCGGTCAGTGTTGATAAACTACTCCGTAAAGACTTCAGAGATAAAATAGAACACGGCGTAAAAGTTCCAGAAACGTCGCAAGGGAAAGAAGGGTTCATCTCAAAACCATGCAAGGTAAAAATAAGTGGTGATAAAAGTTTTACGATCATTTTAACTGAAGGCAAAAATCGCCAAATCCGTCGCATGTGCGAAGCTTTGGGTTACAAAGTTACTTCACTACAACGTAACCGTATTGGTAAATTCATGTTGGGCCACTTAAAACCTGGCGAGTGGAGAGAGATAAAAGGAATAAAATAAAATACGCTCAGTTAGAGCTTTTGAAAAGCACGAATAATTTCCTGCTGAAAATTTTCTCTGCTCGACTCGTCAGTCTGCGCAAGGCTTTTCAAAAGCTCTAGGTTCGCTCCAGTGGAGCCGAGCCTACTAATATCTATTTGTATTTGACAAAGTCAATGAATTATGCTACTGTGTTATAGTGTAAAAGTTCCTTGAAACCTTGGTTTTATTGGCTCCCAGAGGAGATACCGTCTCTTATGGAAACCAATAAAAATCCAAGCCAATGAAAAAAATAATCATACCTATTATCGTGATTGCAATGGCAATCGTAACTTCTTGCACTGATAACAAAAAGGCGCAGGAAGCATTGAAAATTACGCAAGACAGTCTACGGACTGATAGCATCTTCAAGCGGAAAATAGCTGCACTTGAATACACCAGCGATTCATTACTCTCATATTCTGAAAGAAAAGCTGCAAAGCAAAAATTTGCAGAGGAATACAGAGAAATGATAGCTGAAATGGTTAGGGAAAGAGCCCATGGACTTCACCTTGAAAAGGACGTAGAGAGTAGCAGTTACTTAGCACAAGAGGTGTTCACTACTATTAAGCGTGAACTTGAGCAGGAAGGCTACGATCAGAAATCCCTGGAAAAAAGGTATCTTGACTGGGAACGGGAACATTCAAAAAACGTGGTAATGCAAAGATTTACCGATGAAGAGTTGGGGAAGGTGAAAGCTGACTATGTGTATTTCAAACAGGGTATTAAATAAACAACCCACTAATGACAGATAACCTGCGTTAGTGGGTTTTCTGTTTCCGTAACACTCATTTCTAAAACCTAGCTCTGTGGCGCTGCTTCTAGTTTTACTGACACTGTTTTGTAATCTCCACGATGTAAAATCTTAAATGTAACGGTATCGCCCACTTTCTTGCCACGAATCATAGTTGCTAAATCATGATCTTCATCCAGTTTTGTTCCATCAACTTCAAGTACGATATCATTTTCCACAATGCCCGCCTTATCGGCTGGCGAACCTGGAATAACAGCGAGGTCATTTTTTGTTTCGCCGCGCTGAACCAAAATACCATAATCAACCGAGAGGCTATTCTTTTCCTTCAATTCTGAAGTAATAGGGACATAGCGAATACCAACATACGGCCGAACAATCTTCCCTGTATCTTTTACAGATTGAATGGTGCTCTCAATACTATTGATCGGTAACGCAAAGCCGATATTTTCTGACCCCTGCACAATCGCTACATTTACACCGATAACGTGACCTTCAAGATCGAGCAATGGCCCGCCAGAGTTTCCTGGATTAATGGCTGCATCAGTCTGAATTACGTTCGAAAGCGCTTCAGACTGCCCCCTATTGTCTCCAGCAGTGATAGAACGAGAGAGCCCTGAGACCACCCCAACAGAAACGGAATTTCTGAATTGAGCAAGTGCATTACCAATAGCAACAACGCTCTGTCCAAGTTCTAGCTTGTCGGAATCAGCAAACGTCAGATACGGATAATCCCTGCCGTCTATTTTGATAAGTGCCACATCGAGCACTGCATCGCGAGCAACCACTTTTGCATCATGTTTCTTGCCATCATTCGTAAATACCGTGTATTCAGCTGTTTTATCATCCACCACATGGCGATTAGTGACAATCAGGCCATCGGCTGAAACAAGAAATCCTGAACCACCGCCAATTTCTTTTTTCTCAGTACCATTTTGTTGTTGCTGTGGCATTTGAAAATTAAAACCAGGAAAACCGCCGCCAAAAAAATCACCAAACGGATTCGGCACTGTTTGATATGAGGTGCTGTATTTCGGAACTTCCTTACTGATAACAATCGAAACAACCGCAGGATTCGCTTTCTTTACAGCATCAACCACCATCGATTGCTGTGAAAAAAGTCCTGATAACTGATTATTCTTTGCATCTGCGCCAGTGCTGCCTGCGTCAGCCCCGCCATTTTGACTCTGCTGTACATATTCACGGGCAAAATAATTAAAGACGGCACCACGATGCGTCCATACAACAAGAAAAAGGATACCAAGAATAACAAGGAAAGTGACGAGACTGGTAATGATGGCCACACGCACATGTGACGGTGTTGCCATTTTAGGAAAACCAAAACCAATTTTAAAGTTTCTCATAATAATTAAATCATGAAACTAATAATTACTAATATTATATTCACCAAAAAACCAGAGGCAAGTAGTTACCGAAGTGAAAAATATCCTTTCGTGTTCACAATAAATCCTTCGGCAATCAATCGTGTGATTTCTTTTTCCACACGTGCTTTTGGGGTGGCGCAAGCTCGTACAAGCTCTACTGTGGTCATCGAAGCATGCTTCGATAGCGCCGCAACGATTCTGCCGCGAATCTGCCTAGCAGAACCTTTAAAAACCGATTGTTTACTGTAGTGCGCACTGCGTCTGCTTTCATTCCCGATAGTCCGCTTCTGCATCGCACCATAGTCCATGAGGGCGTAGTACCACTCTCGAGGATTCTTTGTATCGATGGTCTTTGCAATAAGCGGGAAAAGCTCTCTATCACTTACTTTTTCGTCTCCCGGGAAAAATGCACGGAGATAGGCAGACCGTACATTTGTCTCGATCAGCACATCAGGAATATTGTAAATAAAAGCACGGAGCGCACTTGCTGTGTAGGGACCAACCCCGGGAAGCGTCAAAAGTGCTTCCGTATCCTTAGGGACATGGCCCTTATGCTCTTGTACGATCTGTCCGGCGCTTCGGTGCAGATTGATCGCTCGGCGGTTATATCCTAAACCCTGCCATGAACGTATAACGTCAGCCTGAGAAGCAGCCGCGAGTGCCCTAAATGATGGAAACTGCTTCAGAAAAAGCGCAAATTTGGGAATAACCCGATCCACCTGCGTTTGTTGGAGCATTATTTCAGAAACAAATATTTTATAGGGGTCCGGCTTTTTTGTACCTGGACGCCAAGGAAGTGTCCTTCCCTCTTTTTTGTAGTACCCGTAAACTTCTTTTTGAAAAGCGCGTAACGTCACAAGAGACAATATGTTAGATCATGAAATGCCAGACAAAGACTGACTGGTTGATGTACGCAAGCGAGATAAGAACAAGGAGAATAAGTACTCCGTACATGATATTTTTAGGATGCTGTTTCTTGAATTCAAGCACTACCATGATAACAAGCGCGACAAAGACAATGCCCATGAGAATCATAAAGAGAAGATTTGTGTAGTTTGGTCCGAATACGAGAAAACGATCGTACCATGAAGCATAGTGTACTGGTGGTGTTGCTTGCGGTATCTCGTTTGTCGTAGGTGCTTGATCAGCGGCTTCTGCAGCTGCGACATTTTTAACGGCAACGAATGTATTCGTATCCGTTGTATTCTGCGCAATTACTTCAAGCTGATTTTGAGTTACTGTAGCACCGCGAACTTCCGCTCCAGCGGCTGAAGCAACCGGCACAGGAACCACCACAGGTGAAGCTGGGGTTGTTTTAGTAGTTGTTGGGCCCGTCCCTGCAGGAAAATCAAACGTAAGCGGTTTGCCGAACTCTTGTACGACAAAAATCGTCGGATGGCCTTTGTATGTTCCCTCTTTCGTTGCGATACCGATTTCAGTAAATTTACCATTTAAAATATTTGCACGATGAGTCGGCGATGCGAGCCATGCGTTCTGCACATCAGTAGATTCGGAGAAATCAACAGCTAAATTTTCGCCTGCATAAATAAAATTGTAACCAGCTTGTGAAAACCAATGCCATGGCGTAACGCCTTCAGGACTCACGTGAGCAAAGTAACTCTTGCTCGACATATCTCCTGCTTTGAGTGTTGCGGCTTGCTCAAGCAGAACACTTTTTGCAAGCGCCAATTCTCCGTTTGCGGTACGGCTATCGTTTGTCAGATCGACAAGCACCGCTGGAAGGACCGCTGCGCCCAAGTCTGTTTTCTTTATCACAAAAGAAGTTCCCGCAGAGGTAGCAAAGAGAACGATGATAGCAACTAAAAAGACCGTGATTGAAATCTCACGGAAAAAGTGCGGCTTATAGTCGTTGCCAACGTGAGGAATAAAGTAATGTTTGAGCGCTTCGTGAGGCTTCATCCGGTTAGTGAAAAATGGCATTATTGGTTTCTGCCGTTTTCTTTATATGATAATTAGTGTTCATAATTTGCAAAATAAATATTTTCTACCAATACCTCGCTATCACTCGGCAATGCCATTGTCTACTACCGGATTCATAAAGGTGCCCCAATTATATCATGAAACATTACAAAACACAAGTCGCAAAACGTCAACAAAAAATCACCTTATAGAATAAGGTGATTTTTTGCTTCTTACAGAAGGTGTTTGATTGCTCTTATTGCTTACCCCATGGAACAAGGTTCGTAGGGATTGGCAACTGCAATTCAGGACACATGATGTTGTTTATTTCAGTCGTAGTTGTGAGGTACACAATACCTGTTGGCTTGTTTGCTGGAAGACCCCATGGAGTCAAAATCTTATCAGCATGAGCAGTCTGGAAGAGGCGAACGAACTTGTCGGTCAACCCACCAAACTTTCCATCAACAGTAAGTCCGGCATTCATAAATTGATTGAGGAATTTCTGGAGAGCTTCAACAGCTACTGGGTTGTTATCAGATCCCATGCGGAGGTATTTATCAAGGTAGACGCCGCAGATGTTTGAGGCACCCAAAACTTCTCCTGCTGGTGATCCCCCGCCACTCCAGTGACCGCCACCACTGGTAGACTGTCCACCAGTTTTCTCTTTATTGTCACTTGGATCGTATGAGTCAGGATTATTTGCTTTACCATCAGTGTGACAACCTGGATCTTGTATATCTGTTTTATGATCACCATCGTTATCAATACCATCAGAACATTCAGGCATGACTGGATCTACTTCACTGTTGCCATTTGGATTGTATGAACCTTCGTTGTTTACATTTCCATCTGTGTGACAACCTGGATCTGAGTAATCTGTCTTATTGTCGTTATCGTTATCGATACCATCGGAACATGCAGGTTTTGCTGCATCAATTTCAAACGATACAGCAATCGTATGATCAGCAGTAACAGCGGTAAAGTTATAGGTACTAACTGCACCAACTGATGAACCATCAACCAAAACGTCTGCGATGTGGTAACCGCTGTCTGAAGTCATTGTGAATGATTGATCAGTGCCATCAGCAACAGTTACAAAACCTAGAGGAGAGATTGCTCCATGAGTACCCGCAGAGGCAGTAATAGTATGGAGAAGTGTTGCAATAGTGAATGTTTGAGATACGGGATCTGCTGCATTATAGTTATCATCTCCATCTTGATTTGCAATAATCGTGCATGAACCTACTCCAGTCAAATGTACAGTGGTGCCAGAAATAGTGCAGGTACTTCCATCGCCCACCGTGAAGGTGACTGGAAGTCCTGATGTTGCAGTCGCTGCAACATCAAAGTCTGCATCGCCCATAACTTTGTCAGTCAGTGGGTCAAACGTAATGGTCTGGTCAGCTTTTGCGATTTCGTCAGTAACTACGTCAGTTGCACTTTCATAGTTATCATTGCCATTAAAAATCCATGTATCACTGTAGCTTCCTGCATCAGTATGCGTAGTACCAGTAAGATCGAAGAGTGAACTCAAGTCTTCGCCGAAAAAGCCGGTTGCACTAGCGGTCGCGGTGTGAGCAATACCATCGTAGGTAACAGAGTAAGGGGTTACTGTAATAGTAACTGCGGTTGATTTATTGATAGTGAACGTCTGTTCAACGTCTGAAGCCGGATTGTAATCATCGTTGCCTTCTTGTGAAGCAGTAATCGTGCATGAACCAGCGCCGGTAATGTGAACCGTAGTGCCGGTTACCGTACAATCCCCTGCTGCACTGAAAGTAACATCGAGTCCAGAATCAGCAGTGGCTGAGACAGTGAAGTCAGCATCGCCATAGGTCATATCAGCAAGCGGATCAAAGGTGATCGCCTGGTCAGCTTTATCAATGTTAAATGTGCGTGTTACATCCGGTGCTGGATTATAATTCTCATTTCCGCCTTGTGTAGCAACAATTTTACAATCGCCCGCGCCAGTAATGTGAACTGTCGTATTCCCAACAAGCTCACAGTCGCCACTCACCACAGCAAATGAAACTGGAAGTCCGGATGTTGCAGTTGCAGAGATAGCGAAGTCAGCATCACCAAAGATGTGGTCACCGACCGTAAAGGTAATCGTCTGGTCAGCTTTTGCGATTTCGTCATCAACATCGCCAGTAGCACTGTTGTAATTATCATTGCCAGCAAAACTCCATCCATCGATATAACTTCCTGCATCCGTATGAGTGGTACCAGAAAGATCAAAGAGCGAACTCAAATCTTCACCGAGAATACCGAAAGCGGTAGCGGTAGCGGTATGAGAATTGCCATTGTACGTTACTGCGTATGGTGTAACGGTAATTGTTGCTGCATCAGCCTTAGAAATAGTGAAGGTATCGGAATCACTGCTGCCGTTGTGGTTTGCATCACCTGCGTACGTGTAACTCGCATGTCCAGTTCCAGCATTTGTATTGTCCGTATAGATAGGCGTTGGGTTCAATGATAAACCGCCAGCACCGGTAACTGATGCCATACAAGGAGTTTGCGCACTGCCAGTGTAGGTCACATCAGAGCAGGTAACCGTTGTTGTTGAATCTGCTTTATTGATAACGAAATTTCCAGCGGAAGCATCGTTCAAACTGTTGTAATTGACTGCATCTGTTGGTGCGAAGTCTGCAGTTATCGCATATGTACCAGCATTCGTCGGCACAGTAGAAGAGCCACCGTACTTTACATCAGTAACCACACCAGAAACTGAACCTGAAACAGCTGCTGCTTGTGCAGAACCGTTGTAGGTTACTGGAGAGTTTGTAACTGAAAGTGTTGGAGTTACTTTAACAACGTCGTCGTTGTTTGTAATAGTACAAAGATAGTTCTTCCCTACCGTAAGCGGGAAACCGGTACCCGGAAGAGAAATGTTGTCAGATGTGTTTGCACAAACAATACTTTTTTGTGTATATCCAGAGAAAGCATCTTCACTTAGTACATAATTGCCTGCAGCTGGAGTAATAATGAAATCCTTTCCTGTCTCAGAACCTGTAGTCGGACTGAAAACACCATTGCCGCCGTTTGGCACTTCATTTGAACCATTTTTGACATGAATCATGAAATCCGATGCAACGGCTGTGCCCGGGAAAAGATTATCGTTCTCAACATGTTTTTTTACAGTAAGAACTGCGGTAGTCGGAGGAGCTACACATTGATTGATGATAATAACCTTACCATCCTCACCTGATGGCTGGCTGTGATACAAGGTAAGTGTCAAACCAGTACTGGAACCAACTGGTGTATGTGAAGCAGAAAAGGCAAAAACTGAATTTTTACCACCTAATGTTCCAGAAGTTATAACTACAGGATTAATGACTCCATCTCCCCAATTGACATCTACGTGCCAAGTGCCACCCTGTTGTCCGGTAATTCCGTCTCCAGTAATAGAAATAGGACCAGCAATACAAGGAAGCGGTCCTCCATTCAAATCCTGACCATTGATAGTGAGAATCTGCACATTTCCATCAGCAAGAGCGAGTGTTGGTAGTAAAAAACCAAGTATTACTCCGACTGAAACAAAACCTAGAAGTTTCTTATACATAAAATAAAATAGTAAAACTTATAATGGTATGAGTCCTTATAAGACTCACGCGACCCTAAAAATACTAAAATAAAATTGATAAACAAGCGCTTTGAAGCACTTAAAAACCACAAATGTGGCGGTACTTAATCTGCGCCTATTCTACACCTTTTAATAGACAATTGTCAATAGAATCAGTCAATAGAACACCCCACAAAAACGACTGACACATGCCATAGATCTTTCTATTAATAGGGGCCGTAGGAAGAACAAGATTATTACGCTCTTCCCTATCTTTAGAAACGTTCTCCTGTTGCTCTCGCATAGAATCATAAAGGACAGTGTCCTTTATGATTCTATGCTTATGACATATGTATATATAGATACTTCCCCACAAAAACAAAACCCCTCCACGCGGGAGGGGTTTTGTTTTTAGAGAGGCTTTTCTTTACGGAAGATCCCAGAAAGCCATGTTGGCAAGCGTCTTTGAAGTCTGAGGTGTCGCACTTCCGGCGTTGCCGATAGTAAGCGTATCACCTGAGTTGTTGTACGCGTCAACCTGTCCAACAAAACTCAAGATAGCTGCTTCTGACGTGCCTGCGTAGGCAGCATCAGCTGCAGTAATCATTGTTTGTACAGATGCTGAACAGCCGAAGTTTGCGCAGTTTAACTTCGCAGCAACGAGTTGTTGCAGAAGTTGCATGCGGGCCTTATCAATCGATGTGCGATTTCCACCGACAGTTTTCTTCGCAATGTTTGAGTAGAAAGCACCGAACACTTTGCCGATCGTATCAACTGGACCCTTATGCGTCGTGCCATTGCCGATGAACATTGAGCCAGAAAGTGGAGCGGCATTGAACACGGAAGTTGTGTACGTTGTATGAGTCTGCCAGAAACCCTGTGTTCTGGTTGGACTTGCTTTGTAGTTAACAAAGGTACAAGTCACATCTGCCCCCGGTGTAAGATTTACCGTCAGTGAAGTGCCCGCAAGTGAAGAAGCGTATGTTCCCCCACCAACCGTATTCACACAAGTCGCGCCAGAGAGCTTCCAGAATGAGTTCGGCTGTGTTTCAGTGATCGTCATATTTCCTGTATTCACATTCGTAAATGATTTAGAAACAGGCTGGTTCGTATCGGTACATGAAGCATCGTTATTGTCATCATCGAGAGAGAAACCACTCTGACCGGTCGCTGTGAAAGCGAAGTCCTGACAGTCATTTGGCTGCGCATCTTTGATGATAGTAATTTTTGCAGTTTTCTCTTCGTTGGTAATTGTACAGGTCTTGGTCTCACCATTTGCGATCGTGCCAGAACAATTTGCGCCGAGAGTTTTCGTATAATTTGCATTTAATGATTCATCAGCAGAATAACTTCCGGCATTAAGAGTAACATTTGTACCTGGATTTTCTGCTCCAGCAAATGAAGGGTTTGAAACGTTCGTACCAGTCACATTCATAGTGAAGTTCCCCGCTACAGCCGATCCGCCATGATTAATAACATGCTTGATAACAATAAGATGAGCTACTTGATCATCATTTGTAATTGTACAAGTTTTGTTTTCTGCTAAACCAAGTGTAACTGATCCATCAGCTGCACAATCACCTCCCCATACGCCAGCTGTGTATCCTGGGAGATTTGTTTCAGATGCAGTATGTGAACCGGCAGACACTGTTTGTGCTACGTTCCATGCAGTATTGTTTCCATCAATTTTACCTTGGAAATCAGATGCTACTTTTGTACCACCATTATCGTTGATAACAGTTTTTACGATTTTAAGTGTAGGAGCGATGTCGTTGTTGGTGATGGTACACACCTTGTTTGTACCTGATGGAACAGTCACTGATCCATCAGCTGCACAATCTCCTCCCCAAGCGCCAGCTGTGTATCCTGGGAGATTTATCTCACTTGCAGTGTACGATCCAGAATTTACAGAATTTGCTACACCTGAAGTGACTGGGGTTGAGTCAATTTTCAATACGAAATCTGAAACTACTTTTGTTCCACCGTTATCATTGATGACTGTCTTAACTAATTTGAGAGTTGAAGGTTTTTCTTCGTTTGTAATCGTGCAAGATTTTGTTGTTCCTGGGGTAAGTGTAATATTTCCATTTGCATCACAATCACCAGCGGTAAATGTTGCATTGTAGTTGGTGTCAGTCGCTTCAGAGACAACGTATGAACCAGAGTTCATGGTTGTTTCAGTGTCCAAAGTAACAGTCGTGGTACCAACCTTGTACGGTGCGAAATGTGTCGCGTCGTTTGTTAAGCCATGGTTAATCACAATTTTATGAACAATAACTTTCGCTGGTTTTTCTTCGTTTGTAATCGTGCATGCTTTAACGTCGGCGAGAGCAAGAGTTACGTTTCCTTGTGTGTCACAGTCACCAGAAATTGTTGCAGTGTAATTTGAATCACCTGTTTCAGAAACAACATATGCACCTGCGTTGAAATTATTCTGTACACCTGAAGTTACTCCTGTGTTTCCGACGAAGAGTGGGAAATCAGAGACTTGTTTGTTTCCGCCATGATTGATGACAATCTTAGTAACAGTGAGTTTTGGTGAGATATCGTCGTTCGTAATTTCACATACTTTATTCTCGCCAATTCCAAGTGTTACTGATCCATCAGCTGCACAGTCGCCACTCCATGATGAAGCTTGGTAACCTGTCTGATTTGTTTCAGAAGCAGTGTATGATCCTGCATTGAATCCATTAACTACTCCAGATACAACAGGAGTTGCATCAACAAACAATGGGAAATCAGAAACTACTTTCGTTCCGCCATTATCGTTCACAACATGCTTGATCAGTTTAAGTGTTGGCTGAATATCGTTGTTGGTGATCGTACAAGTCTTTGTTTCACCAAGAGCAACAGTTACTGATGCATTTTGATTACAATCACCTCCCCATGCACCTGCTTGATATCCAGAAAGAAGTGTTTCGCCTGCAGTGTGTACGCCTGGATTTACAGGATACGCCACTTCATCAGAAACTGCATTTCCATCAACAGTGAGCAAGAAATCATTTGGTGCTGCTGTCCCACCATTATCGTTGATTACTGTCTTGTCTACGATGATGTATGCCTGCTGATCATCATTTGTAATTGTACAAGTTTTGTTTTCTGCTAAACCAAGTGTAACTGATCCATCAGCTGCACAATCACCTCCCCATACGCCAGCTGTGTATCCTGGGAGATTTGTTTCAGATGCAGTATGTGAACCGGCAGACACTGTTTGTGCTACGTTCCATGCAGTATTGTTTCCATCAATTTTACCTTGGAAATCAGATGCTACTTTTGTACCACCATTATCGTTGATAACAGTTTTTACGATTTTAAGTGTAGGAGCGATGTCGTTGTTGGTGATGGTACATGCTTTTACATCAGCAAGTGCAAGTGAGACATTCCCTTGTGCATCACAATCGCCTGAGATTGTACTTGTATAGCCTGCGTCAGTTGTTTCAGAAACAACATATGCACCTGCGTTGAAATTATTCTGTACACCTGAAGTTACTCCTGTGTTTCCAACGAAGAGTGGGAAATCAGAAACTACTTTTGTTCCACCGTTATCATTGATGACAATCTTAGTGACAGTGAGTTTTGGTGAGATATCGTCGTTCGTAATCGTACAAGTTTTTGTTTCCCCGAGTGCAATTGTTCCAGAGCAATCAGTTGAAGCAGAAGTTTGAGTGTAACCAGAAACTGCACCCTCGGTAACAGTGTATGCACCAACGGTTGAAAGTGTCTTGTCAATACCAGGATTTTCAGCACCAGCAAATGAATTACCTCCGACCGCTGTAACACCGCCAATTGTCATAGTGAAATCAGAAGCAGTTTTTGTTCCACCATTGTCATTAATAACGTGTTTGATAACGATCAAATGAGCCGGCTTGTCATTGTTTGTTACTGTACATGTTTTAGTCTCGCCGAGCGCAATCGTTCCTACACAATCAGTTGAGTATGTAGTGTTATATCCAGCATCTGCGTTTTCAGTCACATTGTATGCGCCAACAGTTGCGAGTGTCTTATCCAAACCAGGAGAAATTGTTCCAGTCCAAGTATTTCCACCAACTGCAGTCACACCAGAAATAGTTCCTGAGAAATCACCAGCAACTTTAGTGCCACCATTATCATTAATCACATTTTTAATAACAATAAGATGAGCAGCGTTATCATTGTTGTTTATTGTACAAGTTGCACTTTGTCCTGCAGTAAGCGTGACGTTTGAACCATTTTGTGTTCCACCGACACAACTCCAAGTCCCCGCAGTGTAGCCAGATGGTCCACCACTTTCGGAAAGTGAGTACTGACCGGCATTGACTGAAGCATTCGTTACAGTTCCACTACCAGTTGCTCCAGAAATCGGAGTTGGACCTGAAGCAGAAAGCGTCCATGCAGTTGTCGCTGCTGTGCCACCGTTATCATTCGTAACTGTTTTTACAAGTGTAAGATGGGCCTGTTGTAGAGTGTTTGTATAAATACAATCAATTGTCGCACCTCCAGCAGCACCAATGGTGATCGCTACTGAGTGATTTACAAGATTTGGTGTAGCAGAAGATCCTGTACCAGATGAAGTACAAGTCAAACCAGTGTTACTCCAAGCAGCAGGAACAGTTTCGGTTACTGAGAAATTTCCCGTACCAGTTACTATTTGTTGATTTTGGTTTCCACCAGTGAGTGTAAAGTTGCCATAGCCTGTTCCAGAGGTCGTAAAATTAAATACAGTTGGATCAGCAGCATCAGGACTTGTCACCTTGTGAATAGTGATTGTACTTGCTGGAATAATCGCGTTTGCCTGCATTTGGTTATC
The DNA here is from genome assembly GCA_023267375.1 of Candidatus Nomurabacteria bacterium. Classification (GTDB taxonomy): domain Bacteria; phylum Patescibacteriota; class Minisyncoccia; order Phycocordibacterales; family UBA9973; genus JAHFNJ01. The sequence goes on along the minus strand of JAHFNJ010000002.1, from coordinate 73,447 downwards.
GCGCTGTCCAACAGACGCTCCATCTTCTTCAGCAAGTGCTACGTGATAAGGAGAACCAGAGATTGAACCAGCCCCTGTAGTACCGTCAAACGGATTCCACTGTGACGTTTTTGCGATGTGAGCTCCGAACCAGATTGCGATACCGCAACTCGTTACATTTGATTTCGTTTTACACATTGCTCCATTTGATGGACCAACGGTAAAAGTAACCGTGATAGCAGTCTCACTGTCACCAGTATATGTTCCAGAAACGATAGCTGGGGAAGTTGCACTATTTAATGTTCCGCCACGAAGCGTAAAGTTTCTTGTTCCTGTTTCAAATTGTCCTGAACCGTTTGTATCAGAAGGAATTGGAAGTGTTGTCTCAGAGGCGGTTGTACATCCGGCAATATCCTGACAACGATCAGCGACAGTCACCCAATTTTCAGACGCATCCCATGATGTAAGAAAATCATATGCGCGCTTCCCTTGTTTTGTTGTTCCGTATTGGAATGTAACAGTGTGAGTTGAGCCTGGAGCATATCCTTCAATCCAAAGACGCTGAACAGTTGAGTCGCCTTCTATATATGTAGAATTGTTTGCTTGTAAGTTACCATTCGTCCAACGACACCCCGTATCTCCTGAACCATAACCAGAACCAAGATCGTTTGAACATTGGTCATAGGTACCAATTGCAGAATCACGAAACATTCCCTCTGCGAGTATCGTGCCATCAAGCGCTGATGCAGTCATCTGATAAAACGGTCTGTAAAGATCATCGAGATTATAGGAAGAAGTAAATTCCCCATTTGCATCAGCCGTTACTGTTTGAATAGACTCGGTGTAATTATTATCATTATCATCGCTTCCGAAAATCTTCAAAATAAAATCACCAAGTGCGCCAAAGTATTTTCCAAAAATAGTTGCGGTCTCTCCTGGATGATAGTCGCCTTTGTCGCTTGAGAGCTCTGGAGCCATAACAGGAACTGAAGGCGCTGGAGCGGAATCTTCAGATGGCACAACATCAGTTTGCGGCACGCTATCAATATCAATATCAGTATCTGTCTGCACAGAGCCATCATCAATTGTCGGCGCGGGATCCTCTACTAGTGGAACCACTGGATCCGTCGACGGAGCTTGATCTTCTACTGAAGGTAGAATTACTGGATCAGTGGGAACAGTGATGTCTGTGCCCGTATCGGTGTCATCTGCCTTAACGGTCTGAAATGACACAAAACCAACTATCGCTACAAAAAATGCGAGAACAAAAACAAAGGACACATATTTTTTTATACTTTCGAATATATTTTTTTTCATATTTTTAAAAATTAAATTTAGCTTATAAAAACATAACTTACTAAAATTACCCACGACCTCGTGTTCCCATAAAATGTAGCCCACCACGAAAAAGTCTACATAATTTGTTTTCACATACGACTCAACTAAAACAGAAGAGAACCTTTCCTCTATCTTTATGCCCTAAACCAGCCGTTCGCAGCCAAAAAACATGACAGCGAACCCCTCATGATTCCATTTTGATATGAAATGTCAAAAAAAGGAAACCTCCAACTGGTGAAAACAGGTGCTTAACGTGTGGAAAAGTCCAAATCCAAAGAAAACAAAAAAAATCTACTAAACCAAGGAAATAAGATTACTATGCTAAAATAACGAGAATGCAGTATTCATTGGTCAAAAAAGACAGGGTTACAACCAGTAAAACAGAGCTCATTCTGCAAATACTACTCATTTTTATCCTACCCGTCGCACTCATTAAGTTTGGGATTATTCCTATCTCGATGCGCATACCAGTCCTTGTCGCAGTTGCAGCACTCACCCTCTTTGTTCTCATTAAAGAAAAATGGACATTGAACATGTTCCACGTAGATATGCAGAGCGTCAAAAAATACTACCCACAGTATATTTTATTCACCGTGGTTGGTGTCGTCATGATCAGTGTCCTTGGAGAGAATTTGGGCAAAGAAGAAATCGCGCGCTGGTGGACATACCCTCATTTCCTCTACCTTTTCTTTGTGGTGTCCCTTTTCCAGGAAATCCTCTACCGCGGATACCTCATCCCCGCGCTACAAAAACTACTCAATGAAACAGCTGTGGTCATTCTCTGCAACACGATTATCTTTACCTTTATGCATATGCTCTTCCAAAACCCGCAAGTAGGGTTACCCCTCGCTTTTATAGGAGGAATCGGTTTTGCCACAATGTATATACGCTATCCAAGCCTACCGCTCATTGTGCTCTCTCACGCAGTACTCAATTTTTGCGCTCTACTCTATGGATTCTTTCTAGTCCACGGAGGGATCTAAGCCCTCGTCTGAATTTAATTTTTTTTCTTAAGCGCTTCCGGATGTTTCGCACTCCATGCATATAAAGCGATCGATGCAGACGCTGCAGCGTTCAATGATTCACATTTTGGATGCATCGGGATTGCCACGAGCTCATCACAGTACTCACGTGTTTTTTGGCGAATACCATCCCCTTCGTTGCCGACGACAAATACTGATGGCGTATCGAATGATTTTTCGGTAATTGATTTTGCTCCTGCTTCACCCGCCAGACCGTATACCGTAAATCCAGCATCTTTGAGTTCGCGAAGTGTTTGATTAATGTTACCGATTGAGACAAGCGGGACGCGAAATGCCATACCCGCAGATACTTTGATAACCGCCCCAGTAACTGGCGCTTGATTGTGTTCCGGAATGAGGACGCCAGAAATCCCAAAAGCTGCGGCGCTCCGAATAATAGCACCGACATTGTGCGGATCTTCGAGCTCACCCAAAAGCACGAGTGCAGTATTGTCACCTACTTTAAGTGTAGCCAAAAAATCTTTAAATGGTCGGACTAAGTCGGAGGTAGAAGTGACGCCAATCACTCCTTGATGTGTCGCCTGCCCCTCAATACCATGAACTTGTTTCTGTTCAAGCGGCGCCATGGAAACACCTACCTTTCGAATAAGATCACGAAGTGTTGGATCATTCTGTTTCGGCGAAAGATAGACTTTCTTGATGGCCTTGGGATTATTCGAAAGCGCCTCTATGAGTGCATGTTTGCCGTAAATAAATATTTTGTCTGATTTCATGTAATGGGTACTATAGAGCAAAAGGGCATAATTGCAAAGTACTATTTATTGGGTTGTTGTGTGTGACATTCTAGTCAATTCTTCTTCTCCGAGTGGATGATCTTTTCTATCGAGTTTAAAGCTCTCACGCATATCTTTCCAAAAATCTTTCTTGTATATCATATTAATGGTAGCAACAATGAGCGCTGCAACAACCGCACCGATAAGCGCCATAAACATATCCTTTTGCGCATCCCACACATCTCCCTGGCTACCCAAAAAGGCAATCCCAGCGGCAGGATCAACGTTCTTTGCAGCTTGCCATTCTAATATTTCATAAATAGCAGAAAACGATCCCCATAAATCAATCGGCAAAAGGTAGGACCAGAAGCCACGAACATGCGCGAGGCGCATGAACACTTCACGAATCGGATAGAACATAAGAAATCCACATGAGAAATGGACGAGTCGATCATACATATTTCGATCCGCACCGAACCATCGTTCGAGCGTGTCACCAAACGGCACATGCTCGTAGGTATAGTGCGAACCGATGACATGCAAAATCATAAAAATTGTAATCAACGTATACGATACTTTTGAAAGTTTGAAGTAATGCCCAAGTAAAAGAATAACCGGAACAAAAATAAAGACGAGATAATTCTCGAGGAGCCAGTCATGAGGAAAGACTGGATTAATCGCCGCCCAAATCCATACTGCTAAAAAAGCACAGATGAGGAATATATGATATTTTTTCATATGGATATTGTACTAAATATCCATTGTTATTTCACTTGGTAGGTGTGGAGATCTTTTACTTATCGAGATCAAAAGTCTCATCAATGCGAATTTGTGCCACAAATTCTGGCACGTGCGAAACAAGAATCATCGCGCCTTGGTATTGATCGAGGGCTTTCGCAATGATCGGCAGATGGCGGAAATTGATATGGTTGGTCGGCTCATCGAGAATCAAAAGTCCTGGTCGCTGTAGTACGAGTCGCGCAAACGCCACGAGGCCCTTCTGCCCTTCTGACAAACTTCCCACTTTTGTATAAATCATTTCGCCGGTGATTAAAAACCCTGCCGCAACACTGCGCATAAATTGCTCGTCAAGCTTATGCCCGGTACTCGTTAGCGCTTCAGCGAGTGACTGATATACGGTATCTTCAAAATTGAGTGTTGAAAAATCTTGGCGGTAGTAGCCCACACGAATTCCCTCTTTGATTTTTGCGCCGGCAGATTTTCCACTGGCCAGTGTTTCCAAAAGCGTACTTTTACCAATACCATTTGGTCCACGGAGCAAGAGCCTTGTATTTTTCTTGAGGGAAATATTTGCGGTACGACTGACCACTTTGTGATTCTTCATCATGGTGAACGACGAAATATTGATGAGTTCACCCATCACATCCTCTTGCATGGGAATGGTAAACGGTCGAATGACTTTATCTTCCTTTCGCACATCTACCTGCTCTTCTTCCAATTCTGCTGCAAGTGTACGCATCCGTTTGGCAACCGCGCGCAAGTTTCCTCCTTTCATAGCAAATTTGTTTGCTTGATCCTTCTTTGCCTGAATCTCTTTAGAAAGCTGTGCATTCTTCATATTTTCCTTTTCAATACGCGCCGCGATATCTTTCACTACGTTGTGGTAGTTGCCGGTATAGCTTTCAATTTTTCTGGTGTAGATGTCGAGGTAGAGCACGCCTTCGGTAAAGGCATTCAAAAATTCTGCATCGTGAGAAATGACAAGTACGGTCTTCTGATAATCAATCAAAAATTGCGTGAGGTGTGCAATGCCAGCTTTATCTAAATTGTTCGTCGGCTCGTCGAGCAACAACACATCCGGATTTTGAATCAGTGCCGATGCAAGAAGTAGTCGCGCCTGCTGTCCTCCAGAAAATGTTTTAATAACGCGGTCGTGCACTTTTTCGTGACCGACGAGATGTACAACTTCGAGCACATCATCGATTTTCGGATCGATATCATACACTTTTTTCGGAAAACATTTCTGGAAAAATTCGCGAACCGTGAGCCCCAGATCCTCGCGTGGAATGACCTGTCGGCCAATGGCAATTGTCACACCATTTACAATATTGACCGTACCGTTTTCTGGTTCAAGTGTGCCTGTAATGAGCCCGAAGATGGTACTTTTCCCTGCGCCGTTCTGACCCATCAGGGTTATTTTTGCGCCTCGGCGAATCGAAAAATCCACCTCGTCTAAGATGGGCTTGTTCACTCCGTATTCAAATGAGACTTTCTCAAATCTGACGATCGTTTCGTTTTTAGACATTAGATGAGGGAGTATAGCATATTTTTACGCATTGCTCCCCGCTACAAAGCCCGTGGTCCAGCAAAGCTGAAGCGAGTAGCCACCAGAGGGACGATTAATATGTAGTAGATCGCCAGTAATAAAAAGATTTTCGATTTTCTTCGAACGCATTGTTTTCGTATCTATTTCTGAAAGTGGCACACCTCCATCGGCCACCACCGCCCGATCAAAACCCATGAGCCCCGTAACAGTCACTGGCAATGCTTTCAATAAATGCACAATTATTTTGCGTTGCTCTTTGGTCACGCTATGCACTTTTGTTTCAGGAACGATCTTCTCTTTCAAGAGCGACAAAATACTTTCCGCTGTTCCGGGCGGCGTAATCTCTTTGAAAATATTCTTGAGCATTTTGTTTTTGTTTGCATCAAACACTGCAATAATTTTCTTCTCAAGCGCCCCAAGGTCAGTATCTGGATATGCGTCAATGGTCGCCGTCACCGCTCCGCTGTGCAATAAATCCGCCACCTGACTCGCACTATTTAAAATGAGCGGTCCAGAGAGGCCAAAATGGGTAAAGAGTACTTTCCCTGTTTTTGAAAACTTTTTTTTACCTTCAGAAAAGAAGGTGATTTTCATGAACGAGAGCGACGTCCCCGCGAGCACTTTGATCCATTCATCAGCTACGGCAATCGGTACGATGGTCGGTGTTGGGTCGGCCACCGTGTGTCCCATTTTTTTAAGCCACAAAAAGCCATCCCCTGTTGAACCAGTTTCGGGATGCGACACACCACCCGTCGCAATAATATACGACGCTGCTTTATATTCTTGCCGACCACACATGACTGAAACAATTTTTTTATCTTCACTATTTATTTTTGTCACCGAAACATTCGGCATAATAGTTACATTACCTGATTGCAGATACTTCAAAAGGGTCGCGTAAACATCGAGCGCTTTCTCGGTATGCGGAAAGGCACGCTTGCGCGCCTGTACCACGAGTGGCAAACCTTTTTTCTCAAAAAAAGAGAATGTATCCTTCATTCCAAACTGTGAAAAAGCTGAGTAGAGAAACTGCTCATTGGTTCCATATTTTTGCAAAAAAATCCGCTCATCTTCTTCGGCATTTGTAATGTTACATCTGCCACCGCCAGAAATTTTGAGTTTCTCGCCGAGCTTCTTATTCTTCTCAAGGAGCAATACTTTTTTGCCAAGTTCTGCCGCTCGCCCAGCCGCCATCATCCCCGAGGCTCCTCCCCCGACAACAATGACATCAAATTTTTGGTTTTTGTTTTCCATTGCGATAGATATGCTAACAGGCCTGATTCTAGCACATCAAAGCACTCCAAGGTACATACAAAAATCTCCAGTCTTTCAACCGGAGATTTTAAATTCATTTTAGATTCCTTGACGGACAGCAGACCCTCGCAAGACTTTTATCTTGAAAAATTTTTGCAAAGACCATTCTACCTTATTCCAAAATCCGATCCAGTTGAGCGCTGGATTCAAGAACTCCGTCATGACACAAAAGTTTGTATCATACGGCGCCTTATGGTGCCAACCATGTGTTCTCCTTGTCTGAATAATGCCGATTTTCTGAAGTGCACAGATAAACTTTCCATTTTCTTTATCAGTACGATGTCCCATGGCATGGATTTCATTTCCCTGACTGCAGAACATAAGACACACCACCATCTGCCATGAATGCCAACCGAGCAACCAAAATGTTACGGAAAGAATAACAGCGGTAAACACCGAGGTATTCACCCGATACCAGTAATTCCCTTGCAACATGTGACGCGGATTTTGATGATGAATCAGATTTGGCTCAATAACGAACTTGCCGATAATCGGCCATTTCGGATTGCCATAGGCATCTTGCCACCAGTGCACCACACCGGTAATAAAGTCCGCAGCGAGCCATAAGAGGAAGAGTTGTAGCACGAACCACAGGGGCTCAAGTGCTTGAATAAGAACAGTTGTCATAAGCTTTATATTTAAGGATTAGAATGTGAAATAACGTTTTCTCAACTCTACCCCCTTGTGACATTTTGTTTAATAGTGTATAATAGCCATTAGACAAATGAATCCCGTAGTAGAAAATGGCATCGCCGAGCGGTAGTGAGGCATTGGTTGAAGATATACATATTGCAAAATGATAATTACTAATTACAACTTAATAAAAGACGGCAAAAACCAATAATGCCATTTCTCACTAACCGGATGAATCAACCAGAGAAACAACTGCAAAAATTGGGACTGACGGAATCCGAAATCACCGTCTACTTGCGCATGGTGGCTGGTGCTCGAACTGCGCACGATCTCATGAAGACGACCAAGATGAAACGGCCGACTATTTACTATGCATTGAACTCGCTTGAGAAGAGAGGGCTGGTTTCAAAATCGGGCAAGCAGTCGGACTTTACGTTTACCCTTTCCCCTTTTGAACGCCTGGTTGCTATCGCCCGCGAAAAAGAAGATGAAGCGGTAAATCTCACTGAACAAATCGGCGAGCTTCTGCCAAGCCTGGTTTCATCATCAGCATCAAAGATTGAAAAGCCAATGGTCTCTTTTTTTGAAGGAGTCGATGCGGTAAAACATGTCGTAATGGATGTGATGTATGCAAAAAGTAAAAAAGTTGATCTGATCGTACCCGAACATACATTTTTCTGGGGATTCGGTGAAGAATTCATCCGAAAGTATGTGGAGGAGCGTCGCCAGCGAAATATCACTACCCGCAATTTATGGGAAGCAAAAATAAAACCATCCGATTTTAAAAAATACTACGCAACGTTTTCAAGAATTCGCATGCTCCCAGACGTCATGAAGGGAAAATTTAAAACGACCATCTTTCTCTTTGATGATAAAACACTCTACATTTCTTCATACGAGAACTGCTACGCGATTTTAGTCACCTCAAAGGAGCACAACGATACTATCTCGGCACTCTTTGAAGGATTATGGAGCACTGCGAAACCGTATAAAGAATAGTCCTTATTTTTTTATTAACTTGAGTTTCTCTCCCCGACTCAATCTCTTCAATTCTGCTTCCCTGCTTCGAGCTTTTGCATACGTTCGTACTTTTTCAGAATATTTCAACACCACCGGCCGGCGAATTTTGGTATAGTGCGCACCACTCTTTAAGTGATTATGCGCATGCACTCTCTTTTCAAGATCATTCGTAGAGCCGACATACAATGTCGCGTCAACGCATTCGAGAATATAAATGAAAAAGGTCATAGTTTTCCAATCTCAGAAATAACAACTTTGAGCACTTTCTCAAGTGGAGCTTCAGTATCTATTGGGATTGCTTTCTTTTCTAACACTTCTTTTTCAAAATCCTTGTACCAACCCAAAATCATTTTCTTTTCGGAATCATGTTTTCCAAAATCATGATTTGTTCTATCGGTAATTCTTTTCAAAAAAACATCTGGTTTACACTGAAATAGAAATACCGTATCAAATAAATCAAAAAATTCTGATTGATTATCTGCGAGTCCTACAACTACAACAGTTTCATTTTTATGTTCTCCCATTAAACTAATCAATTTTTCTTTATCACAAATATACTTATAGGACTCAAAGAACTGACCGCCGACCCCAGGATACCAATGAGTAATTTCTTTTGTGTCCTTGTGTACCCATTTGCATAAATCTTTTATTTCATCTATATCAATTGAGGGAATTCCTTTTTCTGCTAGTTTTAAAGCTATACTAGATTTCCCTGTTCCAGAAACACCCGTGATATAGATTTTTTTTGGCATACTTCCCAGTAACGGAAGTACTATTCCCCCTTTTTTAACAACTGAGGCACTCGTTACGCCAGCCACACACACCTTATATTCCGATTCGAGTTTCTGCACTTCACTTGAAAGTCCTTGCCGTTTTGCTTTTAAAACTTCAATCAACTTCTCGGCTTCATCTTTCTTTTCAACCAGCGTGTCATATAGTTCTTTCCCCTTCTCAGCTTTTTCAATAGTCTTTTTGAGAATTTCACTATTTATCTTTTCGAGCGTCTTATCTTTCACTTTGGTAATTGCTTTTTCTTTAAGACTTTCTTTTTTATTCTCAATCTCTTCTGCCAATTTTTGTTTAGCAATCTCTTGCAGGGAAAGTTTTTGATCAACGTTTGCCAATTCAGTCTTCTTCTGCTCAAGCTTTGTTTTTATTGTATCGCATGGGCCATCATTCTTTTTCTGATTCGCCTTAAATGCAAATACTCCTCCACCAAAAAGCGCGAGCGCCCCAATAATCAACGCAAGATTATTTTTTGATGAGTCTGGATTTTGAGTCGTAGGATTAACTGCAGAAAAGTCTTCAGTTGATACCTCGGGAGCAATAGTTGGCTGTGTCGATCCCCCAGTAGTAAAAACTGGCGTAGAGGGAGGAGTACTTGTCTCCTTTGGTGAAGGAGCTGGTTGGACCGGATCACTGGCTGGTGGAGCAGGATCAGTAACAATGGGTGCGGGAGTAGGGTCAGTCGATCCTGATCCACCTGGGTCAGACGGGACAGGATCGACTGTTTTGGGATCCGCAGGAGGAGTAACGCTTCCCGAACCATCATCTGCTGGTGGAACACTCCCCTCGTCAACAGCCGAAACTAAAAAGAGTGGCGTGAGTAAAGTTGCCGTAATAAAGAATATAGTGACAATAATAAAAGTTTTTTTAGAAAACATTAAGTAATTTTAGGTATTTTTTAATCCTCAAAAACAAGCTTAGTATATCACCTCAGGAGAGGCTCTAAAATAACCCTGAGGTACCCTAAATTAGGACTCTGCTCAATATGATATACTTTTTATATGGACGAAAAAACAAGAATAAAAGAACTCTTACAAGAGATGGATGTGGTTAAAAAAAACTGGCTAGAACAGATTGATGATACTTACGCACAAGCCGAGAAAGAAATCGATATATTTTTAGAAAAACAGAGAAATACCAATGCTTGAAGGTAAACCAGAAAATGCAAAAGGAGTTCTTGAGCCAACAAATGAACGCTTGGCACATACTCGTTTGGAGATAGCAAAAGAACAATTGGCAATGGTCAACAGCCATTATGAAAAATTAGACGTCGAAACTAATCTCTTATACAACGAATATCGCGCAGAAGAAGAGAAATTACAGCAACGATTCCCTACTGAATACCAGGCCCTAAAAATACTGGAAGAAGAAAAAAATACTCGTTGGAATAATTATTACGACAAAAGAGAAGAGGTTGGTGAAGATCATGATGAGGCACAGGTTTTATACAATAGCTATGGAGAGAAGAGAAATGAGTACGACAAAGCAGAGTGGGAACTCTATCGTCTAGTGCGTGAAAAATTTCCTGAAGAAGATGCTGTTGTAGACAGAAAACGGGAAACCTACCTACAAGCATCAGAAGCAAGGCGCACTTTCTTGAATGAAAATAATAATCCGGTGTATGAAAAGTATACTGAAGCTTGGAAAAAATACGAGGAATTAGAGGGAGCTCGATACGAAGATGGTGTAAACGCATTTCTTGATACCGTACGAGAGTACCAAGAAAAAAGAAAAATGCAGCTTAACACAAAACTTTCAGATGGACTGAAAGCACTGGGAGTTTTCACGCCAGAGAACATGCAATCTGGTAAAAACGTTATTGCGAAACAACTCTTAATAATGGACGCTCTGGCGTCCCAGTTCAAAAAATGGGCAACCAGAACTGCCGTCTGGGCATTTTCTATTACAGCACTATCTTGGGCCACTCAAAAAGGAGGAGAACTAAAAATGGATACATTTTTAGGGTCTAAAATGGATAGTGTTTATAATAATGCTTTACAGAATGAGCCGGTAGATTCAACTACTACTATTATTTTTCATTCTATTGCAGGAGACAAAAAACTACCTAAAGAGTGGCGTGAATTCTTAGCAAGAGAAGACAGTAGTGAGTTCTTTATAGCATCATTACGAGAAGACTATCTCCAAAATGGTGAGGGAGAACCCACTGGTATCATTTCCGATTTTGAGAGCAAACTAAACTATGTCGCCCTTTTACGAATAAATGAACGATACGGTAAACCAAAGGCAGTATATGGCCAATTCCCTCGTTTCCATGACAGAGCATCATATAGCTCATTTGGGAACACCATGCATTTACCAAGTTATACCGGTAGTTTTAAACTCGAAGATTACATTGCTGAATTGAGCCATGCAGCGCAATATGCAACTGACAAAAAGAAATACCAGGATTGGCATAATAAAGACTACCATCACACAGACTCAGTTGCTAAAGCCGAGGGAGTAACCTACGACGAAGCACAACTAGATATGTACTCCAATCCTACTACTTTAGAATATGAGGCGCATTCTATTATTGAACCAAAACTCAAAAAAGAATTCGAGGAAATAAAAGCACAAATTAAAATGGAACTACTGAAAAAATAAAAGGAGTTCCACTTATGCTGAGATGTGGCAAAGAAAAGAGTCGAGCGGTATTCATGGTTTACTTTTTGCTTAAAAAGCTATATTCTACTCCTATTGCCAGATCATCTAATGGTAGGATGCGACTCTCTGAAAGTCGTCATCTTGGTTCGAATCCAAGTCTGGCAGCAAACGAACTCAGCGAGGAATGCTGCCGGAAAAAAGCGCTGAACGCGCTTTTGTCTTGGATTCGAACGGCGGAGTATATTTTTCTCACCAGAGAAAAATTCGAGCCGGTGCCTAGACCAAAATTTGCGACTGGCAAATTTTGAGTCGAAGGAGAAAAACGTACTCGTGGTCCAAGTCTGGCAGCAAGTTAAGATATTTAATAACTCTCTTGTTCCAATCTGATTACAATGACATTAAAAACATTCTTTACAGGTAGAACCCTCATTTTTGTTTTATTAGTCATCGTTGGCGGGGGTATTTTTGCATATCAAGCTTATCTCTCTCGCATAGAACCTTCAAAAGCAGTTACTCCGGTAGAAAATGAAAGTGAAGAACCCCCAGTCTTCACATGGAAATTCGAGGAGGCTTCGACATTGAATTTAGATGGCCTTCCTGAGACTCGTATTTTTCTTCAGGCGCAATATTCCAACGAAGAAATCATCAACAAACTAATTGCGACAGTGCCTGGTAGCTGCAACGAACTCCCCGATGCGGATAAAGATAGCGTCCCGGGTTCAGCAACTGTTCAGTGTTACGCCGCTGGCATCGGAGATCTTTTTAAAATAACCAAGGGAGAAAAGTCGTATCGTGTAGAACACAAAATTTTTGAAGAAGCTTCGCCAGACTACAATCCCCCTTCTCAAGAATATGAGGTGATAACAGAATTTCCTCTCTAAAACACTCTTTTGCTTCGAAGTTCTCAAAAGGTGTATACTTTACTCATGAATAAAAATATTATTGCTATTTTAATTATTATCGTTGCTGGCATCGCTGGATACCTTATTATCAATTCTCCCGAAAAAGCTCCCCTTGATTCGACTCCTCAAAATACCACCCTCTCTGGCACCTATGTGTGTCTTCCACATACAGACACAAGCGGACCACAAACTGACGAATGCGCCTTTGGGCTTAAGACGGATGATGGCCTCTACTATGCGGTGAATTTCGGTGAATCAGCAAGTGTAATGGAACAATTTCAAGCGAATGAACACATAACCGCAGAGGGTTTTGTCGTTATCAAGGAAGCACTAAGCTCAGATCATTGGGCAAAATACAATATGAAGGGAATCTTTACTATTACAAAGATGATCGAACCAGCTCCTGTAAGCAGTGGCAAACTCAATATTACTGTTGTCTGCGAATCCGCCCTGGCGTATATGACATTCCCTGATTCCGCGAGTGCTGACACATTTATTGCAGAGTGCAAGGAAGGCAAACACCCGGAGGTGATCAAACACTACAAAGCACAGATGGGTCTCGGTGATGGGGCAGCGATTTAGTTATAGATGAAAGAATTCCTCGTTTTCGGCGTCAAACAGGCTCGAGCCGCGATATTTGCGGGGTCTTTTTTTCTGCTTCTTTTTCTTTCAAACCATATTCCCCTTTTTGGACTGGCTCGGTATGATTTTCTTTTCATCACCGCCGTTCTGATACAAGCCATTCTCTACTTCACCAAACTTGAAACAAAAGATGAAGTAAAAGTTATTTTCTTATTTCACATCATTGGACTTGTTTTAGAGCTCTACAAAACAAGTCCCGGAGTTGGCTCGTGGAGCTACCCGGAGGCTGGATTTTTAAAAATTGCTACCGTGCCTCTTTACAGCGGATTCATGTACGCAGCAATCGGGAGCTATTTGAGTCAGGCTTGGAAAATATTTAAACTGGAATTAGTACACTACGGGCGATATATCTGGAGCGTTTTGCTTTGCTTCTTGATTTACCTTAACTTTTTTACTAATCATTTTATGTATGATTTTCGTATTTTTCTCATAGCGGCTGTCTTTATACTATTCTTCAAAGTAAAAGTGTATTTTACCGTAACAACTGTTCGCCGCTCCATGCCGTTGAATATTGCCTTTCTTTTAATTGCCTTCTTTATTTGGATTGCTGAGAATATTTCTACCTATCTTGGTGCTTGGAAATACCCCGACCAAATTCATGCATGGAACATTGTTTCAACAAATAAAATAACCTCGTGGTTTCTGATGGTTATAATCAGCTTTATCTTGGTTGCCTATTTAAAACACTTCAAGAAGGACATCCTTAAGAAACAATAGCCCAGACTACTAATAGAGTAACGCCATAACAATACTGGCGACAATGGTCAGGAACGCGCCAAAAAATTGAATAGTTGCAATTTTTTCTTTATTGACGACACTTCCTAAAAAGAGAGAAACCGCCGGATAACTTTCGGTGATAGCAATAGTAACAGCAAGTTCTTTATTTTCTAAAGCAAGCGCAAAAAAGATCCATGCCACAGTATCAATGACCCCCATCGCAATAATCAGGGTTGTATACTTGCTAAACTGATGTGCAAAGCTTTTTATTCTTCCCTTTGCAAACAAATAGCCAAGACAGATAACGGTAAATGTTACCCAGGTACACCAAATAGTGAGCAGTGGAGCTATTTCTTTTGCTCCGACAGCTGTCAAAAAATTTATGAGGCCATAGCCGATAGCAGCACCAAGTGCCAACACTGCGCCTTTTTCAAAAAAATGTCTCCCCCTGACCTGCCCAGGTTTAAGGGCAATCATTAATATTCCCACAAAAATAAAACAGAGGATGAGGACCTGCGTAAGCGTCAAATGTTCTCGGAGAAAAAATATTCCGAGAATTACGGTGATGGGAAGCTCAAGCTCTAAAAGTACTTCTACGACAGAAAGCTTCCCTCTCCGTAACGCTTCAAAATTCATAATACCCACCAAGAATGTCACCACACCCAAAGAAAGGAGTATCAGAAAATTTGATCGTTCTAATACAAGGGTAAGATCATTGTATATAAATGGAACAAGTCCAATGGATCCAAAAATCCCAATCCATGCGAGCGTTTCTACGTCACCTATTTTTCTCGTTCCTTTCTGAATAAAAAAGTCACCAAAACCCCACGAGAGCATGGCGACCAGTGCGAATATAATTCCAAGTGTCATAAACTATTTCTTTTTTCGTTGTTCAATTGCTGCTTTCACAAATGCAGTGAAGAGCGGATGCGGGGCGAGAGGTCGAGCAAGGAATTCTGGATGAAACTGTGTACCCAAGAAAAACGGATGCACACTCTTCGGCAGTTCAGCGATTTCCATGAGCGTTTTACTTGGTGAAACACCAGAGAATACAAGACCTTTGTCGGTGAGTTCTTTGACATAGTCCATATTCACTTCAAAACGGTGGCGATGACGTTCGGTGACTTCACTAGCGCCATAAGCCTTGCGAGCAATTGTTCCTTCTTTTAGGAGCGCTTTATAGCCACCCAAACGCATACTGCCGCCATAGCGCTTATTCTTCAAATTCTCTTCCTGACCATCCATAGTAGTAATGACAAGATTCTTAGCAGTAGGATCTACCTCTTTTGTGATAGCGCCAGTAATCTTTGCGACAGTACGAGCATATTCAATGACCGCAAGCTGCATACCATAGCAGAGACCGAAGTATGGGATTTTATTCTCACGCACATAACGGATGACATTCATCTTCCCTTCAATACCGCGCTTACCGAAGCCGCCAGGAACAATGACACCGTCATACTTTGCAAGTTCTTTTACTTTTTTCGGATCATTCTCGAAATCGATTGCATTCAGCCAGGTCAATACAGGCTTTCGCTTTTGCCAAAATGCAGAGTACTTCACTGCTTCAATAACAGAAAGATACGAATCAGAGAGCGTGAAATCGCCAGTATCAAAATATTTGCCGATGATAGCGATTTTTACTTCATCCTTCGCATTATGCACATTAGAAGCAAACTGTTTCCACTTCTTTTCATTCTCCCCCACTTTTGAGCCACACTTTGTAGAGAGTAGATTGCAAAGCCGTTCGGAAAGTTTTTCTTTTTCGAAATTGAGTGGTACATCATAGACACTCTCTACGTCCGGAGCAGAAATAATATGATTGATCGGCACATTGCAGAAGTAGGCGATTTTTTCTTTACGCTTTTCATCGAGAGCAGTAACACTTCGTGCAATCAAAATATCTGGCTGAATACCTGAAGCATTTAGGGTACGTACGGCGTGCTGAGTTGGCTTTGTCTTCATTTCTCCCACTGTCGACGGAACAGGAAGATACGACACCATGACAAAGAGGACATCATCGGGAGTTTCAATCTTCATCATGCGAGCAGCTTCCAAAAACAGAATGTTTTCGTACTCGCCGATCGTCCCCCCAATTTCAATAACCACAACATCAGCCTTGGCATTTTTCTGCGCAAGCTTAATGCGACGAACAACCTCAAGCGGAATGTGCGGTACTACCTGTACACATTTTCCTTCGTATGCCATAGAGCGCTCAGCCTCAATCACGCTCTGATAGACGCGGCCCGTTGTCATATAGTTTATGCGTGAGAGTGTCGTGTTTAAAAAGCGCTCGTAGTTACCCATGTCCTGATCGGTCTCATCGCCGTCTTCAAGCACAAAAACTTCGCCGTGTTCAGTCGGGTTCATGGTACCAGCATCAACGTTCACATATGGATCTATTTTAATCGCGGTTACTGTAAGTCCGCGGTCTTGAAGAATTTTCCCAATTGAGGAGGAGGTAATGCCTTTCCCTACTCCGGAAATAACGCCTCCCACCACAAATATGTATTTTGGGTTTTGTTTCTTCATGTAATAGCTATTTTTTCAAATACTTTTTAACTGCAATAAAGCTTGAAATGGAACCAAGGATGATACCGGAAACAAGAATGATCAAGAATATCTGGAAGAAATTCGAAAGGTAATACTCGAACACGTTCATACCAAAAAAGTCTGTCATGTGTTTGCCAAGGTAGAGTGTCAGCGGATAATAGAGAGCCATGGCAAGAACAGATGAGATAGTACCATAAATCACTCCTTCCATCAAAAACGGTCCACGAATATAGCGATTGTCAGCTCCCACTAAGCGCATCACTCCGATCTCTTCTCGAGCAATAAAGATTGTTAAGCGAATGGTATTGAACATAATGAGAATAGAAACGATAACAAGCACGAGTGTAATACCAAAACCAAGCTTCTCAGCTCCAGCAGTAATTGCATTCAGACGATCGATAACAACTTTGTTCTGATGGTAGTTTACTTTTTCGATCACCGTATTCGCGCTCTGCGCTACATCGGTATCCCCCTCAAGGAAATTTGAGATACTTTCATATTGTGATGGATCTTTCGCTTTTATATCAAGCTCAGCGCCAAGCGGGTTGCTCCCCACCTCATCGAGCGCTTGAATAGTAAGGTAATCATCTTGGTGACGCTCACGAAAATCAGTAAGTGCTTGTTCAGCAGAAATATATGAGACTGTCGCAACCTCAGGCAATTTTTCAAGAGATGACTTTAGTGTCATGATCTGCTCTTCTTTAGCAGTTGTGGTGAAATAAATAGTTACGTCTACCTTATCCTTGATTTGAGCAAGTGAAAAATGAAGGACAGCTTGAAGAAGAATGAGACCAGCAATGACTGAGAGGGTGACAGTGGTGATTAATACTGCGGCAGTCGAAATTGTGCCATTTCGTCTGAAATTAATGAATCCTGCACGTATAACTCTTTTAGTACTAGTCCAGAACATGTGTGATATATAAAAATAAATAATTACTGATTCTCTATCTTATCATTTTTTACTAAATACTGTACTTCCCATCTTTGTCATCGCGAACAACCTTCCCACCATCGAGTGTTACCACCCGTTTACCAATAGATTCAACAACCCCACGATTGTGTGTCGTGAGAATGATAGTGGTACCTAAGTCGTTTATCTTCTTTAAAATCTGCACTACTTCGTAGGTATTGATAGGGTCAAGGTTTCCTGTCGGTTCATCGGCAATAATGAGCTCAGGCTGATTGATGATGGCGCGAGCAATGGCAAGGCGCTGACGTTCCCCACCAGAAAGCTGATGAGGGAAATGATACATTTTCGATGTAAGATCCACTAATTCAAGAACGTGCGGAACATCTGAAGCAATTTCTTCATCGCTTTTACCCGCTGCTTCCATAGCGAATGCAATATTTTCATATGCATTCTTGTTTGGCAAAAGACGAAAATCTTGAAAAACAACACCAATACGCTTGCGAAGCTTCGTGATGTCGCGACTGTTCAATTTGTGAATATCAATCGATTCAAAAAAGATAGTACCAGCAGTTGGACGCTCTTCAGCCAAAATCAATTTAATGAGCGTGGTTTTCCCGGCGCCTGAGTGTCCGACAATAGACACGAACTCACCTGGAGAAATCGAGAGGTTGATATCCGCAAGTGATGTTGATTTATTTGGATATATTTTTGATACGTTGTTGAAATAAATCATAGGGTTAGGTTTTAGGTTCTAGCTGCTAGGTTCTAGAGAAATAAATTCTACTTTACGAACTTTATAACTTACTTTCTGCTTCTATAAATGCATCAAGGTCTCCTTCATCGAGAACAGCACTCACATTCGCCGTTTCGACATCTGTTCGGTGATCTTTCACCATTTTGTATGGATGAATGACGTACGAACGAATCTGGTTCCCCCATTCAATCTCCGTTGTCTTGGAAATATACATGCCCTTCTCCTTTGCGAGACGTTCCTCTTCGCTCCGCTTATACAGTTTTGCCCGGAGCAAGTTCATTGCTTGTTCGCGATTTTGTTCCTGTGACCGCTCAGCATTTACGTGGACGGCAATATTGGTTGGGATATGTACAATACGCACCGCAGTCTCACGCTTGTTCACGTTTTGCCCACCAGGGCCGCCAGCACGTGAAAATTCTATCCGTAAATCGCTTTCAGGCACCACCATATCAGCTGCATCAGTCTTCGCGAATTTCGGAATGACTTCCACCATCGAAAATGAAGTGTGGCGAAGCTTCTTTGCATTAAACGGAGAGATCCGGACAAGACGATGCACGCCGGACTCGTTTTTTAGTATACCATACGCTCCCTTCCCCGCCACCTCAAAAGTGATGTTTCGGAACCCGCCGTGGTCATTTTGGTTACGATGCAGGATCGAAAGCTCGAAATTACGCCGTGCAGCGAATTTTTCATACATTCGGAAGAGCATTGCGGAGAAATCCTCAGCGTCATCCCCGCCGGCCCCTGAAAAAATGGTGATAATAGCGTTCCCTTTATCATATTTCCCCATCCCCGAGAGCTTTTCTTTGAGTTCGGCAATAGTCTTAATAACTGACTGAGCCTGTGTCTTATCTGTCCAAAAATCAGCCGAAGCCATACGGGCTTCAAGCTCCTGTATTTCTGTCTCAATCTTTTGTTTATCCTCCTGCATAGGGAGGATTATACCATAGTGAAATTAAGTGCTTTATTTACCGCACAATGACATGTTTAAAAAACTGCTCTCGAAAATTAACCGCATTTTCTATTTCTTGATCAGAAAGAGCAACTCCTTCGGGAACTAGAATTAACTTATCATCGTCATCTTCTAAACGGTGGATAACGGCAATACAAATACCTTGGGCTTGTTCGAGAGGTTCTTTTGGCCCTAGAAAATAGACATCAAGACCTTCACCGTCTGGAGCGATCGTATTAGGAATGTACCCATAATTCGCCTCATAACGTGTGCCTTTATACTCAGTGCCGTATGCTTGGTCGATAATAATAGCTACTTTCTTACCGAGATACTGTCGACACATTTGCAAACTAGCAGAATGCCCATTTACAAGTGGGATTCTTTTTTCTTCATCTGGTTGCATACTAAATATATTTAAATTCCTGAAATACTTCTTCGTATAGGTTGATGATGCGGCGAGCTTCTTGGCGAGTAATTTCAAAATCAGAACCCTGGTGCGCAATCTTATTGCGAACAGTGTGTGCATCCCATGCGCTCTGGATCGTACGAAAACCGCCAGGTGAAAGCTTCTTGAGTCGATCACCCAATGTCTCGCCTTCTGGCACAACCCCCGCCAAAATTTCATCGAGGATCGTATCTGCTTCGATAATCGCCAAACGCCAGTCAGAAGGATTGTCGGAAGAAACACGCGTCAAGACATCTTCCCACTTCTGGTTCTTCGGTTCTGGGGCAATAGCCGCATGTGCAGCATGAGCCAAGTGATCTCTTTCCATTCTGCGGATTTCAAGAATACGGATGTACGCGTAAAAAATAATCGAGAGGAAAAAAATAATACCAAGCTTTACTAACGTATCAACAATTCCCCATGAATGACTACTCGTGAAAAAGCTAAAAATCCATCCGACGATATCGAGGATTTTATTGAAAAAGTATTCAAGGTTAATATACGTTGGCTGAAAAATTGGTTCAGTTGGCATAGGGGCTAAAGTCGTAGACTTTCCTATATTGTCTCAAATTTTTTACCAATCTCAAAGAGTGTAGCCTCTGCAAAGTGTGGAGCCATGAACTGGATTGAAAGCGGTAGCCCAGTTGCTGTTGTACCTGAAGGAACAGCAATAGATGGCACACCAGAAAGATTCGCCGGTGCAGAAAAAATATCCATAAGATACATAGCGACTGGATCGTTCATTTTTTCTCCTAATTTAAACGCCGGTGTAGGAGCTGTTGGTGTTGCGATTAAGTCTACTGTTTCAAATGCTTTTGTTAACTCTTGTGTAATTTTTTCACGCACCTGAATCGCTTTATTGTAGTATGCATCATAGTAGCCATGTGAAAGGATGTATGTGCCCAAAAGCACACGACGACGCACCTCCTTCCCGAAACCTATACCGCGTGAACGTTTATAAACTTCCAAAAGATTTGTCGCATTTTGGTCAGAATACCCGTAACGAATACCATCGAATCGGGAAAGGTTTGTTGAAACCTCAGCCGGCATAATAATGTAATACACAGCCAGAGAATACTTTGAAAACGGTAAACCAATATCAACAATATCGTATCCGGCACTCTTTAATTTCTCTACTGATTGTTTAAAATTATCGAGTACAAACGGATCAACTCCTTCTTCAAATAAATGCCATGGGATGCCAATACGTTTTGCATTGCCTTTTTTGATAACACGCTTTTCTTGAGGTCTAGAAGTTGAATCTGCTGGATCATACTGTGCAATAGTTTCAAAAATGAGTTCCGCATCACGAACGTTTTTTGTAATCGGAGCAATCTGATCCAAAGAATTTCCCATAGCAATAAGACCATGACGAGAAACGGCCCCATAGGTAGGCTTCAAGCCAACTAATCCACAAAAAGCTGCAGGCTCCCGGATTGAACCACATGTCTCCGATCCCAGTGCCACAAGTGCCATATCGGCCGCAACAGCCGCAGCTGACCCACCAGAAGATCCACCAGGTACCCGTTCTGTATCACAAGGATTTTTTGTCGGACCGTAATATGAAGTCTGCGTCGAGGAACCCATCGCTGCATCGTCCATATTAGTTCGGCCGATAAATACTGCGCCTTCTTTTTTTAATATTTTTGTTACCGTTGAATCATATACCGCGGTGTACTTTTCTAAATATTTTGAACCGTTACTTGCTTTCTTCCCTTCTATTAAAATATTGTCTTTCATTGCAAACGGAATACCCGTCAACAACGTAGCGGTGCCATTAGTAAATTTCTCTTGAGCCTTATCCGCTTGCAAAAGTGCATCATCAAAAATTTCAATATACGCATTGATATCCTGATTTTTTTCTTTGATCACATCCAGATACGCCTGCGCAAGATCGCGGCATGAATACTCACCACTCTTTAGAGCCTGGTGCGCTTTTTCAATTGTGAGTGTTTTCAAATCAATCATTACAGTATTTGTTTAACTTTAAAATATCCATCCTGCGTTTCCGGCGCTTCAGCCAAGATTTTCTCGGTATATTTTCCAGACTCAGTAGGATTTTCATCTTCACGCAATACATTATATACATCCCCTACCTTTCGTTCTAGCACTTCCGTGGAAACTTCCTGTATTTGGCCGATATATTTCAAAATAGACTCCATGTTACCAAGGAATTCCTGTTTTTCGGCATCAGACATATCAATCCGCGCCAAAGTTGCCAATTTATTCACATCGTCAATCGTCATATGGCTACAATAGCATTATTTTATAAGATTTAAAAATGCCTTTTCATCGAGAATTTCTACTCCGAGTTTCTTGGCATTTGTATATTTTGAACCCGGATCAGCGCCAGCAACTACATATGAGGTATTTTTTGAAACTGAACCAGATACCTTCCCGCCACGTGCATTTATTTTCTCTTTTGCTTCTTCGCGAGACATGCTCTCCATTGTTCCCGTAAGCACAAATGTCATACCGGTGAACTTTCCTTTCTTTTGTTTTGGGGCATTTTCTGGAATAACACCATGCTTCTGTAATTTTTCTATAAACTTCAAACTCGCTTTTTGATGAAAAAACTCATACGCACTTTGTGAAACGACAGGACCAATATTCGGGATTTCATTCATCTGTGAGGCTGTTGCGGCGATTACTTTCTCGAGCGTTCCAAAATGATTGGCGATATCTTTAGCCGTCTCTTCCCCCACATGGAGAATACCCAAGGCATATAAAAAGCGCCAGAGCGGTAATTTCTTTCGTGAAGCAATCGATGCAATGATATTCTGTGCAGACTTTTCTCCAAAACGCTCAAGCCCCGAGAGGTCTGCTTCTTCAAGTTCAAATAAGTCAGCGGCATCAGTAATCAAACCTTCTTCTTGTAGACGATCTAAAATTTTTGGACCAACTTCATAAATTTCAAACACATTCACAAAGTGCTGCATACCACGACGATTCTTTGCGGGACAATTTTTGTTCGTACAATAGTAGGCAACGCTTGCGTCTTTTTTGCTTTCAGCTGCTCGCTTCTCAACTTTTGCGCCACATATCGGACAGTGCTCTGGCATCTTGAATTTCTTTTCTTTGCCCGTGCGCATTTTTACAAGGACCTCCACCACTTCAGGAATAACATCGCCCGCTTTTTGAATAACAACCGTATCACCGACACGGATATCAAGCCGCTCGATTTGATCCATATTGTGTAGCGTCGCTTTTGATACCGTAGATCCAGCAACCAATGTCGGCTTAAAATGAGCAAGCGGTGTGAGCACGCCAGTACGACCAACATTGACGGTAATATCAAGAACTGTAGTTGTTGCTTTTTCTGCTGGGTACTTGTAGGCAATCATGAATCGCGGCGCCTTTCCAACGACACCCAAACGACTCTGTAGTTCAAGATTATCAACAGAAATAACAACACCATCAGTACCATACGGATATGTCTGACGGATTTTTTCTATTGCATCAATAAATGAAAAAATCTGGTCAGTATTTTTTGCAATCTTCTCATGAGAATCTAAGATGAAACCAAAATCACGCAATAGGGCGTGTTTTTCTGAGTGTGTTTTAGGTTCATCCTTGTAACCAGAAATCTGTGCAATGTCATACGCGATAAAATCAAGCTGGCGATCAGCAGCTAACTTTGGATCAAGCTGGCGAAGCGATCCGGCCGCGGCATTACGCGTATTGGCAAAGAGCGGTTTACCCTCTTTCTCATTTTCGACATTCAAGGCCTTCCATACTTTTTTTGACAAAAGCGCTTCCCCGCGTACTTCAACATACTTTGGGAACGGCGTCTTGAGTACCAAAGGAATAGTTCTAATTGTTTTTAAATTTTGAGTAATATCTTCACCAATTTCTCCATCACCACGCGTTGCCCCACGCACAAATTTCCCGTTCTCATAGATGAGCGATACGGCTAGTCCATCCATTTTCAATTCACAAAAATATTCAAGATCCGAAGCGCTACCCCCCAACAGTTTCTTTATGCGCTTCTCCCAATCAAGCACATCTTCCCTGCCAAAGGCATCATTCAACGAGAGCATTCGCACACCATGCTTCACCTTTTCAAATTTATCGAGTGGTTTGCCTGCAACCCGATTTATCCCCTCGCCGATATCGGCGAATTCTGGAAATCCCCCCACAAGCTGTTTGAGTTCTTTGGTAAGCGAATCATACACATCGTCGGTAACTCGAGGGTTGTTTGCGACGTGATACTGATAGCGTAAATCAGTAATTTCCTGCACTAGTTTTTCTATGCGTTTTTTAGCTTCTTCTTTGGTCATACAATAAAGGCACCCTTTTATAAGTGCCTCTATTCTAACAGATTATGGAGTTTTATAAAGAAAGACTAATTTTCATAGATAACACCCACAGCACGCTCAACTACTCGATTACTTGTACCAATCTCAGTACAGGGAACGTTGTATCCGAGTGAAGTAATATGAGTCTCAGAATTACCACTATCTCCGATTACCTCTTTTTCGACAGTCACGCTAGCACATGTCTGATTATTATCTAGAGAAAGTTGGAAATTTGAAACCTTACCAATATAACTCACGCTTATGGGAATAGGGCTATCAGCATCGTTACTGTCACACATAATAATGCCCCCTCCATCAAACACGCTCGTCTGCAACACATCCCAATGAAGTGCGCACTCAAGACCGGTATCAGCAGCAAAAAATGCAACACTTGAATCTTTTGCGGCAGAAGCAAGCACTACTTCTTTGTATGCAATTCCTGATGCACCAACAACAATCGCTAAAATAATACTTGTTAGAAGTACTGTAAAGAGAACCACAAACCCTCCTTTTGTATTTTTTTTAAATAAAATATCCATAAATAATTATCATTGTGGGGCTAGACGCCAGTTGAACAAGTCTTCTGTCATTGAAACATGCTGTGTCGTTGAACCTTCTTGCCATGAGACAGTGGTAGTAATTTGTATTTCTCGTGTTGTATCACGAGAAGTGTCTACATGAACGGTACGAGTAAACAAAGTCGTGGTCGGATTACCGCTTGTAGCGTAGGTATAAAAACTCGCTGTATCATTATAGAGCAGCCGATTGTTACAGAGAGCTGTGCACGTAGTAACTGCATTATTATCTGTTATCCCGTGGAAAAATACTTCCAGCGGATCAATTTCACAACCATAAGGGCCTTCACACTTTACGACAACATTATTTGAATCATTTAGAAAATCATTCCACCCGGTTGGACTTACATTCACTGCATTATCACGAGCATTGCGAACAATTTCAATCCCTTCCTGAGCAAGATACGAAGCAGTAAGCTGGTTCTTTGCATGGCCAGAATTCGTAATAGATTGTGCTGAAACAACAACCATAGAAACAATAGCTACCATAAATATAGAGATGGAGACAAGCACCTCAACGAGAGTAAAACCGCCCCGTCCCTTGGCGGGGCGAGCCCTAAGTTGAAAGTTGAAAGTTGAAAGTTTTTTTCTCATTTTTATATGTTCTTATGAACTCATGTATTATATCCCCGAATCGATCGCTCGTTGACTGACGACTGTCTCAAGATTAAACGGCGTTACCGTACCTCGAATAGAAATACTACCTTTAAGTCGAATAGCAACCATTGGCTGTATCTTATCTTCAGGATCTGCTCCTAGAACAACAAAACCAGAATGAATTGGGTCAATTTCCATAGAAGCGTCGCCCAAAATATTTGGGGTAATAGGATAAAAAGTATTCCCGCTATCGGTTGATTTATCTATATATACATTTTTTATATCAGAAGAATTTATACGGTACACAACCTGATCTAGAGGGTTTTCACTATCGCCACCCTGTTTTTCGAAAGCGAGAGATAGCGCCCCTTCGCCTAATGCACAATCAAGAGGTTCTTCAATTGGCACAGGCAAGCTTTCGTACTGACAATGATACGAATAACCCAAACGTAAATTGCGAGACATATCTTCCATTGCAAAACTAAGATTATCTACAATTGTGTGCAGAGATTGTGTCTCTTTGTGTGAAGAATTCGCTGCAAGAACAGCCCCGATCCCCATAACCATAATCACAACAAATATCGCAGTAGCGATCATTACCTCAACAAGCGTAAACCCTTTATTCGACTGTTGTTTTTTTTGCTGCATTTTCTATTACGGCGTAATATCCTTATCTTCAATATATACCTGACCTAACTTTGTTACAACAATCGTCTTCTTATCACCTTTAATCGACTTCACCACAATTTCAGCATCAGCTTCAGACGTAGTAGGATCAGAGTTTATTTTAATAATCGCGTCAGGAAACGGTCGAGTAAAAGTAACACTTAGATCATCAAGATCACATTTGACAGGAAAAGCTCCGAGCTGCGCAACAACATTCACACAGAGTCGATCAATAGAATCCCCTGTTTGAATATTAATTTCATCAAGACATTCAGTTGCTGAGGGAGCCGGGCAATAGTTTCCATGATCATAAACACCATTAGCTTCTCCTTGTAAACTATCAGTAAAATAAATAAATTCTTTCGCCCCACTCTGCCCACTTCTTAAATTTAGAGACATTCCCCCTTTTTCAAAATACACTCCATAGGTTGGTTTGTAGCCCCCCGTAAATCCAGTAATTCGATTTCCTAAACCTGAAATAGCAGTCTTTTGTGCTTGATTTACCTGAAGAGCAATGTCATGTGTGAGATTTTGAAGTGTGATAGTGCTTGTAAAATTACCATAATTAAAAAGTACTACTGAAGAGAGAATTCCAAAAATGGCAATAACCATAATAAGTTCGACGAAGGTGAAGCCCGAATTCGATTTTTTTGAGAACGCGGAGCGTTGCCTCAAAAAAGATCGAATTCGCTTCTGACGCTTCGTCACGTCCAAAGGGACGCTGGATTCCCGGTCAGGGCGACAAGAAGTAGTTATATTTTTGTTTTGTAAAAAAATTTTGTGCATCTTCTTATTGAAACCATGAAGCCATGACTGACAAATCAATATTGCAGAAATAGATAATAAAGAAACCGGCGATCAAAAATGGAGCAAAAGGAATTTCGCTTTTGAGCGTCAAATGCTTCTTCTTTACTGAAAGCTTCTGAAATCCGAGCAGCGCTAAACTCACTACTGCTCCGATCCAGAAGGAAAACGCGAGCGCAGCGACAACACGGGATAATCCCAAGAAAAATCCCATACCAAGCGCCAATTTCGCATCACCAAAACCCATTGCCCGTCCTCTCGAAAAGAACCATAGTGCCGCAAACGGCAGGAAAGCGACAACTCCTGCTAAAAGATGCATGGCTGTTCCTGCTGAGAATAAGTGAGCAGCTCCCGTATGAAAAAAATATGAGAAGACAGACAGCGATATGAATGCATACACAAGTGAGTCCGGAATAATTTTATGCTTGAAGTCATAAACAACAATAATCAAGAGAATTGCAAAAGAAAGAACAAGGTAACCCATCAGACCGAAAAAGAGGAGCGACTGCCCCGCAAACAACAGCCAGCCATAACGAAAGAAAAGGAGAATAAAAAAGAGAGCAGTTAAACCTTCAACAATTGGATACTGTACAGAAATCTTACTCTTGCATCCACGACACCGTCCACCCAAAAAAAGAAAACTAAACAATGGAACAAGCTCATACCAAGAAAGTGTTTTACTACACGAAAGACACATCGAACGCCCTGAAACTACACTTCGTCCAGTGTTCAAACGGAAAATAACGACGTTCAAGAATGATCCGACGAGCAGTCCGTATACAAAGATGATGATGAAAAAAATGAGCATAGATATATGAGATTACAATCGCACTATTAATTGCATGCAGTACCAGCAGATGAAGAAGTAAACGCTGCTGTAGCAGAACCACTTTTCGCAGTGTAGGTTGTCCCGCCAGCTGTTGAACCGCGTGAAATACCAAGGGAATCAACACACCAATAACCACCGGAAGGCAAACTTGAAGCGACCGCCCAAGCATCACTTGATACATGACATTCGACTACCCCGCCAGCACTCACCACTCCTGTAATAATAGTGCTGACATTATCAACCTGAGTAGAATCAAACATACTCCCCGACATAGTTGTATTGTTTTGACAGCCACTACCACTGCCAAATCTGGATGTTACTGTGTAACCATTATTACTGCTTGATTGCGCAAATAGTTCTGCGGCAGTAGTAAGGCCTTTGAGCTGCGATTCTACCGCCGCATCTTTTGCTTTACTTCGGGCACCAGAAAGCGATGGCAAAATTACCGCTGCCAAAATACCGATGATAGCGATAACGATGAGGAGTTCAATGAGGGTAAACCCTTTTTTATTTCTAGTATGCATACGTGCTTGCTTTATTATATCATCAGGACCACTAAGCAGAAAGGCGCTTCGACAGAGAATGGGGAAAACAAAAAGCCGGATGGCTCCAGCTTTTTGTTTTCATACACAAGACGTATTTTTTATGGGCAGACAGTTCCTCCGTTGGCAGTGATAGCAGCAGTAGAAGCACCATTCGAATCAACACACCAATCACCTGCTGAACCAGAAGGAAGGTGGACAGAGACTGCCCAAGCTGTTCCATTGGCTCCACAGAATATATTAGAATCAGTGACCCCAGAATCCTTGATCCCCAAAATTAAATTGCCTGCAGCATTATTGGCAGTCCCGACAAAGGGAGCAACTGTACAGTTTGCAGCTGTTCCGTAGGAACCGCCATTGTAGAGATTGTACAATTCCATCTGTGAGCGCAAGCTATCCATTTGGGCCTTCACAGCGCCGTCCCGAGCTGCAGTACGCGCGCCTCCTAAGTTTGCGATAATTACCGCTGCCAAAATACCAATGATAGCGATAACAACGAGCAATTCGATAAGGGTAAAACCTTTATTTTTTTTCAACATATTTCATATTTTACCACCCAATTCCCCAAAAAACCTAAAATTCATGGGGAAAACAAAAAAGCCCCGAAGGGCTTTTTTGTGAAATACCTAAACGACTAGTTACAACCAGTTGCAGTAGCAGTACCCTCTTTTGATTGTCCAGCAGAGTCAACACACCATGCATTTGCTCCTGAAGGAAGAGTTGAGGAGACAGCCCACACAGATGGTCCCGCAAAACAGGTAGCAACTCCACCTGAACCATCAATACCCTCGAGAAGAGCGGTAACACTATTAGTTCGTGTTGAATCAAACATACTATCAGCAATAGCACAGTCACTACTACTATTTACTGCTCCATCAGAATATACGTTACCATAGCCTTGCGCATACAACTCAGCCTGAGCGCGCATGTTCGCAAGCTGTGACTTCACTGCGCCGTCCTTCGCAACATTACGAGCACCACCCAAGTTTGCGATAATGATCGCTGCCAAAATACCGATGATAGCGATAACAACGAGCAATTCGATAAGGGTAAAACCTTTTTTAAATTTGTTAACCATAAATAATTTTACTAATTTGTAAATTTTTTGGCTGGCGTCGATAGGGTGACGCAAACCAAAACGACCTATTCTTGTAATGCATACATTATACCACCCCATGCCAAGCATCGCGCAAGGCGCGGGTGTGTATAAAGTACGCTCGCCTTGCAGATTTCAAAAGCACGAGAATGTAAAGCTTTACATTCTCTCTGTCCGCACTCGCCAGTGCTTCCAAGACTTTTGAAATCTGCAAGGTTCGCTCCGATTGAAGATGCTTAAATTCTCAATACTACCTAATTGAAGATGCAAGATTATAAATTGGCACAAGCACTGAAGCAAGAAGGACGCCGACACCAAGACCGAGCGCTACAATCATGAGCGGTTCAATCAAAGAAACGAGTGTATCAACAGCACCATCCACTTCACGTTTATAGAAACGTGCGAGTGTTTTCAAAATAGAACCAAGCGCGCCGGTCTCTTCGCCGACTTTTACCATCTGTACCATAATGCCGGGCATTTCTGGATGCTTGGCAAACGCATCTGAAAGAGAACTACCGCCTTTCACCATCTCCCCTGTTTCTTTGAGAATATTTTCGTACACTTTGTTGCCTACAACATCACCAGTAATTTCAATCGAACGTACAATCGAAATACCCGCAGAGAGCAATGTATCTAAGTTGTCAGCGATACGTGATAGGTAGAGTTTATAGAAAAGTGGACCAAACATCGGAGCTGAGAGTTTTAATGTATCAAGATATGTTTTTCCACGCTCCCCCCGAGAAAGACGCCAAAGATACAGTCCGCCGATAATAACAAGAATGAGAATAAAAATACCGTAATGAACAAAAAATTCTGATATGCCGATGACAATAGTCGTATAGATAGGCACTTGCTGTCCCGACTCAAGAATAATCTGAGAAAGTTTAGGGATCACCATCGTCAACATAAGCACCATCACCGCAATAAAAGTAAATACAACAAAAGCTGGATAGATAAGTGCATTTCTTGTTTTTGAAGTAAGTTCATATTGGCGTTCAAGATAATCTGCAAGATACTCAAATGTTTGATTCAGTTTTCCTGACTCTTCACCGGCCTTTACCATGTTCACGTAGAAATCAGAAAAGACATCTGGGTGTTTGGCGAGTGCTCCCGAAATAGAAAAACCTGCCTGCAGATCATCGGTAACCTGCGAGAGTTTTCGAGAAAGTAATGGGTTGTCAGCATTTGATGAAAGTAATGTGAACGCTTTGAGCGCTGATACTTGCGCCTCAAAGAGCGTGGCAATCTGACGCGAAAGAATAACAACGTCTTTCAGTGGGACACTCTCAAATATCGAACGACTAAAAAGCGATTTCTTTGGTTCATCTCCCTCCATTGAGAGAACAACATAATTGCGACGTTGCAACGCCGAAATGGCTAAGTCTTTGCTTGCGGCATCGATGACTCCTTCTTTTTTTTCGCCATTCTCGGCAAGTGCCTTGTATTTAAAGTTCATAGTTTAGATAAGTCGCTCCAACGCTTTTGGATTAAGTGACGTAAGATAGGCATTTTCGATAGTTATCTCCCCCATACGAACAAGCTCAAGAAGACTTCTATTTAAATCAATCATACCGTGCTCAAATCCTGTCTCAATAACCACATCAATCTCGTGGGTTCGGCGTTCACGGATAAGGTTTGAAACGGCATTGTTATTGATCAAGAGTTCATACGCAGGTATGAGGCCTCCGGAAATACGTGGCACAAGACGCTGCGAGAAAATCCCTAAGAGTGACCCTGCAAGCTGTGCACGAATCTGATCTTGTTGTGCAGGAGGAAACGCATCAATGATACGATCGATTGTTTGTGATGCATTGTTCGTGTGGAGCGTCGAAAGCACAAAGTGACCCGTTTCAGCGGCAGTCACAGCAGTTGCAATAGTGTCTGGACTTCGCATTTCACCCACCATGATAACATTCACATCCTCACGGAAAACCGATTTCAATGCTTTATTAAAATCTTTTGTATCGATACCAACTTCACGCTGATCTACCATTGAACGTTTTGGTTCAAATAAATATTCAACTGGATCTTCAATGGTAATAATGCGCTCAGCACGCTCGGCATTAATGAGGTCGATCATTGCAGCCATAGTAGTTGATTTTCCCTGCCCAACCGGCCCCACAATAAGAAAGAACCCTTGTTTCTTGCGAGCAAATGTTTCAAGCACTTGCGGTAAGCGCAACTCTGACAACGTCTTTACTTTAGGGATGAGACGAAGCGAAATACTGATAAAACCCTTTTGAAAATATGCATTGCCACGAAGCCGAGTTTCTCCCTTATGATCATATGAGAAATCAATTTCCTGTTCATCAAGGAACCGGTTCAATTTCTTTTCATCATTGAGAAATTCTTTAAGAATCGCAAGAGTATCAGCTCCGGTAAAAATTTGCCGTTTGACCAGAAAAATGAGTGCTCCTGAAACACGAATAGCGGGATAACGTCCCGTTGAAATATGTAAATCAGATCCGCCCTCGCGGATAACGGTCTCTATTAATTCTTCAAGTTCTTTTTTTGGATCCATAATAGAAAAATACTAAACTCTAAAATCTAAATACTAAAGAAATCTGGAGAAATGCATTTAGAATTTAGTATTTAGACTTTAGGATCTTACTTCTTTTTCTTCGCTCCCATAATCTCTGATACTTTCGTTATAACTTCGGACGGCGTTGTGTTTGCTTTCACAATATATCCATCAGTCCCCAATTCTTGCCCTCGCTCAATATCAGATTGCTGCCCACGATTGGATAATATTATCTTGACAGTATCTTTCACGAGACCTTCTTTATTTATTGCCTCAATCAATTCAAAACCATTCATGATCGGCATAACAATATCGATAAGCATCACATCTGGGGTAAGCCCTTCACGAAGTTTTTTTAGCGTATCCTCTGCCCCAGAAGCTGTGTAGACTTCATATCCTGATTGATTAAACTTGAGCGCATACATGTCGAGCAAAAAATTATCGTCGTCAATGATGAGCACTTTTTGTTTTGAATTTTCCGCCATGAGATTTTTTTTAGGTTACTAATTGCTAACGCTTCATTTATTATACACTGCCCGAAAAGAGTGCGCTACTACAAGTTATACACTTCAGTAAGCGGAACCACCCCCTCTGCACTTTTAATAATAGCATCCTCCCGCATAGTGAGCATCCCCTTTGCACGTGCTGCCTTATAAATCTCTGGTTCAGTTGGATTTTTAAGAATAGTTGCCTCCATCTCTTTATCTACTTCAAACATTTCAAAGACAGCAATACGCCCGCGTGTACCTGAAGGGCATTCTGGTGATGGTAGTGCCTCAGAAAGCTCGTTTCCAATAGGAAGATCTTTACGGAACTCTTCAGAGAGGTCAGTAAACTCCTTTTCGATCATCTGATGGAGTGAATCATCAATTGGGACTGCGTGTTTGGATGATGGACAAATAACACGAGAAAGGCGCTGCGCGACTGCTAGTATAAGCGTCGGGGCAATCAAATAAGGATCAATTCCCATATCAACAAGACGCGGAATAACACCGACGGCATTATTTGTGTGCAGTGTTGAAAGCACGAGGTGTCCAGTAAGTGCAGCTTGAATAGCTAACTGCGCGGTTTCTTTGTCACGAATTTCTCCCACCATAATGATATCTGGGTCTTGACGGAGCACACTACGAAGACCAGTCGAGAAATCATACCCAATTTCTGGCATCATTTGGGATTGATTCACGTCAGGAATGTGGTACTCAACCGGATCCTCTAGAGACACAACATTTGCCTTCTCTCGATCAAGTTCATTGAGCATTGAATAGAGCGTTGTAGTCTTACCGGAGCCTGTTGGTCCAGTAATGAGAACAAGGCCATACGGTTTTTTGAGTGCGGATTGAATAAGCTCTAAGTTACGTTTTGAGAGCCCGAGTTCAGCAAGCGGCTTAACACCACGAGTTGAGTCCAAAATACGCATCACGACTTTTTCACCGTAGTAGGCAGGCAATGTTGAAACACGGAAATCAATCTTTCTTCCTTCGATACGCGCAGAAAATCCGCCATCTTGCGGTTTTCGTTTTTCATCAAGACGAAGTTTTGAAAGAATTTTAATACGCGCAACTACTCCAGCGTACACATTCTGCGGCAACACAAGACTTGTATGTAACACACCGTCAACACGAAAGCGAACCTTAATCTTATCTCCAGTATTTTCAATATGAATATCAGAAGCACTCCCCTCTACCGCATGACGAAGAATGACAGCCACAATCTTAATAATCGGTGCATCTTCAACAATTTTTTCTTCCTCGCCCGGCTTCAAATTCCCTTGTACTTTTGTTGCTTCGGTTGAAACATCATCAGTCGAAACATTGGCAAGATCATCAACATTGATTTCAGAAATTGCCTGTTCGACTTCTCCAGTAATACCCTTGTAGCTTGCCATTATCTTTTTGAAATCAGATTTTGAAATCAGAAAAATTTTGTACGGTATCCCCAATTTTCCTGCAATAAATTGCAGTGCATCCATGGCTTGAATATTTTCTGGATTGGTTACCCCAACTTCAAGTACGTTGCTCGCAAGACCAATCGGCGCAAATTGGTAATGGGTTGCAGAATCCTCGGGAATATATTTTAAGAGATCAAACGACACGGCCTTCTGATCAACTGACTTTGCGGGAATATTAAAGTACTGACTCTTTGCTTTCAAAAGTTCCTGTTCATCAAAACCCATCTCAACGAGTACTTCGTCAGTGTCGCCATTATATTTCTGCGCTGCGCGTCGCGTTATCTCCTGAAGCTGATTTTCGCGGAGCACTCCTTTACTTGCCAATTCTTCAAGAAAACTCATATGAATAAGTATATCATTTTAAATTATAAAAGCGGTATCTACTAGGGGAAAATGGGATTTGGCAGAATTCAAGTTACTCGCACTTGTCCGCAGTAGATCCGAGAACCCTTATATTTCGACTTGGACTCGGACGTAATAAATGAAGATGCTCATTTATTCGTTCCTCGCTTGTCGAAATAAATCCGCCATAGGGCGGATTTATAAAGATAATTATTTTTTCTTTCTTACTGAGCAAGTGTCTTAAAAGTAAGAATTGGTCCGTAAAATGTAAGCGTTCCAACTTTTGCACTTGCACGGAATGAATATGTGGTAGCTGGTGTTAATCCTGTTATCTTTTTACTCCATGTAGTTCCTACTGGAGTTTCTTCAGCTGTTGTCGTACCTAAAGAGGAAGAGGTCCCCCACTCAAAGAATCTTGCTCCTCCTGACGACTGACTAAATGAACCATGCAACGTCGCGGTTGTGCGTGTAATCAAATCTGCAGAGAGTGTATTTACTGCCGGAATAGAACCGTTGCCTGTATCAGCTCCACCACTAGCCCCACCCGAAACAGGAGGAAGTTCTACTACTAATCCATTCCCTCCACCAAGTGCACTAGTAGCGGTACTAGAATCAAGACCAAGTGGTGCAAAAGGGTTGGGACGGCCCTGTGCGCTTGTTGCCGCAACTGTTGTGCTGAAATCTTGGAGACTAGTAAATGATGGTTCTGTAAAGAGTGAATCATCGAGGGTAATATTCTTCAAATTAAGGAGTGATGTTAGAAACTCACGACCAATATCGCTTCCTACGCCCGTCCGACCGGCACTCCCTGAAACATTCGCAACACCAGTAGTCGAACCAAGCGTCCCAGAAGCAGCTGGTTGATTAGTGTCTTTTTTTGAAAAAAACATATAACCTACGACCAAAATCGCAAAGATAAAGACAAAGAGTAAAATTTTACGTAGATTTTTCATGCTAATGTTTTAACCAATATGTTGTAATTTTAAAATCATACCGATAATTACTCGATGCATCACTCGAAGCAAAATTAATAGAATTGATGTCAATAATACGTAAACTTTTCTCCATATCAGCAACAAACTTAACAAAACTATTATATGAACCTGTAGTTGAAAACTCAAAATTAAATACCCCATAATCCTTAGTTTGTGCCGCAAGTCCCTTTGAACTCTGTGGTACTTGTGTAGGATTTACTTCTCCTGCGGGGTCAAATTTCACATTCTGAATCTGTAGTCCATACTTATCAGCGATACCTTTAATATCAAGGATGAGGCGAATATTGTTTACATTGTCAGGCAACAGTTTCACGAGACGATTCAGACTCTCAGGTGGAAATGAATTATATTTTGCAGAAAGTTCATCGCGTACTGATTGAAGGTCTTGTGCATTTGAAATTGCATCATTGAAGCCAGCAACCTGCTTCTGCAATTCTTGAACCTTCGCATACATCGGGTTTGTGAACATAAAAAATATGACAACCGCGACTCCTATTAAGATGATTGGTGTAAGTGATTTAAACATATTATTGTGTGGTTGCACCCCCTGAAGTATCTGTTGGGAAAATATCACCAGTTGCCCCGCCTGCAGCAGGTGATTGATTATCGGTCGGCGATCCGCCAGAGTTTCGATCAAGAATATCTTGATAACTTACAAAGAGAGGATCAACTGAGAAAAATAAATCAAAGGAGACCCGACCCTTGTCATCCAAATTCAAATTTGAAAACACTGGATTATCAATATATTTATTTTTACCTAAAATATCGGACTGTGCAGCAATAGCGTTATAATCTTTCGCTTGTCCCGACATCTTTACTTCAACCTTTTTTCCATCGGCGCTATATACATAAGAAAACTTTGTGAAACGAATTGACTGAAGAGTCATATCTTCAAGCGCTTCAAATATTGGCGAGGTCATGACGTGGTTTTTCAAAATATCCTTTGCGTCAGTGATACGTCGATCAACATTTTCCAAATCAGCAATGAGTGTTGGCTCATACGCAGCTTCTGCGCTGGCAAGTTTGGCACTCATTGTATCTACCTGTTTACCTAAATACGCTTTATAGAAATAAACTCCTGCGAGTGATGCGAGTGATGCAAAAAAAATGATCGTTCCTAAAAACGAAATAATATTAACTGGCCGAGCCTTTGGAAGGCGCGTCTCAGCAAGTGGCTTCTTTGGTATGAAAGAGGTTTGAAATTCTTGATCCATAATGAATCATCACACAAAATATTACTGTACAGAGAAAATGAACTGAACACTCTCACCTACTATACACGTCTATTATATCATTATATCTTTATATTTACGCCAGTGAAAGCTGTGTAAAACCATTAATCACATCTATTGTAGTTTCTTAAGCGCCAACCCAACGGCTACTGCAAACTCTGGTCCAGTGCTTTCAAGCACCGGACCGAGGAACACAGGTGCTTCTACTTTGGAAAATGGATTGCCAAGTGATACCTCGCAGCGGAAATTTGCTTTCGCATTATCGAGTATCCCCCGCAAGAGTGATCCGCCGCCAGTTAAGATAATCTTATTTATGCTCTTATTATATTTGCGTTCGTAGTTTAAAATCACACTATTTGTTTCCGAAAAAATATAGTCGACAGATATGCGTGTAATTTCGGCAATATTTTTATCGTCAGGACTTCCTGCCAATCCCCACTTGCGCTTTGTCTCTTCTGCTTTCGGAAATGGTATGCCAAGCGATTTTGAAAGTGCTACGGTTATATCTGCTGATCCGCGATTCACAATATGAAACTCACGCATAATGCCATGTTCAACAATAGAAATTTTTGTCTTAGAAGCCCCAAAGTCCATGATCAGCACCGACGAAAGCTCATGACCGAATGTAGCGCGCACACTTGAGAATACTTCAATTTCAAACAACCCCCCATGCACAGGAATTGTTTTTAAAATATCTTTAAATTTTGTCAGGGCATCATTATGAATCGCTGCAATAAGTACTTCTTTTTTTATACGCGATGATGCTTTTTCAACATCAAGATCAGCACTTCCTTCAAATTCTGGTTCTGGTCGCGGAATCGCCCACCAATCGAGTGACACTTCTGAAATGGGTACCGGGATATACTTTCGTGCTTCAGTCGGTACCACTGTTGCGTAATCCTGTTCTGAAACTTGCGGCGGCAACTCAGCCACGAATATCAGACTAGCTGATGACGGAATCGAAAACGCACCATCGTTGGTGGTAATGTTTGATTCACGAAGCACATCATTGATTGCCTGACTTACCTTTTCAAGCGGCAAGTTGGTAACCGCACCGACATCAAGCCCCGCATACGGACCAAGCGCAATCGCACCGTACGTTTCAAGTACTGCCTTACCTTTTTTCTTTTTGAGCTGGACGACTTTAATTGAAGACGTACCAATATCAATACCAACAACGCTTTCACTTTGATCAGCGCCCCCCTTAAAAAGATTGAGTCCAGTATCTAAGATTGTTTTAAATGGATTGTCCATGCAATAGTTTTCTTCGTTTCTTACTGTATGTAATATTGTATCATATAACTAATGAACATTTTACAGCATCTGCTTTCATTAT
Organism: Candidatus Nomurabacteria bacterium; assembly: GCA_023267375.1. Classification (GTDB taxonomy): domain Bacteria; phylum Patescibacteriota; class Minisyncoccia; order Phycocordibacterales; family UBA9973; genus JAHFNJ01. Next base: position 36,074 of record JAHFNJ010000002.1, on the reverse strand, counting down.
TCTTTCCTGAACGTTGTGTTTCCTGTAATAAAAAGGATGAGACGCTCTGTAACACATGCATACAGGGGTTCTCCCCCGCTGATCCGTTCCCAAAGGAATGGATACTTCCATTGTACTACTACAAAGACCCGAAGGTTCGTAAGGCATTGTGGGCACTCAAGTATGGAAATAGAAAACTACTTGGAAACATTTTTGGCAAATTACTCTATGAACATTTTTTAGAAGAAGCTGCTGAAGAAAAACTATTCGCCGACAATAAACGCTGGCTTGTAATCCCCATCCCCGCTTCACTCTCACGAAAGAAAAAGCGCGGCTACAACCAAGCACTCCTGTTAGCAAAAGGTATTTGTGAAGCTGATACAGAAAAAATACTGATGTTTACGCCACTTGTTCTTAGAAAAAGTATTCATACCAAGAGTCAAACAGAAACAAAAAGTCGAACTGAGCGTTTAGGAAATGTGTATGGCTCATTTACGGTAATCAATCCAGTCACGGTCTACGGGGCACACATACTACTTATAGATGATATTGTTACTACTGGTGCCACACTTATTGAGGCAAAACGGGTCTTAAAGGAAGCTGGGGCAAAAACGGTGACAGCCCTTACAGTGGCACATTAACGTTTTACTTTTGTTAAAAAATGGAATTGTGCGGTATACTATATTCGGTCGGTTTTATGAGTTTCATCATAGTCAAAAACATATGATACTCGGAGGCCACTAATCGGTTTTGCCGGTTACACAAAGAGACGGCGCAAGCCGCCTTTTTGTTTCCCATTAATAAAAGCATTTTCATAAAGCTTCGAATCGGATGCAGTTCGAGGCGCAAGCGAGGCTTGCGACCAAGCTGTAGTAAATCCTACTGCGCGGAAGCAAACGAGCGAAGCAACGAAGAAATGCGCTGATTCAAAACTTTATGCACGAACCTAAACCTAAACAAAGTAATTGCACATACTGCGGTGATGCTGCTATTAGTCACCGACTCACTTTTACTGAAGCCTGCATTGGATCTATTATTGAGCCTTTCATGCTTCCACTCGCCAAACTTGCCCCCGCACCACTTGAACGATTCGTCGACTGGATTCCTGGTGCTATTTTTTCTTCCTTTTCTCTTCTTGGACTCGCTCGCTTCTCAGATGATCCTGAAAAAACACTCACTCATCGTTCTCGAGTTATTTGGGAAGAAGCACTTCGCCGTGGCATCCCCATGCAACAAGGTATCTTGCTCGGTAAACCCTTTGAATTTTATCGCGCAAAAATACAAGGAAAATGGCACTATTTCCAAAGTCTCCCTATTCCACCAAAACGCTCCGATGATAGTGAGAAGTGGGACGACAAAATTTTAATGAAACGAGTACTTCATGCGGCGCATATCCCTGTGCCACGTTTTAAAGAAATATCACTCTTTTCAAAGATAGATGCAGTGAGTATATTTAACGAACTTGGAAACACACTTATTGTAAAACCACGAGCTGGGTCACGTGGACGCCACACAACAACACACATCACAACACCAGAAATGCTCCATGCAGCAATTAAGGTTGGACATATCATTGCTCCCCGTCTCGCTATTGAAGAACACCTATTGGGTGACGTATGCCGCGCCACTGTAATTGATGGAAAACTTGCTGGATTTTACCGTGCAAGTACACCGTTTATAACTGGTGATGGAGTGCAACCTATTGCCGTACTTATAGATGAGAAAAACAAAAATCGCTCTGAACGCATTGAAGCAATTGTCGTGACAGACGAAATGAAAGAATACATCACCCGCTTTGGCTATTCGCTTGAAAGTATTTTACCAAAAGACAAAGTGCTCCCACTTACCCATCGTACGGGCCGCTTCTATGGAGGCACCACGAAAGAAATGCTCGACGAACTCCACCCGAGCTTCATTCCCATCATTGAACAAGCTGCACGAACGCTCAACATTATCGTTGTCGGGTTTGATTGTATTGTTCCTGACCCAACAAAAGAGGAGAGCACGCAACGCTGGGGCATCATCGAATCGAATACACTCCCCTTTATTGACCTCCACTATTTTGCACTTGAAGGCAAACCAAAAAATATCGCGGGTATGATCTGGGATTTGTGGGATAAAAAAATAAATTAAACTGCTATACTCAAAGTAATGGAAAATACTACTCAACAAATAGCGACCTGCCCCGTCTGTCATCAGCCAGTTTTGCCTGGCGCATATTTTTGTTCAAACTGCGGAAAACAACTAAACGAACCACCACTCTCCACCACAGTACAAACACAAATTGGGATGTATCTTCTGAGTATTATTCTGCCATCTATTTGTTATTTAGGAATCGGACATTGGAAAGGGGTAAAATATTTCAAATCAAAAGATAAAAAAGCCGGAACGATCGGCACAATTGCGATTGCACTCCTTGTTGTCTCAACTATTGTGACATTTACACTGGCGTACGTGTGGACAACAGAAGCCATACAAAAAGCGACAGAAAGTCTCAATCAGCAGTTGGGTGCATTCTAGAGCGGAGGCGGGAGTTCGGCTTCGACTCAAAAATTTCTCGTCAGAAATTTTTGGTCTAGCCACCGACTCATGCATTTTTTCTGCTGAAAAAATGACATTCCGTCGTTCGAATCTCACTCGCGAAGTGCGCAGGCACTTCGCTCGCCACCCAAATGAAAAAAGCCCCAAAAGGGGCAATTTTCATTTGCGGAGGCGGTGAGATTCGAACTCACGGTTCCTTGCGGAACGACGGTTTAGTAAACCGTTGATTTAAACCACTCATCCACGCCTCCGTAGGCTCTGTTATAGCAAAAAGTAGCCCGAAAACAAAATAGGTAAGTGGAGAAAAGAATTAAAATATGCTAGTTTTATTGGGTTAGTATTATATGGAGACGTGTCGGAGTGGTCTAACGTACCTCCTTGCTAAGGAGGCAGGGCGCAAGCCCTCGTGAGTTCGAATCTCACCGTCTCCGCGATTGACAGCTAGCACGAGATGTGTCAAAAAAACTATCTTGTACTATCTTTATAAGAATTCTAACTTCAGAAATTTTAAATAATGTATACCCATGAGGAAATGCTTTTGGGTTGTTTGTTTAGTTTCTGGCAATCCGATAATACACAAGCTTTGCGATTTCTACTGTTGCAAAGTAAAAAATAACCATTAGTAAAATTATTACTAAAGATTCATAGGAAGGTTTAGCGAACTTTAAAAATTTTTCTCCCCATTGTGTAAATGGCAAAATAATCGCAAGGCTTGCAGGGATAAGGCAAAGAAGCGACACAACAACAGACGGCTTTGTTCCTTTCCAAAATAATTTCCTTGTTCTAATTGAAAAAATAAGCAAGAGTTCAACGAGCACCGAACCTATGAATAAATTCGTTTGCAAGATTGTTGATCCGTTTTTGAAAAAGAGAAGAAAAAATAGGAAGACAAAAACAGCATTGATTATTCCGAAAACAAGAGACATTAAAATAATTTCTTTGATATTATACGACCGAGGTTTTTTTAATTCTCTAGTATCAACTCGGTCAAAAGAAATAGCAATCATTGGTGTATCGGTGAGTAAATTCAGAAGTAAAACTTGCACTGGCAACATCGGTAAAAACGGTGCAAGGATCATCGCAAGGGCTACAGCGTAGAAATTACCAAAATTAGAAATGAGAGTCGTTTTCAAATATTTCACCATATTGGCAAATATTTCACGTCCTCCTTTGATTCCATCAATAATGACAGACAAACTTGGATTTAGAAGGACAATATCCGAAGCACCGCGGGCAATATCTGACGCAGTATCCACAGCCAATGCAACGCTCGCTAATTTAAGTGCAGGAGCATCGTTTATTCCATCTCCCAGAAACCCTACTTCATATTTTTTCTCTAAAAGTTCAATCACGCGATATTTTTGTTCTGGAGATACACGAGCAAAAACATGCACATTTTCTACGGCGATTAGTTGATCAGTTTCTGACAACCCTCCAAATTCTTCACCAGTCATAGCTTCTTCTTCGTTCTTAATAATTCCCGTCATTTTTGCAACAGCGATTGCCACATTTAAGCTGTCACCAGTCAAAATTTTTATTCTCACACCTAATTCTTTAGCATGCAGTATGGCAGGTATTGCAGATTCTTTGATTGGATCACTGAAAGAAATTGCTCCAATATATTCTAAATTTTTTTCTTCCACAGGTCCGTATGAAGAACCACCTGTCCAATTTCTTGACGCAAGAGCGATCACACGTTCACCGAGCATTTCACGCTCTGCAATCCAAATTGAAATTTCATTTTTCTTTTCCATGGAAAGACCTAAGCATAAGTTTAAAATTGTCTCAGGTGCACCACGTACAATAAGTTTGTTTCCATTTGTATTGCCAACAAGAACACTATTTCTTTTTCTTTCAGGATCAAACGGCAATTCATTTATTTTTTTCCATTGTTGAGTTTCCGTGTCTGTTCCGAGTTTTGAAATAAGCGCAATATCAAACGAACTACTATATTTTCCAGAGGAAGAGGCGAGGACACCGAACATAAGACAAGATTTTTCATTTTCAGCATGAAAAGCACTCACCGACATTTTATTTTCCGTAATTGTTCCAGTTTTATCAGCACAAAGCACTTCGATACTTCCCAAATCCTCAACTGCAGAAAGACGTTTAACTACGACGTGCTTTTTAGCCAGTGCAAGTGATCCTTTTGAAAATGAAAGTGCCGATACAACCGGCAAGGTTTCTGGAATAACACTAACAGCAAGAGCAATCGAAAAAAGAATCATGTCTGCAAAATTTGTCCGATTATCAGCTTTCTTTACTAGAAAATTTACAATGAGAACGAGCGCTAGCGTTGCAATAATTATTTTTAAAATCCACCCACTCAATTTTGAAATACCTTTTTCAAATGTACTTACTCCCTCGCTTTCAGCAGTTAGTTTCGTGATACCACCAATTTGTGTATTCTTGCCCGTAGTGACAACGATACCAATGCCCTTGCCTTGTATAATCGTCGTACCAGAAAATCCCATATTTATAGCATCATGTAATCCAGAAATATTTCGTTCTTCTAAAATAATGGAAGTCTTTGACACTGACATTGATTCTCCAGTTAAAATTGATTCATCAACAAGCAAATTATCAGTCCGAATAAATCGCATATCAGCAGACAAAACATTACCGGGCTCGAGGATACAAATGTCACCTGGTACTATTTCTTCAGTTTTTACAAGTATTTCAGATCCCTCTCTTAAAATTCGAGAGTGATCAACTAAAAACTTTTTTAACAATTCAACTGATTTTTGTGAATTATATTCTTGAATAAATCCTAAAACAGCCCCGATCAGAACGAATGAGGCGATAAAAATACTGTCTATTGTTTCTCCAAGATATAAAGCAAGAAGGGAGGCAAAGACAAGGATATAAACGAACGGGGAAGTAAACTGTCGAAATAAAATTTGCCACCACTTTGTTTCTTTTACAGCGATCTTATTGAGTCCGTATTTTCTTGAATATTCTTGCACCCGAACTTCACTTAGACCTTTTGCATTACTACCGAGTTCGGAATAAATATCAGAAATTTTTTTCGTAGCAAAAGAGATATATGACATAGATTTTAAGTTCAATAAAAATAATTCTTATTTAGTATTTTTTGTGGTTACAAAATTTTTAAAATCCCCTATATCTTTTTCACTACCAAGTACGTGAATATACTCGTTTGGCAAAAATTCAACTTGTAATATAGTTTTTGTCGCTCCATTTTTTTGTATTTGTTTTTTATTTTTCACTTCGTAGGACATATTAGGAGGTAATAACAACTCATTTTCTGCGCCATTTAAAAAAACTGAATTAACAATACTGTTTTTAGGAAAATTCATAACTAGAATGGTTGCATCTTTTTCATCACGAAGTGTAGATTGTGCATACCCATCTTTTGTAACGCTGGTGGACATAAATGCTTTATCTTCGACAACATCACCGATATTTTTGTTCGCATGATAACCAGTAAAATCTGCCCTGTACGTTTTTTTATTATTAACTAATGAGCCATCAACCGACCAAAAAGATTTTTTCATTGCTTCTTTCAAATTTTTTACTGCTTCTACGATTTCTTCTTGAGCCCATCCGTAGGAAGGATCAACATTTTTATACTGAAGTATATTTTCTACTGTTATTTCCTTGCCTTCTCGAAGAAGACTGTTAATAGTATAGTATTCGCTAGTCTTATATGGTTTAAAGGATTCAAATTCTTCGTTAGTAGTTTGAGTAATATAATGTTCTAAAAAACCTTTTAAGCGTTTTTCATTTTCATTTAGATCTTCTTTGCTTTCCAGAAATTCATTTATGCCGGTTTGAACATACCCCTCTCCGAGCTCTCGTGTAATTTTTTCTGGGAAGCGAGTTTGTAAATATTCTGTATATTGTTCTGGTGTGCCAATTTCTAGCAGTTGAGGATTTAAATTATTCATCTTTTCTACAGACATTCCTACCTCATTTTTGTTTACAAATTCTTTAAATTTTTCTACATCGCTTTTTGAACCAAGGATATGAATATTTTCCTTATCAAAGATGGTTACTTCGTCTAAATTTGGCGTCAAAATAGAATCGTATCCAGCCTCCTTAAATGCGAGTTTTCGATTTTTTTGTAGATCCCATTTTTTCGTATTATCGAAATAAGCGTACTCTTTTTCGGTACCTATTTCCCATATTCGATTATATTCCTTCACAACTTCGTCATCCTCAGAGAGACTGTTTCGTGCATCAAGTGGTTTAGCCGCATTGACGACAACCGCATATTTGCTCAAATCATTACTCCCCCAATAATTTCCAGATTTCTTTGTCAACCAAATTGCTTCAATTTCTCCTGCACCAGCCGGAACGCCAGTTTCTGTAAAAAATTTGAAACCCTCTTCTTTTATTTTATCGTGACTAGAATAATGGTACAAAATATCTTTGACCCTACTTTCAGGAAATATATTTTCTATATAACGTTGATACTCTTCTTTTGTACCGATCTTTTCCAACTCTGGGTTTTGTTCAAAGATATAGTCAACCCCATTTTTTTCAGGTCCTGTTTCATTTTTGTTTAAATTTTGTTTTGATTCGTTTGTTAAGGCATCTGCCTCCTTGTTAATATTTGAGATTTCAGAATCAAGATTTATTGCAGTTTTTTCTTCTTGTACTTCTTCATCAGAAAGACCGATTGAATCATTAGCTGTTTCTATCTTTCTATCTTCATTTTTTAATAGTTCATTCTGTGACGTCATTTCTTGGGAAAGACGTTTTTGCATATCTTCAGCGGATTCAAAAGACTCTTGAACTTCTGGGTTCTGGTTGAGTTTTTCATTCTTTTCATTCTTATTATTCAAAGTATCTTCTAAACCAGCCATAAAATTTATTTTTGTGTTAGTTGATCGGTTAATTTTTTTATTTTTCGAGTTTCCAACCGACGCTTAAAATCAGCAATTAATTTTTTCTTGCGATCAAAAAGCTCGTTCATTTTTTCCGTAAATCGATAGTAAATATCATCCATTTTCTGTTTTTGTGAATCCACAACGTGATTCTAACACTTTTGGGGTGTTTTTTCCATTGGCTAATTAGTCGACCCACCCAAGAGATTAATGCTTAAAATTTCAAAGAAATTTTCTTGTTCGCTAAACAAATCTTACTCTTCAAACAATTGAGTAATTCTCTTTTCTCAGTATCAGATCCTTCTCTTAGAATGTATCTCGCATATCCCCGTACATCAATATTTGGTATATCAATTTTTTCTTTCGTTCCTAATAAGAATTTCTGCAGTTTGGAAAATCGTTCAACGTCAGCCTTTATCTTCTCCTTAATCTCGATCTCATTTAGATCAATTTTCTCAATCAGCTCATTAAATTGTTTTAGAATTTCTTTCTCTTCGGTATACCCACATTTGCAATCCACCCCGCGCGCCTTGGTGCAACCATAATAGACGTACCGAGCGACCCCTCCATTTTTGAGTTTCTTAAATTTCTCGTCTGCCGATATTCCCGAGCCACAGAGTCCACAGGTCATCATTTTCGTAAAAGCAAATTCTTTGTTTTCAATTCTTAATACATTGCTTTTTACCTGTTTTTGGACGAGATCAAACAGTTCTTTCGTAATCAGTGGTTCATGTTTTCCTGTGTACCAATTACCGCTGTTTTTCGGATATTCAAATACGCCGTAGTAGAAAGGGTTATCGAGTATCTTGTAGAGATTCCCTAAACTCAAATGTTTCTTTCCGTATGCTGTCCTGAAATTCAAATCAAATTTGAGCCAGTTGTAGAGCTTTCTTCCACTCCAATGCTCATAGGCAACTTTCTCAAACATTTTCTTTATAGTAGGTGCTCGTTCTTGGTCTACTATTACCTCACATTTTCGATCTGTTCTTTTCTCGTTTAGGTAGCCCGTAGGAGCAACTCCTGGACGTAGTCCCATTTCTGCTCTCGTCCGTAGTCCGCGTTTTACGTTTACGCTTTTGTTATCATTCTCAAGTTTCGCTTGCGAACAGAGAATCATTAGTAGAAATTTCTCGTTCGGTGAATTCTTGAAATGTTGTCCGTAAGTACGAATTTCCATGAGCAATTTTTGATCCATGAGGTCAACAATACTGCCGAGATCGCCAGCGTTACGAGAAAGCCGATCAGGTGCCCAAGTTAGGATTCCGTTGAATCGTCCGCGCCGGACGTCTTCCAAAATTTCCTTGTAGACAGGTCTCTGTCCCGATTCTTTGGCACTATGCGATTCACGCCGTATTTCTACTACATCAAGACTTTCTCGTTCTGCAAGTTCAAGCATTTCTTTGACTTGTGAATCAATCGAAAGTACTTGCCGTTCTTCTGATTCAGTTGATTTACGAGCATACAGGACGTACTTAATTTTCTGTATTGGTACCACTAGCTCTTTACTAATACGGGCGGATGTATATGTTTCCATATACCAATGATGTCAGAGAACAGTAGTTTTGCTAAGCTATGCAGAACTAAAAATTCGTAGCATACTCGTGTTCTTGCCTTAACAAAAATATGGGTATGCGATAGGGTGGGGCTGAAATAATAGCTGGAAAATGCTATTATTTGTTTAACAATTAAATAAGAAAAGTAGCCTAAACCTTCGCTTCGGCGGCGGCATGGTGAAAAAACGCAACGAGCTTAAAGACCCTATCATTAGGATCGCTCGTTGCGTTATATGAGGAAACTCATATAGAGCCCTCAAAAGCTCGCCTAGTGGTAGGTTTTTTGCGTCTTACCCTAGGATTTATTACTAAGACGCAAAAAAATTATCAAAATGAAGTATCAAAAAATTTGGGATAAAACCTTAAGTGGAGATGAGAAAGTAGAGTATGAGTTTTCAATCGGGAAGCGGTACATCAAGCTAGGAATCATTATGTGGGCGATCATAAGTTTACCGTTCATGTTTGCAGGAGGGATCGGTATCATAACGTTTCTAATCGCTCTCTTCTATTTTGGTTTCTATCTTCGTGAAGCTAATGCCTTTGCATTTACCAACAAAAGAGTTTTAATTCATCGAGGATGGCTTTCTACTAATACGATCAGTATTGATTACTCAAAAATAACGGACATACATATTCGAGAACCGTTTTTTGATAAAGTAATCGCACACACAGGAAGCATCGCCGTGAATACTGCTGGAACAAATACTTTAGAAGTTGTGTTGCAACATGTTGAAGCCCCGTATGAGATCAAGAAGAAGCTCGATAGTTTGAAAGACAGATAATATGAATGAAATTATTTACATCCTAACCAACGAAGCAATGCCCGGATACGTGAAGATCGGGCGCACTTCTACCAGTTTGGAGCAACGCATAAAAGAGTTGAGTGCTTCTACTAGTGTGCCACTGCCGTTTACCTGCTTCTATGCCTGTACCGTCAAAGATGCAAATTTCGTAGAGTATCAGTTGCACGATGCCTTTGACAATATTCGGGTAAATCCTAAACGTGAATTTTTCCAGATATCTCCCGAGCGTGTCGTATCCGCACTCAAGTTAGCAGAAATTGAAAATATTACACCGCGAAAAGATTTGGTGGAAACCCAAGAAGATCGCCACGCACTGACGCAGGCGATCAAAAAAAGATCACGATTTAATTTCGCTATGGTTAATATTCCAGTCGGTGCTGAACTTCTATTCAGTCGAGATGAAAATATTAAAGCTCGCGTGGTAGACGTAAAATCTCCTCGTTCTATTGAAATCAATGGAGAAGTGACCAGTCTTTCAGAAGGTGCGCGAAAAATGCTCGGCTATGATTTTCCAGTAACTGGAACGGACTACTGGATCTATGAGGGCGAAACTTTAGATGAACGACGCAGGCGGTTTGAGAATCATGAATAAACTAAATAAAGATTACACTGGAATAACGCAGACTTAAGAATTTATGAGTACACAGCGTAAATGCATCCATTATGTCGTCATGCTTTTCTGCGCCAAAGCCAACTATTTGTGTGACCAGTAATTCCGCCCCTGTCCTCGGGAATAAAACATTTCCACTTTTAATTAAGTGACTTATTGTTGCAAGTCGTGTGCGTTTATCCTCAGTTACTTTTATACCCTCACAGTTTGTATATCCGTATTTTCTCAAAAACTGAACGATCGCTTCCTGAAAAGCTATTGATTCCACCACTGTTTTTACAACGCTATGTATTTTTCTGTTTTCCAGATTCACAGCATAAATACGATCTATTAGGTCTGGGGTCGTGAGTCGTTCGTTTACAATATTAGGAAGAATATATAAGGTTTTTGTACCACCAGTGATAACTACCAATCCTGACACTATCGCTGAACAGTCAGCTTTTGTTTTTTCAGAAATTGCCGGATCTACTCCCATGATAATGCATGAGTAGCTTCTGGTGTTCATTGGCAGTTCATCGTAATACTGTATCCATTCCCGATGCACGACTTGATATTCATCTGGCACTACCTTTAAAAGATACTCTCTTTGCCAGCTGATCGGATTCAAGATCGTATTCTGGAATTCTTCAAGCGATTCCTCGGTCGGAAACTTCCCGGGCCATAAACACTCGCCGTGCGAATTAATAAGCGGATATTCACGGTAGATTCCTTTTACTTCTTCTTTCTCAATTTTATTCTTCAATCTCACGACCATTGAATCTTCATGAATCAGGTTTCCAACAATGATGATTCTTGTCGCCAAGTCTCCGAGCGGAATGATCTCACTTGTAAACCAGTTGTACGTCTTGTCTCTTCCTTCGAGTGTTTTGATGGACTGGGAATCTTCGATATCGTCGAGGATGATCAAGTCCGGTCTCGTTTGCCTATGGCGCATGCCCCGCACGCTCTGCTCGAGCGATGCTATGGTAATGCGTGCCTTCGTGTTGCTAAATACCAAAGACGATGCACTCCATTCAGCATCCATTTCTTCTTGGAATGGTCCAAGGTCGCTTTTTAAGAGATCGTTGTCTTCAAGCTCGGAACGCAAGCTCATCATATGCATTTTAGCTTGTGTTTTTGTTTGGCAGATAATGAGAACGAATTTTTTCTGCTGAATTCCTAATATCGACCAAAGCGCTGAAGCGGTAGTTACCAACGTAGATTTTCCAGAACCACGGAACGCAGAAATACAGATGAGCTTGTTTGATTCGTTTTGAACGATGTCGATGATTTCTTCATGGAACGGAGCCAGTTCATACTTTACGTAATGGGCGAAGTAGACGAGGAAGAAAAGCCACAAGCTCTGTCGGGTCGTGTTCTGTCGGACACCTCTGTCTTTGATTATGGCGTCAATGACTTCATTGTTGATTTTCTTCATATGTTTCAACTCCCGCAAGTCGCAGTGCTTCTTTCACCAATTTCCCTTGTTCGGGAGACATTTCATTGATTGTTTTGACCGACCCTGAAAGCTCTACTTTGTTCTTGTACTTATCATTTCGATGACGGAGCCAAAAGCTGATCGCTGGATAGTTCTTTTCTTTAATGAGTGTGAGTAACTGACTCTCACTCATATCATTTACAAGTGCTACACCTTCAGTAAGTGCCTCCTCCATCTTTTCTGAAAATTTGGTGTCTTCTTTTTTCCAGCGGTACACGCTGTTGCGGGAGACACCGGTTTTTTCACAGGCGACTTGGACGATCGGCACTTTTTTTAGTTCCTCGAAAAACTGATTTTGTAATTTAGTTTTTTTCATACTGTTCAACGACTGCCTTGATCCCAGTCATGGCTTCAAATCGCTTAATGATTAAATCACAAAATCTGGGTTCTAACTCACAGCCATAGACCCGTCGACTGAGCTGTTCTCCTGCAAGTAACGTACTGCCTGAACCGAGAAAGCTATCCAAGATTATTTCCCCCGGCTTGGTACAGCGTTTAATCGCTTTTTCGTGTAAAGTAATCGGTTTTGACGTGGCATGCTGGTAGTCCTTTGCCGAGAGCCGTTTCGCCGTCCAGATTTCAATGAAATCATCAACTTGTGTGATGAGATCATTGCCTGTTCCAAATTCTTTATTCATCACTTCATTGAGATTAGTAATTGATTCGGTAAGATAGGGTTTGTTTCGCGTTCCGTATACCGCAGGCTCATATGCTTTATTGCAGTACACCTTAGGGACTGGGTTTTGTGAATTTTTCAACCACAAACAAACACGCTTATTCACAATTCCAAGTGAGCGATATATATCCTGAATCAACCCTATATACACCTGATCGCAGTAGTAGAAAACATGAGTGTTAGGTTCCGATACGGCAAGCCCAGCGGTGAGGCTGTCGGTGATAAATTTTTTGTATTCGTCATAGGTGCGCGTGTCGTTCACATTTCCGCCATATGATTTTTCTCCTCCAATCCCACCGTTATAGTCGACCGAAATGTTGTAAACGGGGTCCGAGTAGATCATGGTGGCACGCTCTTCTCCGAAGAGTCGCTTGAGATTTTTCGGGTCAGTGGAATCTCCACAGAGAATCTTGCTCTTCCCGAGATGGATAATATCGCCCAATTTTGTTGTCGGATTCTTAATTTTCTTCAGCTCCTTTTCGACATCGAATGAATCCTGTTTGGTTTCATTGTCTTCGTCCCAGAATTTGGCAAGCTCGATGCTGTCGAATCCGGCAAACGACAATGTCTCCATGTTAAATGACTTAAGTAAGTCGTAATCCCAATCTCCGCCTAATTTGTTGGAGCCGATGAGATACTCCTTCGATTCCTTTTCCGTCAATTTTCGGTTCGGAGTGCGGATATCGATAATTTCATTGCCTCGACCGAGCAACTGAAGCGCTTTAATGCGCATATGCCCCGCAAGAATTTTTCCGTCAAAATCCACGGCGGGGATTTCGACCAGATTAAATTTCTTGAGACTTTTCGTAAGGTCTGACATTTGCTTGTCAGAGATTTTACGCGGGTTGACCTCTTGGGGAATGAGGTCGTCTACCCGTTTTTGGACTGTCGTCCATGAGAGATTTTTCATATTGATTTTCTCTTGGTTAATAATGTAGATGACTAATCTACTCTCTAGATGAAATCAAAATGGTACATACCCATGTAATCGGCATGATCTTGATACGCACAGCAAAATACCGCTTGTTTTCAAGCGGTATTAAGAAGTTATCCACTCAACTTGGTGTCTACTTAGGAATTACACCCTCTCAATATGGACTTTCGGATTGATTCGATACCCCGATCCTTTCTTACCTTTGATCACTTTTACATTTTTAAGTCGTAAAGCGTTGGTTGCATAGTCATTGAAAGTTTGGACGACTTTTGCCACAGCGATAGACCCAATGATTTTTCCGAGTTCTTTTGTTTTGATGTATCCGCCACGATCGAGAAGTGTATCAAGCAACTTTTTCCGCATGCCATTTTCAGAGAGGTCATATGAAAAACATTTTCCGCCGATAGTTCTGTCTAGAGACCCACTTTTGGTGTCGTAGATGATGACGTTGCTCGATTCCTGTGAGGCATATATCTGCTTATGATTTCTGTTCATCTCCCGCAGTTCTTCCAGTATCTCGTATTCAACGGGACGATTAATAACAAACATATCTTTCATTTCAGGAAGCAGTCTTGGTCGTTCGTGTATCAGTTTCATTTGATCAATAATGGGCTCCGCAATCTTTTTTACTTGTTCCATTACCTCATAATACTGCTTGCCGATTTCCTGAAATTGAGCGATCTGAATGTCGCTCAAAACGCTCTTGGGGAGGTAGGTTTTTGCCACCAGTTCGCCGACGGTTTGAGGTTTTTCGGGCTTGTCACTCATGTCACCATAGTAGCAAAAATACCCTTGTGTTTGAAGCAAAGGTTACAGAGTGGTGTAACTTTTACAGTCGATCCTGTGTTAGTTTTGTCACTTTTTATATACAATTGTCGTATGGACAAGAAAAAAGCAAAACAAGTAGAAACACTGGAAACTCTTTGGAATAACACGGCAAATCTTCTTGATACTGCCAAATCTCTTTTAGTATCTGAACAAAAAGTCAGCTACGCCTTTGTCTTACTCCAGACAGCAAGTGAAGAAATGGGAAGAATTTGGGCGTTGTGGCTCCATTTTGATGGGCATAAAAGTGTCCCAGTGCCGCCCAAGGATCGACACCAAGAGAAACACTCATATTTCATTCAATTCATGTCTTTTGAAGCTGTGGGTCATAGAACGTACTATGAAATAATGTCAGATATTGTGGGTTTTAAGATAACCAAAGAAAATGCACGGTATGAGAAAACGTTGGAAAAAATACAAAAATTTCGAGAGAAAAATTTGTATGTAAGCATAAATCCGAGTAACAACCATGTCATTTCAGAGCCATGGGAGAATGGGACGAAGGAGAAGCAGAAGTTATTGCAAGAATTGTACAACCTGCTTGCTGTCTATATGCGAAGCATGTTAAGAAATCTCATACAGAATTATAAAAGGAAAAAATAAGGGTGCACGAGATGCGTCGAAATGGTAAGATAAAATTGTGAAAAATAACCTTACAGGGCTTGTCCGCTCTGGGTTCTAATACGAGGAGGCCCGCATTTAGAGAAAATCCTGGTATACTTTGACGCATGGATTCAACCGCAAAAACAGAAATCGCAAAATTACAAGAAGAGAACGCGCTTAAGGCTGATCTTATTTCTATTAGCTCGCACCAGCTGCGCACATCCCTTTCGGCTATTAAATGGGTAATGAAAATGATTCTCGACAAAGATGTCGGACCACTTACGACAGAGCAAGAAGGGCTACTCAAGAAAGCATCCGATTCAAATGAACGAATGATTGCCCTCGTCAACGACCTGCTCAACTTAAATCACGCACAGGATATCGTATCAGGCTACACATTTGAACCAGTGCAACTTGTTGATCTTATTGAGAGTGTACTCTTTGAATTCACGAGTGAAACCAAGAAACGAAATATTGAAATTCTTTTTTTGAAACCTGACACCCACCCGGGCTCAATTTCTGCTGATAAAGTAAAGCTGCGTGTCGTCCTTCAGAACCTAGTCGAAAATGCCATCAAGTACAGCAAGGATGGCGGGAAGGTATTTCTCTCACTCGCAAGCAATGACGGTAAATTAAAGCTGTCAGTCAAAGACAACGGCATTGGCATCCCTGAGGATGTCCAGCCGCAAATATTCAAGAAATTCTACCGGGCACCAAACGCCGAAAAGTGGCAAACCGTTGGTTCAGGACTCGGCCTTTTCATGGTAAAGAAAATCATCGAACGCCATAATGGCAAGATTTGGTTCGAAAGCACTGAAAATGAAGGCACTACCTTTTATATAGAACTACCGCTTGCCCCTACACCCACCGTGGCATAGCGCCTGTTTTGCTGTGATAAAGTAGGGTAAATAAACATTTTAAAAAACCTTTTTAGCTACATGTCTCAAGTATTAGCGCAAAACCATGCCACGGTAGGTGTGTGGGCTTGCGAAGGAACTCCAGGGCTAGTACAATATGCCTATGTCTAAAAAAATCTTAATCATTGAAGATGATACGTTTCTGCAAGGATTAGTCGCTACAAAACTTACAAAAGAAGGCTACGAGATTTCAACTGCTTCAAACGGCGAGGAGGCTGTACGTGTAGCAAATGAAAAAAGCCCTGATATTATACTTCTTGATTTAGTGCTCCCAAACATGGATGGTTTTGAAGTTCTTGAAAAGATTCGTAAAACAGAACTTCTCGCAAAAACCCCAGTCATTGTCTTCTCAAACCTTGCAGAGGAAAAAGACATGGCCAAGGCCCTAGAACTTGGTGCCAGCCAGTACATGGTAAAATCAAACTTCACTCTTGATGAGCTCGCAGAAAAAATACGAGAAGTGTTAGCATAAGCCCTTGCGGTCATACCGCGAAATCATTGTCGGATCGCGGTTATTTTATAAGTAAATTTTTTATTACTATGAGTAAAATGACAACGGTAGTACTCTTGATTATTCTTGTTGCTGCGGGAGGCATCATTCTTTTCGGTAAGAAATCTCAAGCGCCAGCAACAATAGAAAACTCAAGCGGCCAAGAGACAACAAACCCTGCCCCAGAAACAACAGGCCCTAATAACACCCCGGTCATTATGTATACAGACCAAGGTTTTGTTCCCGCAACAGTTGAAGTATCAGCAGGAACAACCGTAAACTTCATCAATCAAAGTTCTGGTCAAATGTGGGTAGCTTCGAATCCGCATCCGGTGCACACCGATCTTGGAGGCTTCGATGAGCGCCAAGCAGTGGCAAAAGGTGGTAGTTATTCTTACACGTTCAACACCGCAGGCAATTGGGGTTTCCACAATCACATGAGCCCAAGTGCAACAGGAACAGTAATCGTAAAATAATACTTCCAACATAAAAACAAAAAGCTCTTATTGGGAGCTTTTTGTTTTTATAGACACCCACGCTACAATAGACCAATGCAACTACACGACCCACTCACCTCCCACTTCCGCCTCGACCTCACGCAGAAAAAAGCCCTCAGTAAACTCAACATACAATCGGTGCGCGATGTGCTTTTTTACTTCCCTATTCGCTACACAGATATATCAGCGCTTAAAAATATTGGCGAACTCACCGAAGGCGATACCGTAACTGTTTACGGTAAACTCTCAGGGCTCAAAACACGAAAAGCATTCAAAAGTAAAATACCAATGGCTGAAGGAATCATTGAAGATTTATCGGGAAAAATAAAAATCATCTGGTTCAACCAAGCGTACATGGCAAAAATGGCGCACGATGGTCAAATGGTCAAACTTTCGGGGAAAGTAACTCTGGGCAAAAATGGCCTCTATCTCGCAAACCCCGAAGTTGAAAAAACAGGTGAAATGCCAATTGATTCACATGAAAGTCTTTTTAGTGATGGTAGTGGGAGTGAAACAACGCCCGCCTTTCCAGTGTACCGCGAAACTAAAGGCATCACTTCGCGCTGGCTCTTTCACCACGTACAAAAAATAATGCGAAGTGGCATTTTAGAAACGATGCCCGACTATCTGCCGAAAGAAGTCTTGGATAAATACCACCTACCAAAACTTGCAACTGCACTCATTTGGATGCACGCACCAAAGAACGCAAAAGATGCTGAAGCAGCACGCAAACGCTTTGCATTTGAAGAAGTATTTTTTATTCAGCTCAAACGCCATCAAGAACGCGCAGAGTACGAGAAAAATAAATCATACGCAGTCACCACGGACACCAGTGACATGAACAATTTTGTGGAGCGTTTCCCCTTTGCCTTAACGAAAGCTCAACAAGACGCTACTAAAGCGATTCTCGCAGATATGGCGCGCACCTATCCAATGGCACGATTGCTTGAAGGTGACGTGGGCTCCGGTAAAACTGCCGTAGCGGCAGTTGCAGCATATGCGGCAATCAAAAACCGTCCAACGGGCCAAAACTTTGGGAGCCTCCAGGTCGCCTACATGGCCCCAACTGAAATACTAGCGACGCAGCATTTCGAAAACTTCATAAAATACTTCAAACACACCGGTATTAATGTTGGTCTCATCACAGGATCCGGTTGTCGTAAATTCCCTACCAAGGTCGCAAGTGCCCAAGAACCATGGACGAATATTTCTCGCGCTCAGCTTTCAAAATGGATCGAGAACGGCGAGATACCTATAGTTATCGGCACGCACGCGCTTATTCAAAAGAGTGTAAAGTTCAAACACTTAGCACTTGTCATTATCGATGAGCAGCACCGCTTTGGGGCACTACAACGCGCCAAACTCGCGAAGAAAGAGGGCTTTGCGCCACACTTTCTTTCTATGACGGCCACACCGATTCCTCGCACTCTCGCACTCACGATTTATGGCGACCTCGACCTCACGTTGCTTGATGAAATGCCCGCTGGACGCAAGCAAGTTATCACTGAGATAATTCCAATCAACAAACGGAAAGATGCATATGAAGAAATCAAAAAAGAAATGGCGCAAGGACGCCAGCTCTACGTCATCTGTCCACGCATCAACGAACCGGATCCTGATAAAGAGATGGCTGTCATTGCGAAGTCGGTAACCGAAGAAGCCAAGCGTTTAAAGAAAGAAGTCTTCCCTGATAAAGAAATCGCTGTTCTTCACTCAAAAATGACCAAGCAAAAAAAAGAAGAAGTAATGGAAGAATTTTACAGTGGGGCTATCGATATTTTAGTCGCCACCTCGGTCGTGGAAGTCGGGGTAAATGTACCGAACGCAACCATGATTATTATTGAAGGCGCTGAGCGTTTCGGCCTGGCGCAACTCCACCAGCTTCGTGGTCGTGTACTCCGCTCATCACACCAAGCGTACTGCTACCTTTTTGCTGAAGCAAAATCACAAAAGACAATCGATCGCCTGAAGGCATTGAAAAATGCCAAAAACGGTTTCGAGCTTTCTGAAATGGACTTGGCGCTCCGTGGCGCCGGCGAACTTGCGGGAACAAAACAGTGGGGCATCACCGACCTCGGCATGGAAGCAATCAAAAATATCAAAATGGTTGAGGCAGCGCGAACAGAAGCAACAGCGCTCATAGCCCGCGATCCGCAACTTTCAAAAACTCCCCTACTTGCATCTGCACTTATCGCCAAGAATTTGGAGGGGTTGCATTTTGAATAACGTTCCTGATCAGCAATAAAGAAAGCACACTATTCCCCCACTGTTTCTGCCAAAGGTAGTTTTTGTTTACTCAAACTGCGACGAACTGTGTCGAACATTACCGGGAGCTCGAGGTAATCTATCAAAATAGCAATCCACGAAAGCCATACGGGAAGGATGATCGGCGCAACTCCTTGAAAGTTGGCAAGGATAATCTCATCGGTAATCCAAAACAGATGGATCCACTGGGTATTCAATAAGAAAATAAACCACCAGGCACGCTTTGTCTTGTGCCCTTGAACGACGTCATTGAGATACACAACCGTCACCATTATAAGCGCAGGGATTTCCGTGTAATCAATAATCGCCAGAAGTGGATCTAAAAATTTTGGGAAAAGCGCCACGCCCCACAAACGAAACGCAATAACGTTCGTCGTCATCCAAATAAGGTGCACTAACTGGAGAACAAAAAGCGTTGTAGCTAAACGCAACTGAAATGTATGGTGGCGATTATACCAATCAAAGAATCGTTTAAACATGAAATCTATTGTAGCATTGTCATCACAAATAATTTACTCGCCGTCGCTCAATGAACACATTGACCTACTGGATTATAAATTTTGCGACCCCGACCTTATTTTTAACGTGTCGTCACACATAAAATTCTACTGAATTTTTGCGCGACCCCGCCTCGCGCCGTCGCGCTCCGGCTTGGACACGTTTAAAAACTTTGTCCCACAAACTTTTAATAACGTGTCCACCCTCTTGGATTCGAACCAAGGACCCCAGAGGTATAAGCTCTGTGCTCTAACCAACTGAGCTAAGGGTGGTTACCATGCCATACTAACAAAAAAGTTCCCTCTTGGGAACTTTTTTGTTTCATTAGGCAACAATATCAAGTTTTGCTTTCTCTTGTTTCTTTTTCGGCATAATGCCATTGGCAACCAGAATTTTTTCATATTCTTCCTGTTCGATTGTTTCGGTTTCAATAAGTCTCACAGAGATAGCATCAAGCACCTTTCTATTATCCGTCAACACAGTACGAGCCTTCGCAAAAGCTTCATCCATAATGCGCTTCACTTCAGAGTCGATCTTTGCTGAAACAGATTCTGAATATTCTCGGTCGTTTACACCCTGACCAAACATTGTTCGTCCGCCATCAGATTCAAGCGCAATCGGACCGATCGCATCACTCATCCCCCAGCGCGTGACCATAGCTCGTGCGAGTGAGGTTGCCACCTGCAAATCATTTGAAGGGCCAGTTGTAATGTCGCCGAAAATCATTTCTTCAGCAACATAGCCACCGAGTGACATCGCGATATCATCCAAAAATTCTTTTTTGCTCTGGAGCTTTCGTTCTTCAATCGGAAGCTTAAGCGTGTACCCGCCAGCGCGTCCACGAGCCACGATAGATATTTTATGAACTGGATCAGCATGTGGAAGCACTGAAGCAACGAGCGCATGACCTGCTTCGTGATACGCAGTGATTTGTTTTTCATGCGGTGTCAGTAAATGACTCTTACGCTCTGGGCCCATCATGACTTTTTCAATTGAACGAATAAGATCAAACTGCGCAACTTTCTTGCGATCTTCACGAGCAGCTAAAATAGCGGACTCATTCATGAGCGAGTAGAGATCAGCACCAGAAAATCCAGGAGTTCGTTCTGCAACTATTTTCAAATTCACATCTTCGGCGAGTGGCTTCTTTCGTGCATGGATAGTCAAAATTTCTTCACGATCACTGCGGTCAGGCAAATCAAGGACTACTCGACGATCAAAACGGCCTGGGCGAAGGAGCGCAGGGTCAAGGACATCAGAACGGTTAGTTGCTGCCATCACGATTACTTTTTCATTCGGCTCAAAACCATCCATCTCAACGAGGATCTGGTTCAAGGTCTGTTCGCGTTCATCATTTCCCCCACCAACACCAGTGCCGCGAATGCGACCGACAGCATCGATTTCATCGACGAAGACAATTGCGGGAGCAGAACGTTTTGCAGTCTGGAACAAATCACGTACGCGTGATGCGCCAACACCGACAAACATTTCCACGAATTCAGAACCGGAAAGGTGGAAGAATGGTACGCCCGCTTCGCCAGCAACTGCACGAGCAAGCAATGTTTTTCCTGTACCTGGCGCACCAGTCAAAAGAACGCCTTTCGGAATCTGCGCACCAATATCTAAAAACTTTTTTGGATTGCGAAGAAATTCTACGATTTCTTTCAGTTCTTCTTTTGCTTCTTTCGAACCAGCCACGTCTTTGAAGGTCACACGGTTTGTTTTGTCTTCAGGAGCAGTCATACGCGCTTTTGATTGTCCGAAGGTAAATGCCTGCATACCCGCACCCTTCACTTGTCGGGTAAGCATCCAGATAAAGAAGGCGATGAGAATAATCGGCAATGCGAACGGTAAAATGGCGAGCATCCAGTACGAGAAGCCACTTTCATTTTTTATTGAAATTTCTGTTCCTGCGAGCATCTCAGGCTTTACACCGTAGTTCATCAATGTTTCTGAGAGCGATGCCTCTGTTTCCTTTTTTGCTTTCTCAGTTTTGCCATCTTTGAGTGTAATAGCGAGATCTTGTCCGGAAATTTCAACTGACTTTACCTCTCCAGCCGAAATACTTTTGGCAAGGTCTGAAATCGAAACATCAGCAACCGGCTTTTGTTGTGGAGCAATCACTGCATAAAGACCAGCAATCAACAAGAAAATGAGAATAGCATTGCGAATATTGCTTCCCATTTTTGGACTTTTTGGCTGTTTTGAACCTACTGGATCTATCTCCTTTTTAACTTTTTTAATTTCAATTTTCATATATTTTTATGTGAGCTTGTGACGCAATATTATACACTAAAAGACGGCTAAGTAAAGCTGTGTTACAATGACGAAATGGCAAACTTGGCCCAAAATAGAAAAGCGCACTTCAACTACGAAATGCTCGAAAAGATGGAAGCAGGCATCGAGCTTTTGGGCATAGAAGTCAAATCTCTCCGAGGCGGCCAGGTATCGCTTGATGGCGCTTATGTCATCATTCGTGGAGGTGAGGCGTACCTGATCGGAGCGACTATTCCTCCCTATCAGCCAAACAACACTGGAACAGATTATGACGCAACACGAAACCGACGATTACTGCTTACAAAAAAAGAACTCGCGGAATTGGCCAGTAGTGAATCAAAAGCTGGTTTGACAATAGTGCCACTTTCTATGTATAATAAGGGGCGCAAAATTAAGATAGAAATCGCTATTGCGAAGGGTAAAAAACTTCACGACAAGCGCGAAACTATTAAAAAACGTGACACCGATCGCGAAATGCGCAGAGAGTTTAGAGCGTAGCGTACGTTGAAAAAAGATGGTTCATTTTTACTCCTCACTACTCCCTCAGAGTGTGCGGGACGAATTTTGTTCCACAAATTCGGGACTGCAAGGCATCGACAAGAGATTGCATTGCTCCCGTGCATGCCGAGTCCGCAGGAACCTCGTAAAACTTCTTGTACACGACCAACTGCAAACAAAGTCGCAAAAGTAAGTCCTTACGCTCGCGCGTTTGGTCTTACTCCAACATTCGCCTAACGGCCTAGTTGGTGTCCATATTCTCCGCCGAGAAGGGAGAACGTAGGGCATAATATTCTTCTCGTAGCGTCTAAGAGTGCCTCACTTAGATTGCGAAACAATGAGACTCGATATCGTATTATTTTGTTTATTCTGAGATACGTTATTTAAACTTCTCGGTTTGCACCGAGATCTAAAATACACTACGCATGTAGAAACGTCAGCAATCACCTTTTGCACGGCGGTTCAATTCCGCCCAGTTCCACAAGGACAAAAATGAGCTTCGACTTTTAGTCGGAGCCATTTTTGTTTATGGAACTGGAGCAAGCCAACTTCTTGGCTTGCGTGCGGAATTGAAAGGCGGAGGCATAATTTTTTCAACAGAAAAAATGGCCGAGCCAGGGTCGTGAAATTTTACGAGCGACGGCGAGTAAAATATTCCTGACCTGTTCCGCCTAATCATACAAAATAAAAATTGCCCCACATTGGGCAATTTTTATTTGCTATATTACTTATTTGTTTCTCTGAATAATGAGAAGGATAAGTAACAACGTTACAATTATTTCCACCTGATTCGCCCGTTATCTAATTGTTAACACCCGTGTAACAATAGTCGAACCTATATGCTAAATTGAGCATAGCACATAGGTTATTTTTTACTACCTTCAATCCTATACTCCCCCACTCTCGTCCTTACTATCTCAAACGCCAGTGCGGGCACGCCAATCTTTTTTCCTAAATCATCGGCAAACATTCGTACATAGAAACCAGAACCACAGGAAATCCGAAGTGAAACAACAGAAAACGAACGATTTTTTTCTTTTTCGAGAACCTCTTCCCATTTTGAGAGTATTTCACTCTGTCTGAAATCTCCGGCAACCTTAGCGATTCTTGTTTTTATGCTCTCTTTTAAATCAATAGCTTCCATTTGCTCCCATTTGAGAATTTCGATTAAAGAAACAACCACTTCGTGAGACGGCAGATTGTCTTTATCAATAGTTCCTTCACGCGCATGCATAAAAAGCGATTTCCCGCCTACTGGTTTTGAAGAAAAAGAAGGGTAGGTTTGATTGTATGTTCCCACAAAATCTGGAATTGTTTTTTCTACTTTTGATTTTATATCTTGCTCATCCAGGGCACCTTCTACAGATTCAGTGACGAGACCTAAAATATCGTGAGTGTCCGTGTTGAAACCGAACAGTACTTTGCATTCGTACTCCTTATCTAACCCAAGATACTGCTCCCGTTTCTTATTTTCCTCCCCTGCCACAACTAAAAGCACCCCGGACGCCATCGGGTCCAACCGCCCCATGTAGGAGAGCGGAAGATCCTTATATTCAGGGTGGCTAGCCCGAAACCGCTCAAGGCACGCCAGTGGCGTTTCCCCTTCATTTTTATAGAGATTTAGCACCAATTCCATAGTAAGGACTCTAGCACAAAACAGCCAAAAAGTGTTTGACTTTTATACATATATACGCTACTATGGTGGAACGGTAACCGTCTCCCTTTCTCTTGGTTTTGAAGCCGAGCAGTATACGGATATATACGGAGGTCCGTAAGTAACTTTTTTTACATTGCGAGAACGAATCAATAATCAAATACGAGCAAAGGAACTACGCGTCATCGGTAGCGAAGGTGAAAACCTCGGCGTTCTTTCCTTTAAGGAAGCACTTGAAAAAGCGACTGCTCAAGGCCTTGATTTGATTGAAATCTCTGCAACCGCCACTCCCCCGATCGCTAAGATCATGGAGTACGGCAAGTTCCAGTACGAACAGAACAAGAAACAGAAGAAGGCAAAGGCAAACTCCCACAAGACCGAGACAAAATCTATTCAGATTAAGATCGGTACTGGCGACCATGACCTCGACCTCAAGGCTAAAAAGGCTTCTGAGTGGCTTAAGGAAGGACATCGCATTAAAGTGGAGCTCTACCTTTCAGGACGCTCAAAGTATATGCAGGATGGATTCCTGAAAGAGCGCTTGGATCGAGTCTTGCATTTGATCACAGAACACTATAAAATTGCGGAATCGTATAAAAAGACCCCGAAAGGACTGATGGTGACATTAGAAAAGGAAAGTAAATAAAAATTGTATGAAAACAAACAAATCATTTAGCAAAAGACTGAAGGTTACGAAGAATGGGAAGCTTGTGGCTCGAAAGCCAGGGTTCAACCATTTCAATGCCAAGCAGTCTCGCAGCAAGCAACTTGCTGGCAAGCGCAGTGCATCATTTACCATGAAGAACAAAGCGAAAAGCTTTCTATTACCATTTTCAGCCTAAAGCTGATCCGTCTCTGGCGGAAATTAATTTAACTATAATCACATGACACGAGTAAAAGGAGGAGTACATGCATTAAAACGACGCCGAAGTGTTCTGAAGGCCGCAAAAGGTTTTCGCTTTGGACGCAGCACGAAGGAAATCCAGGCAAAGGACGCCCTACTTCACGCTGGCGCATATGCGTTCGCACATCGCCGCGATAAAAAGGGTGATAAGCGCCGCCTATGGGAAGTAAAGATCAACGGAGCTGTTCGCACCCACGGAATGTCATACAGCAAATTCATCGGAGCACTCAAGAAGAAATCTATCGCTGTTGACCGAAAAATTCTTGCTGAACTTGCTCAACACGCACCAGCATCATTCGAACGAATCGTTAAAAGTCTCGCATAATACAAAATAAAAACACCCAGGCCTAGGCTTGGGTGTTTTTATTTTACCAATTCTAGCCGTGGACTCAATTTTTTGTAATAAAGCTGTTTAAAAAGTTCCGTTGCAACAAAATAGAGGATGCTAACAACAACAATCATCCCGAGAAAGTGCACAGATGGCGAAACAAAACTAAAGACCCGTTGTCCAAAGGATGTAAATGGCAATAAGAGCGCGATAAGTGCAGGGATAGAGGTGAGCAAAAGAAGAATACGAGAAGGTGCTGTAGCCTTAAAGAACGGCAGTTTTGTACGAATTGCATAGATAAGGATAAGCTCAGTCAAAACACTCCCAATAAACCAGTTTGTCTGAAGAACCGCCGGTGCATGTTTGTAAAAAAGAAAAAAGAAAACAAAATCAAAAACACTCGAGAGTACACCGAACAGAACCGACATTACTACAATTTCTTTGATGTGGTAGATACGTGGAGATTTCAATTCTGTTCCGTCAACCGTATCAAGTGAAAGTGCGATCATGGGGAAATCAGTCAAAAGATTCAAGAGAAGAATCTGCATAGGGAGCATTGGTAAAAACGGAATGAGAAGTGACGCAAGCGCCACAGAGTAGAAATTGCCGAAATTAGAGATAAGCGTTGTCTTTAGGTATTTAATCATATTGGTGAATATTTCTCGGCCGCCAGTAATACCATCAATAATGACAGCGAGACTCGGGCTCAATAAGACAATGTCAGCAGAATCTCGCGCGATATCTGAAGCAGTATTCACCGCCAAAGCGACGCTCGCGATTTTTAACGCAGGCGCATCATTGATACCATCCCCTAGAAATCCGACGTTGTATTTTCTCTGTAGTATTTCGATAATTTGGTATTTCTGTTCTGGAGTAACACGCGCAAAAACACTTCTTTCTTCAACAATTTTTTCTCGTTCACCGACACTTATTTTTTCAAACACTTCTCCAATGACAACTTCTTGAGCACTTTGTATAAGACCCACCTTCTCCCCCACAGCCCCAGCCACATCTGCACCATCTCCAGTGAGAATCTTTATTTGTACACCACATTCTCGAGCACGATCAATTGCACCCTTCGCTGATTCTTTGATTGGATCAATGAAAGAAATAACGCCAAGATATTCCAAGTCACACTCCTGTCCGTGGACGTATGATCTCGATCCACCTTTCCATACTTTTTTTGCTACAGCGATAGTTCTGTTCCCAGCCATTCCTTCTCTTTTTACAAACGAAAGCTCTTGTTCCCGTAAGGAATCCGAAACTCCTACACAGATATCAAGCACGGCTTCAGGGGCACCCTTAACCACGAGTTCAATTATTCCGTCATTCTCTATCAGAGCACTTTGAAATTTTCGTTCTGGATCAAAAGGAATCTCGGAAAGCCTACGATATGCATGTGTTTTTTCTTTATCTTCGCTCGTCAATTTCTCCCAGAGCGCATCGTCAAACGGATTTGGGATAACCTTGCCATGGTCTGCGACATACCGAGAAGAAAGAACAGCATAGAACATGCAGGCTCGTTCATCGATTGCCGCCATCCCATGCACTGTTAATTTATTTTCTGTAATTGTCCCTGTCTTATCAGTACAAAGTACCTCGATACTACCAAGATCTTCCACGGCCGAGAGGCGCTTTGCAACAACGTGTTTTTTTGCGAGACGAACTGCCCCCTTAGAAAAAAGAAGTGTCGCAACCGCCGGCAACCCTTCTGGAATTACGGAAACAGCAAGTGCAATTGAAAACAAAAGCACTTCACCGATTTGAGCACTACCCTTCAATGCAATATTGGCAATAAACAAGAGAGCAAGCGCCCCGACGGTCATCTTTAAAATAAATCCTGAAAGTTTTGCAATTCCTTTTTCAAACGCCCCCTTGCTCTCTGTCTCAATTGTTAGTTTAGCAATCCCTCCCATTTCCGTAGCAGACCCAATACCAACAACCACACCAAGAGCTTTCCCGGCAAGTACAGTGGTCCCTGAAAATCCAATATTAATTGCTTCATGAATAGAAGTTGCCTCTCTTGTAAGAATTGTCGTCTTGGACACTGGCACAGACTCCCCAGAAAGAGCTGACTCATCAACAAGGAGATTGTCTGATTTAAAAAGGCGAAGATCTGCTGGAATAATATCTCCTGGCTCAAGGATGCAGATATCACCGGGCACCAATTCATGGTTTTCTATTTCCAAAACCTCTCCCCCGCGCCAGACCTTAACATGTGTAACTAAAAATTTTTTAAGAAGCGCAATCGACTTGTGAGAACTATATTCCTGTACAAACCCGAGCGCAGCACTCAAAAAAACAAAAAATATAATAAACGTTCCATCAATGAGTTCTCCAAGATAAAATGCTATCGCGGCAGCAAAAAACAGAAGGTAAATAAAAGGTGATTTAAATTGAGCGAGCAATATCTGCCACCACATTGTTTCTCTGGCAGCAATCGTATTTGGTCCATACTTTTTTTGACGAAGAATAACCTCTGGTAGCGAGAGTCCCTGTGGGCTCGTGTGTAATTTTTCAAAAATGCTCTCCGTCTCTAGTGAAGTGTACGAGCTAAAGTGCATAAATGTTTAGAGTGGCAACTTATTGGGAAGAATGCGACGGATCAAACGGAGTATCTTTTGCTACGCGATACTCTTTCACCTTATCTGCCTCTACAAGCTTCATTATTTTCTCCACAAGCGTCTTAGGATCCGGGTCAAAGATGATCTTATCATTCGGACGATGGCCGTCTTCAATAATCATTTTAAGTTCTTTATCCATTTCCCATGGACCATCTAAAATACCAATCGGTTTACCGTCTTCAAAGGCGATCGTAAACTCATGGATCGTGCCAATCCGTCCGCAACCGATAAACATCGCATCACAACTTCGCGTAAATAAAATATCACGCATCGGGTAGCCAAAACCGGTGTAGATAATGAGGTCAGTATAATCAAGCGGTAAACGATAGGTATTCACATGTTCGAGTTCTGATACGGCAGGAGAAAGACCAATGACCACACCTTTTTCTTCTTTTGCTCCCATCGCAGCCCAGAGTGGGAAACCTGTCGTTGCACCTGTCATCAAAATGCCGCCTTGGCGGATAATCTCACGGCCAAGCTCTTTCGCAAGATCAAGCGAACCAACACCACAGTGCCCTGTTTCTGCTGCGCCTGATACTCCCAATTTTATTTTAAGATGATTATGCTTCTCACCGTTACCAAGTGGCCCGTTGTAGCACAAAAATTCAGTTTTTTTATTTATTACGTCAGCCATATGTTTAGATATATTAACACGGCAGCTCTACACTGTCGCCCTGCTGTGGCACAATTGCATCAATACCCAAATTATCACGAAGTCGTTGTGCAAGGAAAAGCGATGATGCTGGCTCCCCCATGACAACATAGATTCGTTTTACCGTATCTGCCGTATTTTCAACAAAGTTAACAAGCGCGTCAGAATCTTTGTGGCCAGAGTACCCTCCGATCATGACAACATGTGCTTTAACCGGAATCGTCTCACCTTCGATACGCACCGTCTTCGATCCTTCTTGAATTAAACGCCCAAGCGTGCCCAAGGACTGATAGCCGGTCAACAAAATAGTACTCTGCGGATCTGGAAGATAGCTTTTTTCATGATGAATAATACGCCCCCCATTCGACATTCCCGATCCTGCGATAATAACCTTCGGGTTTGGCATACGAGGAATCATTTTGGATTGATCGGTATCAAGTGTCGAAGTAAGGCCCGGGAACAGGAAGATGTCGTCCCCAGAACGTATTCTCTTCTGCACAACATCATTGAAATACTCCGGATATTTTTTAAACACTGTTGTTAAGTGAATCGCAAGCGGCGAATCAAAGAAAATAGGCACAAGCGGAATGCGGCCTTCTTCTACGAGCGTATCAATCTCATAGAGAAGCTCTTGGCTACGCTCAAGGGAGAAGGTTGGAGTAACCAAAGCACCTTTGCGCTTTACGTTATCCTGGATCGCGTGTTCAAGCAGTATTTTACGTTCAGCACGGTCTTCATGGTTTCGATCACCATAGACAGATTCCATGATGAGATAGTCTGCGTCAGTGATCGGCTCTGTGTCTTTCAAAAGTGGTGAAGGAGAATTACCTAAGTCGCCAGTAAAAACAATTTTTTTGCCGTTATAGAGAAACTCAATCATTGAAGAACCGAGGATATGCCCAGCATCTTTAAGTGTCACGGTAAACGGCGACAGGTCAAACGGCTTGTGGTATTCGATCGTCTCCCACAAAGAAAAAGCTTTGTTAATAATTTCTTTTGTATAAATAGCACCAAGATCGTGTTCTTTGTCATGCCCTAAAATACTAGCAGTATCGTCAAGCATAAATCGTGCAATATCTTTGGTTGGTGGTGTTGAATATATTTTCCCCTGAAAACCGTCGGCAATTAATTTAGGGATGCGGCCAACATGGTCAATGTGTGCGTGAGTTACAAAAAGCGCATCAATTGTTTTTGGATCATACGGAAAGGGATTCCAGTTCAAATCATCAGCGAGTTTGGTCGATTGTGTCAGACCGCAATCAACCAAAACCCGTCGCACTGTTTCACCAGGAGTAGCGGGAATAGTCTCAAGCAAAAAATTAGAACCAGTCACAACACCCGTACCACCACAGAATGTAAGCTTCAACTTCTTTATTTCCATATTGATAGTATACCCTATTTTACCTCTTGCGTGAAAAAGGAGAGCTGGCGGATCATGTATATACACGCAGCAAAAGCACCTGCCACATCAAAACAGAGGTCGCTTATGGTGTCTTTCATACCAAACGGAAGACCACCGATATAATTCACAAAGAAAAGCTCAAATAATTCCCACAAAATTCCCACAACAAGTACTGAGAATATAAATAAACATAATTGTTTTGGAATAGATATATTATGAAACCGTTTTGAAGCAGCAAAATATCGTTCTGTGATGAACACATTCATAAGTAGTACAAAAAAACCTCCCAAAAAATGCATCGGCATATCAAACCACCAAAAAATATCGTACCAAGCAAAGTGCATCGCCAAGGTATTGGTGCTAAAAATGAACACAATGAGAATAAAAATTGAACGCAAAAGCTTTTGCATTGCACTAAGTGTAGCACGTCGCTCTACTATAAAAATAAGGCGATGTACATAAGTCCTTACAAATAAAAAAACACCCTGAATCAAATTCAGGACGTCCTTTTTAGTGCTATTTGAGATGTATTACCGTAGCGTAACGCTAGGTGGGTACCGTCTACTGTATACCAAGGCATACTGCAAGAACTGGCGTCCCATAAGATAATGTTCTAGGTAATAATCTAAATAACACTATGCATAGTATACGCCCCTAAAAATGTTTGGCAAGAATGTTTTCCAAAAAGACATCTTTTTTAAATCTATTCAAGAAGCACGTCTTAGAAAAACAGCAATATATTTCTGTTGATAAAGAAAAATCGCTCTACGTTTTACCATAGAGCGATTTTTCAGACAGAAAGAGAGACTACTTTTTCTTCTTTGTCTGAGTAAACTTTTCGTGAGCTGCTTCGTAGTCAAAGAGTTCACTTTCAGAAAACCAGTGAGAGATTTCAAGAGCTGCTTCCTTTGAATCACCAGAAGCGTGAAGAATGTTCGAGAGACCAATCCCCTGTTCATCTGCGTGTGCGTAACTCATGTGTGAGTAATCACCACGAATTGTACCTGGAAGAGCACTCTTAGATTCAGTCGAACCAACCATCTTGCGAACCACTGCGACAGCATCGATCCCTTCAAGCACGAAAGCGATAACTGGTGCCACCTGCATCATTTCAACGGTAGTATCGAAGATCTTTTGGCCATGGCGAGTGATCATGGTGCCAATTTTTTCGTAGTGATGGTGATAAAAATCAGTATCAGGGTTTACCATTTTGGTTCCCACGATCTTGAGACCGACTCGTTCAAAACGAGAGAGAATCTCGCCGACAATGCCCCGAGCAACAGAATCCGGCTTAAAAACAATAAGCGTACGTTCGATAGTCATATATAAATACGTAAAAATTAAGAAATAATGGTTGCCGTAAAGTCGTACAGCGGTTGTACTATAGCAGAAAAAGACGGCTAAATCCAGTATGAAAATAAAAGGTCCCACACAGAAGTTGTTGCTGTATGAGACCTTTATCGATTATTTTTTGCTTTAATTTGATCGCTTAAGCGCAAGCGAAGATAATCCATCTTCCTACGCCAGACGAGTGTCCCTTTTGGGAGAGAGAGAATCCCCTCATTGAAAGAAGTGACGGCCCCTTTTCGAATGTCTGAGAAGTACCACGACACACGCCTCCATGTCGCTTTGGTCCCTGTGATAGTTTCCGTTTGACCAATAATTTTTGTTGAATCAATTGGATCACGAATATCATTGAATTCATACACAGGTTCTTTCGGTGAATACTGGACAGACATGAAAACAGTATCATTCTTCCCCATAACAGCAAATAAGTTAATGTGCGCCGAATCTAGACAACTCTTACTTGCCGGCAAACCATCATTTGAGTTATCTAAGATAAACTTATACGCCGAAGATTTGAGCACAGCGTCTCGTGCAAAGAATTCATAGACATCTAGCAGTGTTGCATCCTCAGTAAGCGTATCGATAGCATACATGGTGTCCACGATCTGCCCCTTAGCGGAACCCGGAATTGCGCCTCCCTTCGTTTGAGGTTTAAGAGAACTAGTATGTTTAGTTGTTCTGCAACTAAACGATGCCATTCCGAAGAGGATGGCAAGAATTAGAGTTACTTTTGCCATAATCTTGGATTTTAGGTTATATTTGAATTTTTACTATTATACTATTAAAATATAATAATGTAAAGGGTTCCCGGCTAAACCTTTCGATAGCGATCCATAATCTCATCTTCAACTTCTGCCCGATCTCGTCCATACTTTAAATACGAAAGCTCTTTAATATTTGGAGCGAGACCAGCAACACCTTTTGGTGCTGGGAGTGCACGCATTGAAAACGGTTTGGTTGGTGTACCGTGTACGAGCATTTTGACGTAAGCATTATAGTTGTCGAGCTTAATGATATCGTTCGCATTAAATATTGGTTCAAATTGCTTCTGTAAATATTCAGCATCATCAGGGCCTACACGGTACACAGCCATTGACCCGACGTTACCAAATACCGCATCTTTAATTTTTTCCTCAAGTTGCGCAATATATTGGTGAGCAATGTTAAGTGATAGACGATACTTACGAGCCTCAGAGAGAATTGAGGCAATTGAATCAGTTGTCACGTTTTGGAATTCATCGATATAGAGATAGAAGTCATGGCGCTGTTCTGTCGGAATATCAACGCGAGAAAGCGCTGCCATCTGAATCTTCCCTACTAAAATGAGCCCGATCAAGTTTGCGTTAATATCACCCAGACGTCCTTTTGAAAGATTCACCAACAAAATTTTCTTCTCATCCATTACTTTACGGAAATTAAAAACTGAATTCTGCTGAGCAATGATCGGGCGCATGATGTCATTTGAAACAAACACATCGAATTTGTTGGTAATATACGGTACAAAGTTTGCAAGTGATTGTTCGCCTGTTGTCTTTTCGGCATTTTCCCAGAATTGTTTGATAATGGGATTCTTACACTTAGAAAGTTTCAGATCACGAAACTCCTTGTCAGCGAGCACTCGGCCAATTTCAAGCAATGTCGAACCCGATTCAGGGTCCTCCATCACTAACAATGAACTATTGCGGAAGTATTGCTCGAACGCTGGACCGCCGGCCGTCTTCATATCGAAGAGCTTGTTGAAAATAGCAAGCAACTCGTTCACCACAAATGTTTTCTGTTCTGGAAATCGTTCATCATACTCGAGCATGTTAAGACCCATCGGTCGCGCAATGTACGCTGGGTCAAAGTAGATCACATCATCAATACGCTCCTTTGGAATGTTCGCAAGTATATCCTCAATATCGGAACCGTGTGGATCGATAAAGCAGACACCATCACCATTGTGAATGTCCTGGATAATCATATTCTTCAAGATAGTCGTCTTACCAGTACCGGTTTGACCGATCACGTAGAAGTGACGAACACGATCTTCTTTTTGCATGTGAATTTCCTTGCTGGTGCCACGATAGTCATTTATACCAAGAAGCACGCCCTCGCTGCCCATTTCGACAGGAGCAGGAGCAATCCCAGCTTTTGCTTCTTTGAGTTGTGGTGAACTCGTAATATTGAATGGCAAGTGGAAAATAGTGGCGGTCTCTTTGAGTGAGAGTGGCATGAGCTCTTTCTCTACCAATATACGGTATGAGAAATTATGTAAAAGATCTCGGAGTTTACCCTCAGAACGCTCCTCAAAGGCAATACCGTTACTTCCCGCTTCGGTAAATTGATGGAATGCTGATTCTATCTCTCTCAAAATCTGCCCCGCACGCTCGTTAGTATCTCCTGAAGCGATAACGCGAATACCTACCGTCATAATAGAACTTTTCATTTTTGTAGTAATAAGCTCAACCGCCCGGTCATCAATCTTTTTCTGTTTCTCCTTTTGCTCTTGAGATTTTGGCCCAAAAATGAGCTCCTTCGCAGCTTCACCCAACTCGCGGTGAAGATGTCCAAAAACAGAGAGCGCCTTCTTCACCGACATGCCATCCTTGATCTCCTGCAAAACCATTTGATACTTTTGAACATAATCATCACCAGCTGGAGCAATCACAAATTGCACTGCAGCACCCTCTCCTTCTTTTTTTAATTTCGAAAACACGTTAAGAAGAGCATTCATTGGATCATGCTCAAAACTATCAGAAGTGCGTAACGGAAACGCCTCCACACCAGTGAGTTCAGCTACCGCTCCTCGTGCCGCACCCATTTCATTGAAAATATTGTAGTCGTCAGTTACCTCACGGATCTTCGCATCGGCATACGATCCAAGAATTTGTTTTTCAAACAGATCAGCCGCATGCTCCGGAACACCTCCGTACACAACCACTTCTTCGCCCGTATTGGAGAGTGCGAGCTCTAAAGTAAAATATTTTCGGTCTCGGTTTCGTCGATCAGTCGCCAGTGATTGCATTGCGGCGTAAAACTGCTCCATGGCTGAAATAAGCTCCTTAAAGCCACGTGAATCATCTTTGTCCTTCATCGGCAGTGTCACTTCGAAGAGCCTCATGTGGAGCGCTTCAAAAACAGGGGTTCCTTCTTTAAGACCCGGGATTTGTCCGGTATGAATATACTGCACCAAGAATCGATGGAAGTCGTCATCAATATGCGGATTGCCAAGCCGTTCAACTACCTCAAGCGCATTCTTTATACCGTTTGAGAGAAGTACCCCCAAAAGCTCCTCCATTGTTGCGTCGTGTGATTCAGGTTTCAGTCGAAGCACGATTGCCTCCTGTTCCCGCTCCGGCATTCGAGCTGATTTAGCGAGCACTTCTTTGGCTGGCAACTCGGCGTAGGATTTTATGGTCTCGCTCGCAATCCGTTCGCGATTCACCTCCATACCGCGCTCGAGAAGCGCTTTCTCTTTCTGCGCAATACTCGCTCGCAAAAAAGCGATTTCTTCTTCGGGAGAAGAAAATTTGGGTACTTCTTGTCGAGCAAATGTCTCCATTGGATTAAATTATACCATAGCTTGCGTTCTGGTAAGCACGTGCGATAATAGCCATGGATGAATTTACTTATAAACCTAACCCATTAAAACCATGTCAGAAATAAACCTAGAAAACATCAAGGCAATAACACCCCTTGAAGAAACACCGGTAAACAAAACGCCAGAAAAAGAGGATCCAACAGTACTCAAAGAAAGAGTAAAAACACGATTAAAAGAGATTGTGGACCAAAACAAAGTAGGTAACCCAAATCCTGAACTTGTTGAGGGAACCAAAGAGCACATTAAACCAGAAGGTGATACCTTGGGAAAGAAAACAGAAGTTGCCAAAAAAGATTCCTGGATTAAGAAACGAATAAATAGTTTCTTTGGAACAAAAGAGGCCCCAGGTAGTACAGCAAAAGGAATAGAGAAATCAGTAAAAAAGAATCCGGTAGAAATGTTCAAACAATAAAATAAAAAACACCCCCGACCTAGATCGGGGGTGTTTTTTATTTAGGACTGCGTCAAAATTTCTGGTTCACCGTCTGTTATCAAAATTGTATGCTCGAAGTGCGCACTCTTGGTGCCGTCTTTTGTTTTAAATGTCCAATCATCTGAAGCCAAGACCACATCTTTCCCCCCTTCATTAATCATTGGTTCGATGGCAATTACCATACCTTTTTGGAGCACAGCACCAGTCCCCTTCTTGCCGAAGTTTGGGACATATGGATCTTCGTGGATTTCTCGCCCAACGCCATGCCCTGCAAGTTCACGAACGATGCCGTACTTATGCGGCTTTATCACAGACTCAATCGCAAAGCTTATATCCCCAATACGATTCCCTGCACGAGCTTCAAAGATGCCGGCAGCAAGCGCCTCCTGACAAACAGAAAGTAATTTCTCAGCTGATTTTGAAATTTTCCCAACAGGAACGGTGAGTGCATGATCAGTAAACGTTCCTTTGTGTTTGAGTCCTAGGTCGATTGAAACAACATCTCCCTCTTTTAGAATATGATTCTTTTTTGGAATACCGTGCACGATTTCATTGTTTACTGAAACACACAGGGATGCGGGGTATGGAGATGATGCACCATACGGTTTGTAGTTTAAAAAAGCTGGCTCATCGCCACCTTCGCGGATGAGTTTTTCTGCATAGTCGTTGAGCTCCATTGTTGATACGCCTGGCGCCACTTTTTGTGCCACCTTTTGCAAGATCGTACCGAGTCGCTTTCCCCCTTCGCGTAAAGCTTCAATTTCTTTTTCAGTTTTGATGATGATAGCCATACTTACGATATCACTGTGCCCATAAACGGTTCACCAGCAATGTAATTTTCGAGTTCATCA
>JAHFNJ010000009.1 GCA_023267375.1 Candidatus Nomurabacteria bacterium | reverse complement strand
CTTATCTTCCCCTTTCCCGAATACTGATTCGGTCCCCATGTACTGGATACCCGCGATAATAATCATAATTACCGCAAGCACTGCACCAATACCGATCGCTAGGGTGATAAGTTTGTTTAAATAGTCAGCATAGGCGGTGTGGCTTGCTGTATCAACACGCTCAAGTCCTGGTAGTGGTTCAATGAGACAGTAGTCGCTCATCACTTTCACTTTTTTTGTTGTCCCATCTTTCTGTACCTCATCTCGTGTTGATTGTACACATTTGTCTGTACTTGGTATGTAAGTATTTTCTTCAACCTTAGCACCATTTTTATCATCGGTACTAAAGCTTCCATTTAAGTAGGTGTGGTTGTCCTCTACCCCTACAACACTGTAGTAGTACTTTGTGCCCGAATTCAAACCCGGGATAGTTGAAGAATGTGCAACGTAAGGGCCCATTACTGGCGGAATACCGCTTGGGTAGAGAATACCGTTACTGTTTGTTGGGTGAGATGAGTTGGTGTCCCACATGAGGCGGAGCGATATTGGTTCTGTTTGAGGAACCGCTGCACTTATAGTAAAAGTAAGTACTGCAGAATTTTTTGTTGTTTCTTTTTTTACTTCGGTGACGATAATATCTGGATTACCATTTACTCCAATTGTTTGCGCTGACAAGATGTCTGGTAGTAAACTTTTTTGTGATGAATCTTTGATATCGAGGTAGTATGTTTTTCCAAGCGGTAGCGATGCAAATGTGTATGAAAATTTACCATCCCATGCGCCACTAAATGTTGGTGAGTTGCCACCAAGCTTAAGATCATCTGGTGTTTCGCCGATGTAGAAAGATATTTTTTCATTAATAAGATCAGTCAGTTGATGTCCCGATACGGTACCGAAAATAGTAATAGAGTGCATGGTTGCTGAAGTGTCCACATCAACATACCCTGGTTTCCCTCCTGAACCGGTTTGAACAGTGCTTGTTCCGTGGCCGGAGAATGAGAAACCCCCTGAGGCCAAGAGATCATTTGAATCACTATTGATAATAGTGTACGAGTATCCATGTCCTTTTTCTGCTGTAGTGAAAGCAGAGACAGAGAGTGTGCCATCATTATTTGCATCTCCTCTTACTGAATTCGCACTCCCCCCATCAGATGTGTCTTTTATACTTATTTCTAATGGTACGCCCGGGGGAAATCCGGAGCCAGTAAACGTTACTGTGGCTGGAGCATCTTGTGTTATGGTCACTGCTATCTTACTCAAATCTGGCTTTGTATTGAAAGACATCGGTGCCCCCATAAGTGGAGCCCCTACCGCGCCATTGCCAGTACTTACGTAATTGAACCAGTATTGGATACCAGGAGTAAGTCCAGCTACGGTATCAGTAAACAAACCACTGGTATTTATTGGGGTTGGGGTATTGTTCTTTATATTCCCCTGCATGTAGAGGATCGGGCCAAACTTATCGAGATTATTCTCATTGGTACCATAGACGAGCTGGATACCAGCATTTGGTTGTGAGAAAAGAATTGAACGTCTATTTCCATCATCAACAGATCCGGTGATAGTTGCTGTTGTTTGTGTTGTGGTTACGGTTGCCGTTATTTCTACTGCTGCTTGTACTCCTGATACTCCCACAACAAGGCTAAGAATCAGACCAAGCAGCAACCCTATTTTTTTGAGAAGAGAAATATTCATTTAGAAAGTTATATTTATTGTATTTTTTGCAGACTGGAATAATTTACCCATGTTTTCAAGTGAAAGTGATATGACTCCGGTTCCGGTCGTTCCTTCTGTTGGTTGGACAGTCAACATATTTTTGGGATCTGGGGCAGGGATGCTTTTGTTGTTGATAGCCCAGTCATACTTAAATCCCGGAGTTAATATTTTTTCTTTTGGCGAGAAAAAATATGGTGCAGCAACAATCGTTATTTCGTTTTCTGTAAGCGCTGTGGTGTCTACGAGTGCATTTCCATAATCAGTACCTTCATTAAACTTGTCTGCGTAAAAAACTATTTTTGGATTCACGGGAACAATTTCTAGTGTATCAGTTGCGTTGAATGATCCTGTTCCTCCATCTGCTGCTTGTACAGAGACAATTTCTTTTTTATTTAAATAGTCACTTCTGAAAACATAATAATTTTTACCATACCCTGAGGCTTGTTGGTCGACACTCGAATTATGTTTCCATTGATATACCAACGATCCGGCTGGGGCATCAAGCAGTGCGCCACTGTTAGGAAGTGCAACAATTTTTATTGTTGCTTCGATGGATGGCAAGGCCTTTCCTCTATAGAAAGGTGGTACGTATGAATCAGGAGATTCCCATAAAAGATCTAATTGGGCAGGTTCAATAGTAATTTGTTTATCAACTCGGTGTGTTGCGTCAGCGATAATTCCAATAGTAACCACTGATTTGCTTCCAAGTGCTCCTGTTGTAAAAGAAAACTTTTTTACACCTGTTCCTGATGGCTCTATTTTTCCATCGAGTGTCCACATGATCTTTGCTCGGTTCAGATCTACTGAGTAGCTTGAAATACTTATAGTGACGCTTTGATATGGCCCTGGCGTTTCTGGAGTAACAGCCACAGCAATATCTGCATCAGTTAGGTTTGTTAAATCGGCAGCATGTACAGGCGAAATACCTGACAAAAAAGTTCCAAGAAATAACACTACTGTTAAAAAAAATGGAAGTATGCGCACGTTCATTACTACTAATTATACGGCACAAATGGAGAAAACACTATATTACTAGGCTGGTTTATAGAAGCTAGCCATTCGCTTCAGTGATTTTATCAATATTGCCTTTATTCATATTGATATCACTAAACTTTGAGGCGCTGGCGTTCGTATTGATTTCTTTTTTGAGTACATCGGTTGCAGAAAGAGCGACACGGTTAGCACTGTCGGCTGCGGCAATTGCCTCTTTTGCTTTTTGTATTGCGAGCACCTGGGATGGGTCTGAGGTAATAATCTGGTCCTCGGTATAGGAAGCAATTGCTTTAATAGCAACGTGTTTTAGCCCTGCAAAGAAGATACCTTCTCCTACATTTGATTCCAAGAGGAGGTATTTCTCTTCATCGGTTAGGTTGAAAGTCTTCTGGAGGAGGTCGATTGTTCCTGGGGATTGCTTCAGGAGCAATTGGATAGAAGAGTTTGTCACAATTGGAATACCATACGGAGATTTCATAAAGTCCCCTACGTCTTGGGTGATTGTGGCTAGTCCCAGGTAGTATTTACGGCCTCGTTTTGCGATTGAGTACAAAAATGATGCAGTATCCTCAGATTTCATCATCCACCATGCCTCATCCACCACCAAAAGGCGCTTTTTGAGGTTTTTACGGACGGCGTTCCAGATAAAGTGGGTCACGATGTACATGGCGACCGGTTTGAGCTCGTCTTCCATGTCTCGGACTGAGAAAACAACGAATTTACGGTTAATATCCACGTTTGAAGGCTGGTTTATAAAGGTAGACCATGATCCGCGGGTGTATTTTGCAAGGCGTTGCACGATAGATTCTGAACGATCCATGCCCGAGAGGACCATTTCAAAGTCTGATAGCAGTGGCGGTTCAATGTTTGAGAAGTCTGAATCAGCGGTAATGTCTTTGAGTGCGTATGTTTCTGTGATGGCACGGTCAACAATAGAGTCTTCTTCCGGGGTAAGTCCACCAAGCATGAGGCGGAAAAGACCGACAAGGTTAATGGTGTTTGAGCGAAGTACGTCCGCCGGAGTTTCATCTTCACGTGGGATTGGCAGGTCGAATGGGTTGATGTGGTGGTCAGAAGAAAGGGCGATATTGAAATAGCGGCCGCCGACAGCTTCTGCCAAGAATTCATATTCCCGTTCAGGGTCGATCACAATAACTTCAGTATCAAACATGAGGGTACGGAGGATTTCGAGCTTGGTCGCGTATGATTTACCAGAACCAGACTTTGCGAAGGTAATGGAGTTGTAGTTTTCAAGTGAGAAACGATCGAAAATAACCAGACTTGAATTGTGGCGATTTACGCCATAGAGAATTCCTTTGTCCGAAGTAAGGTCGAAGGATATAAATGGGAATAGTGATGAAAGAGGCTCTGAATTTAGTTTCTGGTTCACCTCGAGGAGGTCGGTGCCAGTTGGAATGGTACTCTTAAATCCTTCTTCTTGTTGGAAGAGTGCTGGTTTGAAGTACACGAGTTTTGATTCGAGAATCGATTTTATTTCATTCTCGATTTTAAACAAATCATTTTCATTGTCTGCGTAGACAGTAATATAGAGTCCGACATCAAACATTTTTTCCTGTGCTTGCATGAGTTGGTCGCGTAATCCTTCAAGGTCCTGGTATGCAGTATCAAGCATTGGATCACGAACCATTCCCTTTGATTCGCGTACAGCAATCTGACTCTGTACTTCTGCTACCTTTTTCTGGAATGAACGGAGAATTTTTGCGGTCTCAATCGGATGAATGAAAATAGCGACATCAAATATTTTGTCGAGGTTAATGATCGGCGAAAACCAATTGTCGGTAAGATATCGTGGGTACGAAATGACAAAGAAGGTACGAGCAATCTTCTCTCCTAAATTGAGTGATTTTGGCTCGACTTTCAGTGCAGATGGAGCGATAACGTCTTGGAATTCGAGGGTGGCTGATTGGTATATTTCCTGTGGTAAAACAGGAAGAATCGGTGTTTGGTTATCGTTACCCATACTCGATTTTTTACCGAGTAGTGTATCTAAAAAACTCATGAGAATAGTATAGCATTAAAAAATAGAACGCAGACACAAAACTATTGCCCAGTAGTGGCTATCGTTCTGGCACCCCTCCGTCTATCTTCATCCCCTGGCTGATATCACCAGGATTGAATGTTTTATAGAAAAGCTCAATAACTTCTTCGGTTCCCAGCTGTACAGTACGAACACCGACACGAGAAAGACCTTGTGCTACAACACCAACTCGTTGCTCGAGCTGTGAACGTTTTTCTTCAAATTCTGCTTTAGCGTCACCACTAGCGCTCCCGGTGCTTGTTTTTTTCTTGTTGAAGAAGGGTATCATGGAAGCCAGTGATGATTCTGGGGAAATTGCTGGCGCTGAATACGGCACAACAACAAAGAAGTTTTTTGTCATGATATTGACCGCTTCGGTGAATGTACGGATGAACTCAATATATTCTTTAGTCTGGATTTTTAAGAGAGGTTCCGTCTGTTCTTTCATACGGTTCTCAAGCATGAGCAGATATGGTCTGATATCAAGGCGGCGTGACTGTACAACAATCTGTGTTGAGAATTCAAGTGAATTTAAAAATGTCTGGAACTGCATGATTGTTGCCTGCTGTTCCTCGTATGATTTTAGAGAGAGGTTCACTGAAGAAGCGATGAGAACCGCGCGCAGTTCTCCGCTCTTTAAAAGAATGATGCCATCGCGCACCTCTTTTATAGGGACAAAATCTTGTGTTGCTCGTGCGTTTAAAGCCATGATTATTGTTTATTAATATCGAGAATATCTAAACTCCATGAGATATCCTTAAGTCTACTGTCAGAAAAATGCGGGGTAAGTGTCGGTTCTTCTTTTCTCTCTTCTTTTTTCGTTACTTTTTTCTTTGGGCTTCGTTTCCAAATATAGAGTTTACTCTGGAATACAAATCGGAAATAGTATTCGAGTATTTCGGCAAATGGCTTGTTGTTAATTTTTGTGAAGGTGAGAGCCGCTGAGAGTCCTAAAATAGGTATAATCAAAAGAAATGCGACAAGAAACGGGAGTGTCTTATAAACAACAAATGACATACCCGCTCCGCCAGCTAAGTAGAGGAATTGCTTGAACGTAAAAGGCCCGAAAATCTTATCTTCGACGTCGATGAATTGTGGGACACGAAATTGCATACCCTATCATTATAACATTAAAACATTTGAATATGAGAGAAATTTACATAATGAAACAAACCCACTCGAGAGTGGGTTTGTTTCATTATGTAATTGGTTCTCTATAGGGATCCTCGCGTGGAGGTGAAGCAGGTGTTTTTACTGGAGCACTCCCCCCTAATGTTCCAAGTGTATACGTGGTTTCTTTACGCGGGATAGAAAAGGTTCCCGACAACTTTTCTTTAATTAATTCCATAGCTTCTTTTGAAGGAGCTGGTGCAAAGGGGACGTCTTCAATTTCACGGAGAGCCTCGGGAACTGTTTCGAACTTGGCATTAATGGAAGTACTATTTTTGTTCATAGGGAGAGGAATTGAGAGTGCTTCTCCTTGTGAGACTACCTCTACTCCCGATGTCTCTAGTACTCGTTGTTCCCTTCTTCCTATTCCGGTAAGGCTTACTGCTAGAGGGTCAATTGTTTGCGATGCTTTTACTGGAGGAGGAGGCGCTTTTGGGATTTGTACAACAGCTTCTTCTTGTTGGGGTGGGAGTACCTCTTCTTCCTCTTCTGTTTCTTCAAGATCTGCTCCTCGTGCTGCCTCAGCGATTGCTTTCTGTATTTGGAAGAATACTTCTGCATCCATTTCTTTATTTATCTTCTCGGCTACATCTTTTGGTATTTTAAGTCTTTTCTCAATTCGTGAAGAGAATCCTTCTTCGGTCGATACCTGGAAGAGAACCATGTTCGTTTCAATGATAAGATGACTTGTTTGTTCTACTGAAAGATTATTTGCTGTTGCAATAGCATCTATTTTTTTATTAATACTAGGATCAAGAACTGCATCTTGTACTTGCCATGGCAGGTTTTGTAGGGCTTCGAGTAGTTTTTCACTCGATAACTCTTCATCTTCAGTGTCAGATGGTGCTGCTTCTTTCTTTATTTCTTCAGTAGCCAGCTTTTTAGCAGGTTGTGATGTAGGGGTGGTAGTATCAGTTGGTTTTAGGGCGCTGACCACCTGCTCTACTAATGGTACAGACGGAGGCGTGCTTGGAGCAGATGTCACTGGAATTATTTTTGCTACCTGAGTAGCAATAGGGACTTCTCTCGGTTTCTCTGGGATCTTTTCAGTCACCGACACACGTACTGGTTCAGCCTGTGGTACTACTGAAATTGGTATTTTTACTGGTACATCAGGTTGGGTTTTTTGTTGCGGTATTGGTATAGGTTCTTGAACAGGGGGTATTGCTGGTGCCTTAGTCGGTTCAGGTCGTTTCTCTGGTGGTTGTTCTTTTGGCTTCTCTGTTTGTTTTATTACTGCGGGGATCACTGGAGATGGAGTAGGTGTTTCAATATGACGTACTCCCACTCCCCTTGCTCGTTCACGGAGAGCAAGAAGTTCTTTGTTTACTGCTGCAATTTCAGCATCTGCGTTTTCGTACTTCCTAATTTTATTTTCAAGGTCGATGCGCATCTTTGCTGCCGCCATTAATTGCGCATTGACTGCATTTTTTTGGTTTTGCCAATCAAATACTTTAGAGGTAGCTTCCTTTACTTTCATTTGCGCATTTTCGATTTTTTCTCGCCACTGGTTTGCTTCATCGGATACACCTGCTGCCACTGCTTTTTGTAGTGATTCGTTGTATCCGCGCAGTAAACTATTTTGGTCTAAGATTT
This sequence comes from Candidatus Nomurabacteria bacterium, assembly GCA_023267375.1. Classification (GTDB taxonomy): domain Bacteria; phylum Patescibacteriota; class Minisyncoccia; order Phycocordibacterales; family UBA9973; genus JAHFNJ01. The sequence goes on along the minus strand of JAHFNJ010000009.1, from coordinate 28,669 downwards.
CGTTTTGGGTTGCAATGAGTCGGTCTTCAATAAGAAGGCTTTGGCGCTCGAGGTCATCAAGAATCACTTTCAGTTTTACGGTACGGTCTTTATCGTACTCAAGTCGCGTTACGGGTACTTTCTTAATGGAGCCATCCGCTGACATCATATCCATTTCGACTTTTTGTGCATCTTCTGTTTTTAGATGTTTGAGATCGTCGATTATTTTTTCTTTGAGCTCTATCTCTTCTTGTGTGTTGAGGGGGGCATCTTCTTTTTGTGAAGCAACGAGGCCCATTGCTGGTGGTGTTGTGGTAGTTCCTACTCCTTGGATTTTTTTCATCCCCTCTCTTATATTTTCAAAGACCTCATCGTTTATCTCCCCCGCTATTTTCTTTGCGAGATCATTTGATATGTTGAGATTTTTCTCAAGATGCGCAACAAAATCTTCCGAACGTCCGAGACCGAACATGAGGAGGTTTGTTTCTACCATTAAAGCGCCCACTTTATCTACGTGGAGTTGGTTGCGCTGACCGATATCGGCAATTTTTTTGTCGACATTGGCATCTAGAATTGCTCGCTTGAGATCTTCTGGAAGTTTCTCGAAAGCAGCCGCCAGTTGTTCACTTGAGATAATTGCAATCACCCCATTATTATAGCAGAAAGGTTATTTGTTTGGTGTGGAAGATTGTTTAATGTCCGTGCCCATGATCATCATGTCCGCCGCCACCTCCACCACCGCTTGGGATATGTTCAGCTTTTGGCGCATGAACTGTTGGAGCTTTGTAATCATCATGGTCATCGTGATGATCGCTTTTCTTGCTTGATTTTGATGCTCGTTCTTTTGCGTTTGCCACCTTATCTGTTTGGTTTGCGATTCTCTCTGGTAGGTTTTGATATTTCTTAATTTCTGATTTTACTTTTACTTGTTCAACGGTGTACATTGATTTTTTCAACAGAGCATCACGTTGTTGATCTTGGTAGGCATTTATTTGACTCTCAATCTTTGCTTTACCTGCGGCATCTGCTGGATCGATTTTTCGCAACTTGTCTTTTTCTCCTGCTAGGTTTTCATTAATCGAACGTAATTCGTATTTGAGCATATCAAGTCGTGAATCGATATCTCCAGAGCGCATTTCCAATGCTTCGGTGCGTGCTTTTGTTATTGGATTCCCTTGGGAATCAGTCATCGTTTTATTATCGGCATCTTTAACCTCAATGACTTGATTGCTCTCTTTCTGGTATTGCTTAAGTGCGCTTAAGAGATCTTCGTGTTGTTTGATATTTTCTGAATTTTTGTTGAGTTTTCCTGCCGATTCTTCTATGTGGTGTGCCGCATGGTGGCGTGCGCGCTCTTCACCCTCCGCATGCCCCCAAGCTGCTAATGCCGCAACACCAGCTACTGGGACTGCTCCCGCTATTCCAAGGCCAGTAGCGGCAGCACCGATGACTTTACCAGCAACAGTTCCCGTGAGGCCATACGCTCCAGCTCCTACTCCCGTTGCTCCCATTACACCGCCAGCAATAGCTTCACCCATCTTTGATTGTTTGAATGCTGCCATCAAATCAGTACCACCGGCATGGAGTTTACTTGCAAAAGCTTCCAGGCGTTCTTTGTTGATACTATCTTTGGTAGGTGCATCCCCTGGTGGAGCTTGTGGTGCTTTGCCATTTTTACTTTCAAATTCTGGTTTGAATTCCTTCTCAAAGTCGGCGCGACTGTAACTATTGTTGCCTTTAAGCATTTCAGCTTTCTGTCTCTCGCTAAATTTGGTATCGAATTCGTCGGCGTATTTCTTTTCATACTCGGATGCCTTATCTTTATCTTTCTGTCGTAACTCGCCCTTTTCTTTGTCGTAATCAACTCGAGTGTAATTAATATTTCCGTTTGCATCTTCTTCTTGTTGTCGCTTTTTGAACTGGGTTTCTTCGTAGAGACTATTTTCTTGCTGATGTTTCTTGTATTCCGGTGAATTTTGATAGTTGCCATCATTTACTTTCAACCTCTCTGCCTCTTTTTCGTAATCATGAGCTTTCTTTTCTTCAATTGCTCGCTGACCTCCCTTGCCTGTAGCGGTAGTTACACCAAAGCTCTTCAAGTATTTACTATCCATACTAATACCCTGCTTGCCAAGCATTGTTCCTAACCCGCCCCCCACAGCAGATCGGCGTAAATCCCAACTCGATTTTGCGCCATAGTCTGCTGCAGCAAGTTGCATTTTTGCACGAAATCCACCAAATCCTTTTTCTTTTGACTTTGCAATAAGATCTTGATCTTGGCTTTTCTTTTCAGCATATGAACCAATTGTTTTTCGTCCAGCAAAGGCTGCTGCTCCAACGCCAACGGTTGCTGCGGCCCCAACGGCTCCCAATGCAAAGCCTTTTGCTGATTCAGCCATCTTTACCATCTGTCCGCCGATCTCCCCTGACATTTTCACTGCTAATGTTTTTGCTTCCTTCAATAATCCGATGATAATCATGAACTGTAAAAGAATCGGGATCATATAGGAGGTGAAGTCCCCAATATTATTACCGGCAGCAAGAGCAAAACCATCCTGCATTGCTTCTATGAGTTTCAATATGAGCCAGACAAAGAATATAAATATAGGAGCAAGAAACGACATACTAAAAAGTTCATGCCACCATGCACGCCAACCGAATGTCGAAATACCTGCTCCGTGTGGAAGGATATATGAGACGAAGGCAAAAGGGCCGAATACCATCGACATCCATAATCCAGCAATACGCCCAATAAAAACAAGTGCCATCGTGAAGAATATCCATATAGCGGTAAAGTTGACTATTATCCCGAGTAGGATAAGGAGGGCTGCTGTTGCGCGTGGTTCACCCATGGCGTTGACCTTTTCATATGCATCCTCGCCAAAGAATTTTTGGATACCCAATCCGTTCACTAGTCCACTCGAGAGACTTTTTTCTTGCACATCTGTGTGTGTGATTGGTGGCTCCATTCCGCTTGCTGGTGGAGTTATTGATATTTGGTTATAGAAAATGAGTGCGAATATGTTTGAACTATCAATGACTGCTCGTGAGATAAAAAGACTGAAGTTCACCAAAAGCGCGATAATAATAACTGTTACGAGTGTTGTTTTGTCGTGTCCACTATGCAGTCCTAAGATTGTTTTAAATCCTATATAAATGAGGGCTACAATAAAAGCGATGTTGGCAATATCACGAACAATTTGCCAACCGCTTACTACGAACGGCGTGTCGCGGTAAATAGTTGTACTTAGGCTCAGTGTCGCAAATACATCAAACAATCTTCCGGCCGCTTCGAGTATCCATGTCGAGGGAACATAGACAATATAATAGACAGCTTCAATGATACAGCCGGTGAGCCAACTCCCCACATCGGTAGCAGTACAACCGAGAGCTCCGGTTAAAGCTGCTTCTGAATCAAATACTCCCCCATCTTCCCCGACTCCTTCTTGGATCGGGACGGCTTCATTGTTTGGTTTTGCAAGCGTGGTAAATTCCTTGGTCTCACTGTATGCTTGGTCTTTTCCCGGAGCATCTTCATCGAGTAATACGCGTACCGCGTATTTTGTATTTGGTTTTAGGTCAGTCACGATAATAGTAATGACGGGAGTAGAAGCTTTGTTTATAATTTGCGGAACAAGGACGAACTTATTTAACGGAATTATCTTCATTTTATCTGTATCAAATTCCGGGAAGTATGAATCTTGCCCTGGCCAGTCACCCACGAGGTTATCAACTTCAGTTACTTCAAGCCAAACACCATCGTCGCCAACCTTCTGTGGAGCGTTGACGCCAATGTTTTCATTCCCAAAAAGGGAGTCCCAAGAATTGAATGAATCTAGTTCATCGAGGCGTTTTAATCCAGTACCATCTGTTTGATCCTTCCCATCTTGCCATGGACCGTCACTTACTTTAATTCGAATTTGTACGGTAGCACTCGTGTCCTGCATGACTCTATCAGGAACTGAGATGTCCACGTTGTCGGTAATATAATTGTCATCACTTGAACTATCGTGGGCTAAAGAGGCCTTGTTTACAGGAAACGCCTCGTCTAAATCAACTGCAAATGCCTTACTTGCCGGCACAAAAATGCCGAAGAGTAGTATGACTATGACGATATATGGCAGAATTTTTCTGATCCTCATTTTGGATAGTCGAAAGTGAGACAATACGTAAATGGTATACATTATTAGTATATCATTATTCTTTTACAAATATGTCATCGTGCTGTGTACATAAAGGTGAGAGACCTTATTTTTCCGTGCCTTTTAGAGAAGGAGTGTTCCTCCCTACTTGTTCCATTTCTTTACGTGCTTTTCGTGCAAAGAAGTAAATTACAATTACAAATACAAGCCCAGCAAATGGAAAAAAAATACCAAAAAATATGACCCCAGCACAAAGATAGGGGAGGTATTTCTTATTGATAGTGACCATATATTGCTAGTAGACCTTCAATTGCTTCTCGAAAGTGCTGAAATTGCTTCCTGGGAATGATTGGCTCGAGAGATCTTTAAGCTCTTTTCCTGGTGCGTAGGTATTTGTGAGTGGCGTGTACTGAGTCCCACTAGTAGTCGGTATATAAGGTAGTCTACGATTCATCCCAGAATAAGCACCTCCACCGTTTGTACCAACAATAGATTCGCAACTTGTTGTAAAAGCAATTATATTAGGTTTTGTGCTTGTTATAAATGACTGTGTTTCTGTGTTAACTGCCTCAACATCGGCCTCTGATGCCAAGTTTGGGAGCATTGCATTTAGTTGTAGTAAAAATGATGTTAACACTGGGAGATTGTTTTGTTGGGTTGCTTGTATGTTATTGTTCAATGTTATTAAATCTTGTATGTGTATGTTTGTATTATTAATTTCAGCATCATTATCAGAAATTTTTTGTTTATATTCTGAGATCCTTGCAATTTCTCGCAGCGATTGGCCTCCCGTAGTTAATCCATGTGCTTCTAAGATGGAACCATCAGTTGGGGCTGGTTCATAATTTAATTTGATGAAGGCATCGTACTGCCCAATAATTGAATCCATAAAGTTCTTTGTATCACTTGATGTTGATATGCCTGTTGGTTTGACCCCAATCAGATTGTTTATTTCATCTGGGAAATACTGATCACGAGCAGCCTGTGAATCGCCATCATGGAGTACCCAGGATGTCTGTGTGATGTTATCAACCATTGTTTTTACGCCATCTTGCCAAGAAGGATTTGGTCCCGGGATGCAGAAATCAAGTTGGTATAGTAACTGCAGTAGTTTGTTTAGTTCTATATTTTGATCTTGCAGTGCAGTTATGTACTTCTGTTGCTGAGGAATAATTCCCGTGTTTGGTCTATTGATGACGGTATATAAATCATCAATCTGGTTTTGGGTTGGAGGACCATCCCCTGAAGAGTAATTATCTGAAAGAAATCCACCATTTAGGGTGCTTGAGCCGGTGTTGCTCCCATACCCACCCAATTCTTTGTAGCTTTGGTCTTGAAGCAAATCTCCCCCACCCAGTTTAACAATTCCAACTTGGAATATTTTTGAAATAAGTGCATCCATAATTGCAGCAATGCTTTCATTAATATCTTGAGCGTTCAAGAGACGATTCTGTGGGATATCAACGACGCTTGTTAGTCTGTCGGCAATAAAGCCACCAGGGGTTTGTACTTCCCATCCATCGCTTGCACAACTATATTTCCCTGCCTCTTTCAACCGTGCAGCAAGCACTGCTCGTGCGTTGGCAACGTCATTATCATCAGCTCCTCCTAATCGTTTAAGTTCAATTACATCATCTACCCCCGCTTGAGCTTCTTTTACAGCATCTTCTGCTAACTTTTGCTGAGCAGTATCATGCACGTAATCGTTTGTCCCATCACTGGACTTTACGCATTTTCTGATGCTTTGAAATCCTTGGTTCAGTTTGAGGTCGGTCAAAACTGAACCAAGGTTTGAATTTACTTCATCGAGTTTTGCTGTGGTTCGAATCACCTCCTTCGAAGCTTCGAGACGGAATCCAATTGGATTATTTCCTGGGTAGAATGCTTTTCCAATTAGCCCATTCCATCCGCCAACGCTAAAATTATTATCAAATTCTTTGTCTTTGTTGTGGCCAATAAATTTATTTAAACTATAGGCCGCGTTGTTTTTTAAGTAGTCCTCTTCTCCGTTCACCCAGGATTTTGCGATAGCCCTTGCAAGATCTCGTCCATAAGGGAAATTTACCTGGTCAAAACCGATTGACTCAGTTATTGAACGCAGGTCTTCTTGGGTAACACTAAGAGAGTAGTTGTGTATATCTTGAACAAAGAGTGGATCGCCTTCAAATCCTGTATTTATCCAAGCGATGGTATCGAATGTTATCTTTTTGAGCAATCCATCTGCTATCGATCGTCCCACTGCGTCGATACAGGTTTTCATGGTAATTTTTTCTGTTTCTTGTGTTTGTTTCTTGAGGGCTTCATTTGTTTTATCGATTTTCGCATTTATGTCGCTCGATATGACAGGCACTTTTGAAAGCCCTGCTGCTTTTGCCGCTGCTTCCTCCGCTTTTTCTTCCGCTTTTTGTTTTGCTAATTCAGCAAGGTGTTTCTTGAGTAGTATCTTATTGAGTGCACTGAGCCCCGCATTTGCTCCGAGTCCCGCAAGACAACTACTTGCCCCCTTAATAACACCTAAGGTAAATTGATCCATTGCCACTACCTGTTTTGGTGGGAAAAAAGTAGCTGAAGCAATAAAAGTGACAAGAAGTGTTATTGTTGTTATTTTTTTCCAGATGGAGATTAACATAGGAGCGTGTTTGTGTACGATTATTGTACCATACCATTTACTGTGAAATACAACGTTAATGCGTCAAACGCATCATCACTTGCTTTACGATAGATTTGATACTGCCCGATGCCTATGGCGCCAACCAGTGGATTGTCGATAACTTGGGAAAGGTTTGAGGTAACTGTTGCCATTGCGAGCACCCCATTTACTACTGCGAGGTGTGTAGTTGCCACATCTGTTGGAGGTGTTATGGCAAAAAGCGCCGATCCAAGCTCTTTATATGCTTTGGAAAATACCGTCATTTTTGCGTAGATACGACCGTCCTCATCGTTGAGTGCTTGTTCTACGACCGGTAGTTCATCTCCCAGAGGAACATCTTCTTGTGCAAGGATTACTTTTTCAACTGCTTCAAAATATTTCTCACGAGAATCTGCAGTTGCTGGGACAGTTTTTATCTCACTTAGTGTATGAGTTGGTGGAATATCTTTGCTTACGCCAATCTGTTGTCCGACGGTGTTTGCTAGATTTTTGATACTGTCAGCATTCAGAGTTCCTGACTCCTTGAGTGTTGAAATAGCCGCAAACACGCTCCGGCTAAATGTCTGTGTTTCGTCAAGGGATGTGCGAGCTACTGGTTGGTTTGCTGCAGTATTGTCGGCAACGAGCGCCTGTCGGCGTGCATCTATGGTACTTTTATTTTTTACTCCATCTCCTGCAGGATCGAGACCCCATAGCGCCTCTTCCCAATCAGGGATGCCATTTGTGTTTGCGTCTTTTTCTGCGAGTTGTGCGACGGTGATACCTGAAATATTTTCTGTTGCAGTGTCATCTTTAGACGCTCGTTCCCATGGGCGGTATTTATTAAGTAAAAAGATTGCTACAAAAAGAAATAAACACGAAAGTGTTACAATTGTAAATTTTTTACTCGGGAGAAAATTTGTCACAAGATCATTGTACTATAAACTTTTAGGATCCAACAGCCTTGTTGTGCGAAAAAGAGGATACAATCCCTTTCTATTAAAAAATAGGTGCGGTATACTTTTTGAATGAAAAAGCAGTGGTATCTCTCTATCTCTCTTCTTGTTGTATTTTTTGTGGTTATTTACTTGGCAAATACACCAGATTCTTCGACAAAAAACCTCGAAGAAGGCACGGAACCTTCCTTGGTTCAAGTAGGCAACCCTAGAGATGGTGTAAAATCTAATACTTCTTCTGGGGCCATTTTCGATTGGATCCATACTACTCCACGCCAACCCGAATTACATTTTGAAACAGAATCAAAGACAACCACCGGATCACCATCTCCTCTCTATTTGGGAGGCTCTTACCCTACAACCCCTTTATCCGAGCAAATAACTACTAAATCCCCACAGATCGATTCCATTACCCCGTCGATTGTTACCAGTACGCCATATGAAATTGTTATTTCAGGAAGCGGTTTCACTACTACCGGTAATACCGTAGTTATCCCTTCTGAGAGCCAGTCTGGTTTTGAGAACATTGCTTCAGCTGATGGTAAAACAATAAAAGTAAAACTCCCTTTCTCCCTTGCGCAGAAGATGAGGGATCAAATTATGGCAATGCCTAGTAGCGTAAACAAGAAGCAGTTTATCGAGACTTTTTTAAGCAATTTAACAGGATCAACGGTAGCACATGCTAATACCACAACATATATTGGTGTTTCTGTATCAGTCAGTAATATAAATGGGGTGAGTAACCCCGTTCTCGTTCAGGTTGACTTAGGAGCTCTTTTAAGGGAATAATGGAGTATATGGTGCATGGAATAATTAAAAAAATGAATCTGACTCTTATCAGTATTTTTATTGCGATACTCTTTGTTGTTATTGCAACAATCATTCGTCCACAGGCTGCAAAAGCTGCAGAAATGTTTTCTTTTGGAGGGCTTCACACAGTGACTTTACCGTGTACTTGCCCTGCAACAGCTTCTAATTCTATTATTTATATTTTTGATTACAAAACAAAAACCCCTATGGCTCTTGTGTACGCCCCTTATTCATCGAAACTGTATTCACAGTACAATTTTGAAACTGGTAAATATGAACTAGGTTCCTATATTCCTGGGGCAGGAGCTGAATTGTGTCAGGAATATAGCGGAAATAGTTGTATTCCCATATTGTCAGACGGTTTAATAGATATGTCTCCCGGGTTCGGAACTTCAATTTAAAATAAAAGCCTCCATATGGAGGCTTTTATTTTATAAGGGAACTCAATGATAACCACTTTTCAAGGGGCACATCTTCCGCGCGAATTTTTTCAGAAAGACCGAGCGATTTGAATTGCATGTTGATACTATCACGCGCGGCAATTGCTTCTAGGTTCTTAATGAGCACTTTGCGTTTATGGGCAAACCCGGCGCGAAGCACTTCGAAAAAGGATTTTTCAGATATCCCCTGCAACTGATCGCGCGAGATATTTTTTATAGCGATAATAGCCGAGTCTACTTTAGGCGCTGGAGAAAAATCACGGGCCGGAACTTTAGCGATATATTTTGGCATACCATATGCTTTCACCGACAGTGAAAGAATACTTTCTTTGCCGTCACGGGCAACAATGCGTTCTGCTACTTCTTTTTGAACAAGTAAAACCATTTCACCTGGTTGCTGTTTTGTTTCCATAAATTTTCGGATAATAGCCCCGGTAATGTTGTAGGGGATATTTGCAACAATCTTATACCGTGTGCCAACTATCGCATCATTTTTAAATTCAAGAATATCATCTTCTATTAAGACGAGTTTTTTTTCAGTAATTTCTTTTGCAAACTTTTCATGTAGGTATGCAACAAGCTCACGATCTTTTTCAACCGCAACTACCTTCCCTGCTTTCTCAAGGAGTCGCTCGGTGAGCGCGCCTTTGCCTGGTCCAATTTCTAGAATGGTATCTGTGCTTACAATATCTGCCGCCATCACTATCTGCGAGAGTGCTCGCTGTGATTTCAAAAAGTTTTGTCCTAATGATTTTTTTGCGCGATGTATCATCCTGTAGTGAAAAATGGCATTGTTGATTGTTGCCACTTTCGATTATGTAATAACTATAAATATATCTATAAAATATTGTTTCCTCTCAACGCCCCTGGCGATGCCATTTTCTACTACGGGATTAGTCGAGATGTATATACTTCCCTGGCCTGCCACTATTGTACTCTTTTTCCACGAGTTCTTCCGGTACATCGTAGAGGAATTCAGATGGCGCATTGATTTGTCGTGAACCAAAAATAGTACGGATTGATGCATAAGAAAGAAATAATTTTTTCTCAGCGCGGGTGATCGCTACGTACATGAGGCGACGTTCTTCTTCGGAATCTTCTGCGCTTGCGGCGGCGCGTCGTTCATGTGGAAATAGTCCTTGCTCAAGTCCGGTGACGAATACATATTTGAACTCAAGTCCTTTTGCTGCATGCACGGTCATAAGGCGGACACCCGATTTTCCTTCAAGCAAGGTGTCTTGATCTGACGCGAGTGATGCATTTGATAAGAGAGAAATGAGACCTTCGGTTGATCCAAGGGAATCATATGCTTTAGCAAGAGTCGCCAATTCCTCAATGTTTTCAAGGCGTTCTACTTCATCGCTCGTACCATTCTTCAGTGTCTTTTCAATCCCGCTTTCAATAATGACGTACTTGATTGTTTCCGATGGTAGATGTGATTCTGCGTACTCTTTTATTTTTTCAAGCAGTATATAGAAAGACTGTATTTTTTTCTGCATGGTTGCTGGCAGTTCTGCTTGTTGTCCCGCGAATAGTTTGGCGAGCGTCACCTTCCCTATCCCGCGTGCCGGAAAATTAATGATACGTTTTATATCAGACAAACTTTCACCATTGAGTGCTGCGCGAATATAGGAGAGTGTGTCCTTAATTTCTTTACGATCGAAGAATTTTACGCCAAGCACTTGGTACGGCACATGCATTCCCAAGAGTGCTTCTTCAAGTACGCGTGATTGGAAGTTTGCGCGGTACAAAATAGCGATATCGCCGGCGTCGGTTCCCGCATCAACGATTTCCGTTATGCGCTGGGCAATATATGCTGCTTCATCCGCTTCATCGTATGCTTCATAGAGTGCGATCGGATCACCCTTCCCTTTTTTGGTGAAGAGGTTTTTTTCTTTGCGGACAATATTTTTGCCGATGACCGCATTTGCCGCTTCGAGAATCGTTCCAGTTGATCGATAATTTTCTTCAAGGAGCACTACTTTCGCATTCGGATAGTCTGTTTCAAAATTCAAAATGTTTTTTATTTTCGCGCCACGCCAGCTGTAAATGTTTTGATCACTGTCGCCGACCACGCAAATATTTTGTTCCGGTCCCACAAGTTGTTTGGAAAGTGTGTACTGAATTTCATTCGTGTCTTGATACTCATCAATGTGCACATACTGCCAGCGTTTTTGGTAGCGAATTTTTATTTCTGGATTTTGCAGAAAAAGAATCACCGTCTTTAAAAGTAAGTCATCAAAGTCGAGTGATTTTTCGCGGAAGAGTAATGATTCGTAGCTTGCCCAAATGCGCGCCACAATGCGTTCAAGATTTGTCTGTGCCCGGGATGCGAAATCGCTAGCCGTTACGAACTCCCCTTTCTGTTTTGAAATAATACTTTTAATTTTTCGTGGCTCGTACTGTTTTGGGTCGAGGCCATTTTTTTCGAGCGCTTCTTTGATGAGTGAGATGGCATCCCCTTCATCAGCAATCGTGAAATGTTTTGGGAGGCCGGCGGCGACGTGCTCCTCGCGAAGAATGTAGACGCCGAGCGCGTGGAATGTGCTCACAAATGGCATGCCTTCAGTTCGTGGGGTTTCTTTTGCAAGCGCCGTGCGTACGCGATCACGCATTTCGGCCGCCGCTTTGTTCGTAAAGGTAATAGCCAATATATGCTGCGGGGCGACCCCTTCTTTTACTAAATGAACGATACGTTCGGTTAGTGTTTTTGTTTTTCCGGCCCCCGCTCCGGCAATAATCAAAAGCGGGCCCTTCGTGTGAAGCGCCGCTTCTTTTTGTCGTTCATTTAGTCCCTCTAAATGTGCCATGTGTGACATCTACTATAGCATAAGCGCTCAAAGACTCGGTTTTCCAGCAAGGACAGGTACTTGACAAACAGTAAAAGATTTGCTACAATGAGCCAAATTATGTTTAACTCTAATTCTATTCCAAATGAAAAAGATCCTTATTTTACCGTTTATTTTAGCCGTTACTCTTATGTTCGGCTTTGCAAGCATTGCGACTGCTCAGAAGGTTAAATCCTCAAAAGACAGCACGCAGGTTATTGTTGATAAGAAGTATTGCTCTGCCTACATCAAGGGAGCATGGGAAAACCGCCGCTACATCACCGGAAAGCTTAAGAACAAAGACGGTGTCTTGAAGTCAGTGTATTTCTCCATTTCAGAAGGTGCGGAATACGATATTCCGGCCAAGAACATCCAGGATGCCTTGCGTAATGGAGGGACCGTTTCCTTCAAGCTCGCAGCAGAAGATGTTCCTGATTCCATTAAAGGTGCTATCAATCTCGATGGCATCATTGATGAGAAGAAGTACAAGATTTCCTATGGCGCTCCTGCCTCCGCTGCTCAGAAAGCTTCTTCTGTGAAGAAGGACACTACAGCTGGATCTGCCGCTGATGACTCACTCAGAGCACCCTCTACTGCTGGAGCTACAAATGCTGTTGCTCTCAAGGATGCTGTTGAAAAGAGTGAAACCTTGGCCAAAGTTGCCGCTATGCAGGTAACAATGGAAAAAGAGAAGAGCGATTCTCTCCAAAAGGTTATCGCCTGGCAAAATCAACAGCTGGCACAGCTTGAAGACGCTAAGAGGGCTGCTGAGGATGCTGCAAAGCAGGCTTTGGCATCAGTGCCTACTGGTCCTGATACCATCTGGGGTCTTAGCTCGGGGTTAACCCCGGAACAGACCTTGGATGTGTATCACAACAAGGAAGTCATTAAACGTTCTGAAATAAGGAGTGCTGATGGAAAGACGGTGTTTCAGTCTAATTTAACTGCATACGTTGAGACTGACGCTGCCGCGCTCGATCCGAAGAATGCCGACAAGGTATCCAAGAAGATCAAACTTTCCGGCTACCTCTTTTCAAAGAATTAAGCGACCTGTTCTGTTTTTAAATTGTTTTTAACAAAAAAGTCCCGCACTGCGGGACTTTTTCTTTTGCTTAGCGAGTAAATGTTTTTGATTTTTCCAAAACTTCGAGAAGTGTCATTTTTTTATTTTCTATAATGTATTTACCAGCACGACTCATGTAGTTTTCAATAGTCTCGTCATTATTAATTGGTTCAAGACCAGAAACTTCCCGCAATTCATTTATGTATTGCCAGAGTTGTATTTCCGGACTACCATCAGCGAATTTTGGTAAATCTTCTCGTGTTGCGTAAAATACTTCCCATACTGGATTTGTTTTTATCTGTCCAAAAACTTTCTCCATCACTGCTTCGTTTCCTGGGTCGCTATCGAGATCAAAGATTTTATCAAGAACTCGTGTTGTTTGTGTTTTCGCATCTGGAATCTCGGCTGTTTCAACCGTTTGGGTTGCTGTTGATTTTTCATTAACTGGTTCTACTGGTTTTGCTTCTGTCTGTGTCGTGGTGGTTGTCGCTGGTGTTTTTGGTGCCACTTTATTTTCTACAACTGGAGTTTGCTCATTTTTGGGAATACCAGCGGCAGCTTTCTCAGCATCGGTTGGTCCAGGGGTTACATCACTTGCATCCCCTTCTGGTTTAAAAAGATCTTCTGGTGGTATTTTTGTGGCATGTCCAATATGTGTTTCTTGTACTGCGTCATCATAACCACTTGCCTGGGGTGTTGGGGTTTGAGTTTGCAGTGTCGCAACTTTATCTGCAAGATCGCTCGGCATGCTTTTCCCAATTGTTTTATCTGCGTGTGTTTCTTGGAGTTTGTCATCGTAAGATTGATCTTGAGGAGAAACAGCTGGCTTTTCTACTGATGACGCAGATGTCCCTACTTTTGGTTTTATGTACTTGAGTGTGTCATCATCACCAATTTTTATTTCTCCATTTTCCGTGTATGCCAACGTATGTATTTCGTTGGTATGTGTGTCGGTCACAAATATTTTTCCATCCTCAGTTACTCCAAACTCCGAATTTGGTCCAACGGTAAGACTTGTTTTTCCATCTTCGGCATCTGGTATCCAGCCGTGCAACTTCTCTGCAACTTTCATTGGATTGCCTTTGAAGAATTCTTTCATCTCTGGAGAGAGGTTTTGGAATTCTGGCGATTTACGGAAAATTTCAATAGTTCTTCCAAGCCCCTCATGGCTGAAGGTGGCTTTTGCTGCGGCATTTTCAACCTCATTTGTTGAGAGATTTGAATTTGATTCTGGTTCTGCACTTGCTGCAGCTTCTTTCACTGCTGTAGCGGTTGCATCTTGGCTCAGCGGAGCTCCTCCCTTTGCTGTAGTATCAACAGGTGCTCCACTGGTATCGACTGAGGAAGGTGTATTGAGTGTTTTTCCGACTGTTGTATCCTGTATTGTTGAATCTGGTGCCGCTGGTATTCCTGAAGTTTTAAGAGACGTGTCTATTGGAGCTATTCTATTAGTGTCGAGCGTGTTTGTACCTTTTAATGCTGCACTATCTTCAATTGGAACTACCTTCCCAGTACTATCTATGTGTAAGCCAGTCTGAAGTGTATTTTTAAGTTCTGTTGCAGTTGTGTCGGCATCTTCATCTGACAAGGCTTCTTTTACTGAATTAATCAAATTGCCTACCTTATCAATAGGGTGTCCAAGTTTGTCCCCTATCGTATCAAAAGGATGACCAAAATAATCACCAATCTTTTCTGTGAGACCCAGGTTGTGCCATTCCTCCATTCCTACAATCGCTATTTCAGAGATAGTTGCGCCCATTACTGCTGCGATTGCTGTTCGCTTCACTTTGTAGTTAAGTTGTGCCGAAGAAGCTTTTTCTGAATTTATTCCCATGATCGTTCGGAGGCGTTGCCCTATTTCAGTTTGCATTGCTGGTTCCTCGAAAATGACGATTTGTGCCGCACGATTGAGGGCTGCCATGAGTTCTGCCTGATTCCCCAATTGGTCTTTGCCGAAGTTTATCAACCCAGCATCCATTTTTTCTTTGAGGTAACTGATACGTACACGGAGAGACTCCTGAAGACTTTCCTCATACGTCTTATCAGGTCGATTAAGCAATTGTTCGAGGGCCACGATCTGCTTTTCCATTTCGGCGCGCTCTTTCTTTCCCTTAATATTGAGCAGTTTTGCTTTGAGGCCGTCGATTTTTGCAACAAGCTCTTTCTTCTTTGCTTCCTTTTCGGCAGTTAACTCGGATCGTCGTTCAGGAAGTTTTTCTTTCAATCTACGAATGTGTGCCTGAAGTTGGGTGCGGCGTTCCTCTGTGGGTGTCCTCGCTAGTTCTTCTTCTGCCTTAGCCAGTTCTTCTCGAGCATGTTCTTCCAAGTATACCTTTTTGGCTGGGTCTGCTTCGTCGATTAATTTATTGAGCTTATACAATTCTCCACGGCCATTACCATCCTCAAGATTTACAAAGTTTCCCGCTTTCAGTTTTTCAGCGGTAATTTTTTTATCCAGTTTTTCTTTCGAAAGACGATTTTTTTGCTTATCTGAAATACGCGCATCAAATTTTCCAGCTCGAGCAAGTGCTTCTTTCTCACGTAGGCTTTTGCTTGCAGAGAACCATCCACGAATACCTCCATACACAGCAGCGACGGCTGGTCCCGTGATAAATTTCCCCATTCCTGTAAGTGTGGTTACTCCGTATTTTGCGCCAATACGAGAACCAGCAATAATCCCAAAGATGGCTCCTTTCCCCGCCCACCCTTTTATTGTTTGTCCTATTTTTGAACGGTCCTCTATATTTTGAAGTTCTTTTTCAGCATCGGGATTTGCGTTCAAATACTGCAAGAAGCGTATCTTCCCGTCTGCGCTCTCCAACATTGTTTGAAGCTCGTTTACAATTTCATGCTCTTTTTTACCAGCTGTCCGTAGTTCTTGTTCTTTTAATTCTTTTACAGTTTCACGTCTCTCCTCGTACAATCTCTTTGCTTCTTCAAACTGTTCATAGCGCTTTTTCTCACCTGACCACTTGGTTCCTTCATGGTAAGACCATTCCTTTGGAATTTTTGAAAAATAAGTGGCACTGTGGTTGAACATTTCAAGAGCCTCTTTCATCTCTGGAGAAGCACCATCTCCTTTTTCAAATAGGATAATAGAATCGCCGTCGCTGTCGAAACCGGTTTCAACGCCGATACGTTTTAGATTTTTTACTATTTCTTTTAGTTCATTTTTAAGAATGCTTGGGTCGGCTTCTACTTCGCGGAGCACATCCTTTTCATAGTTTTTGATTTTTGTATCCCCACCCATGCCTGCCCAAATCTTCCCAATGATACTTTTCTTAGCCAAGCGCTCCTGATGCATTTCTTTGGCTTCAGTTTTTACTTTTCTATATTTTATTTGTTCAAGATTTTCAAGTGCCAGTTTTTGTTCGCCTGGTGTGAGCTTCGTGAATTCTTCTGGTAGTTCTGTTTGAGTAAAACCGAATTTGCTTTCAAGCACGTCTTTTACCCACTGTTCCTGTTCTTCCTTTTTCTTATCGATGTCCTTTGGATGCGTAGTTTCATCATCGGATACTACTGGCCACTTGTTTTTGATGATTGATTCTATCGCGCTTGTTTGTGCCATAAAAATAGCCGTTTCTTTTGGAGACAGTTTCTCGCTCCCCCGTACCTTAACAGCCAGGGCTTCTAATCGAGCGTCACTTACTTTTCCATTATCGATAAATTCATTATATTCAGCTTCTGAGACATCAGAAATAGTAGCTCCAAGTTTTTCGAGTTTTTTTTCAACCTCCTCTTTTTGTTTCAATAATTCTGTGTTACTTGCGGCCGCAGTTGCCTTTTTAGCCTCAGCTGCTACTTTCTTTTTCAGCAACTCTTCTCTTCTTGCTTCAATTCCCGCTACTGACATTTTTTTAGGAGGTTGTTCTGACATGGTTTTATTATATGATTATTTCTCTAATGCCGCCAATTCTTTATTATACTTTGCTTGCCCCGCCTTCTCTTTTTTCAAGCGCCGACAGGTACTCTTGTAGTGCCCCTATTGTTTGTACGTAGAAAAATTTAATTTCTTCCAGTTTCGACGCCAAAGCAGCTTGGTTTTTAGTTTCTAGTATTTTTCTGAACTCCTCGATTTTTTTAATAAGTTGTGTTGCTCCCACGTTCATTGAACTGCCTTGCCAGCCCTCTTTTTCCGTAATTTTGGCAAGTCCCGTATAATCCTCATTTTCGATTTTCTCAGATAAATCCTTTATTGTCTTGACTGATTGGTCTATGTACATTTTGACTACCATTTGCATAAAAGATTTTTCACCTATTTTAGACGCCACCTTTTCCATTCTTTCTAAGGCACTCATATCAAGAAGAGGATCACCCCATTCTTTGTTTTCCAGCGCGGCTAGTTCTGCAGCGTATTTTTCATTAATTTCAGCGTACTTTTTACCTTCTTCAGTTCCTTTTTCAATTTGTAATTGAGTATACTTATCTACTCTTGTATAAAAATCTTCATCAGATTCACCAGGTAATCTCGTTACCCTTGAAACTATTTGAAGATGGCTTAGTCTTTTTTCTTCAATTTCTTTTCTTTTCGTATCAGAAGCAGTCGGTTTACTTTCTATCGTAGTTGTTTCTGGGCTGACGGAAGGAGTTAGTGGGGTAGGTGAAGAATGTATTGATACTGGTTCTGTGATTTCATCAATAAAGATTCCTGGTTCTTTTTCAGAAGCATCCACAATGCTTGTCGGATTTGTTTTTGCGGATAGGTCTGGTGAGTTTGTCGCGGTCGAATCATCTATTTCTACAGCATCGAGCTCTGCCAATTCTTTTTCAATTGCTTCGAGTTCCGCGTCTGCTTCTTCGATTATTTTATTATTCGCTTCGATTTGACTACCGATCTCTTCCCATTCTTTTTTGAGTGCGGTAATTTGTTGTTCTTTTTCTGCTTCTGCTAGTTTTGCTTTTTTTATTTCAAAATTATTGAAATCTTTTTGCAGGTTCTCTTTTTTTACAGCGAGTCCAGATAGGATTTCATTTGCCTTAATAAACTGTTGGCGCATTTTTTTTGCATCGTCAGTGTCCGTGAGATCGGTCTCTATTTCTGCCTTGATCGTTTTTTTATACGTATCCCGTAGGGATTCAATGTTTTTAGGGATCCTTGTTTCTTCTTCAGTAATTTTTGTTATTTCTTTTTGAATATATTCTTGCCAGGCTGCAATATGTGCTTGTTTATTTGGAGCTTTTAAGTCCATTGCTTTAAGCACATCATCGATTGTTTTTTTACTTGTAATCTTCTCTCCTTTCTTCGTTTTTACAATGATCATTGAGCCACGAACTAATTCAGCATTTGGGAAGATAGTTTGTAGTTTTTGCAAAACGGGCTCTATATCTCCTGTTGGTTTAGAAAAGAAAAGAAACTGCTCTTCTTCATTAAACGAGAGATACGAATCATTGCCAAGTGCCCATGCGGCTTCGCTGCCGAGTGGGATATCTCCCGCCATGTACTCCCCTCGTGGCCCTGTTTTCTTTTGGTGTAAACTAATAACAATGTTGCCTGTCTCAGGTGTTTCAGGTTTTGAGAGGCCAGCCATCATTCGATTCAAAGCCTTCTTTTCGCCATTAATAGAATTCCAGACACGTTCTTGCTGTTTGGCACAGAGGTCGCCAAGAGTGGTAACTTCTTCAATAGAGGTGCCGTCGCTCTGTTTCACCATTCTTCGAGACATTACTTCCTCTAATTCTGCTTTTGTAAAAGGAACTTCAGGGGACTTTCCTTCTTTGAAACGTTTTTGAATCCATGAAAAAGGAATTTGTTGTGGTGTGAGTTTCTTAACGCCGTAGAGAGTGTTTGCCCAGGTACTTTTGAATGATTTACGCGTAATAGGATAGGTAAGACTATCAATCTGGTTTATAAATTGTATAAATTGCTCAAGTGCAGCTTTTGACCAACCAGCATTTTGCATTTTTTCCTCAGTGAGGAGACCTATTTCAAGAAGTGATTTGTAGGTAACTGCCGCTGATGAAGCTGGGCCTCCACTGAAGTCACCGTGATTGTCTATAAATATTGTTGATTTACCTTCCCCATCAAGAACAACAACAAGTCCAGGGTGTCCTCCGCTGTCGATCATTACTGATCCATCAATAGATTCACCTTTCGGTACCAGCGTGAGTTTTTTATACTCAACTCCCGCAATATCAAAAAGCATAGTCCCAGCAAGTCCATCCATATCAGGAAGGATCTTCATTTTTCCTTCAGGTGTTTCATCTCCCCCGTGAATCACTAGTTCAGGAATTTCTTTTGAAAGAGTTTCTTTTAAAATTTCAAGCGCTTCTTCGCCCTTTATTTCTCTTCGTTCTCCGAAACGTTCAATTTGTGTGAGCAGAGTCGCCTGTTCTTCTTGTAACATTTTCTTTGCTGCACCCTTTTTCCCTTTCATCTCTTTACTCAGTGCTTCAATTTTTGCCTCAAGAGCAATGAGTGTTTGTGGTTTCAATGCTTCTAATGAAGCCATTTCATCTTTTATTCTTTTTTCCTCAGTAGTGAGTAACTTTTTTTGTTCTACACTAGGTTTTGTTTTACTGTTTAATTTTTTTGT
The DNA here is from genome assembly GCA_023267375.1 of Candidatus Nomurabacteria bacterium. Lineage (GTDB taxonomy): Bacteria > Patescibacteriota > Minisyncoccia > Phycocordibacterales > UBA9973 > JAHFNJ01. The sequence goes on along the minus strand of JAHFNJ010000009.1, from coordinate 9,289 downwards.
GACAATTGTTAGCTGGTCTTCTAGTTTTTTCCATGCTTCTTTCTCTGCTTTACCCCATTTTTTTTCTACAGTAGCAACTGTCGCTTCTTCAAGAGGATCTGTTGTTGGTTCAGGAGCGGGACTTGAATCAATAGATGACGTAGCTGGCTGCACTATGTTTTCTGGTTTCTCCGCAGGCTCCTCTTGGTCGCTTCCTATTGTTGCCCCGTCTTTACCACTGGTATCCTTTTTGGGAGCATTTTTCTTTTCTTTTATTTCTTTGATTGTCTTTAAAAGCTCATCGGGGTTTTTTGCGAGATTGCTCATATCCTCAACATCCATACCTGATCCTACAAGCAGTTGTCGCGCTTCTTTTGTTAGCTTTCCACCTTTTAGTAATACGGCAAGTTCAGCAGTCCTTTCCTTGGCTTCTCTCTCGGTTGTGAGTATTTTCGTAATTTTTTCCTGATTGCTCTTTACATATTCTTCAATTACTTCTTTTATGAAATTGGCGTCTGCTTTTTTCAGGGTGTTTTTTTCACCAGTTTCGGTTGTTCTCTCCGCTAGAAAATGTTCCCCTTTGGCGGTATCCCCTCTAAGGTATGCTTCAATGGATGCCGGGAGTATTTTCTTTAAGACAAGCTCACTTGCTCCCAAACCAACAAGCCCTGGTGTTTTGTTCTTACCAAAAAATGCATCAAGCGACAGTGTTATTGCTTTGATGTGCCCCTGAATATCCTTCGGCTCATTTTTTGGAGCTGATTTTAACTCATGAGGATTTTGTGGAGATTGGTTTCCTGCCATGTGTCTATATAGTATATCAAACTATCGTTAGAAAACGTTATTTTGACCAATGTTTACAAGCCCATTATGAAGAGAAAACGCTATTTTGTCAACGATTTCAACAGAGCCTTGTATTTTAATGCTCATATTCCAGTTAAAAAGAGCATCCCCGGGTTATCCACATTCACCCCTAGACGAGGCTCTCCCCCTAGGGTACCCTTTATATACGTCCCTTGAAAGAGGGCCGCTTCCGTACAGATCATCCTGTTTATCCTTGTAATCAAAGGATAAAATCAGTCAGCTGACCGAAATTCCTGTAACAATCGCTTTGCTTTTTATCTCAATTACAGACTCTTTGCTCATTAGGAAGGTCGCTCTGTAATCCAATTTCTCGGTATATAGAAATTGGTACGAAAGCAATTCGATTACTTGCTTTAGGCTTATTTCACTCAAAACAAAAGACGCTGATTCGTTCAATTCGCCTATCAAAGAGGCTGATCAGCCGAAAAAACCCTTATTTTTCAAGCGACCTTATGCGCGGGCGTTTTTGTCTGTCTTGCTCGTAATTGCCCTCATTTCCCCTTCTGGTCTAGCTCACGCAAATTTCCTCTCGCTCATTACTAGTGCTTTTGCAAGTAGTGGTCCTGACGCCCAAGACCCAGAACCAGCTCCTGAACCAAACTCTCAGACCATGCCACTTCTTCAGGCGGTTGCGTCACCTGACCCAAAGGCAGCAACATCAAGCGATATTACAATTGATGATGCTGCCCTTGAGGCAGAAACTGGTCCATCGGGAACGGCAGCAGATCTTGAAGATGATCCTTCCCCTTCTGACCAAATCAGTGTTTACGTTGTACGCAAGGGAGATACGGTGAAGCAGATTGCAGAAATGTATGATGTATCGGTTAATACTATTGTCTACACAAACGACTTGAAAAAAGACCAAGTGCTTACCGAAGGACAGACCCTTATCATCCTTCCGGTGACTGGCGTGCGTTATACGATAAAGAAAGGAGACACTTTGGCTTCGATTGCAAAACTATTCGGTCTGCCGGACAGTGAAGATATTCAGGCGTTCAACGGTGTTACTAATGAGACGACACTTTCGATTGGTGAAGTACTCATCATTCCTGGTGTTGAAATCTCTTCAAGCAACACGACTACGGCAAAACCAAAAACAAGCAGTGGTAGTAGCAAACTTCCATCTTCGCCGAAATCATCAACAAGTGCTGCAGGGTACTACATAAAACCAATTCCGTGTGATAAGACACAAGGCAAACATGATCGCTACGCTGTTGACTTGAGTTGTCATACATCGGGGACTTCGATTCGTGCAGCTGCTGACGGTATTGTGATCTTTGCAAAATATGGATGGAATGGAGCATTCGGAAATCTGATGATTATCGCTCATCCAAATGGTACGCAAACATTCTACGCACACATTCTCCCAGGATCATTTAAAGTTTCGCAGGGCCAGCATGTTTCGCAAGGACAAGTCATCGCTCAGGTGGGAAACACTGGACGATCAACAGGAGCACACTTACACTTTGAAGTTCGCGGTGCATATAACCCTGGCTGGAATAATTCTTGGAAGCCGTGGAGTAGTTACTAATATAGTGTGTGTACTATAAAAAAATCGCATGAATAAACTCATGCGATTTTTTTTACAGAACTATACCTGTTTTGGTCGATACTGGAGTGCTTCTAGAATGTGTGACACTTCAATATCTTTTACTCCTTCAAGATCAGCAATCGTGCGTGCAAGTTTTATCATGCGGTGGTAGACGCGTGGAGAAAGTTTTAATTCTGTTGCTGTTTTATTTAAAAGAGTTTGTACGTCAGCTGACAGCGGTGCAAAGTGTGGCAAATCTTTTGCAGATAAATCACTGTTGGTTCCTGTTGTTCGTCCGATTGCATGAAATCTTTTTTCTTGAATTGTGCGTGCTTTGCGTACGCGCTCGCGGATGAGTTTACTTTCTTCTCCGACGGTGCTGTGGTCGGAAAGCGCTTCATATTCTATCTGTCCGACTTCAACAAAAAGATCAATGCGATCCATGATTGGTCCGGAGAGTTTTCGACTGTAACGTGCTAGGTCGCTTGCGGTACAGATGCATTCTTTTTGACGGCTTCCCCGATTGCCGCATGGGCACGGATTCATTGCCGCGATCAGAATAAAGTTTGATGGAAATAATGCAGTTCCTTTTGATCGTGATATTGAGACAACACTATCTTCAAGTGGCTGGCGCAGTGATTCAAGTACGCGCTTTTCGAACTCTGGAAATTCATCAAGAAATAAAACACCGCGATGCGCGAGCGTCACCTCGCCTGGTTTAGGAATCGCGCCGCCACCAATCACGGAAACATATGATGCTGTGTGGTGTGGTGTGCGAAGCGGCGCTGTGGTGACGAGCGCGCCACCTGTTGTTCCAGAAATTGAATGAATACCGGTTACTTCTAAAATATGTTCACGCGGCAATTCTGGCAAGATTCCGACAAAGGCGCGTGCGAGCATTGTCTTCCCTGTTCCCGGTGGTCCCCATAGTAAAATATTGTGTCCGCCAGCTGCGGCAATTTCGAGTGCGCGTTTTGCGGATTCTTGTCCGCGGACTTCAGCAAAATCGATCGCATATTTTGCTGTGCTTGGAATTATTTCTGTAGTCGGTATTGGTTCAATTTTTTTAATAACTGCCGTATCTGTTTCGCTCCCCTTTCCTTTTTTCTGATCGAGATGCTCAATAACTTCAATTAATGTTGTAACAGGATAGACCGTGATTCCTTCAACGAGCGCAGCTTCAAGTGCGTTCTCTTTCGGTACGTAGAGTTCCGTGAAACCTCGTTTCTGTGCTTCTTCTGCTAGTGGTAACGTTCCGGTAATTGGTCGAACATCACCATTTAACCCGAGTTCTCCAAGGAAGAGCTTCTTTTCTGGATCGAAGGAAATTTCCTCAGATGAGAGCAGGTAGCCCAATGCGATTGCAACATCAAAGAACGGGCCTTCCTTTTTAAGATCAGCCGGGGAGAGTGAAACAACTATCTTTTGGTTTTTTGTTTTTGGCGATTGGAACCCCGAATTTTTTATTGCCGATGAAACACGATCTTTTGATTCTTCAACCGCTTTATCGGGAAGCCCGACAATCGAAAAAAGATGGAGACCTTTTGCGAGATCTGTCTCGATGGTAATAATATGTCCCGAAAGAAGATGTGTCTGCGCCGAATAGACGCGCGAGAAACTCATGGAAATATTTTATCATGGAAAAAACACAAATAAAAAGAGCACCCTTCGGTGCTTTTTTTATTTACTCCCGGTTCACTACTCCATGTGTTTTATGCAGGTACGTGCCGCTGGGTTTGCTTCGAGGCGTTCTTCTTCAATTGGTTCACCTGAGGTTTCGCAGATACCATATGTTCCATCTTGTATTTTTTTAAGCGCATCAGTCACATCAGTAAGTCGCTTTTCAAGAGGATTGATCATTGAGCTTTTTTCTTCAAAATCCTCAAAACGATCACCTAGATCATTTCGGTCTGCTTCCGTACTTCCTTCAACTGTTGCCTCCCATTCGCCATCCTCTGGGTTTTTTTTACCAAGTGTACCCAACTCCTCAAGTAGCACCTTCTTTTCTTCTTCTAGTTTCTTCTTAAAGTTTTCTGTATTCATCCGGTTAGTGAAAAATGACATTATTGTTTATTGCCATCTCTATTTTATTTAGTAAATCGAAAAGAAATTCTTAAAAATTCTTTCCCCCAACAATGCCTCCGGCGATGTCATTTTCTACTACCGGATTCATACGGACATCATAACAGATGCTTCTTTAATTTGGCAATGGAGTACTCGAATCAACTTTTTGTGCGCGCAAGCGGTTGAGTATTTCCTCAAGTGTGTCAGCATTATCAGTAATGATAACCGATCCATCATTTGTGAATGTATAAAGAAGTATAATCGATCCGTCAGTATCGCGGAGTGTGCGTGCGTTTAAATTTTTAACAATCTCATCTTTCCATTCTGTATGAAAGAGTGCAGCATGTGTTCCTGAAACATCTATCCCCCACAAAAGAAAAAGGTCATCAAGCATTGTTGTTTCCCATGTCCCAATACCGTAGACTGCACTATCACGGGATGTTACTGGAAGTATAATGAAAAAATGTTTATCTGGATTTTGTGTCGTTTTTACTGAATTACGAGCATCTTCTAAGTTGTAAACTCCCAGCATAAAGTTTGAACCGAGTGATCTGAGTAATGCTGGTGAAATAGTGCTTTCGATACTTTCAAAAAATTTTGCAGTACTCAGTACTTGTGCTGATTCACCGATAGTTTTTGTGAAGAAAATATTTTCAACAGTTTCCGGAGCAATCGCTGCAGTTGTTTTTTCTTTGAGAATTGCTGCTGCGATTTTTTCTTTTGAGAGGTTCGTGATGTTTATTTCTTTATTTGTTTCAGTATAAATTACTGCGTGCGTTTGGGTTGGGGTGACGGGAACTGTCTGTGGTTTTGATGAGTGAACAACAGAAATTATTATAAAAATAAGTGCGGCGATTACGAGACCAATACCCACCATGATGTAAAGTTTATTTTGCGGCGAACGCGGCGAGGTCGCTGCTTCTTCGATTTCGCGTTTTTTTTCCTCAGCAAGCACCTGCTTGATTGCAGCACCTTCGTCGGCTCCGATTGCTTGAGCCATATCCCCTGCATATGTTTCGATGATCGGAACAGCTTTTTTTATAGGTTGTTCTGTCGGCTCAACAGGAGGCATTGGTTTTGGTTCTGCCCCACCCTTTGTTATTCCTGGAATATTGTAGTCAGTATTGTGTTGTTGTTCGATTCCCATATGTTGTTATTCTACCTGTTTCCACAGATATTCAAAATAGTTTTTAAATCCTTCCGCGGTCTGTTTACTTTTGATGACAAACGCTATCGGTGGCTCGTCCCCTGGTATAACCATTGCTACAGTATCTTCAAAAATCAACATCCACATCGGTTGGTCTATTCCAAATGGCATGTACTTCGCTTCACATCCTTCGAGCTTGTTTCGTTCATCAACGGTGTTCCTCGGGGTATTTTTATCGTACAGTATTTTACATAAAATCCCCTTCTTTACTCTTTCGCGATGGTAGCGCCTCCAGTATGAATCAAGATTTGATTGAACTCCAAACTTTGATGGGCCAAGGAAGTAAACCGTTTCCCCATTTTCTGTTGCTAAGCTTTTGTCTGAAACTTGTTCAATAATATCACTTCCCTCGTACAGTCGCGCTTCTCGATTACTGACTGCTTGGAACTTTTTCAAGCTGACTGCTATTTTTTGCGCGAGAAGCTTTTTTTCTTCGGCTTCACTAACAAGAGAAGTTGGGTCGTTTGGGGTAAATTGGGCTACTCCTTTCACTAAAGTCTTGGAAATAAGCCCTCTTTCGACTAATTCTTCCAATCCGGCATACACAACACTTCGCTGGAGCTTTGTTTCCTTAAGCACATCACCTGCTCGAGACGCCCCAAGTCGCAGTATAGTCATGTAAATTTTTGTAAGATTCTCCGAGAAATCTAGTTTTTTGAGGTCATTTTCAAGCATAGTTTGTTCTAAAAATAAGAACAGATATAAGTGTATATAATACAAGGCAAAGAGTCAATTTTGGGTAGCACTTATTCATACTAAAAGGACATAATATCCTTATTTTACAAGGTTTTTTATTGACATGTACTAAAAAAAAGTACATATTATTTCTAAATAGCAACTACCCTTTTTTATCTTTGCGTGATCCAGCTGGTCACACAAAGTGTCCAATTAAAAAAGGAGGAAAAAATGAAAATAGAATATCAGTACAAAAAAGAAGTAGCAGACATCGCTGCTCTTGTTCAAAAAATTGAGCCACCGTCAATAATGGTTGCAAGTAGTTATTCTGCAATTGAGTTTGCGGAAACACTTCGAATTGCAATCCCCCGTCACCCTGACTTGTTCCGAGAGATGGCAAAGGGTGAATTGCAAACCAATAATCTTGTTTTTGAAGACTACAATCGTACTGGAGACCACTGGGAATTTTTGGTTCACTTTATCGAAAAGTATGGAATAAGAGAATTGTGTCCGCGTTCTGTGATTGAATCTGGGGAACGCTATCTTGCCCGAGTTCGCAAATTACCGGAGGATGTCCGTATTATGAGTATCGTTTCACGTGAGCAAGAATTGCACAGAATTTTCTCAAAGATTCTTGAGACAGATCTTTCGTCAATCCCCGGTCTGCACACATTTCGGTATTATCTGGAGCGCCATATCGAATTAGATTCCAGTGAAGGAGGGCATGCAGATCTTCTCAAGGACTTTACTGTTGATGATCGTGTATTACCCTTTTATAAAATTAGACACGATTTATATCGTCCATTGCCTAAGGTGGTTTAAAAATAATTAGTGTATTAAAAAAGCCGGTTCATTACGAATCGGCTTTCGATTTTTTGTTTGACCAAATACCATGATTCATGTACTATAGCTGAAAATTTAATCCATTCATCTAAAATAGAAAACGCATTGCTTATGAAAAAAGTTCTCTTACTCGCTGCGGCACTTGGTGCTGCTTTTCTTGTTAACGCTCAGGATTCGGCCGAGCACGATCCAAAGACAAAGTTACTTCTTGGTGCTATTCCAGAAGGAATGTTTGTAATCGGTTCTCCTACCAATTGGAAAAAAATTGAAACCGAAGGCAATGTATTCTTTGGTGCAACTTTTGTCCGTACTCATGCACGTTATGGAATATGGTACGGTCTCCATGAAAAAATACTCCGTGTATTCCCTGCTGTGATCGTTGGTAATCGCTGGGAAATCTACGGCTACTATTCGTGGTCGTTTGCTGAACCTCACGAAGTGGTTGAGCATGAGGAGCAGGCAGTAGAAGGAGATGTGCAGCATCAAGGCCGTGCAGGCATTGGTGTCAAACGGATCGTTCAGCTATTCGAAAAAGAACACTATGAAGTTTCTTTCTTACCATTTCTTGAGTTCAATTCTGATCTGCACAATGGACACCTTGGTTGTGTCGGTGTGGTGCTCGAATTTGAGTACAAACTGTAACTATCATCAGGATAGTCTAAAACAAAAACCCCTTCCCGAATTCGGGAAGGGGTTTTTCTTTTCTTACTGAGCCGCTGGTGGGGGTGTTGGTTTTGGTGTTGCAGGTGGGTACGGATTCTTAATGAAGTCTTTATTCGCTTCACGAATCGAAAGCGAAATGCGGCCGCGTTCTTTATCGATTGCAATGACTTTGACCGGAACCTTCACTCCTTCTTGCAACACGTCTGTTACTTTATTTATCCGGAATGGTGCGATTTCAGAAATATGGACGAGACCATCAGTGTAATCAGAGAGTGCTACAACCGCGCCGATTTCCAAGATCTTTACCACCTCGCCTTCTGCCATATCGCCGACTCTCCACTCTTTGACGATTGCTTCCACCATTTTCTTCGCGGCTTCTGCAGAGCCATTTTTACCCGTGATGAATACCGTGCCATCGTCTTCAAGGGTAATTTCAGCACCGGTCTTGTCTTTGATACCATTCACGGTTTTGCCTCCCCCGCCGATCACGAGACCGATCTGATCAGTCTTAATTTTCATAATCAAAATCTTTGGCGCATTTGGAGAAATGTCTGCGCGTGGTGCAGGAATTTCTTTTTCAATCACATCGAGAATTTTCAAGCGAGCTTCTTTTCCTTGCACGAGTGCTTCTTTCAAAATAGAAACAGGAATGCCACCGACTTTAATATCAAGCTGCAGTGCAGTAACGCCTTCACGTGTTCCAGCCACTTTGAAATCCATATCGCCGTGGTGGTCTTCTGGTCCCTGAATATCGGAAAGTATTTTATAGTTGCTTTCATCTTTTTCATCAATCATTACACCGAGTGCAAGACCAGCCACTGGTCGCTTGATCGGTACGCCACCATCCATGAGTGCGATTGATGAGCCGCAGATTGATGCTTGTGAGGTCGAACCGTTTGATGCCATTGATTCTGAAACGAGACGAATGGTGTACGGGAAATCCATCTTGCTTGGAATAACTGGTACGAGCGCTTTTTCCGCGAGCATGCCGTGACCAAGTTCACGACGATTGAGCCCGCCCATGCGACCTGTTTCACCGGCAGAGTATGGAGGAAAATTGTAATGATGCATGAAACGTTTGTCACCACGTACTTCCATACCATCGAGCTTGTACATGTCATCCGGTCCGCCCAAGGTGAGTGTGGAGAGGACGTGCGTCTCGCCGCGGTAGAAAATTCCTGAACCGTGTAACACTGGCGACACACCACCTGCCTGCGCAAAAATGTTTCGTACCTCATCCATTGCGCGACCATCAGCACGTTTGTTTTCCTTGAGCGCGCCTTCATGCACGATCTTGTCGATGGCTTCATTCAAATAGTCCATTCCTTGTCCGACAACTTTGTCATCATCCGGGTACTTTTCTTCAAGGAGTGCTTTCCACTCTTCTTCATACGCATACATATTTTTCTTACCATCTTTTGAGAAAACTCCTGATGCAAGTTTTGGAGTCATGACTTCATCAA